>JAIEQG010000086.1 GCA_019747905.1 Burkholderiales bacterium
AGCGTTCAATCTGAGCCAGGATCAAACTCTTCAGTTCAATCCTTCCAAAGCTTCAAACTCGCTTGACGTATTTCTACCTCTTGCGAGCACTCTATCCATTACCTGCAGCATCCCGCATCCACCCAAGGTTACCCCCAAGCGCACGCAGAACACCCACCAGAGTGCCCACATCTATCGGCTGTGCAAACTGTTAAAGAGCGACGCCGCTGACCGGCGAAAGGCGCGCATTATACGGACCGAGAATCGAGGGTCAACCCCTGCGACGAAGAATTCGCGATGCGCGTCGCGAACTCCGCATCGAATCCGCGTTACTGCAGGGTCACCCGCGCAAATTTCCGCTTGCCCACCTGCAGCACCATGGGCTCTCCGCGCGGCAAGGACGCCGCACGATCGGACACCTTCTCCCCGTTCAGGCGCACGCCGCCCTGATCGATCATGCGCAGCGCCTCGGACGTGCTCGACGTGAGTCCCGCCTGCTTCAGCACCTGCGCGAGAGAGATCGCGTCAGCACCGGTCCCGAACGAGAACTCCGGCATTTCTTCGGGGATCTCGCCCTGCTTGAATCGCGCCTCGAAATCGGCAAGCGCTGACGCCCCCGCACCCGCCCCGTGGAATCGGCTGACGATCTCCTGCGCGAACAGCACCTTCACGTCGCGCGGATTGCGTCCCGCTTCGACCTCGGCCTTCCAGCGCCGGATCGTCTCGAGCGATTCGAAGGACAGCAGCTCGATGTAGCGCCACATCAACTCGTCCGAAACGGACATCAGCTTGCCGAAGATCTCGTTCGGTGCTTCGTTGATGCCGACGTAGTTGCCCAGCGACTTCGACATCTTCTGGACGCCATCGAGCCCCTCGAGCAGCGGCATGGTCAGGATGCATTGCGGCGGCTGGCCGTGATGCTTCTGCAACTCGCGCCCCATCAGCAGGTTGAACTTCTGGTCGGTCCCGCCCAGCTCGATGTCGGCCCGCATCGCGACGGAGTCGTAGCCCTGCACCAGGGGATAGAGGAACTCATGGATCGCGATCGGCCGGTTTTCCCGATAGCGCTTGCCGAAATCGTCGCGCTCCAGCATGCGCGCCACCGTGTGGGTAGCGGCGAGCTTGATCATGTCGGCCGCCGACATCTTGCCCATCCAGGTGGAGTTGAAGCAGACCTCGGTCCGTTCGGCGTCGAGAATCTTGAAGACCTGTTCCTTGTAGGTCGTCGCATTCTGGGCGATCTGGTCGGTGCTGAGCGGCGGCCTCGTGGCGTTCTTGCCGGTCGGGTCGCCGATCATGCCGGTGAAGTCCCCGATCAGGAACAGCACGTGGTGCCCCAGCTCCTGGAACTGGCGTAGCTTGGCTATCAGCACCGTGTGGCCCAGGTGCAGGTCGGGCGCGGTCGGATCGAAACCCGCCTTCACGCGCAGCGGACGACCGAGGCGAAGCTTCTCGACGAGTTCCTGTTCGATCAGCAACTCGTCGCAGCCGCGCTTGATGACTTCGAGCTGTGTCTCGACGGAAGGCATGGGATGGAGTGGCGGAATCGGGATGGCGGGTCAGGCCCCGCCCGCTCGAGGGCCCATGTTGCACTGCGGCCAGGGGCGCCGGCATCTGCTACCATCTCCCCGTTTGGAGACCTGATTGGCTTGGCCGATGACCGCAAAAAACGAGGCCGCGATTGTAGCCGAAAAGCCTGCCGCAGCCCTGTCTGCGAGCGGGCTGCGCGTGTTGCTCGTGCTCTCCTCCCTGCCCCTGCTCGGGGTCGTGGGGGCCTTCGGCATCGCCCCCCAGACAGTCACCGACTCGATCGAGCGTAAGGAAGTGACCGTCGATGTCGTCCTGACACCGACCACCCTAGTGCCGGATCGAGAGGCCATGCAATACCGGCGAGAGGAGCGGATTCAGCGCGGCGACACCGTCGGCGCCTTGCTCGCCCGCCTCCAGGTGGACGATCCCGAAGCGTTGGAATACCTGGCCCGCGATAGGAGCACGCGGGTCTTCCATCAGCTCGTCCCCGGTCGATCCGTCAAGGCGGTGGTCGACGAGTCTGGGCGCCTGCTCGAGTTGTTCTACCGTGGCGACTCGACCGCGCTCAAGCTGGAACGTACCGCGACCGGATTCGCGATTGGCGGCGCTGTACCTGAGTTGGAAAGCCGGACGGAGATGAAGTCCGGGGTCATCGAAAGCTCGCTGTTCGCCGCCACCGATGCCGCCGGCGTGCCCGACGCCATCGCCACTCAGTTGGCCGACGTCTTCTCGAGCGACGTCGATTTCCATCGCGATCTGCGCAAGGGCGATCGCTTCTCCGTCGTGTTCGAGATGCGGCACGCCAACGGTGAGCTGACCAGTGCCGGCCGCATCCTGGCCGCTGAGTTCATCAACCAGGGTCGGGTGCTGCAGGCCGTCTACTTCGAGGACGGCACCGGTCGTGCCGGGTACTACACGCCGGACGGCCGCAACATGCGCAAGGCGTTCCTGCGCTCGCCGCTCGAGTTCTCCCGGGTGACGTCGGGCTTCTCGAGTGCGCGCTTTCATCCGGTGCTGCAGACCTGGCGAGCCCACAAGGGCATCGACTACGGCGCGCCGACCGGCACTCGCATCCGGGCTACGGCAGACGGCTTCGTCGATTTCGCCGGCCGTCGCAACGGCTACGGCAACACGATCATGCTGCGCCACGCGAACGGCGTGACCACGTTGTATGGTCACCTTTCCGCCTTCGCTCCGGGCATGCGGGCCGGCACACGCATCGCCCAGGGCGACATCATCGGCTACGTCGGCATGACCGGGCTCGCCACGGGACCGCACGTGCATTACGAATTCCTGCTCCACGGCGTCCACGTCGATCCGCTGCGGCGCGCACCTCAGCCCGGACCTGCGCTTACGGCAAGTGCGCGCTCGAGATTCGACGAGGTTGCACGCGAGCGGATTTCGACGGTCGAACTGCTGCGTGAGGTGGATCTCGCCGCTCTGGAGTAGAACCGTACCGGCAGCGTTCCAATGCAAACGGGGCCCGCGGGCCCCGTTTCCACTGCCGCAGGAAGGGTGAGTTCGTCAGGCGGAAAACGACGAACCGCAACCGCAAGTGGAGGTCGCGTTCGGATTCTTGATCACGAACTGCGCACCTTCGACGTTTTCCTGGTAGTCGATCTCGGCACCTACGAGGTACTGGTAGCTCATCGGATCGATCAGCAACGTGACGCCATTCTTGTGCATGGCGGTGTCGTCTTCCTGGCGGTCTTCCTCGAAGCTGAATCCGTACTGGAAGCCCGAACACCCACCACCGGACACGAATACCCTCAATTTGAGGTCGGGATTCCCTTCCTCGTCGATCAACTGGCGGACCTTGTCGGCTGCGTTGTCGGTGAAGACGAGCGGAACTGGCATTTCGGTGACGGCGTTCACGGGTTACCCCCAAAGACTCTCTGACACCCCATTATCCGGCCGCGTTCAACCGAGGGTCAATCACCGGTCGACGCGGATGGCGTTGGAGTAGATAGCGTCGGCTGCGCCGATTTCAAGGATACGACCTTGGGCTGGGTATCCCCTTCCTGGTGCACGAGGCGGCCCTGGACCACGGCCCCGAGCTGGATCTCGAGGGTACGGTACAGGACATCGCCGGTTACCTTGGCCTTCGATTGCAGTTCCACGTACTCGGTGCCCTGGACCGGCCCGACCACGGTGCCGTTGATCACGGCGTGGGAAACACGAATCTCGCCATCGATCTGGGCTTGCTCCGAGAGCACCAGGGTGCTCGACTCGTCGCCCGTGGCAATGACATTGCCGCGTACACGACCGTCGACCCGCAGGCCACCTGAGAACGTGATGTTGCCTTCGACCACCGTACCGGCACCTACCAGGCTGTCGATGCGTGTCTGCGGCTTGGATACCTTGTTTCCGAACATGATGCTGGATCCTCCCGTGGCTTCAGAGGTTGAAGGTCTCCGACGACTTGGGTGTCGTGGACCCTTGTTCGATGACGCGCGCATGCACGCGTTTCACGATTGCGCCGCCGGTCACCGTGAAGCTGCCTTCGACGCGCTGGAAGAACTTGAAGTTGAGGCGGACGCCGCCGCTCTCTGCACTATCGGCCGGCACGGTCATCACTGAAGGGCGGCCATCTTGCTCCAGGTCCACGACGAGCTGCAAGCGCCCCTGAAACTCACGCCGCTGTCGCGACTGAACGACAAGCAGCCGATAACGGTACTCGCCGGGCAGGGCATCGGGCTCGACGCGAAAGCGGTTGATCGTGATCGTCCCGGGCTCGCCGTTGGCCATGAGTGACTGGAAGAAGGCGAGATCCTCCTTGAGAGTCGAGTTCTCGGCCGTGGTCGCCTCCATCTGCTGCGCGACGCTCTCGTGCGTGGCGACCTCGATCTGCAGTTGGCGCTCCGCCGCGGCCAGAGTCCGTCGCAGCGCCTCGTTCTCCGCCTTGAGGCCCTCCACCTGGCGCGACAGCCGGTCCTGCTCCTTGTCCGATTCCATCCGGTGGAATCCCGCGAGCCGACGGCCGAAGTCGAACGTACCCCAGGCGATGATCATCACCAGACCGAGCAGCACGCCGGTCAACAGTACGCGCCAGTACCACGGGACGTGTGTACGAATGGCGACCCGCGGAGCTGCGATCCCGAAGCGCCGCTTGATGTTCTTCAGAACGGCCACGGGATTCCCGTATCGACGTGGAGAGGTAACGTCACCCGATCACGACAGCGCCGGCGCCAACAAAAAACCGCCCAAGGGCGGCTTTTTGTTGAACCAGGACGCATCCGACGCACATCAGCGCTTCGAGAATTGCTTCCGGCGACGCGCCTTGTGCAGGCCGACCTTCTTGCGTTCGACTTCACGGGCGTCGCGCGTGACCAGCCCGGCCTTCTTGAGAGCGGGCTTGAGCGCCGCGTCGTAATCGATCAGCGCGCGCGCAATGCCATGACGAACAGCGCCGGCCTGACCGGATTCACCGCCGCCTGTGACGTTCACGGTGATGTCGAAAGTGCCCAGCTGACTGGTCACTTCCAGCGCCTGGCGCACGACCATGCGGCCGGTTTCACGCGAGAAGAACACGTCCAGCGGTTTGCCGTTCACCTGGATGTCGCCCTTGCCGGGCTTGATGAACACCCGGGCTACCGCGCTCTTGCGGCGACCCGTACCGTAGTTGTACTGAACAGCCATCGGTCAAAAGTCCTCTTATCAGATGGCCAGCGCTTTGGGCTGCTGCGCCGAGTGGGGGTGCTGGGCGCCGGCATACACCTTGAGCTTCTTCAGCATGGCATACCCGAGCGGTCCCTTGGGCAACATGCCCTTCACCGCAGTCTCCAGCACCCGGCCGGGGAACCGCGCGTGCAGCTTCTCGTAAGTGGTGCTGTAGATACCACCCGGATAGCCGCTATGGCGATGGTACGTCTTCTGGGTCGCCTTGTTGCCCGTAACCTTGATGCGATCGACGTTGACGACGACGATGAAATCACCCGTGTCCACGTGCGGCGTGAAAATCGGCTTGTGCTTGCCCCGCAGGCGACGAGCGACTTCCACCGCCACGCGGCCGAGCACCTTGTCGGTGGCGTCGATCACGTACCAGTCGTGCTGGACTTCCTGGGGCTTGGCGGAGAAGGTTTTCATCACGGAAGCGTTGAGGCAATGCCTGAAACGGAAAGCGGCGGAGTATAGGCGACCCGCAGAATGCGTGTCAAACCGGCCAAATGGTGTCCGCAACGCCGGGCGCGCAGCCCCTCTGGCACTTTCCCACCCTGCATGACCCTGTGATAATTCAAGCCTCTAGCCCCCAACGGCTGGCCGCGTTCTAGAGACCGCGCCGCCTTCTTCATGCGCAAGCTCTGGCTCATTTTCGCCCAGGCCGCCACAGTTTCCCTGGCGGTGCTCTTCGTCGTGTCGACCTTGCGGCCGGACCTGCTGACCTTCGGCGGGCGCAATGGCGGCATCGTCACGGTCCGGGAGACTCAGCGCCCCGCGGCCGATACCGACATCGGCTCGTACAGCACAGCCGCCAAGAAATCCATGGGTGCGGTGGTGAATATCTTCACGAGCAAGGACGTCAAGGCCCCGCGCCACCCGTTCATGGACGACCCCGTGTTCCGGCGCTTCTTCGGCGACCAGTTCGACGGGGAACCACAGCGTTCGGCAAGCCTGGGCTCGGGGGTGATCGTAGGAGCCGAGGGCTTCATCCTCACCAACCACCACGTCATCGATGCCGCCGACGGGATCGAGGTCGCGCTGGCCGACGGGCGCAAGCTCCCGGCGCGCGTGGTCGGCACCGATCCCGACACCGACCTCGCAGTGCTCAAGGTCGAAGGCAAGGACCTGCCCGCCATCACCTTCGGGCAATCGGACAACCTGCAGGTGGGCGACGTCGTGCTCGCCATCGGCAATCCTTTCGGCGTCGGGCAGACCGTGACCATGGGCATCGTGAGCGCGCTTGGCCGCAGCCATCTTGGCATCAACACCTTCGAGAACTTCATCCAGACCGATGCGGCGATCAATCCTGGAAACTCCGGCGGCGCACTGGTGGACGCGTCAGGCAGCCTGGTGGGCGTGAACAGCGCGATCTACTCCCGCAGCGGCGGCAGCATGGGGATCGGCTTCGCGATCCCGGTCAGCATCGCCCGTCAGGTGTTCGACCAGATCATCACGACCGGTTCGGTGACCCGCGGCTGGATCGGCGTCGAAGTGCAGGACCTGACGGCGGAACTGGCGGAGTCCTTCAAGCTGCCGAACACCGAAGGCACCCTCATCGCCGGGGTCCTCAAGAACGGTCCGGCAGACCGAGGCGGCATCAAACCCGGCGACATCCTGGTCGGCGTCGAAGGCAAGCCGGTGACGGACTCGTCGTCGATGCTGAATCTCGTGGCTGCCCTGCAACCGGGCAAGCAGGCGACCTTGCGCCTGTTGCGCGGCGGCAACGAAGTGAAGCTCAAGATCACGGTGGGCAAGCGCCCGCGGCCGCAACGACGCGAAGAATAGGATGTAGGCGATCGCGACTGGCCCCGCGGCCAGCGAAGCTGGGGCGCGCGGGCCCTCTGTCGCGCCCGAGGAGGGTAGATCAGGCGCCCGTGCCCGATTCCTCCGCAGGCTTCTTCTGCGCGACGAACGACGCCACGATGATGCCGGCCTCATACAGAAACCAGATGGGAATCGCGAGCATCACCTGCGACAGCACGTCGGGCGGAGTCACTACCGCCGCGAGCACGAAGGCCCCGACGATCACGTAGGGCCGGATCTCGCGCAGCTTGGCCACGGTCACCATGTTGAGTTTCACCAGCAGAACGACCGCAATCGGCACCTCGAAGGTCACTCCGAACGCGGCGAACATGCCGAGCACGAAGTTGAAGTAGTTCTCGATGTCCGGGGCGACCGTGATGCTCTGCGGGGCAATCGAATACACGAACTTGAACACCACGCCGAACACGAAGAAATAGCAGAACGCGACGCCAAGGAAGAACAGCACCGTGCTCGCGAACACCATCGGCAGGACGAAGCGCTTCTCGTGCGTGTAGAGGCCCGGCGCCACGAATGCCCATGCCTGGTACAGCACGTAGGGCAACGCGACGGCGAACGCGACCATCAACGCCACTTTCACCGGGATCAGGAACGGGGTCACGACGCCGGTCGCGAGCATCTTCGTACCCTCCGGCAACGCCAGCATCAGCGGGTGCGCGAGCAGGTCGAACAGGTTGGACGACCAGGGAAACACGCAGACGAACACGATGAGCACGGCGATCAACGCGCGCACCAGGCGATCGCGCAGTTCGATGAGGTGCGAGAGGAACGAATCCGGTTCGTTCACGATTGCGTGTTGCGGGCAGTGCCGCGGCGCGTTACCCCTGACGTCACGGGCGGTGCTTCAGGACTGGACGGCGGTGTGCGCCGGCGCAGCCGGTGCTCCTGCCGGGTCGCTGCCGCTCGAGGCCGCGGAACCCAGGCCGAGTTCGAGCTGTGGCGACGGATCAGCGTCGTCGGGATTCGCTGGCGCCGGTTCGCCCGCCGTCGCCGTCGTCGCGGCAGCACCACCCGCCAGACCGAAGTGCATCATCGGGTTCGACAGACGGTTGAACTCCTCCTCCGTCTTGCGGACTTCGGTCTGGATATCCTCGGCGTGCGACTTGACCGACTGCTCGAAGCTCTGTGCGGCGTCGGTCATGGTCTTCTTCAAGTCCTTCAACTCCGACGCATCGATCTCGCGATTGATGTCCGCCTTCACATCGGCGACATAGCGCTGCATGCGCCCGAACAAGGCCCCGGCGGTGCGAGCCACCTTGGGCAGACGCTCTGGTCCGATGACGACGAGCGCGACCACGCCGATCACCATCAGTTCGGAGAAGCCGATGTCGAACATGGAACGCGCTCCGGCGGTACTCGGGCGCTACGCCTTGCTCTTGTCCTTCACTTCGCCGTCGATGGTCTGGCCGGTGCCGGCACCCTCGAGCTTGGCGGCGTTCGGCGCCTTGTCGTCTTCAGTCTTCATGCCTTCCTTGAAGCCCTTCACGGCTCCGCCGAGGTCCTGGCCGATGTTGCGCAGCTTCTTGGTGCCGAAGATGAGCAACACCACCACGAGGACGATCAGCCAGTGCCAGATGCTAAAGCTACCCATGTTTGCTTCTCCTTGAGCGTTACGGTTTGCGCGCTACGTCGAGCGCGCGATCATGCCCGGCAGCGGGTTGGGGCCGCCGAGAACGTGAAGATGCAGGTGATAGACATCCTGCCGTCCGATTCGTCCTGCGTTGCAGATGACGCGAAATCCGTCTGGGGAGCCGTGGTCCGCCGCGAGGCGCTGCACCAGCACCATCAGCCGCCCCATCACGCCGGCGTGCCGAACCTCGAGCGTGGCCATGGAATCGATGTGTTCCTTCGGGACCGCAAGCAAGTGCACGGGTGTCAGCGGATTGATGTCGTGGAACGCGAGAATCTCGTCGTCCTCGTACACCTTGCGGCTCGGAATCTCGCCTCGCACGATCTTGCAGAAGATGCAGTTGTCGGTACTCATGGATGGAGGGGGTTGGATCAGACCTGCCGTGCCGCCTTCTCGTCGAGGCCGGAAATGCCCTCGCGGCGCCGCAATTCGGCCAGCACGTCGTCGGGCCCAAGGCCTGCATGGGCGAGCATGACGAGGCAGTGGAACCACAGGTCGGCTGTCTCGCGAACGAGGGCCAGTTTATCACCACCCTTCGCAGCGAGGACCGTCTCGGTCGCCTCCTCGCCGACCTTCTTCAGGATCGCGTCGAGGCCCTTCGCATACAGGGACGCGACATAGGAACTCCCGGGTTCGGCACCCTTGCGGGCCTCCAGGGTCTCGGCGATACGCGCGAGCACGTTCGGATCGATCACGGCGTCACTCCCTCGATGGTCTGCTAGCGACCGTAGATCTGCCTGGGGTCTTTCAGCACCGGTTCGACCTCGACCCAGCGCCCCCCTTCCAGGCGGCGGAAAAAGCAGCTCGGGCGACCCGTGTGGCAAGCGATCCCGCCGGTTTGTTCCACTTCGAGCAACACGACGTCGCCGTCGCAATCGAGTCCGATGGCCTGCACGCGCTGGACGTGCCCGGACTCTTCGCCCTTGTGCCACAGGCGATTGCGCGAGCGCGACCAATAATGGGCTTCCCCCGTAGCAACCGTGAGTTGCAGCGATTCGCGGTTCATGTGGGCGAACATGAGGACCCGGCCGGTGGTCGCATCCTGGGCGATCGCCGGCACCAGGCCGCGTTCGTCCCACAGCACTTCGTCGAGCCAGTCAGCCATCGGTGAGACGGGTTTCGATTCCCTTGGCGCTCATGTAGGCCTTGGCCTCGCCCACCGTGAACTCCCCGTAGTGGAAGATGCTGGCTGCGAGCACGGCGTCCGCACGTCCCAGCTTCACGCCGTCCACCAGATGCTGCAGGCCGCCCACCCCGCCGCTCGCGATCACCGGAATGTCGAGGGCTTCGGAAAACGCGCGCGTGAGTTCGACGTCGAAGCCCTGCTTCGTGCCATCGCGATCCATGCTGGTAAGCAGGATCTCGCCGGCGCCCGCGGCCTGCATGCGCTTGCCCCATTCCACGGCATCGAGTCCGGTGGACTTGCGTCCGCCATGGGTGAAGACTTCCCAGCGCAGCGGATCCGAGCCTGGCACGCGCCGCGCGTCGATCGCGACGACGATGCATTGTGAACCGAAGCGGCGCGCCGATTCCTCCACCAGCGCCGGGTTCTGCACTGCCGCCGTGTTTATGCTGACCTTGTCCGCACCGGCGTTGAGCAAGCGGCGAATGTCGGCCACCGACCGCACACCGCCGCCCACGGTGAGCGGGATGAACACCTGCTCGGCCACGGATTCGACCACCGACACGATGGTGTCGCGGCCGTCGGAGCTGGCGGTGATGTCGAGGAAGGTCAGTTCGTCCGCGCCCTGTTCGTCGTAGCGCTTCGCAATCTCGACCGGATCTCCGGCATCGCGCAGGCCGAGGAAATTGACGCCCTTCACCACGCGACCGGCGTTGACGTCGAGGCAGGGAATGATGCGGGTGGCTAGGCCCATGGCAGGTCCGGCGCGCGGCCCGCGTTCGACCCACAAGAGGGCCGACACGTCGAGGCGGACATCAGCAGGCCCATCCGGGGGAACAACACTTCAGGCCTTCGCGGCGAGCTCGTCGGCGAGCTTCTGCGCCTGTGCGAAGTCGAGCTTGCCCTCGTAGAGGGCCCGACCGGTAATCGCGGCCGGTATGCCCTCGGCTTCCACCGCACAGAGCTTGCGCACATCGTCGAGGTTGGAAATGCCGCCGCTCGCGATCACCGGCACCGTCAGGGCGCGTGCGAGTTCCAGCGTCGCCTCGACGTTGACACCGGTCATCATGCCGTCGCGACCGATATCGGTATGGATGATCGCTTCGACGCCGTAGTCCTGAAACTTGAGCGCCAGGTCGAGCACGTCGTGCCCGGTCATCTTGGACCAGCCGTCGACCGCCACCTTGCCCTCGCGCGCGTCGAGCCCGACCATGATGTGGCCGGGGAAGGCGTAGCAGGCATCGTGCAGGAAGCCCGGGGTCTTGACCGCGGCCGTGCCGACGATGACGAAGCTGATGCCGTCGTCGAGATAGCGCTCGATGGTGTCGAGATCTCGGATGCCGCCGCCCAGTTGCACCGGCACGTCCTCGCCGACTGCCTTCACGATGGCCTTGATGGCCTCTTCATTCTTCGGCTTGCCGGCGATTGCGCCGTTCAGATCCACCAGGTGCAGGCGGCGTGCGCCCTGGGCGCGCCAGTGCTTGGCCATGGCGCCGGGGTCTTCGGAAAAAACGGTGGCCTGGTCCATGGCACCTTGCTTCAGGCGCACACAGTGGCCATCCTTCAGATCGATCGCGGGAATGATGAGCATGATGTTGCAGCGACCGCTGTCGGAAGCAGCGGCCGGGCGCGGACAATCGGCAGTTGGAGGCTCTAGGGCGTTCCCGTGAGGGCTGCCTGGGGCGATTGCGCGGCTGCGGGGGTCCGGCCGTCCCAGGCAACGAAATTCGACAGCAGTTTCAGTCCGGCGTGATGGCTCTTTTCCGGGTGGAACTGTACGGCAAACAGTCTAGACCCGGCGACCGCACTGGTAAACGGGGCCGGATAGTGGGTTTCGCCCGCGATCAGGCCCGGGTCGGCCGGTTCGACGAAATAGCTGTGCACGAAGTAGAAGCGCGCATTCTGGGGAATACCCGCCCATAACGGATGGGAACGGGTCTGGCGTACCTCGTTCCACCCCATGTGCGGGACTTTCAGCTTCGACCCGTCGGCGCCGACCATCCGCTCCGCCGGAAAGCGGCGGACGCGACCGCGCAGCAACCCGAGTCCAGGGGTGTCGCCCTCTTCGCTGCGCTCGAACAGCATCTGCAAACCGATACAGATGCCGAGGAAAGGCTTGGTCCGGGCCGCCTCGATCACTGCAGGGCGCAGGCCACGGGCATCGAGTTCGCGCATGCAGTCCGGCATCGCGCCCTGCCCGGGAAACACCACCCGCTCGGCGGAGGCGACCCGATCCGGATCGTCGGTCACGACGACCTGCCGGTCCGGCGCGACATGCTCGACCGCCTTGGCAACCGAACGCAGGTTGCCCATACCGTAATCCACGACTGCGATGTGCATGGGAAAGCCGGAGCTACAGGACTCCCTTGGTGGACGGCATCACGCCGACGGCACGCGGATCCAGCTCCACGGCCATGCGCAGCGCCCGGCCGAAGGCCTTGAACATGGTCTCGGCCTGGTGGTGGGCGTTCTCGCCCTTCAGGTTGTCGATGTGCAAGGTGACGCCGGCGTGGTTCACGAAGCCCTGGAAGAACTCGTGGATGAGCTGGGTCTCCAGCTCACCGATCATGGCGCGCGTGAACTCGGCGTCCAGGACGAGTCCCGGGCGACCGGACAGGTCGATCACGACCCGCGACAGCGCTTCGTCGAGCGGGACGTAGGCGTGGCCGTACCGGCGCACCCCCTTCTTGTCGCCGATGGCCTTGGCGAAGGCCTGCCCGAGGGTGATGCCCACGTCCTCGACCGTGTGGTGGCCGTCGATGTGCAGGTCGCCCTCTGCCTGGATATCCAGGTCGAACATGCCGTGGCGTGCGATCTGGTCGAGCATGTGATCGAAGAAGCCAACGCCGGTGGCGAGCTTCGAGGCGCCGGTGCCGTCGAGATCGACGCGCACGCGGATCTTCGTTTCGAGCGTATTGCGCGTCACTTCGGCGACGCGAGCAGTCAAGGGCGGTTTCGGTTCGTTCGGCATGGGGTCAACGGGCAGCGCGCAGAGCTTCCAGGAAGACTCGGTTCTCCTCCGGCGAACTCACGGTCACCCGGAGGCAGTCGGCGAGCAGCGGATGGGCGCCCGACAGATTCTTGACGAGCACACCCCGTGCCTTCAAGCCCTGGAACACCGCAGGCGCGTTCGCGATACGGAACAAGAGGAAATTGGCCGCACTCGGAAACACCGTGACGCCCGGGATGGCCGCGAGCGCCGTCGCCAGTTCGCCCCGGGCCTGAACCAGCGACCGGGCCTGGGCGTCGAGAACGTCCGGGTGGGCCAGCACCGCTTCGCAGACCAGCTGTGACAGCACGTTCACGTTGTAGGGCAACCGCAGCTTGTCGAATTCGTTCAGCCAGGCCGGTGGGCCGGCGAGAAAGCCGAGCCGCAATCCCGCGAGGCCCAGCTTGGAAAGCGTGCGCATGACCAGCACGTTCGGTCGGCGCCCGAGTTCCGGCAGGTAGCTCGTGCCCGCGAACGCATGATAGGCCTCGTCCATGACGACCACACCCGGCGCCGCGTCCAGCACTCGTTCGAGTGACGAGCGATCGAACAGGTTGCCCGTCGGGTTGTTCGGATAGGCAAGCCACAACAGCGCGGGCCGATGGCGTTCGATGGCTGCCAGCAGCGCTTCGCCATCGAGCGTGAAATCCGGTCGGAGCGGCACACCCACGTACTCGAGACCCGCTGCGACCGCGAGCATGCGGTACATCACGAACGTCGGCTCGACGCTCATCACGACCGCTCCGGGCCTGGCCAATGCCAGCGTCAGCACCTGGATGATTTCGTCGGAGCCGTTGCCGAGCATGAGCGCCATACCTTCGGGCACGCCCATGACGGCGTGCAGGCGGCGCTTGAGTTCCGCCCCGCCCGGATCGGGATAGCGATTCAGCGCCGCTTCCGCCGCCAGTTTCGCCACCTCCGCACGCAGGCCCTCCGGCAGGCGATACGGGTTCTCCATGGCGTCGAGCTTGACCATGCCGCGGGCGTCCGCCACGTGGTAAGCCGCCATCGTCAGGACCTCGGGCCGGACGAGGGCCTCAGGGCTCACGGCAGGTTGCGTTTCCAGTTTGGTCGCGGGTTTCATCAGGCGTGCATGCGGTAGCGGGCCGAGGCAGCGTGCGCCGGCAGGCCCTCACCATCGGCGAGTTCGCCAGCCACGATGCCCAGCGTTGCCGCACCGGCGCGCGACACCTGGATCAGACTGGTGCGTTTCTGGAAGTCGTACACCCCGAGCGGCGACGAGAAGCGCGCGGTGCGCGCCGTCGGCAGCACGTGATTCGGACCCGCGCAGTAGTCGCCGAGCGCTTCCGATGCGTACCGGCCCATGAAGATGGCCCCGGCGTGCCGCAGCTTGCCGATCCAGGCGTCCGGATCGGCCACCGACAGCTCCAGGTGCTCCGGCGCGATGCGGTTCGCGATCGCACAGGCTTCATCCAGGTCGCGCACCTTGATGAGGGCACCACGATCGGCCAGCGATCTCGCGATCACGTCCTTGCGCGGCATCGACGCAAGCTGGCGTGCCATGCTCGCGGCCACGGCGTCGGCAAAAGCGGCTTCCGGTGTGAGCAGGATCGCCTGCGCCATCTCGTCGTGTTCGGCCTGCGAGAAAAGATCCATGGCGATCCAGTCCGCGCTGGTGAGGCCGTCGCAGATCACCAGGATCTCCGAAGGACCCGCGACCATGTCGATACCGACCACGCCGAAGACCCGGCGTTTGGCGGCCGCCACGTACGCATTGCCCGGACCGACGATCTTGTCCACGGCCGGGACGGCCGCCGTGCCGTAGGCGAGCGCGCCAACCGCCTGCGCGCCGCCGATCGTGAACACACGGTCGACGCCGGCCACGGCCGCCGCGGCCAGCACCAGCGCGTTGCGCTCGCCGCCGGGGGTGGGCACCACCATGATCACCTCGGGCACGCCTGCCACCTTGGCAGGGAGCGTGTTCATCAATACCGTCGAGGGATAAGCCGCCTTGCCGCCCGGCACGTAGACCCCGACCCGGTCGAGCGGCGTCACCTGCTGGCCCAGCACGGTGCCGTCCGGTTCGGTGTACCGCCACGACGCCAGCGGCTGGTGTTCGTGGTAGGCCCGGATGCGCGCAGCAGCCTGCTCGAGCGCACGTCGCTGCGGGGTGCCGAGCCGGTCGAGCGCCGCCCGCAGGTCCTGCTGCGGAATCTCGAGGGCCGCCATGGACGGGGCGTCGACACGATCGAAGCGGCGCGTGTACTCGAGCACGGCCGCATCACCGCGGCACCGCACATCCTCGAGGATGCCGGCCACGGCCGCATCGATCGATGCATCCTGAGTGTTCTCGAAGGCGAGCAGCCCTTCCAGTCGCGCGTCGAAATCGGCACTGGACGAGTCGAGACGGGCGATGTTCATGCGGCTGCCCGTTCGGACTTGAGCGCCCCGGCGAAAGCGTCGATCACCGGCTGCAGCATCGCGCGTTTCAACTTGAGCGCCGCCTGGTTCACCACCAGCCGCGCCGAGATCGGCATGATCTCCTCGACCGCCACGAGGTTGTTCGCGCGCAACGTGTTGCCGCTCGATACGAGATCGACGATGGCATCGGCCAGGCCGACCAGCGGTGCCAGCTCCATGGAGCCGTACAGCTTGATCAGGTCCACGTGGACGCCCTTGGACGCGAAATGGGTCCGCGCCACCTGCAGATACTTGGTCGCGATCTTGAGTCGCGCCCCCTGTTTCACGGCCAGTTCGTAGTCGAATCCGGCGCGCACCGCGACCATCATGCGGCATTTCGCGATGTCGAGATCGAGCGGTTGGTAGAGGCCGGCTCCACCATGCTCCAGCAGGACATCCTTGCCGGCTATCCCCAGGTCGGCACCGCCGTACTGGACGTAGGTCGGGACGTCGGAGGCGCGGACCACGATGATGCGCACGTCGGATCGGCTGGTGCCGATGATGAGCTTGCGCGAGGTTTCCGGATCTTCGGACGCCACGATGCCCGCAGCGGACAGCAGCGGCGTGGTTTCCTCGAAGATGCGCCCCTTCGAGAGGGCGATGGTGATGCCGTTCACGGCAGGCAAGGCGGAAAGCGGGCGAAGATTGTACCCGACAGTCCGGGACTTACGTTGAGTTGCCTACCCGTTGCACCCGGGCGCCCAGCTGCGACAGCTTCTCTTCGATGCGTTCGTAGCCGCGATCGAGGTGGTAGATTCGATCGACGGTGGTGGTGCCCCGGGCGACCAGCCCGGCCAGGACCAGGCTCGCGGAGGCGCGCAGGTCGGTCGCCATGACCGTGGCGCCCTCGAGGTTGTCGACCCCCCGGATCACTGCCGTATTGCCCTCGACGTCGATGTCGGCCCCCAGCCGCCGCAATTCCTGCACGTGCATGAAGCGATTCTCGAAGATCGTTTCGGTGACCAGGGCAGTGCCGCGCGCGACGCAGTCGAGAGTCATGAACTGCGCCTGCATGTCGGTCGGAAAGGCCGGATACGGCGCGGTACGGAGGCTCACGGACTTCGGCGGCCCGTCCATGGCGACATGGATCCAGTCTGCGCCCGACTCGATCCGGGCCCCGGCTTCGCTCAACTTGGCCAAGACGGCGTCGAGGATGTCCGGCCGAGTGTTTTTCAGCGTGACGTCGCCGCCCGTGGTTGCCACGGCAGCGAGGAACGTGCCGGTCTCGATGCGATCCGGCATGACGGTCCACGTAGCCCCGTGCAGTGCTTCCACGCCCTCGACGGTGATCACGTCCGTGCCGGCACCGGTGATCCGTGCTCCCATGGCAACGAGGCACTGCGCGAGGTCGATGATCTCGGGTTCGCGCGCGGCATTCTCGATGACCGTCGTGCCTTCGGCCAGGCAAGCGGCCATCATCAGATTCTCGGTGCCGGTGACGGTAACCATGTCCATCACCAGGCGCGCACCCTTCAGCCGCTTTGCGCTCGCGTGGACATACCCGTGCTCGATCGCGATCTCGGCACCGAGGGCCTGCAATCCCTTGATGTGCTGATCCACCGGCCGCATGCCGATGGCACAGCCCCCGGGCAGCGATACCCTGGCCTCGCCGAAGCGCGCCACCAGCGGCCCCAGCACGAGGATCGACGCACGCATCGTCTTCACCAGCTCGTAGGGGGCGACGAAGTTGTTGATGCGGGCACCCGACAGGCTCACCCCGAGCTTCTCGTCCAGCGACAGCTCCATCCCCATCTGCGCGAGCAGGTTGAGCGCAGTGGTCACATCGCGCAGATGCGGCACGTTCTGCACCCGCAAGGTCCCGGGCGTGAGGATCGCGGCGCACAGGATCGGCAGCGCCGCGTTCTTCGCGCCGGAAATGCGGATCTCGCCGGCCAGCGGCGCTCCGCCTTCGATGCGCAGCTTGTCCATGGGATCGGAAGCCGTCAGCCCTCGCCGACCTGCCATCGGCCAGAGGCCGATGGCCTTCGGCAGGCACAGACAGTCCGCAGGGACTGTCTGTGTCCGGCCTCAGCCCGCAAGAGGGCTGGCCCCCTGGGGGGAGAGGCCGAAGGCCTATCGGGGGGAGTGCTCATCTCTGATCAACGGGAGGCCCATTCCTCCGGCGTGTAGGTCTTCATGGACAGCGCGTGGATCTCCTCGCGCATGCGGTCGCCGAGGGCTCGATAGACCACCTGGTGCTGCTGGATGCGCGTCTTGCCGCGGAAATCCGGGCTGACGATCACGGCTTCGAAATGTGCACCGTCGCCATCTACGGCGACGTGCTCGCAATGCAGGTTTTCCAGGATGTAGCTGCGGACTTTTTCTGGGGTGACCATTGTGGACTTTCGGGGTACGTGCGACCGGAGATCAGCCCTCGCCGGGCCGCCCCAAGAGGGCTGGCCCCTTGGGTAGAAAGGCCGCAGGCCGGTCGGGGGTCGCTTAGTGACGCAGCTTCCAGCCGCGCTTGATCATCTGCAGCGCGGTGAATGATAAGGCCGCGAAGCAGACCGCCACAACGACGAGACTGGTCGTGGGAGGCACGTCGGACGCGTTGAAGAAGCCGAAACGAAACCCGTCGATCATGTAGAAGAACGGGTTCAAGTGCGACACCGCCTGCCAGAACGGCGGCAGCGAGTGGATCGAATAGAACACACCGGCCAGAAAGGTCAGGGGGACGATGACGAAGTTCTGGAAGGTCGCGAGCTGGTCGAACTTGTCGGCCCAGATGCCTGCGATGAGGCCCAGGGCGCCCAGGATGCCGCCGCCCAGCAGGGCGAACACCAGCGCCCAGAACGGATGGGGCACGGGCACGGCGACGGTCACGAGAGTGACCGAGAAGACGCCGAGGCCGACCATCAGGCCGCGCACGACGGCTGCAACGATGTAAGCCCAGTAGAACTCTGCATGCGACAGCGGCGGCAGCAGGACGAAGATGATGTTGCCCGTGACCTTCGACTGGATCATCGACGACGAGCTGTTGGCGAACGCGTTCTGCAGCAGCGACATCATCGCGAGGCCGGGAATCAGGAACGCGGTATACGACACTCCCGGGTACACCTCGACACGCCCCGCCAGCACGTGCGAGAACACCAGCAGGTACAGCAATGCGGTGATGATCGGGGCAGCCACCGTCTGGAAACTCACCTTCCAGAACCGCAGCATCTCCTTGTAGAGCAGCGTGCGAAATCCGGTCATCGCCGCCCCATGATCTGCACGAAGGCCTCTTCCAGATCCGGTTGCACCAACTCGAGCTCCTGGACCGTGACTCCCTCCTCGCGCAGGGCGATCATGAGGTCGGGAATATCGGCGTGTCGCTGGATCGCGAGCACTCGATAGCCGTCCGGGCCGGGCACCGAGTGTTGCGCAAGGGCCGGTGGCAACCGGTCAGGATCGAGCTTCAGCTTGAGATGGATGCCCGAGACGCCGGCCAGCAGGTTGCGGGTCGTGTCGAGCGCCACCACGCGTCCGTTCTTGAGCATTGCCACCCGGCTGCAGAGCGTCTCGGCCTCCTCGAGATAGTGGGTGGTGAGCACAATCGTATGTCCGGCGGCATTCAACTGGCGCACGAATTCCCACAGGCCTTGACGCAATTCCACGTCGACGCCCGCGGTCGGCTCATCGAGGATGATGACCGGCGGCTTGTGCACCAGCGCCTGCGCGACCAGCACGCGCCGCTTCATGCCCCCGGAAAGTGCGCGCATGTTGGCGTTGGCTTTGGCCGTCAGGTCGAGACGCTCGATCACTTCGTCGATCCACGCGTCGTTGCTGCGCAGCCCGAAATAGCCGGACTGGATCCGCAAGGTCTCGCGCACCGTGAAGAACGGGTCGAACACCAGTTCCTGCGGCACCACGCCCAGTGCCCGGCGGGCTTCACGATAGTTCTCGCGAACATCGAAACCCATCACCCGGACATCGCCGCGATCGGCGCGCGCCAGCCCTGCGAGCACGCTGATCAGCGTCGTCTTCCCGGCCCCGTTGGGCCCGAGCAGCGCGAAGAACTCGCCCGGCCTCACTTCGAGGTCGACGCCGTCCAGCGCCTGCACGTCGCCATAGCGCTTGTACGCCTGCCGGACTTCGATGGCGGCAGCCATCACGCCCGGGCGAGAGGCAGCAGCTCGGTGACGCCGTACAGATCAGCGAGACTCTTCAGGCTGTTGTCCAGGTTGAGGTAGACGATCCGCCCACCCGCGCGCTGGGCAGCGCGCAACCATTCGAGCAGGAGCGCGACCGCGGACGAGTCCGCCGCGGTCACGCCGGCAAGATCGATCCGGGTCTCGCCGCGATCGAGCAGCATCAGGCCCTGTGCGAGCAGCCCCGGCACCTCCTCCATGGTGACCGCACCTTCCACGACCAGTCGATCGCCGTCTCGGCGGATCATTTCTTGGCGGGCGCGAGCGCTTTCGCATTACGCTCCTTGAGGTTCTTGATGAGGCCGTCGATGCCGGCGGTCTGGATCTGCGAGGAGAAATCGTTGCGGTAGGTGGTCACGAGGCTCGCCCCGTCGACGGTGACGTTGTAGACCTTCCAGCCGTCCGGGTTGAGCCGCATGGCGTAGTCGACACCGACCGGCGGCGCACCTCCGGGCAGGAGGATCCTGGTCTTCACCGTCACGTCGTTCTCGTTGTCGGCCAGCTGCAGCGGCGTCACCTCCACCTTGACCAGCCGATAGGCCGAGTAGGCCGCCGCGTACGAGCGCACCAGCAAGGTACGGAACTCGTCGACCAGGACCTTCTGCTGCTCGGGCGTGGCGTCGTTCCAGTACTTGCCCACGGCCAGGCGGGTGACGCGGGTCATGTCGAAATGCGGAACGATCTTGGTTTCGATCAGCTCGACCAGCTTGCTGGGCGCGCCGTTGCGCAGGTCCTTGTCGTCGGCAACCACGCGGAGCACGTCTTCGCTGGTGGTCTTCACCACCGTGTCGGGCGGCGGAAAATCCGCCGCCGCCGCGGCAGCGGCCAGCAGCACGCCGACCAGCGGGGTCCATCGCGACATCGTTCGCATCGTATTCATGGTTTCTCTCGCTCTCACGTGGATCTCCGGTTCGGCTACTTCTCGGCAGCCTGCGGGCCTTCGGCAGCCTTGCCGTACAGGAAACGGCTGATCATGCGCTCCAGCACCATCGCCGACTGGGTCAGCTTCATGCGATCGCCGTCCTTCAGCATGACATCGTCACCGCCGCCGTCGAGCCCGACGTACTGTTCGCCGAGCAGGCCCGAGGTCAGGATCGAGGCTGTGGTATCGGTCGGAAACTGGTAGGCCCTGTCGATGCGCAGGGTGACCCGCGCCAGAAACTTCTTGTTGTCGAACCCTATGGACTCGACCCGTCCCACGACGACCCCGGCGCTCTTGACGGGCGCGCGCGGCTTGAGCCCCCCGATGTTGTCGAACTCCGCCGTGACGTGGTAGCCCTGCGAAGCGCTGACCGTGGTCGCGTTGCCCACCTTGAGTGCGAGCACCAGCAATGCGATCAGCCCGCCCATGACGAACAGTCCGACCCAGAGATCGATCGTGGTTCTTTTCATTTCACACCCCAGCGAACATGAACGACGTCAACACGAAATCGAGCGCCAGCACCACCAGTGCCGAAGTCACGACCGTGCGCGTCACTGCATAGGAGACCCCGGCGGCGGTGGGCGGTGCGTCGAAACCCTCAAAAAGAGCGATCAGGGTGACCGCCACGCCGAAGACGACGCTCTTGATCACGCCGTTCAGCACGTCTTCGCGCAGATCCACTGCAGCCTGCATCTGCGACCAGAACGCGCCGGAGTCCACGCCGATGATTACGACTCCGATCAGGTAACCGCCGAAGATGCCGAGCGCGCTGAAGATCGCAGCGAGCAAGGGCATGGAGATAACGCCACCCCAGAATATCGGCGCCATGACCCGGCCGTAGGGATCGACCGCCATCATCTCCATGGCCGAGAGCTGTTCGGTCGATTTCATGATGCCGATCTTGGCGGTGATCGCGGAGCCGGCGCGGCTCGCGAACAGCAGCGCCGAGACCACCGGACCGAGTTCGCGAGTGAGCGACAGGGCGACGAGGGTACCGAGCGCTTCGGCGGAACCGTAGCGCTTCAGCGTCTCGTAGCCCTGCAACCCCAGGACCAGGCCGACGAACAGGCCCGACACGATGATGATGATGAGCGACAGCACGCCGGTGAAGTAGATCTCGTTCAGCGTGAGCTGCGGCCGGCGAAAACTCGCCCCGGATCGGGCGATCAGCGTCGCGGTGAACCGCGTGGCGCATCCCAGCTTCCATACGCCGTCGATCACGCGCGCGCCGATATGGCGCAGACCACCGTCCAGCGCCGCGATCACGGATGCCCCCCGAGGTCGAGATCCTGCGCGTAGGATCGCCCGGGATAGTGAAACGCCACCGGGCCGTCGGCTTCGCCGTGGATGAACTGCCGGACCAGCGGTTCGCGGGATGCGCGGATCTCATCGGGGGTGCCTTCGGCGACCATGCGCCCGTCGGCAACGATGTAGACGTAGTCGACGATGCCGAGCGAGGCGCCGACATCGTGGGTGACCAGGATCGAGGTGGCGCCCAGCGCGTCGTTCAGGCGCCGGATCAGGTTGGCGATCACGCCGAGCGAGATCGGGTCGAGCCCCGTGAAGGGTTCGTCGTACATCATCAGCATGGGGTCGAGGGCGATGGCCCGGGCCAGAGCGACGCGGCGCGCCATGCCGCCGGAGAGTTCGCCGGTCGAAAGTTGCGCGGCGCCGCGCAAGCCCACCGCGTTCAGCTTGAGCAGCACGAGGTCCCTGATCAGCGCCTCGTCGAGGCGCGTGTGCTCCCGCAGCGGAAACGCGACGTTCTCGAAGACGGTGAGGTCGGTGAACAAGGCGCCGAACTGGAACAGCATCCCCATGCGCCGCCGCAATCGGTACAGCGCGTCGTGATCGAGCTGGTGCACCACGGCACCGTTCACCGATACCTGCCCCGCGGTGGGCCGCAGTTGCCCGCCTATCAGGCGCAGGATGGTGGTCTTGCCGCTGCCGCTGCCACCCATGATGGCCACCACCTTGCCGCGCGGCACGCGCATGCGGATACCGGTGAGGATCGGGCGGAGATCGTAGGCGAACTGGACGTCCGTGAGTTCGACGAGAGGTTCGGGGGACACGTCTGACTCGGATGGGTAGCGGCGGATTGTAACTGGAGACTCGGCCGGCGGCTCGGCGGCCGATGCTTGCTTGTGACCCGGTTTGGATTGCGCTATGTTGGCCCGGTTCCTGCGCATGGGCGGTGCAACCGGACTTTTCTGGCGTGTCCTGCAAGCCGAGCATCCCGGCACCCGCGCGAACCCCGAACCCGATCCATGGAGACTCCAGCCCTCGCGTTTGCCCACGTCTCGAAGGCCTTCGGCACGTCCAGCGCACTCACCGAGGTCGAGCTCGAAGTGGGCGTCGGAGAATTGTTCGGACTGGTAGGAATGAACGGCGCCGGCAAGACGACTCTCATCAAGTGCCTGCTCGACTCGAGCCGTGCCGATTCCGGCAGCATCGAAGTGTTCGGCGTGACCAGCCTCTTGCCGGCCGCCCGCAGTCGGCTCGCTTTCCTGCCGGAGCGGTTCAATGCGCCCTTCTACGTCACCGGGCGTGACTTTCTGCGGCTCATGTTGCGGCTCTACGGCCGCAGCTATGACGAACCCGCCGCGCGCGCGATGCTCGCGGCGCTCGATCTCGACCTCTCCGCACTCGAGAAACCGGTGCGGGCCTACTCCAAGGGCATGACGCAGAAGCTGGGGCTCGCCTGCTGTCTTTTGTCCGAACGGGCGCTGCTGCTGCTCGACGAGCCCACCAGCGGCCTCGACCCGAAGGCCCGGGCGCTGCTCAAGGCTGCACTGCGGGAGCGGCACGCTCGCGGTTCGACCATCTTCTTCACTTCGCACTCCCTGGCCGATGTCGAGGAGATGTGCGACCGCATGGCCGTCCTGCATCAGGGCCGTATCCGGTACGTGGGCAGTCCGGCCGGGCTGCGTGAGCGCTACGGCGCCGCGACGCTGGAGCGCGCTTTCCTGGCCTGCCTCGACACGCCGGTGCCGCTGGCAGCCTGATCCCTTGAACACGACTCTGCAGCCGCGGCCGGACCTGCTGATCGTCGACGACGACCCGCTCATCACCGACACGCTCAATTTCGTGCTGGGCAAGACCTTCAATGTCTACGCTGCCGACTCCCGGGCGCAGGTGAAGAGTCTCCTCGCGCAACTCGAGCGCGCACCGGAATTGGCGCTGGTGGACCTTGGCCTGCCCCCCACGCCGCACCGGCCCGACGAAGGGTTCCGCCTGATCAACGAACTGCTGGCGGCCTCCCCCGACATCAAGATCCTCGTTCTGTCCGGTCAGAACGACGAAGCCAACGCCCGGCATGCGCGCGCGCTGGGCGCGGTCGACTTCGTCGCCAAGCCTTGCGAGCCCAAGGAACTGGAAGCACTGCTGATGCGTGCGCGCAGCTTCGGTGCGGCCGAGCGGCGTGCCGCCGCTGCTGACAGCGGTATCGTCGGCGCGAGCCTCGCCATCACCAAGCTCCGGCAGCAGATCGGCCAGTACGCCGCGGCGCCGTTCCCGGTCCTGATCGAGGGCGAATCGGGCAGCGGCAAGGAACTCGTGGCGCAGGCGCTGCACGCGGGCAGCCCGCGGGCAGCCCGCCCCTACCTCGCGCTCAACTGCGCCGCCATTTCGCCCACCCTCGTGGAGCCGACGCTGTTCGGCTATTCGAAAGGCGCGTTCACGGGCGCCAACGCCGCACGCGCCGGCTACTTCGAGGATGCGAGCGACGGCACCTTGTTCCTGGACGAGATCGGCGAGCTGCCGCTCGAGTTGCAATCGAAACTGCTGCGCGTGCTGGAGAACGGCGAGTTCCAGCGGGTCGGCGAAACCCAGAGCCGGACCAGCAATGCACGCGTGATCGCGGCAACCAATCGCGACCTGCGCCAGGAGATCAAGGCCGGACGGTTCCGGGTGGATCTCTACCATCGACTCTCCGTGTTCACGGTCCAGGTGCCGGCGTTGCGCGAGCTCGGCGACGACAAGCGCCAGCTGCTGTCGCACTTCGCCAACCTGTACGCGAACCAGGGCGGCGTGCAACCGTTTCGCCTCGACGAGGACGCGACCGCGCTCTGGATGTCCTATCCGTTTCCCGGCAACGTCCGCGAGTTGCGCAACATTGTCATCCGCCTCACGACCAAGCATGCCGGCCGCCTGGTCGATCGCGAACAGCTGGTCGCCGAGCTCGACTACGAGACCGGTGCCGGCGGCACCCCGGCGGGAGTCGATCCCGGTGCCGACTTCGGCGGTACCGTGGCATGGGCCAAACGCATTCTCGAAACGCGGCGCAGCTTCGACCTCGATTCGGACCTGCGCCACTGGGAAAAATGCTTTGTCGAGGCTGCCCTCGAGATCACCCACGGCAACCTGAGCCAGGCGGCGAAGCTGCTCGGCATGCACCGCACCACGCTCTACAGCCGCATGCAGTCCTACGGCGACAACCTCGACGGCGCAACCCGCGGCAAGATCGTCCAGTAACCGGCCATGTACTACACATTCTTCGGATTGCAGCAGCCGCCGTTTCGTATCACCCCCGACACCGAGTTCTTCTTCGAGGGCGCCAATCGCGGCTCGGTACTGGAAGCACTGATGTACGCGATCGGTGAGGGCGAGGGCATCGTCAAGGTCACCGGCGAGGTGGGCAGCGGCAAGACCATGCTGTGCCGGGTACTGCAACAGCGGCTGGCCGACAGTGTGGACATCGTCTACCTCGCCAACCCGAACGTCTCGCCGGAAGACATCCTGCACGCCATCGCCTTCGAGCTGCAGCTGCCGGTCAAGCGCGAAGCGACGCGCCTCGAGGTCATGCACGCCCTGCAGCAGTACCTGGTGCAGCGGCATGCCGAGCGCCGCCAGGTCGTGGTCTTCGTCGAGGAATCCCAGGGCATGCCGCTCGCGACGCTGGAGGAGATCCGGCTGCTCTCCAATCTCGAGACCGACCGCAGCAAGCTGCTGCAGATCGTGCTGTTCGGGCAGCCGGAACTGGACGAGAACCTGCGGCAGACCAGCATCCGCCAGCTGCGCGAACGCATCACCCACAGCTTCTATCTGTCGCCGTTGTCGGCCGACGAGGTGGGGGCCTACCTTGCTTTTCGCCTGCATGCCGCGGGTTACCGCGGACCGGCCCTATTCTCCAAGAGAGTAATCACTTACATTGCAAAAGCGAGCGGCGGACTTACACGGCGCGTCAACATCGTTGCCGACAAGGCACTGCTCGCCGCGTTCGCGGAAAGCACCCACACCATTTCGCTCAAGCATGTCCGCACCGCCGTGCAGGACAGCGAGTTCAGCCAGGGCAAGGCACCACCCACTGCCCCGGCCTGGTTCGGGTGGGCGCTGCTCGGCGCAGGCATCGTGGCGATCGCGGCCGTCGCCTGGTGGTACGCAGCAGCAGGCACCAGCGGATCGGTCGCGATGCCCACAAGTGACATGCCGCCGGCATCAACCGCCGCGACCGCAGTGGCACCACCTGCGGCAGCGGCACCGGCTGCGTCAGTTCCGGCCGAACCGGCTGTAGCGTCTCAACCCGTGAGCAACAACGCCACGGAAATCGCCGGTCCGAGACCGGAAGCCGTAATGCAGACCGCAGCGACGGAGCAGCCGGCAGCGGCACCAGGTTTGCGCATCGCGTCAGAGATAAGCCAGCCGGAGTCGGCGCCCGCTACCAGCCCACCCAAGGTCTCAAGCCAGCCGCTGCCGGATGACTTCCTGGAACGACGCTTGCGAGCAACGGAGTCCTGGCTGTCTACCCAAGCGGAGAAGACGTACACCATTCAATTGATGGGCTCGGCGGACGCCGAATACCTCAAGGAATATTTCAAGTCCCTCTCCAAATCTATTGAAGTAGATGATATTTTTGTGTACCGTACCGTCGCTAACATGAAGCCGTCCCTGACCGTCGTGTACGGTGCTTACCCCACCATGCGCGCGGTCAACGAGGCTATCGAGCAGTTGCCTCCGGAGCTTCAACGGTACCGGCCGTATCAGCGCACCATCCGCGGCATCCGCGCGGAGATCGAAGAAGCGCGCAACACCCCGACTGCCCGGTAGATCCCGTCGTGAACTACCCGGCCTCCCGTACCCGAGAACTCCCGGCCAAGCCGTCAAGGTGATGACCCCCGTCGGCTCCGCAAACTGATGATCCATCTGCCCGATTCCAGCCTCCTGCGCCCCGCCGGCCGCCTCGCATCCACGAGTCGCGTCATTTCCTGCCGGCACGCGGCAGGGCTGCTCCTGATGGCGGTGGCGCTGGGCGGCTGCAGCTACAAAGCGCCGGTCCTGCCGGTCTCGGACACCCACCTCACCGAAGACAAGCTCAGCAAGACTGACCGCGAGGACATCCTCCCGCCGGTTTCCATCCCGACGCCGCCACCCCCGAAGCCCCAGACTCGCCTGCCCACCTACAGCGTGGTCGTGAACGAAGTCCCGGTGAAGGAGCTGCTGTTCGCCCTGGCGCGCGACACCAAGCAGAACATCGACGTGCATCCGGGGCTGCAGGGGCTCGTCAGCCTCAACGCCATCGACGAGACCCTGCCCGCGATCCTCGATCGCATCGCCAAGCAAGGCAATCTGCGCTGGCGTCAGGAGGGTCGCACGATCCTAGTGACGCCCGACACGCCATACGTCAAGACGTACCGGGTCGATTACGTCAACGTGACACGGGAAACGCAGTCAACCGTCGGTGTTCAGGGATTGGTCGGCAACGTCGGCTCCACCGGAGGAGGAGGAGGTGGTGGTGGCGGTGGTGGTGGTGGTGGTGGTGGTGGTGGTGGCGGCGGCGGAAACACGTCGAGCACCACGGTGAATACGGTATCGAAGAACGAGTTCTGGAAGGTGCTCGAAGATAACGTCAAGGCAATGCTTGCCGCGACCCGGGTCCAAGCGCTTTCGGCGGACGAGCGTGCCGCCCGGAGCGAAGCGGCGAAGGCACAACGCGAGGAACGCATCGCTCAGGCGGAGGCGGTGGCGCGAGCAGGGGCAAACGCAAGCGAGTTGATGGACAAAGCCTTCAATAGTCAGCAAGCAGCTCTACCGGGAGACCTCGCCAATGAAGTGGCGGTCAATCCGATAACCGGCACGGTGACGATTCTCGCAACCGATCGACAGCACTCGCTGGTACAGCAGTACCTTGACCAGGTCATGGCCTCGTCGCAACGGCAAGTACTCATCGAGGCCACCATCGTCGAGGTCGAACTGTCTCGGACGTATCAGGCCGGCATCGACTGGGGGCGGGTCGCCTCTTCCCCGGGTGCCGGCATCAGCTTCACCCAGAATCTGCTCGGAGGCGCGCTCGGGACTGCCCCAAATGTCACGGTCTCCTACGGCCAGCAGGGTGTAACGAACCTGTTCGCCACCATCAAGCTCCTCGAGCAATTCGGCAACACTCGCGTTCTGTCGAGCCCCAAGGTGATGGCACTCAACAACCAGACAGCGATCCTCAAGGTCGTGAGGAACGTCGTCTACTTCAACATCACGCAGCAGACAACAGCGGTAGCGAACGCAGGAAGCACAACGGCAACGACCACCACTGCGCGTACCGTTCCGTTGGGCTTGGTCATGAGCCTGACGCCGCAGATCAATTCCAATGGGCAAGTAACCATCAACGTTAGACCAACCGTGACGAGCCAGGTCGACACTGCGTTCGATCCTAACCCCGTGCTCGTAGTAAACCCGACCACGCGGTTGCAGAATCCCATTCCTGTCGTGGAAATCCGCGAGATCGAATCCGTGCTGCAACTAGTCAGCGGTCAGACCGCAATCCTGGGTGGTCTCATCAAGGACGAGGTGCGGAGAAACCGCAGCCAGGTTCCCGGCGTTGGCAACACCCGCGCCGGCGACGTGTTCGCCTTCCGAGATGAGCAGGCTGTCAAGACGGAGTTGGTCATCTTCTTGCGCCCGACGGTAGTCTCGAACCCGTCGCTCGACTCCGACGATCTGCGGTTCCTGCGTCCGCTGCTGCCGAACGCCAAGCGGATGGGCGCGCTGCCTGACGCGCCAGCTCCGGCAAAGTGAGTCATGAGCCTCCTGCTCCAGGCCTTGCAGAAGGCCGCGAAGAACCGCGAGACTGCGCAGCAGCCTGTTGAACCGGTCACCGGTTTCGCGACCAACGGCGGCTCGACCCTGGAATTGGAGCCCGGCGAGATCGAGCCCGCACCGCTCAGCCGAGAGTTCGAAGCGACGGCCGAACCCCCGCCAGCAGCACCGGCACGCCCGGCTCGGGACGAATTCCCCGAACCAACGGCCCAGCAGGCCGCGGTCGTGGTCAATGCCGCGGCGGTCGCGAAGGAGCCCGGCTTCAGCATCATGGACTGGGCACGGGATCACCCGGTCCATATCTTCGCGGTCATCGCCGGCATCTTTCTGGCGTTCTACTTCGTCTATGTCGCGGTCGAGATCAAGTATCCCGGCTTCTGGTCGCGGTCCGGGTCGATCGTCGGCCCTGCCGCCAACAATGGTCCGTTGGTACGCAATCCTGCCCCGAGCCAGGCAGCGCCGGACGGCGCGCAGGCGCCGACGCAGGCCGCTGCACCGATGCCCGATCTGGTGGCGCCACCTGCTCCCGGCGAGCCTTTGCCTCCCGCAGGTCCCGCAGCTGGCGTCCCGGCCACGACGGCACCGTCAGCCCTGCCGCCCGCACCTGGCCCGGATACCAAGCCCGCCGCCGTCGGCGCGTCGCCTACCGGCACCACGAGCGCGGCGACAAAGCCGGCCACCACTGCAACGACCGATCGCCCCTCCTCAGCAACTTCGGGCGTCATCGTTCGTGCCGATTCTGCCGGGCCGATCCCGCGCAAGTCGCGGTCCCGGCCTGCGCCCGCCGAGCCGGAATCGGACATCACGTTCAAGGCCTCCGACCACAGCTCGACCATCAACACCTGGTTGAATACTGCCTACGATCAACTGCAGAAGGGCCAGCTCGAAGCCGCACAGTCCACCTACGACCGCGTGCTGGCCTCCGACGGCCGCAACGTCGACGCGCTGCTGGGCCTCGCATCCATCGCCTGGCAACAGGGTCAGACGGAAAAGGCGTCGGAACTCTATTACCGCGTTCTGCAGCTCGACCCGCAGAACGCCCCGGCGCAGAGCGGCCTGATCGGACTGATGGGGCGAGTCGATCCGACCGCGAGCGAAACGCGATTGAAGCAACTGATCTCCCGTGAACCCTCGGGAGGGCTCTACTTCACGCTGGGCAACCTGTACGCCGGGGAACGGCTGTGGGCACAGGCGCAACAGTCCTACTTCCAGGCGTTCCAGCTGGAGCCCACCAATCCCGACTACGCATTCAACCTCGCGGTTGGACTGGAGCATCTCAACCAGAGCAAGGCTGCACTGGCGTACTATCGCAAGGCCCTGGATCTTTCGTTTGCGCGCGGGCGCGCCGGCTTCGACCAGAAGCAGGTCATCACGCGTATCGGCGAACTGTCGGCCGCCACGACCGAATGATGAACGACATGGCCTCCCCCAAGACGGCAGCGGTGAAGACCTCCATGCCGGAACAGCGCAAGAAGATGCGCCTGGGCGAGCTGCTGGTGCAGCAGGGCCTCATCACTTCGGACCAGTTGCGCATCGCGCTGACGGAGCAGAAGAGCCAGAAGATGCCCATCGGGCGTCTGCTGGTGCGCCTCGGGTTCGTCACCGAGGCCGTCATTCGCGACATCATGGCGCGGACCATCGGGCAGGAGGCCATCGACCTCGCCCAAGTGGTGGTCGATGCCGAAGCTCTGAAGCTGGTGCCGCAGGAGTTCGCGCGGCGCCAACGCGTGCTGCCGATCGCCTTCGACTCGCAGGAACGAGCCCTCGTCGTCGCCGTCACCGAGCTCTACAACGTGGTCGCGATCGACCAGTTGCGGGCTTCGCTGCCGCCCGACATCCAGCTGCGCACCGTGCTCGCCGGCGAAGCGCAGCTCGAAGACTACATCGACCACTTCTATGGTTACGAGCTGTCGGTCGACGGCATCCTGCGCGAGATCGAGACCGGCGAGCTCGACTGGCAGAGTCTCCAGGCCGGCGGCGACGAATACACCCAGCCGATCGTGCGGCTGGTGGGCGCGCTGCTGATCGACGCGGTCAAGCGCGGCTCGTCGGACATCCACTTCGAACCGGAACACGCGTTCCTGCGCGTGCGCTATCGCATCGATGGCGTGCTGGAGCAGGTGCGCAGCCTGCACAAGACCTACTGGCCCGGCATCGCCGTGCGCCTCAAGGTCATCAGCGGCATGAACATCGCCGAGACGCGGGCGCCGCAGGACGGGCGCCTGTCGCTCAACCTGAACGGACGTCCGGTGGACTTCCGCGTCTCGAGCCACCCCACGATCTACGGCGAGAACATCGTCCTGCGCGTGCTGGACCGCGAGAAGTCCATCATCAGCCTGGACCAGATGAAGCTGCCCAAGCCGATCATGGCCAAGCTGAATCTCATGCTGGCGCGGCCCGAGGGCATTCTCGTCATCACCGGCCCGACCGGCAGCGGCAAGACGACGACGCTGTACTCGCTGCTGTCGCAGGTCAACGTCGAGGGCGTCAACATCATGACCCTCGAGGATCCGGTCGAATACCCGGTGGCGCTGATGCGCCAGACGTCGGTGAGCGAAACCTCGAAGCTCGATTTCGCCAACGGCATCCGCTCGATCATGCGGCAGGACCCGGACATCATCCTGGTGGGCGAGGTGCGCGACAAGGAAACAGCCGAGATGGCCTTCCGCGCCGCGATGACCGGTCACCAGGTGTTCACCACGCTGCACACCAATTCGGCGATCGGCGCGTTCCCGCGACTGTTCGACATCGGGATCATGCCCGACATCATCTCGGGCAACATCATCGGCGTGATCGCGCAGCGACTGGTGCGGACCCTGTGTCAGCAGTGCAAGGTGGAGTACAAGCCTTCGCTCGAGGAAAAGCACATCCTCGGTCTGCCGCCGGAAAGCGGTGCCACCATCTTCCGTCATCGCGATGGCGGCTGCCGCCACTGCAACAATCGCGGATACAAGGGCCGTGTGCCGATCCTCGAGATCCTGCACATGGACGGCGATCTGGACGAACTGGTGGCGCGCCGCGCCACCGGCCGCGAACTGCGGCGCGCCGCGGCAGAGAAGGGCTTCCGTACGCTGGCGGACGAAGGCGTCGCCCGCGTGCTCGACGGCTCCACCAGCATCGCGGAAGTCTCGCGCTCGGTGGACCTCACCGGCCGGATCGTCTGAAGTGGGACAGCCCCTACGTTCGCTCCGCTCTCTGCCCACCAAGGGGGCGCGTCAGCGCCTTGGGGCGGTCCGGCGGGGCTGACCGTGCGCCGCCCGCGGCGGCGATGTGTCAAACCACAGGGCTAGCACCGACCCCTTCCCATGCCCTCCTTCTCCTACAAAGCGGTCGACCGGGTCGGCCAGCAAGCCCGCGGCAAGCTCGACGCACAAAACGAGGTCGACCTCGAACTGCGCCTGCGGCGCATGGGGCTCGACCTCATCACCTTCCGCCAGGTACAGACTGGCACCACCGCGCCCAAAGGTGCGGTGACACGCAAGGATCTCATCAACTTCTGCTTCGACATGGAGCAGATGACGCGCGCCGGCATTCCGCTGCTCGAGGGCTTGCGCGACCTGCGTGACAGCGTCGAGAGCCCGCGCTTCAAGGCCATCGTGTCGTCCATGCTGGAGGACATCGAGGGCGGCAAGATGCTGTCCCAGGCCATGGCACCGTTCCCGCAAGTGTTCGATTCGGTATTCACGAGCCTGGTGCGGGCCGGCGAACAGACCGGCCGGCTCACCGACGTCTTCGAGAGCCTGTCGAATGCACTCAAGTGGCAGGACGAACTGGCAGCGCAGACCAAGAAGCTGCTGATCTACCCGACCATGGTGTTCATCGTGGTGCTGGGCGTGCTCTTCTTCCTGCTCGCCTACCTCGTCCCGCAGGTGGTGAGCGTGCTGAAGACCATGCGCGTGGACCTGCCGATCCAGACCCGGGTTCTGATCGCCATGTCCGATTTCGTGGTGAGCTACTGGTGGATCGTGCTCGGATTCCCGGTGCTCGTGGTGGTCTCGCTGATGGCGATCGTCAAGAGCAACGCCCGGGCCGCGTACCTGTTCGACTACGCCAAGCTGCGCATTCCGGTCATCGGGCCGATCATCCAGAAGATCATCCTGGCCCGTTTCGCCAACTTCTTCGCGCTCATGTATCAGTCCGGCATCACGATCCTCGACGCGATCCGCACGAGCGAGGGGATCGTCGGCAACAAGGTCCTGGCGGAGGGCATGGGGCGCGCCTGGCAGCAGATCAACTCCGGCGAAGCCCTGTCCGAAACCTTTCAAAACCTTGGCATATTTCCTGCGCTGGTGATCCGGATGCTGCGCGTGGGCGAGAACACCGGGGCCCTGGACACGGCGCTGCTCAACATCAGCTACTTCTACAACCGGGACGTGAAGGACGCGGTCGACAAGGCGCTCAAGATGATCGAACCCACGTTGACGCTCGTGCTCGGCGGCATGCTCGCGCTGATCCTCTTTTCCGTGCTGTCGCCGATCTACGAAATGATCGGCAACCTCAAGATCTGATGCCGGCATCCGCGCCATGAGCTCCCGCATCCTCGTCTGCATTTCCGCCGCCGGCGCTTCGGTGGCCCGCTGGAACGGCAAGATCACGCGCTGCCAGCGGTTCGAGAGTTCCGACGCCGGCCTTGCGGAGTTCGAGACCTTCCTCCGTTCCGTGGACGGCTCTCCGATCCACGTCGCCGTCGACACCGTCGACGAGGACTATCGCTTCGAAACGCTGCCGCACACCTCGGGCAACGACCGCAAGCAACTGGTAGAGCGCAAGCTGAAGCAGCTCTACCGCACGACCCAGTACTACTCCGCGACCCTCCAGGAGCGCGACAAGGGCAAACGCAAGGACGACCGCTTCCTGTTCTGCGCGCTGACCGACGTCGAGATGCTCACGCCCTGGATGAAGCTGATCGAAGCGCGCGGCCTGCCGCTCGCCGGCCTGTACCCGCTGCCGACGGTGACGGTCGCGGCGGCGACCAAGCTCAAGCTGAAGAGCCCGAACCTGCTCGTCATCTCGAAGCACGCCGCAGGGTTGCGCCAGACCTTCCTCAAGAACGGGCGCTTTCGCATCACCCGCCTGACGCCGCTGCGCGGCACCGGCGACCGGACCATCGACCGCTCCTTCGCCGAGGAGGTGAGCAACACGCGCATGTACCTCGACGCGCTGTCGGTCACGACGGCCGACGAAGTCGTGCAGGTGGTGATCCTCGACCAGGACAACTCGCTCGCCACCTTGCGCGAGGCGCTCAACAACGCGCGCGGCAATCTGCAATGCCAGCGCGTGCCGCGCGAGGAGCTGGTACTCAAGCTGCGGGTGTCGGAAACGACGCTGGCGGCCACCCCGGACGCCTTGCACCTGCACCTGCTCGGCGAGCACGTACCCGAGGAGAATCTCGCGCCCGCGACGATGCGGCGCGGCTTCAACCTCTATCGCAACGCCCGCGTTCTGTACGCCACGGCTGGGGGCTGCGCGTTGCTCGGAGCCCTCTGGTTCGGGTTCGATCTGTACCGGGTGAACCAGATCGAGGAACAGGCCAAGGAAGCTGCCTCCAGGGCAGCAAAGTTCCAGGCCATGTACCAGGAGCTCACGCGCCAGTTCCCGGCCACTCCGGTTTCGTCGTCGACGCTCCAGCAGACGGTGGATGTGGCGCTGCGCCTGCGCGACACTGCCCGCACGCCGGAAGCGCTTTTCGGCGTCGTGAGCGACGCGCTGGAGACGTTTCCGACGATCACCCTGTCCACTCTGGCATGGAAGCACGGCAAGTATGCCGACGCGACGGCGGCATTCTCCTCGTCCGCCGGCGGTACCGAGGGCCCGTTGCACGAGGTCGGACAGATCGTCGGCGAGATCCAGCCGTTCAACGGCGATTACCGCACGGCGGTCGCCACCATCCGCGACTTCGCCGACCGATTGCGCAAGAATCCCGCGATCGCGGACGTGAAGATCGTCAAGCTGCCCCTCGACGAGAACTCGCGCCAGACCCTGTCCGGCAGCACGGCCACTCGGACGGAGCAGCAGACCTCCGCCCAGTTCGAGATCAACGTCACTCTGCGCGAGGGCGCGAGGACAGCCTCATGAACGGCGAACGCAAGGGACTGCCGCCGCTCGCCGTGCCGGCCATCGTACTGGGGGTGGTGCTGGTTGCCGCGATCGTGCTCGTGCGCTATGCCGATCGCCTCGTCACCCAGGCCAAGACCACCCTTGCGGCCCAGGAGCAGGCGCTCTCCGATGCGCGCCTCAAGTACTCGAATGCCGGCGCCGAGAAGGACATCATCACCCGCTACCTGGGGACTTACCGGGCGTTGCAGGAACTCGGTTTCGTCGGCGGCGAGCAACGCATCAACTGGGTGGACAGTCTGCGCAAGGCGAACCGGGACGCCGGCATGTTCGGCGTGGAGTATCAGGTCGCCCAGCAGGCCCCCTACCCGCTCGCGAGCGAGATCGGCGGCAGCAACCTGCCGATGAAACACTCGGTGATGAAACTCACCGTGCCGCTGTTGCACGAAGGCGACCTGATGCGGTTCTTCCGCCTGCTCGCGACCCAGCGCTCGGGCGTGTTCACGTTGAACGCCTGCCAGTTGCGACGCAACAGCGTCGGCGACCCCAGCACACTGCAACCCAGGCTCGGGGCCGAATGTGAAGTGTCGTGGATCACGGTGAACGAAGACGAGAAGAAGGAGGGCACACCGTGAGCATGCGCGCATGGATGTTTGCCGTCTTGATCAGCGGCGTCACCGGTACGGCTTTCGCCGAGGAGTCGAAGCTGGGTCGATTGTTCTTCACGCCGGCCGAGCGCGCGGCGCTCGACACGCAGCGCAAGCTGGCGGGCGAACTGGCGAACCGGCCGGTACGGAAGGATTCGGACCTGCCCAAAGCTGCGCCACCGAAGATGCTGACCTTGAACGGCGTGCTTCGACGCAGCGACGGCGAGACGACGATCTGGGTCAACGGCCAGGCCGTGCACGAGCGTTTCCGCGACGTGGACGTCATGCCGGGGTCCATCTCCCGCGAAGCGGTCGCGGTCCAGTTACCGGGCTCGGGGCGACGGGTGAAACTCAAGGTCGGGCAGAGCGTGGACTCCGAGACGGGCCAGGTCGAAGAGAACTACCGCCGTGCCCCTGAAGCGGAAGCGCCGGAACCGGCGGCCGATACCGGCGCAGCTGCCCCGACCCCGCCGGCCCCGGTGCGCGACAGCGCATCAAGGCGCCGTTCCCGGGAGCGCGATGACTATATGCCGCCCCCGCAGCCGCCCGCCGCCCCACCCGCCAGCACCGGGAGCGACACCAATGCCTCCATGTCGGACTATCGCTGACCGCCCGAGGACGCCGGGCCTGCGCCAGCGGGGCGTAGCCCTGCTGGTCATCCTGATCATCGCCGGTGTGCTCGGCGTGGTGTTCGTCACTACGGTCGTGGGCAGCGCACCCGACGACGCAGACCGCGACATTGCGACCCAGGCAGCCCTGGCGCGGGCCAAGGAAGCGCTGATTGCGTATGCCGTCACGTACATGGATTCGCATCCGAACGAGGTCCCCGGCTACCTGCCCTGCCCCGATCTGGGCACACCCTCGTCTCTGCGGGAGGGTGCAGCCAGCGGCACCTGCGGCGCTGCCTACACGGGGCCGGTCATCGGCGACAACTCGCTGGGACGCCTGCCGTGGTACACGCTGGACATCGAGCCGTTGCGCGATGGATACGGGGAATGCCTCTGGTACGCAGTGGCGTCCACCTACAAGAACAGTCCGCAACCTGCCATCCTCAACTGGGATTCGGAAGGCCGCTTCCAGATCATGGGCCCCAACGGCACGACCGTGCTGGCGGGCGCGACCACGGCGGATCTCGTGGTCGCGGTGGTGATCGCTCCAGGGGCGGCCTTCGGCAATCAGGTGCGCGGGGCGGATGCGACGAGTGCCCCGAATTGCGGCGGTAACTACACCGCGTCGAACTACCTCGACACCGGGCCGGCCTCGATCAACAACGCAGCGCCCACGATTGCGGGGCAGGCGCAGTTCGTCCAAGGCGCCCGGACCAACACCTTCAACGACCGCCTGATCTACATCACCGCGCGCGACATCTGGAACGCCGTCGCCCGACGCACGGATCTGCAGACGCGCTTCGCCACACTCACGCGCCAAGTCGCTGTCTGCATCGCGTCCTACCCGACAGTTGGCTCGTGGTCCGACCGGCGGATCCCCTGGACTGTCGACCTGCCTCAGTCCGGATACACCCTCGCTTCGCAGTACAGAGACGCAGACGATACTCGATTCGGTCGAGTGCCATTCGATGTCGAAGAATCGAACGACGACACCGGATTCAGTAACGATACCTTGATGGCCAGCACCGCCGCGGGCGGACGCTGTTCCCTATGGGGTACGTGGGAGGACGCCTGGTGGAAGAACTGGAAGGACCACTTGTTCTACGGCTTGTCCCACCAATTCGCGCCCAACACGGGCCTGCCGAACTCGTGTTCCGGCCATTGCCAGAACGTGAACTCGAGCGGCAGCTACGCCGGCATCGTGCTGTTCGCCGGACGCGGGGCCACTATGCGCACGACCAGCAGCCAGAAGGGCAATGCGGCGAACTACCTCAGCAGTGAGAACATCGACAACGATCACGATTACACCAGTCCCGAAACTGGCGCATTCAGTTCGATCTATTGTATCGACACGAACTTTGCGGGCGGTGCGACGCTGGTTCCACCGTCAGGCCCCACTAAATTCTGGGTGCGTCCATGCTGAACAATCGTCGCCTCAAGCTTGGCAACGAAGGCGGCTTCTCGCTGATCGAGCTCGCGATCGGCCTGGTCATCGTGGCGGTGCTGCTGTCGAGCCTGCTGGTGCCGCTCGTGACGCAGGTCGACCAGCGCCGCACGGCGGAAACTCAGCGGCTGCTCGATGAAGCGCGCAGCGCGCTCATCGGGTTCGCCGCAGCGAACCGACGCTTGCCGTGCCCTGCATCGGGCACCAGCAGTGGTATCGAGAGTCCGGCGGGAGGTGGCAATTGCACGCATCCGGTCGGATTCCTGCCCGCGGTGACGCTGGGCCTCACGCCGGTCGATGCGCAGGGCTTTCAGGCCGATCCCTTCGGGAATCAATCCAATCGCATCCGCTATGCCGTCGCCGACGTGGCCATCGGCGGCGCAGACACCTTCACCACCACCAATGGCATGACCACCGCCACGATGCCCGCCATCGCGGCCAGCACGGCGCTGCTCACGGTGTGCTCCACCGCCTCGACCAGCAGCACGAGTTGCTCCGCCGGAATCCCGCTCGCCAACGGCACGGCCATCGCCGTGGTCTACTCCGTCGGCAAGAACGGCGTGCTTTACACGGAAGGCACGGCGGGCGATTGCACAGCGCCCGGCGCGACCTGCACGGGCATCTCGGCGGACGAAACCGAGAACGTCGATCTCGATCCGGTGTTCGTGAGCAGGCCGCAGTCCTCCGCTGCCGGGTCAGAGTTCGACGACATGTTGGTGTGGATCTCGCCCAGCATGCTGTTCGGCCGCCTCATCGCGGCCGGTCAGCAACCCTAGAGGGTTTGCCCTGCGGCGAGGCGGGCGAAGGTCTGACAGGCGGCAGTCACCTGGCTCACGCTGCGGTCTCGAGCGAGCTGGTCGACTCGAGCACGAAGCGCACCGCACCCTGCGCATTGGTATCCAGGCGCAAGGCAAACCCGAGTTCGGCCGCATGCCGTGCGCTCTGATAGAGCCCCACGCCGAGTCCGCTGTCGGACGGCACCGGCGCGGTGAAGAACTGGCGAGCCATCGGCTCCGGAATCGGGGCACCGGCATCACTGATGGCCAGCCGGCAGCCGGAAGAGTCGCACTTCAACGCCGCTTCGATCCGATGGGTTTCTCCGCGTCGGCGCTTCTCCAGTGCGTTCTGCAGAAGGTTGTCGGCGACGCTGTCGAACAATTCGCCGGGCAGCTGCGCGGTGGGCGGCAGGCGCACCGTGGCGAATTCGACGCCCTCGTGGGCATAACGCTGCGCCAGTGCGCGCCACCATTCCGCAGCCGCGACGCGCTCGACCCGGGCCGGCCGGCGGGCATCGAGCTTGTCGAGCGTCGACTGGAGCCGCTGGGTGATCTGCGGCAGTTGCCGCTGGATCAACCGACGCAGGGCTTCGGCATCCGAACTGCCGCTGGTCTCTGCCGCGGAACAGAGAGATCGCAGCGACTGGAGCAGATTCTTGACGTCGTGCGTGAGGCGCGAACCGGTCTCGTAGATCGCCTGCAGATAGGCGGTGCGGCGCTGGACCTCTTCACGCACCTTGGCTTCGTGGTAGTCGGCCAGCAACCGCGCCAGCAGCCGCATGTGCAGGGTCAGCGCCGGGCTGGGCCGCCACTTCGTGTACAGGCGCAGCGTGAGGGCCCCGAACGTGAAGGCCGTGCCGGTGCCGCTCGCCACGCCGGCGGAGCCTTCCCGGCTACCGGACGACCACTCGATACCCGACAACCACGGCAACTCCACCATTTCGGCGACGGCCTGTGCGAGGAAGCGGTCCGGATCCGATTCCTGCTCGGCGAGATTGGCGAGGCTGTGCATCCAGCGCTCGAACGGCATGCCGAGACTCAGGAAGTAACGCGACAGGAGTTGGCCGATACCCGCGAACCCGCCGCGCGGATCCCACAGCCAGGACAGGATCAGCATCAGGGCCGCAATAGCGGTCAGCGTCTTGGCAAGCGCGATCGGATAGTCGCCATGGCTCACCTGCTGCACGAAGAATGCTCCGAGCACCAGCACGACCACCAGCAGGAACAGCAGGACGCTGTAGACCAGATCGATCGCGTAGCGCGGTCGATCGCGGCGAACCTCGGCGTGGAGGAACGGAATCGCGACCAGCGGCAGCACCAGTCCGTAGCGGATGGTCGCGACGGCGAGGTTCGAGAACTCGGCCGCCGCGAACAGCTTGGGCACGACCCAAACCAGCAGCATGGCGAGCAGATACAGTGCCGCCAGCAGCGATGCGAAGCGCTCGCGCGACGTGCGCATGGCGGGCACATTGCCGCCGATCAGCGAAAACAGCACGGCGAGCCACAGCGCGATCAGCCACCAGCTGTTCCACCAGACGAGCACGGCACCGCCGGCCAACAGCAGCGTGGCCCGGCCCGGTTCGAGCCGCTGCGTCCCCTGCCAGACCGGTTGCCACAGGAGAAACAGGCCCAGATGCGTCAACAGCAACGCGCGCGACGCGCCGCTGCCGAGGTCGAGCATCAGGGCGAAGTGCAAGCCGAGCAGCATCAGCGCGAGCGTGATGTTCTGCCGCGTCCATAGCGCCTGGGGGTCGATGCGAAGTCCGAAACTCATGTCAGTCGTCCCACCTGGTGGGGCAACGATCGCCGGACCCGGTCACCGGTGGCGCGCTCGCCTGCGCCCGGTTCCGTGCTGGGATTGCTTACGGGCCTTGTGTAGGATGCCGGCCCATCGAGCAAGTACACCCCGGGCACCTTGAACAATCCGTCCCCGAAGTTCGGTCGCATCCGCGTGATCGCGGCCTTCACCTGGCTCGAAGCGATCCGCACGCGTCTGCCGTGGGTCGTGATCGCCATGGCGCTGGTGCTGTTCGTCGCCAGCCTGTTCGTGCGTTCGCTCGCGTTGACCGAAAGCACTCGCATCCAGCTGGGCTTCCTGTCCGCGACCCTGCGGTTCGCGACCGTGTTCGTGGTCTGCCTGCACGTCCTGGGCAGCATGCTGCGCGAAGCGCAGGATCGCGGCACCGAACTGTTGCTCTCGATCGACATCACCCGCTTCGAGTATCTCGCCGGCAAGGTTCTCGGATACACCGTCGTCGCCGCAGGCCTGAGCCTGCTCTTCGCGCTGCCGGTGCTGGTGATCGCACCGGTGCCGGCGAGCCTCGCCTGGCTCGTTTCGCTGGTGCTGGAAGCCTGGATCATCGTCGCTGCTGCCCTGTTCTGCGTGGTCACGTTCAATCAGTTGATGCTCGCAGCAAGCTTCGTACTCGCATTCTACTTGCTGTCGCGCGCCATGGCCTCGGTGGTGCTGGTGAGCAGTGCCAGCATCCTCGCCGACGACACGATTGCCCACGCCGTCCTCGCCTGGGGCGTGAAAGCGCTCGCGCTGCTGCTGCCCGGATTGCATGCTTTCACCCGCACCGAGTGGTTGCTGGAGGCGCCGGCACGATGGTCGACGTTGGGCCTCCTGGCGCTCGAGGCGGTCGTGTACTCGCTGCTGCTGTTCGCCGCAGCGCTGTTCGACCTGTACCGGAAGAACCATTGAAGACCCTGCGGCTGCGGCGCTGGAACGAACGGCGTCTCTCCGAGATGCCGCTCTGGGTGATAGTGCTGTTCGTGGCCGCGATCGGCTGCCAGCTCGGAACCGCTGCGCTGCGACCGGCGCCCCGCGCGAGCGCCGTGGACCTGCCGATGCCGCCGTCCAAAGCGACCCTCGGGGTGTTGGCGTTCGGTGACCCGATACCTCTCGGCCAGGCCATGGCGCTGTACCTCCAGGCGTTCGACAACCAGCCCGGGGTCAGCATCCCCTTCGCCGCGCTCGACTACGACCGGGTGCAGGCATGGCTCGACAACGTGCTCGCGCTCGACCCCGTCGGTCAGTATCCGCTGCTGATGGCGTCCCACCTGTATGCCCAGGTGCTGCTGCACCCGGAGAAGCAGCGGCAAATGTCGGAGTTCATCTACCGTCAGTTCTTCACCGATCCGAACCGCCGCTGGCCTTCGCTCGCGCACATGGCGATCATGGCCAAACACCGGTTGAAGGATCTGCCGCTCGCGCTCCGGTACGCCGACGCCATTCGCGACCATGCCCAGAGCCCGGGCGTGCCGAGTTGGGCGCGGCAGATGCACATCTTCTTGCGCGAGGACATGGGCGAGCTGGAGACGGCGAAGATCCTGCTCGGCGGTCTGCTGGCGAGCGGTACGGTGACCGACGTCCACGAACTCCGTTTCCTCACGCAGCGCCTCAAGGAAATGGAAACCGCCGAGAAGTCGACGGAACCGTCGAGATAGCGACTGCCGGCCGACGACGGGTCGTCAGCCCCTGCGGACCGACTCAGGCGGCAGGTTTGTCTCCGATTCCCGACAAATCAACAAGTTAAAACCTCCCGAAACGACAACATTCGGCGCGTTCCCTTGCTGGGAGACGTTTTGTCGCGCGCTTACCTGGACGGCGACTCCACACAATTCATTGAATTTATTGCAGTTCGTTGGGCGTAACCGGTTTGGCACGGAATTGGCAGTGGATGAAGCGCCAAACCCATCCTCAAGGAGTCACTTCAAATGGCCGCTCAACGCAAGCAACAAGGCTTCACCCTGATCGAAATCGCGATCGTGCTCGTGATCATCGGCCTGCTCCTCGGGGGCATCCTCAAGGGCCAGGAACTCATCACCAGCGCCCGTGTGCGCAACCTGATCTCGCAGCAGGACGGCATCAAGGCCGCCTTCTACGGCTTCCAGGACCGTTACCGCGCACTGCCCGGCGACTATGCCGCCGCCACCACCAACATCCAGGGCCTGGGTGCTAACCAGAACGGCAACAACAACGGTCGCGTCGAAGTTGCCGCCACCCCGGTGGGCGGTAGCGTCGTCGAGGAGCACATCCTCGCCTGGGCTCATCTGTCGCGCTCCGGCTTCATTAACGGAAACTACACGTTTGCCACGACCGAATCAGATCTGACCACACCCAAGAACCCCTACGGCAGGCAGGTGCGTCTTTCCTACGATGCCAACTACGGCGATCCGGCGGTTACCAATCCGCAACGTCACAATTTGAAGAGCGGCAACCAGATTCCGGTCGAGATCACCGCTGAGGTCGATCGCAAGATCGATGACGGTAACCCGATGACCGGATCTTTCGTGTTTACGAACTTCAACCCGGGAGGTGCTGTGCTGCTCGCTCCGGGCGGAGCCCAAGCCTGCGTGACCGCTGCCCCTTTCAATTGGCAGCTGACCGGCGGCACCACCTCCGTCGACTGTGGCGGAACGAGCCTGATGTAGTTTTGAAAAGCTTTTGCTCGCGTCCAGGGTGAAACCGACAGCGCGCGCACGGCCATCGGCCCTGCGCGCGTATTTCTTTGCGGGCTGCTCCAGCGCGAAGGTGGGTGCGTGCTTCGAGCGGGGGCTCACCATCATCGAGTCGGCACTAGTACTGCTCGTCTTGGGGTTGCTGTTCGCCGGAGCCGTGCTCGGCCAGAACCTCATTTCCAACGGCCAGGCGCGTCATGTGATCGCGGCGCATGATGGTCAGCGCGCAGCGATCCTCGCATTCCAGGACCGTTTTCGCAGCCTGCCCGGCGACTACGCCGACGCCGTCACCAACATTCCGCGGGTCCAGTACAGCGGCAATGGCAACGGCCGCGTGGAAAGCAACGCCGCGCCGTTTGCGCCGAACGGGGTCGCCGCGGAGGACATACTCGCTTGGGACCACCTGTCAAAGGCGCATTTCATCCAGGGGGCCTACGAGTTCAACGCGATTCCGAGCGCTGCGACGTTGCCGCGCAACCGCTACGGCGGTTTCGTCGATCTAGCCTACGACACGGCCTACGCGACAACTTCGGGCACTGCGCCTCAGCACCACACGCTCAAGACCGGCAACCAGATTCCGGCGGAACTGCTGGCGCAGGTGGACCAGAAGATCGACGACGGCGCTGCGCTCACCGGCAGCTTCCGATTCTCCGAATATGCCCGCAGCGGCAGCGCGCCGCTCGCCCCCGGTTCCGGTGGCGCCTGCGTGAACGGGTCCGGACGCTGGGATACGACGGCCCCGGCCCTGTCGATGAACTGCGGTGCCGCCAGTTTGCTCTAGGGGACTACAGATGCCGCGACCCGATCTTCCGGTTCGACCCCAACCGTTCGCGGCGCCGCGGCAGCGCGGCATCTCCGTCGTGGAGATCGCGCTCATGCTGCTGATCCTGGCACTCACCCTGGGCGTGGTGTTCAAGGGCCAGGAGATGATCTTCGGCGCCCGCTCGAAGGCAATGATCTCCCAGACCGAACAGGTGAAGGTAGCCTACCTGGGATTCCAGAACCGGTTTCGTGCCCTCCCCGGAGACTACCGCGAAGCGCCCACCGTGATTCCGGGGGTCGTCTACCACGGCGACGGCAGCGGGCGCATCGATCTCTTCGGAACGGCGACCGGCCCCAACGGCGTGGCCGAGGAGGACATGCTGGTATGGGATCACCTCTCGAAAGCCGGCTTCTATCCCGGTTCGTTTCCTTACCAGACATCGAATCCGCAGGGTGCCATCCCCAAGAACATCTTTGGCGGCTACGTCGCCTTGGCCTTCGACCTGGATTACGGGAACCCGGCCGCGCCCCAGCCGCCTAAACGGCACCTCGTGAAGACCGGTAACCAGGTCCCGGTGCAGTTTCTCGCGGAGATGGACCTCAAGATCGACGACGGCAACGCCCTGCGCGGCGGCTTCCAGTTCTCGACTCACGCATACTGGGGCGCCAATCCCGTCGGCCCGCCTTCTGCGGCAGGCTGCGCCGATACCGCGGGCAACTGGCGGACGGCCGCTGCGACGCCGCCGACCAACTGCGGTGCCGCATCGCTGATGTAGCGCCTCGCAGATCCGCTCGTCCGACGCGAGCCAAAATCCTAACAAGATGACAGGTTTCGTCGGGGCTTCTGACGGCAGCGGCTGTGCAACCTCCTGAGCCACAAGGCGACGCTGGCGTGCCTTTCACGCCAAGTCCCTGTTGTGGCTCCAGAACTGGTCATCGCCCCGAAAATGGGCCAAAATCTAATGCTTTTGGCACATTCGGTGCATCCCAGCACCGACGAGACCGCCCGCAACCAACACCGGGGATACCGGGATGTACCGCCACAACAAGCTGTCCGGCTTCACGCTGGTCGAGACCGCCATCGTGCTCGTCATCATTGGCCTGCTCATCGCCGGCATCATGGTGGGCGGCCAGTTGCTGGGCTCTGCGCGCGCCCGCACTCTCATTACGGAACTGGATAGCCTCAAGGGCGCCTATTTCGGTTTCGTCGACCGGTACCATGGCTTCCCCGGCGACTATCTGCGCGCCACCGTCGACATTCCCAATACAGGCGTCAACGGCAACGGCAACGGTCGCATTGAACCGACCGCCTCCGGCGGCGTCGTCGACGAGCACATCGCCGTCTGGGAGCATCTGTCCGGCGCCGGATTCATCAGCGGCCGCTACCGCTACTCGGCAGGAGCCGAGACCGCCACGTCGGCGCCGAAGACCGCGTTCGGAGCATATCCGCGCATCATGGCGGGGCAGCAGTACGCCGGCTTCGCAGCTGTTCGGAACAACCTGAACACCGGCAACCTGATCCCCGCCAACGTGCTCGCGGAAGTGGACCGCAAGATCGACGACGGCACGGCGATCGACGGGGCGTTTCGCTACTCGTCCATCGACACCACCGGCACGCCGCCCGTGGAGTCACAGTGCGTGCGCGGCTCGGCGCCCGAACTGGGCGCCTGGCGCATCGACAGCGTCGCCGAGACGAACTGCGGCGGCACCTGGCTGTTGCAATAGAAGAGCTGCAATCTACCCCTGCAGCAACCGCATCTCGGCCATGGCGAGGTCGGAGTCGCGCCCGCGCAGCACCACCACGTCGCCCTCCGCCAGGACCGTATCCTCCGTCGGTGCGAGGCTGCGGATATTGCGCCGGCGAATCGCCGTGATTTCCACGCTATCCGCCGGCAACGCGAGTTGCGCGAGGCTTCGACCGATCGCGCGGGCGCCCGGCGGCAGCAGTACCGAATGCAGGCGCAGCGGTTCATCGTCATCCAGCGGTCCTTCGTCGGTCACGCCTCGGAAGAAGCCGCGGAAGACGCTGTAGCGCTGCTCGCGCGTCTGGCGGATGCGCTTCAGCACCCGGTCGAACGGCATGCCGAGCAGGATCAGCGTATGCGAAGCCAGCATGAGGCTGCCTTCCATGATCTCGGCCACCACTTCGGCAGCACCCGCTTCCTTGAGCCGGTCGATGTCGCTGTCGTCGCGTGTGCGCACGATCACGGGCAGCCCCGGGCGCGCTTCGTGGACCACCGCGATGATGCGCAGCGCCGAGTTGGTGTCTTCGTATGAGACCACCACTGCGGCCGCGCGCATCAATCCTGCGGCCACCAGCACGTCGCGGCGGGCCGCATCGCCGAACACGACCGATTCACCTGCGATCGCGGCTTCGCGGATGCGCTGCGGGTCCAGATCGAGCGCGATGAAGCGGACCTCCTCCTGTTCGAACAGGCGCGCGAGATTCTGGCCGCTGCGGCCGTAACCGCACACGATGACGTGCTCGGTTGCCCCCATCGACTGTACCGCGATGTTGTGCAGCGCCATCGCCTGCTGCATCCACGCCGAGCCGATCCAGCGCCGCACCATGTGCTCGCTCTCTTCGACGATGAAGGGGGAGGCGACCATGGAGAGCAGCATCGCGGCGAGCACCGGCTGCATGGCTTCCGGCGTCAGCACCCCGAGGACGCCGGCCCGCGACAACAGCACGAAGCCGAACTCGCCAGCCCCGGCGAGCGCGAGGCCCGTGCGCAGGGCGGTGGCGGTGTCGATGCGCATGAGGCGCGCGATCAGCAGCACCAGGGCAGCCTTGCCCGCCAGAATGCCCACGAGCAGGCCGACCACCACAGGTGCACTCTCCAGCACCACGTGCACGTCGAGCAGCATGCCGACCGTCACGAAGAAGAGGCCGAGCAGCACATCGCGGAACGGCTTGATGTCCTCCTCCACCTGGAGGCGGTACTCGGTCTCCGAGATCAACATGCCGGCGATGAACGCACCGAGCGCCAGCGACAACCCGGCCATCTCCGTCAGCCATGCGAGCAGCAGCGTGATGAGGAGCACGTTCAGCACGAACAGTTCGGAGGACTTGCGCGATGCCACCAGATGGAACCATGGCCGCATGAGGCGCTGGCCGATGCCGAGCAGCAGGATGAGCACCACGCCGGCCTTCGCGATGGCCACGCCGATGGCCTGGGCCATCTCCGCACCGGACGCTGTGAGCGTGGGCAGCACGATCAGGAGCGGGACCACCGCCAGGTCCTGGAACAGCAGCACGCCCATGATCTGCCGGCCATGGGGCGCGTTGAGTTCCAGCCGCTCCGTCAGCAGTTTGCCCAGGATCGCCGTGGACGACATGGCGAGCGCGCCGCCGAGCGCGAAGCCGCTCTTCCAGTCGAGGCCCACCAACAGGGAGCAACCGAGCACCACCAACAGAGTCGCCGTCACCTGGGCAGCGCCCAACCCGAACACCAGGCTGCGCATGGTGGCAAGTTTGGACAGACTGAACTCGAGCCCGATGGAGAACATCAGGAACACGACTCCGAACTCGGCGAGGTGCCGGGTACCCTCGTCGTCGCTGAGCCACCCCAGCGCGTGGGGGCCGATAGCGATCCCGACCAACAGGTAGCCGAGCAAAGGCGGCAACTTGAGGTGCCGGCACACCACGACCACCAGGACGGCGGCCGCGAGCAGGATCAGGGTAAGCTGGAGAGTGTCGTGCATGCTTGAGGGGCCACGCGAGCCGGCGGGACCGCCCGACGTCGGTTGCAGCGGCTCAATGATGAACCGGTCGACACGACGAGCCCGCACGCCATTATCAGGGCTCACGCGGGCACTCTCACGACAAACTTTTCCGTCGGCTAGCACAGCCGTTTTCCGATGCTGGCGAAGGTCCTCCGCTCGCCGCGCCCGCGGCCGGCGCAGCCGGGGCGCACGGCTCGCTCACGTCGAGCTTCGAGGTGGCTGGTGGTGGCCTTTCGGCACAGAGGGCTGGCGTATACTCCGCGGCCATGCACGCGTCCCTCGGACAACTCACCGTCGATCAGGTCATCGCGCTCGGCAAGCGCGTGCTCGACATCGAATCGCGCGCTGTCGCGGCGCTCGCCGGACGCCTCGATGGCAGCTTCGCGGATGCGCTCGCGATCCTGTTGGCGTGCCGCGGCCGCGTGGTGGTGAGCGGCATCGGCAAATCCGGCCACGTCGCACACAAGATCGCTGCCACTCTGGCAAGCACGGGGACTCCGGCGTTCTTCGTGCATCCGGCCGAAGCGAGCCATGGCGATCTGGGCATGATCACCGCCGAGGACGTGATGATCGCGCTGTCGAATTCCGGCGAGAGTGCCGAACTGGTGACCATCGTGCCGCTCGCGAAGCGCCGCGGCGCGAAGCTGATCGCCATCACCGGCAATGCGGGGTCGACCCTGGCAAGGGAGGCCGACGTGCATCTCGACGCCGCCGTCGCCGAAGAGGCGTGCCCGCTGGGTCTGGCACCCACCGCCAGCACGACTGCGGCGCTGGCACTGGGCGACGCACTCGCCGTGGCCGCCCTGGAAGCCCGCGGCTTCAGCTCGGAGGACTTCGCGCGTTCCCACCCGGGCGGCACCCTCGGTCGCAAACTGCTGACCCACGTGCGCGACATCATGCGTACCGGCGACGACGTGCCCGCGGTCCCCGACACCATCGCGCTCGCCGATGCGCTGCTCGTGATCTCGGGCAAGGGCCTCGGCATGACCGCCGTGCTCGACCCCGCGGGCCGCGTGGCTGGCCTCATCACCGACGGCGATCTGCGCCGCGCGCTCGGCCGCGGGGTCGACCTTCGATACGCCCGTGCCGCGGACGTGATGACGCGCGACCCGCGCGTGATCGGCCCGGACCGCTTGGCGGTCGAAGCGGTCGAAGAAATGGAGCGTACCCGCATCAATGGCCTGCTGGTGGTCGACGCGCAGGGCGCGCTCGTGGGTGCCTTCAACATGCACGACGTGCTCCGGGCAGGCGTCATTTGATGGCGCCCGCTCGCTCTCTTCGTTCGCTGCCCCCAGGGGGCGCAGCGCCCTTCGGGCGGCCGGGCGGGCGCTGAAGTGCAAGGTCCGGACATCCAGGGCAAGGCGCGGCGCGTGCGCATCGCCGTGTTCGACGTGGACGGCGTGATGACCGACGGCACGCTGTACCTGGACGACGACGGGCGCGAACTGAAGGGCTTCAACTCGCTCGACGGCCACGGGCTCAAGATGCTCTCCGGGAGCGGCGTGATGCTCGCGATCATCACGGGCCGCACTTCGCGCTGCGTGCAGCACCGTGCCGCGAACCTCGGCATCACGCTGGTGCATCAGGGCGTCGAAGACAAGCTCGAGGCCTTTGCTGCGATGCTGGCGGATCTCGGACTCGAACCGGCCGAAGCCGCTTACATGGGCGATGACGTGGTCGACCTGCCGGTGCTGCGCCGCTGCGGGCTCGCCCTGACCGTGCCGGAAGGCCACGAACTGGTACGCCGCCACGCTCACTACATCACTCGC
>JAIEQG010000076.1 GCA_019747905.1 Burkholderiales bacterium
GGTGGACGTGGTGGTCTGAGGTTGTGGTCCCCCCCGATGGGCCTGCGGCCCTTCCCCCCAGGGGGCCAGCCCGCTTGGGGCGGCCCGGCGCGGGCTGAGGTGAACCCCCCCGATGGGCCTGCGGCCCGTCGAGGAGTGACGCAGCGTCACCAGTCCGCGTTGAAGCCGCGGACGATCACGCCGCCGGATTTCTCGTCGTGCTCCAGTTCGAGGAGCTTGCGGGACTCCGCTTCGTCGAGCAGTTTGCTGAATGAGCCGAAGCCGTAGTAGCTCTCGTTGAAACCGGGATTGCGGCGCTTCAGCGCCTGCTTGACCATCGAGCCCCAGATCTTGTCCTCGGCGCCGCGCTCCTCGAAGAGCGCTTCGACGGTTTCCATCACGACGTCGATGGCTTCCTGACGCTTTTCTTCCTCGGTCTTCGGCACCCGGTCGGCGTCGGTCTCGATGGCCGGCTCTGCACTGCCGTTCTTCGGTGCTGCCTTCGCCGGTGACTTGCGGCGCGTCGACGCCTGCTTCTTCGGTTTCTCGCGCACCAGATCATCGTAGTAGATGAACTCGTCGCAGTTCGCGATCAGGAGATCGGAGGTGGACTTCTTCACACCCACGCCGATGACGGTCTTGTTGTTCTCGCGCAGCTTCGACACGAGCGGCGAGAAATCGGAGTCGCCGGTGATCAGCACGAAGGTGTCCACGTGCGACTTGGTGTAGCAGAGGTCGAGTGCATCGACGACCATGCGGATGTCGGCGGAGTTCTTGCCGGACTGCCGCACGTGCGGGATCTCGATCAGTTCGAAGGACGCCTCGTGCATGGGAGCCTTGAAGCTCTTGTAGCGATCCCAGTCGCAATAGGCCTTCTTGACGACGATGCTGCCCTTCAGCAGCAGGCGCTCGAGGATCTTCTTGATGTCGAACTTCTCGTACTTCGCGTCGCGCACGCCGAGCGCCACGTTCTCGAAGTCGCAGAAGAGCGCCATGCTCGTGGTATCGGAGTTGGTTGCCATGTCAGTGCGATCCTCGTGACCGCGATGGGCCAGCGGCCGGCGCAGCCGGGTCGCACAGGCTCTCTCCCAACAAACTGTGCGGTGGGTGTCGCCGGGCCGTCCCAAGACACTGACGCGCCCCCCCGGGGGGCAGCGAACATAGAGAGCGTGGGAATCGTTTCATTTTATGCCACCTGTTCGCGGCGCGCCGCGGTGTTCTGGCTCACGCCGACTGCGGTCAGCAAGGCTGCCGCCTGGAATACCCCGATCGCCGCGAAGACCCAACCGGGGTGATGCGAGTCCATCATCGTGCCGAACAGCAGCGGCGACAGGGACAATCCGACGTCGAGTCCCGAATAGACCACGCCGTACACGCGTCCGGTGGCGTTGCGCGGTGCCGCGGCGCGCACCAGCAGGTCGCGCGACGGTCCGGCGATGCCGGCACCGAGACCCATCACGATGATCGCCACGACGATCATCGGCAACGCCAGCATGCCGGTGCCGAGCACCACCGCCATCGCCGCCATCAACAGGAAGGCGCACGCGATGATGCGCTCGTGGTGCGGCGTGCGAGCAGCGAGAAACCCGCCTCCCACCATGCCCGCCGCGTACGACAGCATGAACAGGGTGATGCTCATCGAGGTGAGCGCAAGCGGCGCGTCGTAGAGGTCATGCAGGGCTGCCGGCATGAAGGTCTGGATGCCGCCGAGCGCCATGGAGGTGATGAAGAAGAAAGCGAAGCACATCCACACGGCCGGGACGCGCAGGAACTCGAAGCTCGCAGCCGCGTGCCTTGCGGCCGGATGACCAGGACGCGGCGAATCTTCGGTGGCGAGAATGCCTCGATTGACCACGAGCAGCGCCAGGACTCCGAACGCCAGGACCGCGGCGCCGACCAGCGCGCCGCGCCAGCCGATCGTCACGGCGAGGCCGCCGAGGAACACGGGTGCTGCGGCCCAGCCCAGCGTGCCGGCGATGCCGTGCACGCTGAATGCGTGCGCGAGCCGCGAAGTACTCACGCGCCGGTTGAGGAGAGTGAAGTCCGCCGGATGAAACACGCTGTTGCCCAAGCCTGCGATGGCGGCACCGAGCATCAGCATCGGATAGTTCTGCGCGACGGCCAAGGCCAGCGCGGCGAGGCCGAGCAGTGCGACACCGGCGAGCAGCACGGGCAGAGCGCCGATGCGGTCCACCACGAAACCCGCGGTGGCCTGGCCCACGCCCGAGATCACGAAGAACACCGAGACCAGCAAGCCCAGTTCGGCGTAGCTCAAGCCGAAGTGAATCTTGAGCCACGGAAACAGCGGCGCCACGATCAGGTGGAAGAAATGCGATGTGCCATGGGCGAGGCCGACGAGCCCGATCACGTGGGCGTCGCGGCGGAAGGACTGATCGAGGGCGGCTGCAGTTGCAGACATCGAGGCTCGCATTGAACGATAAGACGGGGAGTATAGCCTCGAGCCTGCGATAATCCGCTCCGCGAAGCTGGCCGGGCAGTCGCTGCTCACCCTGGTGTGGGTAGAGGAAAGTCCGGGCACCGCAGGGCAGGATGCCGGCTAACGGCCGGGCGCCGCGAGGCGACGGAAAGTGCAACAGAAAGATACCGCCGATGGCCCGCGAGGGCTCAGGCAAGGGTGAAATGGTGCGGTAAGAGCGCACCACTCCAGCGGTAACGTCTGGGGTCGGTAAACCCCATCCGGTGCAAGACCAAATAGGGGAGCGTTGGCGTGGCCCGCGTCGCTCCCGGGTAGGTTGCTAGAGGCTGCGGGTAACCGTGGTCCCAGAGGAATGACTGCTACGGCGCGCGAGCGCCGACAGAACCCGGCTTACAGGCCGGCTTCGCACTCCCTCGGCTGTCCGGACGGTCGTGTGGACCCATGCCGTGAGCGCATGAATGCGCGGTTACCGGACAACCGGAACTTGTCGGTCCTCAGCGACAGGCCTTATCTCATCTATTTTCTTAGATAAATCGCCTAATCACATGAAAAAAAGACGTTTATAAGACCACTTCGTCTCGATTTGAGGACTTGCCCATAAGTCATTGTCCTGCTTGAGAAAACCCTAAAGTTGTCCTTGACCCTGTCGAAACTTTGCAATAGAGTGGGAAAAAGTTGGATAAAGTGGGTTTCTCTGAAAAATCAGTGCCAAGGCGGATCTTGAACGCATGTTCCAGGGAGCGGCACAGCTCAGTCTCGATGCGAAAGGCCGGTTGGTGGTCCCAACCCGGCATCGGGACCGCTTGCTCTCTGAATCTCAGAGTAAGTTAGTACTAACAGCCCACCCCCATCGATGCCTGCTGCTGTACCCCGCCCCGGCGTGGGAGCCGATTCGCGCGCGGATGCTGGGCTTCTCGAGCTTCGACCCGCAGACCAGCCTGTGGAAGCGCTTGCTGGTCGGTTTCGCCGAGGAACTCGAATTGGACGCGAGCGGTCGCGTTCTGGTTTCGCCCGAACTGCGCAAGTTTGCCGGCATCGACCGTCAGGTGATGATGGTGGGCCAGGGGTCGCATTTCGAGGTCTGGAGCACCGAGGCGTGGGACGCGCAGCTCGCCACTCTCGGGCAATCCGACACACTGCCACCGGGGATGGAGAATTTCGCCCTGTGATCCCCACGGCGTCCGCGGGCGACGCGGCCGTTCACGCGCCGGTGCTGGCCGTCGAGGCGCTGGCCGCGCTGGCCGTGCGTCCGGACGGCATCTACGTGGACGCGACCTTCGGTCGCGGTGGCCACAGCCGGATGGTTCTCGCAGCTCTGGGTCCGCAGGGTCGCCTGCAGGCGATCGATCGCGATCCCGAGGCCGTGGCCGCGGCTCGCGCCATCATCGATCCACGTTTCTCCTGCGCGCACGCCAATTTCGGTGCGCTCGCGCGGGTGCTGGACGAGGCGGGCATCACGCAGGTGAATGGCGTGCTGCTCGATCTCGGCGTGTCGTCGCCGCAGCTCGACGATCCCAAGCGGGGTTTCAGCTTCCGCCGGGACGGGCCGCTCGACATGCGCATGGATCCGACGCGCGGCGAAAGCGCGGCGGCTTGGCTCGCGCGGGCGCAACAACAGGAGATCGGGGAGGTCATCCGGACCCATGGCGAAGAACGGTTTGCTGAGCAGATTGCAAGAGCGATTGTTGCGGCTCGGGCCCGACAGCCTCTTGGCACAACACGGCAACTTGCCACGCTCGTGGCAGAAGCCGTCCGTACGCGTGAGCCAGGCCAGGACCCGGCGACGCGTACCTTTCAAGCTCTACGGATTCACGTCAATCAGGAGCTTGAGGAACTGGCGTTAGCCCTGCCGGCAGCCATGGACCGGCTGGCAGCGGGAGGACGTCTGACCGTGATCAGTTTTCATTCGCTGGAGGACAGGATCGTGAAGCGCGCCATGCGCGAAGCCGCGTCGCCGCCTGCGCTGCCGCCGCGGCTGCCGGTTCGGGCGGCCGACATTCCAAGCCCCAAGTTCCGCCTGGTCGGCAAGGCGCAGCGAGCATCGGCCGCCGAGATCGCGGCGAACCCGCGCGCGCGCAGCGCCGTCATGCGAACGCTGGAACGCATCGCGGCATGATCGCTCGGCTCAACCTGCTGTTGATCGGCATCGCCGTGCTCTGCGCTCTGGGTGTGGTCACGTCCCAGCACGAGGCGCGCAAGTCGTTCGTCGAACTGCAGAAGGAGCAGGACGTCGCGAAACAGCTCGACGTGGAATGGGGCCAGTTGCAGCTCGAGCAAAGCACGTGGGCCATGCATTCGCGCATCGAAAAGGTGGCGGGCGACTCGCTCAGGATGCGCGTGCCGCCGCAGTCGCGCATTCGCATCGTCTCGCAGGGCGCGCCCGTGGTGACGCAATGAATCCCGCGATTCACCCGCAACTCTCGCTGCGACTGCCCGCCTGGCGCACGCGTTTCGTGTTCGCGCTCTTCATCGGTGCGTTTGCGGTGCTGCTGGTGCGCGCGCTCTACCTGCAGGGGCCGCAGCGCGATTTCCTGCAACGCGAAGGCGCATCGCGCTACGCCTCACGGCCGCTGGTGCTGTCGGCCCATCGGGGCATGATCACCGATCGGCATGGCGAGCCGGTCGCCATCTCGACGCCCGTGGAATCGGTATGGACGAGCCCCGGCGATGCCGATCTCACCGCCTACCAGCGGGAGCAGCTGGCGAGGCTGCTCGACATGACCCCGAGCGAGATCAAGGCGCGGCTCGCGAATCGCGAGCGCGACTTCGTCTACCTGAAGCGGCAGTTGCCGCCGGAGCAGGCGGCCAAGGTGGTCAAGCTCGACCTGCCCGGCGTCTTCCTGCAACGCGAGTATCGCCGCTACTACCCGGCGGGCGAGACGCTGTCGCACGTGGTCGGCTTCACCGATGTGGACGACAAGGGACAGGAAGGCCTCGAACTCGCCTATCAGGACTGGCTCGCCGGTCGCCCCGGCAGCCGCCGCGTGATTCGCGACCGCCTCGGTCGCGTCGTGGAGGATGTGGCGAGCATCCGGGCGCCGCAGGAGGGTCGCGATCTCGCTCTGTCGATCGACCTCAAGCTGCAGTACCTCGCCTACCGCGAGCTCAAGGCGGCCGTGAACCTGCATCAGGCCAAGGCCGGCGGCATCGTGGTGCTCGACGTGAAGACCGGCGAGGTGCTGGCGCTCGCCAACGCACCCACCTACAACCCCAACAACCGCGCGCGGTACAACGCCGTGCGTGCACGCAACCGCGCGGTCACCGACCTGTTCGAGCCGGGCTCCACGTTGAAACCGTTCACGGTGGCGGCAGCGCTGGAGGCGGGCGCATTCCGCCCGGATTCCTTCGTGCAGACCGCCGGCGGATCGCTGACCCTCGGACCGGCGACCATCCGCGATGCCCACGCCTCGGCAGTGAATCTCACGGTGGCGCAGGTCATCCAGAAATCTTCGAACGTCGGCACCGCGAAGATGGCGCTGGCGCTGCCGTCGCAGCGGCTGTGGGAGATGTTCTCTGCCGCCGGCTTCGGCGCGATCCCGCGCTCCGGCTTTCCCGGCGAGGTGGGCGGGCGTCTGCGTGACTACCGCACGTGGCGACCGATCGAACAGGCGACCATGAGCTACGGCCACGGCATTTCCGTGAGCCTGATGCAGCTCGCTCGCGCGTACACCATCTTCTGCAACGACGGCGAACTGCTGCCGGTCACGCTGGTGCGCCGCGACGAACCGGTGGCCGGCATGCGCGTCATCTCCGCCGAGACGGCCGCGACCCTGCGCCGGATGATGCAGCTCGTCACCGAGCCGGGCGGCACGGCACCGCGCGCACAGGTCATGGGCTATCACGTGGCCGGCAAGACCGGTACCGCTCACAAACTGGTGAACGGCCAGTACGCGCCCGATCGGTACGCCTCGTCGTTCATAGGGTTCGCGCCGGCCTCCGACCCGCGGTTGCTGATCGCCGTGTTGATCGACGAGCCGAGCGCCGGCCAGTACTACGGCGGCACCGTCGCAGCCCCGGTGTTCTCGTCCGTGATGTCCGGCGCGTTGCGCATGCTCGCGGTACCACCCGATGCTCCGGTGATCCTGAAGGGGCCGATCGACGAAGTGCCCGAAGTCGCCGAGGAAGTGTGACGTGCGCGCCTTCGATCCCGTGCTGCTGACCAATCTCGGTGTGCCGGTACGCAACCTCGCGACCGACAGCCGCGCCGTGCAACCGGGTGATGTCTTTCTCGCATACCCCGGAGGACGCTTCGATGGCCGACGCTTCATCGCGCAATCGATCGAACGCGGCGCGGTGGCGGTGCTGTGGGAAGCCGACGCCTTTGCCTGGCGCCACGAATGGCGTGTTCCGAACATGGCGGTCCATGGCTTGCGCGAGCAGGCCGGGGCGATCGCAGCCTACGTGTATCGCAATCCATCGCATGAGCTCTGGATGGCTGGTGTCACCGGCACCAATGGCAAGACCTCGTGCAGCCACTGGATCGCGCAGTCCTTGCAGCGCTGCGGACGCCGGACTGCGGTGATCGGCACGCTCGGCAACGGCTTTCCGGAGGCGCTCGACCTCGCCACCCATACCACACCGGATGCGGTGAGCCTGCAGAGCCAGCTGCGCCGGTATCGCGACGCCGGTGCGCGGGCCGTGGCCATGGAAGTGTCGTCGCACGGACTCGACCAGGGTCGGGTCAACGGCACCCGGTTCGACACCGCGCTCTTCACCAATCTCACGCGCGACCATCTCGACTACCACGGCGACATGGCAAGCTACGGCGCCGCGAAGGCGCAGCTCTTCCGCTGGCCCGGCCTCGCCAACGCCGTCATCAATCTCGACGACAGCTTCGGACGCGAGCTGGCACTCGGCCTGCGCGGTGCGCCGACCCGCGTGCTCGGCTACGGCATCGGCCGGGGCGAGATCGCCGGCCACCGCATCGATCTGTCGACGCGTGGGCTGCGACTCGAGATCCGCACGCCGTGGGGCGAGACGGAGCTCGAAAGCAAATTGATCGGCGGATTCAACGTCAGCAATCTGCTGGGAACGCTCGGCGTGCTGCTCACCGCGAATCTGGAACTCGAGGAAGCCGTCGCGGCGTTGGCGCAGGTCGAACCGGTCGCCGGCCGCCTGGAGATGATTCGAGCAGCCGGCTGTCCCCTCGTGGTCGTGGACTATGCCCACACACCGGATGCCCTCGAGAAAGTGCTCGAGACGCTGCGCGAGATCGTCGGTCACGATGGCGATGCCCGCCTGATCTGCGTGTTCGGTTGCGGCGGCGACCGCGATCCGGGCAAGCGTCCGCTGATGGGTGAAGTAGCTACACGGCTCGCCGATCTCGCCATCGTGACGAGCGACAATCCACGGTCGGAAGACCCTCGGACCATCGTCGATCAGGTGGTCGCCGGTGCGCACGCCAACCACGAAATCGAAGTGGATCGCGCTGCGGCAATCGCGCGCGCGATCGCCACCGCGCGCGACGGCGACGTGGTCCTGATTGCCGGCAAGGGTCACGAGACCTATCAGGAGGTCGCCGGCTCGCGGCTGCCTTTCAGCGACGCGGAAGTGGCGCGGGCAGCGCTGGGACTGACATCGAACGGCAAGGGTCGGCATGTTCACGCTAGCTGAAGCCACGGCCGTGTCGGGAGTGGTCCATCGCGGGCCGGAGTGTGCCGTCACGAGCGTCACCACCGACAGCCGTTCGATTGCGCGTGGTGATCTGTTCGTCGCATTGACCGGGGAGCGCTTCGACGGTCACGATTTCGTCGACCAGGCATTCGCTGCCGGTGCGGCGGCCGCCATGGTGAGCGACGCCTCCAAGGTGCACACGGCGAACGCGGCACTCCTCGTCGTGGCGGATACCCGGCTTGCCCTCGGTGCGTTGGCCGAATGGTGGCGCGGGCGCTTCGCGATTCCGATCGCGGGCGTGACGGGCAGCAACGGCAAGACCACCGTCAAGGAGATGCTGGCCGCGATCCTGCGAGCAGAAGCCGGCGACGAGGCTGTGCTCGCGACCACCGGCAATCTCAACAACGACATCGGCGTGCCGCTCATGTTGTTGCGCCTGCGCGCGGCCCATCGCTATGCGGTGATCGAGATGGGCATGAACCACCTCGGCGAGATCTCGTATCTCACCCGCCTCACGCATCCGTCGGTCGCGGCGATCAACAACGCCGGTTCGGCGCACATCGGCGAGCTCGGGTCGCGCGACAACATCGCGCGCGCCAAGGGCGAGATCTTCGAGGGCCTGCCGGTCGAGGGCATCAAGGTGATCAACGCCGACGATCACTACAGCACGTTCTGGCGCGGGCTCGCCCCGGGGCATCGGACCATCGATTTCGCGCTCGACGGCAAGGCGGCCGTCACCGGGACCTACGAGCTTACGGCCGAGGGCAGCCTCGTCACCATCGACACGCCGGTCGGAGCGGCGGTCGCGCGCATCCGGGTGCCGGGAGTCCACAACGTCCGCAACGCGCTGTGTGCGGCGGCCACCGCCCACGCCCTCGGCATCGCGCCCGTCACCATCGCCGCCGGCCTGTCGGCCTATCGCGGCACCGGCGGGCGGCTGCAGCGCAGCGTCGGCGTGAACGGTGCGGCCGTGGTCGACGACACCTACAACGCGAATCCGGACTCGATGCAGGCAGCCATCGTCTGGCTCGCGAGCCTGCCGGGCAAGCGCATCTTCGTGATGGGTGACATGGGAGAGCTGGGGGACGAAGGCGCGGCACGTCACGCCGAGATCGGCGAGAGCGCGCGCGAGCACGGCATCGATGCGCTGTTCGCACTGGGTGAAGCGAGCGCCGGTGCCGCGAAGGCGTTCGGCAAGGGCGCGCGTCACTTCGTGGACATCGATCAATTGGTGGCGGCGGTGAGCGAGGCGAGCAACGCGTCCACGACCGTACTCGTGAAGGGATCACGCTTCATGCGCATGGAGCGGGTGGTCGCACGGCTGGCGCCGAACGCCGCGACGGTGGGGGATCACTGATGCTGCACGCGCTCGCCCAGTGGCTGGCCCAGGACATCCGCGCGTTCAACGTGTTCGGCTACATCACGTTGCGAGCGGTGCTCGCGACCATGACGGCACTCGCCATCTCGTTCGTCGTCGGACCGACGATGATCCGCAAACTGACCGCCTACAAGATCGGTCAGGCGGTGCGCGACGACGGACCGCAGACGCACCTCACCAAGGCCGGCACGCCCACCATGGGCGGGGCGCTGATCCTCGTCTCCATGGGAGTGGCGACGCTGCTGTGGGCCGACCTCACCAACCGCTTCGTGTGGGTGGTGCTGATCGTCACCTTCGGCTTCGGTGCGATCGGCTGGGTCGACGACTATCGCAAGGTGGTGTACCGCAATCCGAAAGGCCTGCCGGCGCGCTACAAGTACTTCTGGCAGTCGGTGATCGGCATGGCCGCCGCGCTGTTCCTCGCGTTCTCCGCGACACTGCCTACCGAGACCCAGTTGATCGTGCCGTTCTTCAAGCACGTCGCCTATCCGCTGGGCGTCATCGGCTTCATCATCCTCACCTACTTCGTGATCGTCGGTACGTCCAACGCGGTCAACCTGACCGACGGCCTCGATGGCCTCGCGATCATGCCCACCGTGATGGTGGGCAGTGCGCTCGGAATCTTCGCCTACGTCGCTGGCAACACGGTGTTCGCGAAGTATCTGGGTTTCCCCTACATCCCCGGGGCGGGCGAGCTGACCGTGCTGTGCGCCGCCTTGGCCGGTGCGGGTCTCGCGTTCCTGTGGTTCAACGCCTATCCCGCCGAAGTGTTCATGGGTGACGTCGGCGCGCTGGCGCTGGGTGCCGCACTCGGCACCATCGCCGTGATCGTCCGCCAGGAGATCGTGCTGTTCATCATGGGCGGTGTGTTCGTGGTGGAGACGTTGTCGGTGATGCTGCAGGTGGCTTCGTTCAAGCTCACTGGAAAACGCATCTTCCGAATGGCGCCGTTGCACCACCACTACGAGCTGAAAGGCTGGAAGGAAAATCAGGTGGTGGTCAGATTCTGGATCATCACGATGATGCTGGTCCTGTTCGGGCTCTCGACGCTCAAGCTGCGATGAACCTCTCCGGCAAACGCGTTCTCGTACTGGGCCTGGGTGCGACCGGCGTGTCCATGATCCGCTGGCTTTCGACGCATGGAGCCATCGTGCGCGCGGCCGATTCGCGCGCGGAACCGCCTGGTCTGGATGCCGTGCGCCGCGAGTTCCCCCAGTTGCCGATCGATCTCGGAGCGTTTCGTGCGGGAAGTTTCCGCGACGTCGATCTGGTGGCGGCAAGCCCCGGCGTCCCGCTTGCCGAACAGCAGATCCAGGCCGCCATTGCCCGCCGCATTGACGTGGTCGGCGACATCGAGCTGTTCGCGCTTGCCGTCGCAGCGCGGGCGAAGCAGTTGGCGTTGCCGCGGCCGAAGATCCTGGCGATCACCGGGTCCAACGGCAAGAGCACCGTCACCGAAATGACCGGTGCCCTGTGCCGCGGCGCAGGCCTCGAGACTCTCGTCGCCGGCAACATCGGCCTGCCCGTGCTCGATGCGCTCGGAGAGATCGAGTCGGGCCAACGGGCGTGGCCCCAGGCGATCGTGCTCGAACTGTCGAGCTTCCAGCTCGAAACCACCGCGAACCTGCGTCCCGACGCCGCCGTGGTCCTCAATCTGTCCGAAGACCATCTCGATCGCTACCGCGGCATGGACGACTACGCAGCTGCGAAAGCGCGGATCTTCATCGGGACCGAAGTGCAGGTGGTCAACCGCGACGATCCGCGCACGGTCGGCCTGGCGCGGGCAGATGCACCGGTGTGGTCGTTCGGGCTCGGCGCGCCCAGTGGCGATCGCGAGTGGGGCTTGCTGCGCAACGGCGCCGACTATCTCGCGCAAGGCGCACGGCGCATCCTGCCGGTCGCCAGACTGCGGATCGCCGGCTTGCACAATGCGGCCAACGCGCTCGCGGCCCTGGCTCTTGCGCGCGCCATCGGCCTTGACTACGCGGCACTCGTACCGGTGCTCGAGAAGTTCGAAGGCCTGCCGCACCGCGTGCAACTGGTGGCCGAGATCGCCGGCCGGCGGTTCTATGACGACTCGAAGGGCACCAACGTCGGCGCAACGGTGGCGGCCCTGAACGGCATGGCCGAGCTCGTCGTGCTGATCGCCGGCGGCGACGGCAAGGGGCAGGACTTCGCTCCGCTCGCACCGGCTGTGGCCGGGCACGCTCGAGCGGTGGTACTGATCGGCCGCGACCGCGAGGCCATTGCAGACGCGCTGGCGTCCACCGGCATTCCGCTGCACCGGGCAGCCGACATGGACGCAGCGGTGGACAGCGCCTTTCGCGCATCCGAGCCCGGGGACGCAGTGATGCTGTCGCCGGCGTGCGCGAGCTTCGACATGTTCCGCAACTACGAACACCGTGCCGAAGTGTTTCGCGCGGCGGTGCAACGACTCGGGGAGGCGGCATGCTCTACGCCGCGCTGAAGCGTCCTTCGCGCCTGCCGCTCTACGACGAGTCGCTCGTCTGGTCGACGGTATTGCTGCTCGCGATCGGCCTGGTGATGGTGTACTCCGCTTCCATCGCCATGGCCGAAGGCAGCCGCTTGAGCAGCTTTCAGCCGCAGTACTTCCTGATACGGCATGCCGGATTCCTGGTGGTGAGCCTGGTGGCTGCGCTGATCGCGTTCCAGTTCCCGATGCGTCTGTGGCAGCAGGCGGCCCCGTACCTGTTCACGTTCGGCGCCTTCCTGTTGATCGTGGTGCTGATTCCCGGCGTCGGTCGCGAAGTGAACGGCAGCCAGCGCTGGTTGCGCTTCTTCGGTGTCGGCTTCCAGCCCTCCGAACTCGTGAAGCTGTTCGTCGTGCTCTATGCCGCCGATTACACGGTGCGCAAGGCCGCGCACATGGGCAGCTTCCGCAAGGGCTTCATGCCGCTGTTCGGCGTGATGCTGTTCGTCGGTGCGCTGCTGCTGATGGAGCCTGACTTCGGCGCGTTCGCCGTGATCACGGTGATCGCGATGGGCATCCTGTTCCTCGGCGGCATGAACTGGCGCCTGTTCGTCGCACTGATCGCGCTGCTGGTGGTGGGCTTCGTCGCCCTGATCTGGACTTCGCCCTACCGCCTGCAGCGCATCGCTGGCTTCCTCGATCCCTGGTCCGATCCCTATGGCAAGGGCTACCAGTTGTCACACGCGCTCATCGCCTTCGGCCGCGGCGAGTGGTTCGGCGTGGGGCTCGGGGCCAGTGTCGAGAAGCTGTTCTACCTGCCAGAGGCGCATACCGACTTTCTCCTCGCCGTGATCGCCGAGGAACTCGGCTTCTTCGGTGTCATCGTCGTGCTCGGCTTGTTCGCGTGGCTGGTGCTGCGGGCGTTCTCCATCGGCAGCCAGGCCGCCAAGCTGGAGCGCTACTACTCCGCACTCGTGGCCCAGGGCATCGGGTTATGGATCGGCACCCAGGCGCTCATCAACATGGGTGTCAACATGGGCGTGCTGCCCACCAAGGGGCTCACGTTGCCACTGCTCTCGTTCGGCGGCAGCGGCATCGTCGCCAATCTGGCAGGCCTCGCCATCCTGTTGCGGGTGGATTGGGAGAATCGCGAGCTCATGCGAGGTCGGAGCGTATGAGTCGCACCATTCTCATCATGGCGGGTGGCACCGGGGGACACGTATTCCCGGCGCTTGCCGTGGCGGATCACCTGCGCGATCGGGGCTGGCAAGTCGTATGGCTGGGTTCGCGTGCCGGCATGGAAGCGGATCTGGTACCCAAGCGCGGCTATCCGGTGGAGTTCATCCGGTTCGCCGGTTTGCGCGGCAAGGGCCTGGTGCGCGCGGCCCTGTTGCCGCTCAATCTGCTGATCGCGTTCTGGCAGTGCGCGCGCGTGATCTTCCGCGTCCGCCCCGATGTGGTCCTGGGGATGGGCGGTTACATCTCGTTCCCCGGTGGCATGATGGCCGCCCTGTTCGGTCGGCCGCTGCTGCTGCACGAACAGAACGCGATCGCCGGCCTCGCGAACAAGGTGCTGGCGGGCGTGGCCGATCGGCGCATGACCGGCTTCCCGGATACGCTGAAGAAAGCGCAGTGGACCGGCAACCCGATCCGCGCCGACATCGCCGCCCTGCCTGATCCGGTGCAACGATTCAATGCGCGTGACGGCCGATTGCGGCTGCTGGTGGTCGGTGGAAGCCTCGGGGCGATGGTGCTGAACGACGTGGTGCCGAAAGCGCTCGCGAAGCTGGATGCCGAACGCCGCCCCGCGGTACTGCACCAGTCGGGCGCGAAGCAGATCGATGCGCTCAAGGCGAACTATGCGGCTGCCGGGGTCGACGGCGAATGCGTGGCCTTCATCGACGACATGGCCTGGGCGCTCGGCGAAGCGGATTTCGTGATCTGCCGCGCCGGGGCGCTCACCGTGTCGGAAGTGGCGACGGTCGGCGTGGCCGCGGTGTTCGTGCCGCTGCCGCACGCCGTCGACGATCACCAGACCGCCAACGCCCGCTTCCTCGCCGGTTCCGGCGCAGCGGTGTTGCTGCCGCAACCGGAGTTCACGCCGCAGCGGCTGGCCGATCTCATTCGCGGCTTCACCCGCGACGCGCTGCTCGACATGGCGCAGAAAGCGCGCGCGCTCGCCAAGCCGGATGCGGCGCGCCGCGTGGCCGATGCCTGCGTGGAGATGGCGCGATGAAGCACAAGGTGAAACACGTGCACTTCGTCGGCATCGGCGGCTCGGGCATGAGCGGCATCGCCGAAGTGCTGCTCAATCTCGGCTATCAGGTGAGCGGTTCGGATCTGTCGGAGAACTCCGTCACACAGCGCCTGGTGCGGCTTGGCGCCACGGTGAAGGTGGGGCACGAGGCGGCCAACATCAACGGGGCCGATGCCGTGGTCACGTCCACGGCGGTGAAGCCCGACAACGTGGAAGTGGCGACCGCGAGAGCGAAGCGCATCCCGGTCGTACCGCGCGCGCTGATGCTGGCCGAGTTGATGCGCCTGCGCCAGGGCATCGCCGTGGCGGGGACGCACGGCAAGACCACCACCACCAGCCTGGTCGCGAGCGTGCTCGCGGAGGCCGGCATGGATCCGACGTTCGTGATCGGAGGGCGGCTCGAAGCGGCCGGCTCGCACGCGCAACTGGGCAGCGGCGAGTTCATCGTGGCGGAGGCGGACGAATCGGACGCCTCGTTCCTGTACCTGCAGCCGGTGCTGTCGGTCATCACGAACATCGATGCCGATCACATGGAAACCTACGGTCACGACTTCGCGCGCCTGCGACAGGCGTTCGTGGACTTCGTGCAGCGGCTGCCCTTCTACGGCATGGCCGTGCTATGCGTGGACGACGCCAACGTGCGCAGCATCATCCCGTTCCTTACCAAGCCGGTCACGACCTACGGGTTGTCCGAGGATGCGCAGATCCGGGCTTCCGACATCGTCCACGAAGGCGGCCGCATGCGCTTTCGCGTGCACTGCGCCGCCAACGGCGGCGCCGCGCGCAGCTTCGATGTCACCCTCAATCTGCCGGGGGTGCACAACGTGCAGAACGCGCTGGCCGCGATCTCGGTCGGGATGGAAGTGGGCGCGTCGGATGCGGCGATCGGGAAGGCGCTGGCCGAGTTCCGTGGCGTCGGCCGGCGGTTCCAGCGCTACGGCGAAGTGCAGCTCCCCGGTGGCAGCTTCACGCTGATCGATGACTACGGCCACCACCCGGCCGAAATGGCCGCAACGCTCGCGGCCGCGCGCGGCGCATTTCCCGGACGGCGCCTGATGCTGGCGTTCCAGCCCCATCGCTACACGCGCACGCGCGACGTGTTCGAGGACTTCGTGAAGGTGCTCTCCTCGGCCGATGCGTTGCTGTTGACCGAGGTGTACGCCGCCGGCGAGGCGCCGATCGTCGCTGCCGACGGTCGCTCGCTCGCGCGCGCGATCCGGGTGCTCGGCAAGGTGGAGCCGATTTTCGTGGAGGACTGGAAGGAACTGCCCGCGGCGATTCTGGCTGCGGCACAGCCTGGCGATGTGGTGGTGACGATGGGTGCGGGGTCGATCGGGCAGGTGCCCGCCATGACCGTGCACGAGGCGTCCGCGAGTTGATCGATGGACATGACCGAGGTTCTCAGGATTGCGGGGCACGGATTGCGCGGCGAGTTTCGGCATGACGAACCCATGAGCCGCCACACGAGCTGGCGGGCGGGCGGCACGGCCGACCGGGCCTACATCCCGGCCGACCTGGAGGACTTGCGCGTCTTCCTGTCGACGATTCCGAAGGACGAGCCGGTGCACCTGGTGGGCCTCGGCAGCAACCTGCTGGTGCGCGACGGAGGGGTGCGGGGCACGGTGGTGTTCACGCATGGAGCATTGAAGCGCCTCGAGATCACCGCCGCCGGGTTGATCTACGCCGAGGCCGGCGTCGCGAGCCCCAAGGTGTCGCGGTTCGCGGCCACGCACGACTACGCCGGCGCCGAGTTTCTCTCGGGCATTCCCGGGACCGTCGGCGGTGCGCTCGCGATGAATGCGGGCTGCTACGGAGCGGAGACTTGGGGCCGCGTCGCGAAGGTACTCGCCATCGACCGCGCCGGCACGCTGATCGAGCGCGAACCTGGCGAATATCTGATCGGGTACCGGCATTGCGAACTCACGCCCGATCCGACTGCGCCCACCGCGCTCCGCGAGGAGTGGTTCGCGGCGGCGTGGTTCCGCTTCCCCAGGGGCGATGGCAACGCCGCCCGCGTGAAGATCAAGGAGCTGCTCTCGCGTCGCATCGCGTCGCAACCGCTCAACCTGCCCAACGCCGGATCGGTGTTCCGCAACCCGCTTGGCGACCACGCGGCGCGCCTCATCGAGTCCTGTGAACTGAAGGGCTATCGCATCGGTGACGCGATGGTGTCGCCGAAGCACGCGAATTTCATCGTCAACGTGGGCAATGCCCGCGGGTCGGAGATCGAGCAATTGATTCAGGAGGTACGAGAGACCGTGTTGCGCGAGCGGGGTGTGGTGCTGGAGCCTGAGGTACGTGTGATCGGAGAACCGCTGTGAAGCGCTTCGGCAAGGTCGCGGTGCTCTTCGGCGGACGTTCCGCAGAACGCGAGATCTCGCTCATGTCCGGTACCGCGGTGCTGGCGGGCTTGCGCCGCGCCGGGGTGAATGCCCATCCCTTCGATCCCGCGGAGCGCGACATCTTCGAAGTGAAGCGCGACGGCTTCGATCGCGTGTTCATCGCGTTGCATGGGCGCTACGGCGAGGACGGCACGGTGCAGGGTGCGCTGGAGCTGATGGGCATTCCCTATACCGGCAGTGGCGTGATGGCGTCGGCCCTCGCCATGGACAAGATCCGCACCAAGCTCGTATGGATGGCCTGCGGCATTCCGACGCCGCGCTTCGAAGTGCTGCACGCGGGCAGCCCATGGAAGAAGGTTGCCGCGAATCTCGGCCTGCCGCTCATCGTGAAGCCGGCTCGGGAAGGTTCGACCATCGGCCTCACCAAGGTCGCGAAAGCGTCCCAGCTGCCTCAGGCCTACGCGCTGGCGGTCAAGCACGATCCGATGGTGCTGGCCGAGGAGTTCGTGGCGGGTGAAGAGTTGACGGCGAGCTTCGTCGGCGACCAGGCCTTGCCGCTCATCCGCATCGAAGCACCGCATGGCAACTACGATTACCAGAACAAGTATTTCAGCGACGAAACCAAGTACATCTGCCCGTGCGGCCTGCCGGCCGCGACGGAGCGCGAGATTCGAGCGCTCGTGATGCGTTCGGTCGAAGCGCTCGGCTGCGAAGGCTGGGGCCGTGCCGACCTGATCCGGCGCAAGGACGGCTCGGTGTCCTTGCTGGAAATGAACACCTCGCCCGGCATGACGGGGCACAGCCTGGTGCCCATGGCGGCCAAGGCGGCGGGGATGGACTTCGACGCGCTGGTGGTGCGCATCCTGGAGCTCGCCCATGTGGGATAGACCCGAGCTCCTGACGGCGGCGGCGAACCTGCTCTACGGGCTCGCGATCGTGGCACTCATGTACATGGTGCTGATCATCGCGATCCATCTGCCGATCTTTCCGGTGCGCGAAGTGAAGGTGCTGGGCGAGGTGTCGCACGTCACGCGCGACCAGATCGAAACCGTGGTCCGCAACGAACTGAAGGGCAACTTCTTCACCATCAACCTGGACGGCTCGCGCGGCGCGTTCGAGAAGCTGCCGTGGGTCCGGCGGGTCAACGTCCGCCGGCACTGGCCCGATCGCCTCGAAGTGGCGCTCGAAGAACACGTTGCCCTGGCGCGGTGGGGCGACGAAGGGCTCGTGAACACGTTCGGTGAAGTGTTCGAGGCGGCCAGCGACGCCCGTCTGCCGGTGTTCACCGGCCCGAAGGAAGCCTCGCACGACCTCGCCGACAACTACACACGGTTCCAGCAGTTGCTGGCACCGGTGGGCAAGAAAGTGGCGGAAGTGAACCTGTCGGCCCGGCGAGCCTGGCGCGTGCGTCTTGCCGATGGCATGACGCTCGAACTCGGCCGGGAACAGGTGGTGGCGCGGCTCGAGAAGTTCGCGGGCGCGTATGCATCGAGCGTCGCGTTGATGCGTGAGCCGCCTGCAGTGGTGGACCTGCGTTATCCGAACGGTTTCGCGGTGCGGGTGCGAGACCTCAAATGGACCGGCAACACGAAAGCCTGACTTGGGAGAATGAGGCGATGGACCTCGCAGAACACAAGCGCATGACGATGATGAGCAAGGGCAAGGACGCGAAGAACCTGATCGTCGGGCTCGACATCGGGACTTCGAAGATCGTCGCCATCGTCGCCGAAGCGACTCCGGACGGGATGTTCCAGGTGATCGGCACCGGAAACGCGCCCTCGCGCGGCTTGAAGAAGGGTGTCGTCGTCAACATCGAGTCGACGGTGAACGCCATCCAGCGCGCGCTCGAAGAGGCCGAACTGATGGCCGACTGCAAGATCCGCGACGTCTACACCGGCATCGCCGGCAGCCACATCAAGAGCTTCAACTCGCACGGCATGGTGGCGATCAAGGATCGCGAGGTGGCGCAGCTCGACGTCGATCGCGTCATCGAGACCGCGAAGGCCGTCAACATTCCGACCGACCAGCAGATCCTGCACGTGCTCAATCAGGAGTTCGTGATCGACGGTCAGGAGGACGTGCGCGAACCGATGGGCATGAGCGGCGTGCGCCTCGAGGTGAAGGTGCACATCGTGACCGGCGCGGTGTCGGCGGCGCAGAACATCCTGAAGTGCGTGCGGCGCTGCGGCCTCGAGGTGCGCGATCTCATCCTGCAGCCGCTCGCCTCCGCCATGGCGACGCTCTCCGAGGACGAGAAAGACCTCGGCGTCGCGCTCGTCGACATCGGCGGCGGCACGGCGGACATCGCGGTGTTCACGCAAGGCGCGATCCGGCACACGGCGGTGATCCCCATCGCCGGCGACCAGATCACCAACGACATTGCGATGGCATTGCGCACGCCGACCAAGGATGCCGAAGAGATCAAGCGCAAGTACGGCTGCGCGCTGCGCCAGCTCGCCAATCCGGCGGAGATGGTGGAAGTGCCCGGTGTGGGCGATCGGCACACGAGGCAGCTGTCGCGCCAGACGCTCGCCGAGGTGATCGAGCCGCGCGTCGAGGAACTCTACTCGCTGGTGCAGGCGGAGCTGCGTCGCAGCGGCTATGAAGACCTGCTTTCCTCGGGGGTGGTCATCACCGGTGGCAGTGCCGCGATGCAAGGCATGGTGGAACTGGGCGAAGAGGTGTTCCACATGCCGGTGCGCCTGGGGCTTCCCACTTACGCGGGGCCGCTGTCCGAGGTGATCCGCAGTCCGCGTTTCTCCACCGGCGTGGGGCTGCTGATGGCAGCGCACGACCAGCACCGCCGGCGCGAGCTCACCAAGTTGAATTCCGGCAGCTTCCAGCAGGTGTTCCAGCGGATGAAGGAATGGTTCCAGATCAATTTCTGAGTCGGGTGATACGGGTACGCAAGGGTACGAGGTAGTTCGGGTTTTCTTATTGAGGCTAGAGGAGACGACACAATGTTCGAAATCATGGATACGCAACCCCAGGAAGCGGTCATCAAGGTGGTGGGTGTGGGCGGCTGCGGCGGCAACGCCGTGGACCACATGCTCGAGCGCGGCGTCGAAGGCGTCGAGTTCATCTGCATGAACACCGATGCACAGGCGTTGAAGCGCAACCGCGCGCAGCATCTGCTGCAGCTCGGGACCGGGGTGACCAAGGGACTGGGGGCCGGCGCCAACCCCGACGTGGGTCGGCAGTCGGCGATGGAGGATCGCGAGCGCATCATCGAACTGATCGAAGGTGCCGACATGCTGTTCCTCACCGCGGGCATGGGCGGGGGCACCGGTACCGGGGCGGCCCCGATCGTCGCGGAAGTGGCGCGCGAGCTTGGCATTCTCACCGTGGCGGTGGTCACCAAGCCGTTCGCTTTCGAAGGCAAGCGCCTCAAGATCGCGCAGAACGGGCTCGAGGAGTTGTCGCGCCACGTCGACTCGCTCATCGTGATCCCGAACGACAAGCTGATGGCCGTGCTGGGCGAGGACATCTCGATGCTCGACGCCTTCAAGGCTGCCAACGGCGTGCTGCACGGCGCGGTCGCAGGCATCGCCGAAGTGATCAAGTGCCCCGGCCTAGTGAACGTCGACTTCGCGGACGTGCGCACGGTCATGTCCGAGATGGGCATGGCGATGATGGGTTCGTCGCTCGCGTCGGGCCCGCATCGGGCGACCGAGGCGGCGGAGCAGGCCGTCGCGAGCCCGCTGCTCGAAGACGTCAATCTCGCGGGTGCACGCGGCGTGCTGGTGAACATCACCGCGTCGATGAGCCTCAAGATGAAGGAAGTGCACGAAGTGATGAACACCATCAAGGCGTTCACGGCCGACGACGCGACGGTCATCGTCGGCACCGTCATCGACGAGGCGCTGGGCGACAACCTGCGGGTCACCATGGTCGCGACCGGCCTGGGGAGCCCGGTCAACCGGCAGCAGCAGAAGCCGTTGCAGGTGGTGAAGACGGGGACCGACTCGGTACCGCTCGCGATGCCGACGCTGGATCCCGACTACGCGGCGCTGGATGCTCCGGCCGTGATTCGCCGGCGCAATCGCGACGCCACCATCGAGGCCATGAAGCAGTCGGGCGTGGAAATGCTCGACATCCCGGCCTTCCTGCGCAAACAGGCCGACTAAAGTGACGCTCCCCCCGATAGGCCTTGCGGCCTTTCCCCCCAAGGGGCCAGCCATCTTGTGGACTGAGGCCGGACACAGACAGTCCCTGCGGACTGTCTGTGCTTGGCCGTTGGCCATCGGCCCCTGGTCGATGGCAGGTCCGGCGAGGGCTGAGGGTGGGAAACTGACGCAGCAGGCGAGTCCACCGGCGCAACCGTCGTCATGCTGCGACACGTAAATGTTGCGCTGCTGTGGCCGTTGATGTCATTGGCGTGGTAAGCTTTTCAAGGACTTGCTGCGCTGCATAATCCACCCGCCCAGGCAGCCCGAGCTTCGATGATCAAACAACGCACACTGAAGAATGTCGTGCGCGCCACCGGCGTCGGTTTGCATACCGGCGAGAAGGTGGCCCTCACGCTGCGACCGGCGCCGGCCGACACCGGCGTCATCTTCCGTCGCGTCGACGTGCAGGGCGCGGCGGACATTCCGGCCTCGCCGTACGCGGTCGGCGATACGCGTTTGTCATCGTGTCTCGAGAAGGATGGGGTGCGCGTGTCGACCGTCGAGCACCTCATGTCGGCGCTCGCGGGGCTCGGCATCGACAACGTCCTCGTCGATCTCACGGCGGCGGAAGTCCCGATCATGGACGGTAGCGCCGGCCCCTTCGTGTTCCTGCTGCAATCGGCCGGGATCGAAGAGCAGAACGCAGCCAAGAAGTTCATCCGCGTGCTGAAGACGATCGAAGCGCGTCACGGCGACAAATGGGCGAAGCTCGAGCCGTACAACGGGTTCCGCCTGGATTTTTCCATCGACTTCAAGCATCCGGCCTTCGACGACTCCGGCAATCACGTCACGGTGGACTTTGCCGAGACGTCCTACGTGCGCGAGATCAGCCGCGCCCGTACGTTCGGGTTCATGCACGAGGTCGAGAGCATGCGGGCCCAGGGTCTGGCCCTCGGCGGCAGCCTGGAGAACGCGATCGTCATGGACGAATACCGCGTGCTGAACAGCGACGGCCTGCGCTACGAGGACGAATTCGTGAAGCACAAGGTTCTGGACGCGGTCGGTGACCTGTACCTCCTGGGGCATCCACTGATCGGCGGGTTCCGTGCCTTCAAGTCGGGCCACGCGCTCAACAACGCGGTGCTGCGGCGCCTGCTCGAGGACGCCACGGCCTGGGAATACGCGACTTTCGCCGAGGACGATGCGGCGGCGCCGGCGTTCCTGAAGCTTCAGTTCCAGACCGCCTGAGGTGACACCTCCCCCGATAGGCCTGCGGCCTTTCCCCCCGAGGGGGCCAGCCCTCTTGGGGCTGAGTCCGGACACAGACAGTCCCTGCGGACTGTCTGTGCCTGACGAAGGACATCGGCCTCCGGCCGATGGCAGGCCCGGCGAGGGCTGAGCCCAAACCCCCGGCGGCGCGCTGTCAGCCGCTGCTCCGGGAGGAGACTTCGAGCGTGATCGTCCTGCGGATCGTCGGGTTTCTGGTGCTCCTGACGGTCGGAGCCTCGATCGTCACGGCATTCCTGACGGGCGACCGCCGCTGGCTGCGGTTCGCCTGGCAGGTGACGAAATTTGCCGCTGTGCTGGCCGGGGTGGCCATGGCGCTCTTCGTCCTGGAGCGCCTCATACTGGTTATTTGAGGTAGGTTTTCTGCCGCGCCGCCAGGCGCTCCAGGGCCGATTTGAGCGGCGAGTCTTGCAGCGAGCCGCTAAATGCCTCAATGTGGTGCACTCCGCGTGCCGGCACCCGTGCGCGCTTTGCCTGTGCGCCAGCGCCCGGGGAGGGTTGGCCGACCGGTCGGACGGTCACTGAAACTTTCGTAACATCCTGATTCGTAGTTCTTATCTTGTCCAGGATGGTCGGCGCCAACTGTTTCAACTTCGCCGCCGCCGCGCCGTTATCTGCCCGGACGAGCAATTCCCCGTCCTTGAGATTGGCCACTTCGCTCAACCGGGCCAAGGGGTCGGGAACACAATTCGCATACAGTCGCTGTAGGGCCAGCAGTCGGTTGGCACGGCGGATGACGTCCTCGGGCGTTGCCTGCCGGGAGAGCCAGTCGCCGATCGATTTCGCTGCCATGGTCAAAGAGTGTGCTTCGGGAGGGTTTCGAGCGTGGACATTATTCTGGTTTCCGGACGGCTGAAGAAGGCTCGCAGCTATACGGTCACGCGCCCGCAGCTCGCTTTCCTGGGCATGCTGGGGTTGCTCGCGGTCGTGTCGCTCGCCGTGCTCCTCAACTACATGTCGCTGCGGTACGCGGTGGCGACCAACAGCCCGCTGCTGCACGCCTTCATGGCGGATGCGCAGGCGCAGGAAAGCCGCAAGGCCCAGTCCTATCTGCGCGAGAGCCTCAACACGATGGCCTCGAAGCTGGGCGAGATGCAGGCCCAGATCTTCAAGCTCAACACGATGGGTGAGCGCGTTTCCAAGCTCGCCGGCCTGAAACCTCAGGATTTCACGTTCGACGCCGGCGCGAAGGGCGGTGCGCTGGTCACCATGGCGCCGATCGAAGTTTCCGTGGAAGAGCTGAAGAGCCGTATCGACCTCCTCGCGAAGCAGGTGGACGACGGCTCCGACAAGCTCGGGGTGCTCGAATCGGTCATGACCGAGGCGCATGCCCGCAAGCAGTTCCAGCCGACCGCGATGCCGACGGGGTCGGGACTCTACAGTTCGAACTTCGGCTGGCGCATCGACCCGTTCACCGGGTACAACGCCTTTCACGAAGGCGTCGACTTCATGGGCGAGGTCGGAAATCCGATCCGCGCGGCGGCCGGCGGCGTGGTCGTGGCCTCAGAGTTTCACCCTCAATATGGTAATATGATCGAGATCGATCACGGCAATGACCTCGTCACGCGTTACGGTCATGCTTCGAAGCGGACGGTGAAGGTTGGCGATGTGGTCCTGCGTGGCGGCAAGATCGGCGAAGTAGGCAGCACCGGGCGCTCCACCGGACCGCATCTGCACTTCGAAGTGAGGATGCGGGGTGTGGCGCAGAATCCCTCGAGGTTCCTGCAGCCGCCCGGTTAACTGCCGCGGCGGTTCGACAAGTCGGCACGAGGGGTGGGGGCGCAAGGCGCTTCCACCCCTCGGCGTTTTTGAAGGCCGCACCAACACCAGCAAAACATGATCAGCAACCTGCTCAAGAAGGTCTTCGGCAGTCGCAACGACCGGCTGTTGAAGCGTTACTCGCAGACGGTCCGTGCCGTCAACGCGCTCGAATCAGCGCTGCAGAATCTGACCGACGCCGAACTCCAGGCGAAGACCGGTGAGTTCAAGGAGCGGCTCGGACGCGGCGAGACTCTCGACCAGCTCCTGCCCGAGGCGTTTGCCACGGTGCGCGAGGCGAGCCGGCGCGTGCTCGGCATGCGCCACTTCGACGTCCAGCTCGTGGGCGGCATGGTGCTGCACCAGGGCAAGATCGCCGAGATGCGCACCGGCGAAGGCAAGACGCTGATGGCGACATTGCCGGCCTACCTCAATGCGCTCGCCGGAACCGGCGTGCACGTTGTCACGGTGAACGACTACCTGGCGAGTCGCGACGCCGCCTGGATGGGCAAGATCTACGGCTTCCTCGGCTTGACCGTCGGGGTCAACCTGTCGCAGATGGAGCACGGCCTCAAGCAGGAGGCCTACGCCGCCGACATCACGTACGGTACCAACAACGAGTTCGGCTTCGACTACCTGCGCGACAACATGGTCTATCAGACCAGCGAGCGGGTGCAGCGCAAGCTCGCCTTCGCGATCGTCGACGAAGTGGACTCGATCCTGATCGACGAAGCGCGTACGCCGCTCATCATCTCCGGCCAGGCGGAAGAGCACACCGACCTCTACGTGAAGGTGAATGCGCTGGTGCCCCTGCTCGAGCGCCAGAAGGAAGAGAACGGGCCCGGCGATTTCTCGGTGGACGAGAAGGCGCATCAGGTGCTGCTCACCGAGGCCGGCCACGAGAAGGCCGAAGAGCTGCTCACCAACGCGGGCCTGCTGCCCGAGGGCGGCAGCCTCTACGACGCCACCAACATCCAGTTGATGCACCACGTGTACGCCGCGTTGCGCGCACACGCTTTGTATCACCGCGACCAGCACTACGTCGTCCAGAACGGCGAAGTGGTGATCGTCGACGAATTCACCGGCCGCCTCATGTCGGGCCGGCGCTGGTCCGATGGCCTGCACCAGGCGGTCGAAGCGAAGGAAGGCGTCTCGATCCAGAAGGAGAACCAGACGCTCGCCTCGATCACCTTCCAGAACTATTTCCGCATGTACAAGAAGCTCGCGGGGATGACCGGAACGGCCGACACCGAAGCCTACGAGTTCCAGCATATCTACGGCCTCGAGACCGTGATCGTGCCGACGCATCGGCCGATGATCCGTGCCGATCGCATGGACCAGGTGTTCCGCACCGCCAAGGAGAAGTACCAGGCGGTGATCAACGACATCCAGGACTGCTACGAGCGCGGCCAGCCGGTCCTGGTCGGCACCACGTCGATCGAGAACTCCGAACTGCTCTCGGGCATGCTCGACAAGGTGAAGTTGCCGCACCAGGTGCTGAACGCGAAGCAGCACGCGCGCGAAGCCGAGATCGTGGCGCAGGCCGGTCGCCCGAAGATGGTCACCATCGCCACCAACATGGCGGGCCGCGGCACCGACATCGTGCTCGGCGGCAATCCGGAACCAGAGATCGCGCAGGTCCAGGCCAATGCGGAACTGTCCGACGAGCAAAGCCAAGCAAAGGTCGCGGATATCCGCGCACGCTGGCAAGGCTTGCATGACCAGGTCGTGGCGGCCGGCGGCTTGCACATCGTCGGGACCGAGCGCCACGAATCGCGGCGCGTCGACAACCAGTTGCGCGGCCGGTCCGGCCGCCAGGGCGACCCGGGTTCGAGCCGCTTCTACCTGTCGCTGGAGGATCCGCTGCTGCGCATCTTCGCGTCGGATCGCGTGGCTGCCATCATGGAGCGGCTCAAGATGCCCGAAGGCGAGGCGATCGAGCATCCGTGGGTGACGCGCGCGATCGAGAACGCCCAGCGCAAGGTGGAAGCCCGCAACTTCGACATACGCAAGCAACTGCTCGAGTACGACGACGTCGCCAACGACCAGCGGCGCGTGATTTATCACCAGCGCAACGAACTGCTCGAAAGCAGCGACGTATCCGAAGCGACCCAGGGCCTGCGCGAACGGACCATCGAGGACATCGTCGCGCAGTACATCCCGCCGGAGAGCGTCGAGGAGCAGTGGGATGTGCCGGGGCTCGAGAAGGCGCTGCTCGCAGAACTCAATCTCGACGCGCCGGCCAGTCGGTGGCTCGCCGAAGACGACAAGCTGGACGCGGACGAACTCAAGGCACGGGTCATCAAGGCGGCGAACGACCAGTACGCGAACAAGCTGACCGCCGTGGACCCGGACGCATGGCATCAGTACGAGCGTGCCATCATGCTGCAGAGCGTGGACACCCACTGGCGCGAGCACCTGGCTGCGCTCGATCATCTGCGACAGGGCATTCACCTGCGCGGCTACGCGCAGAAGAACCCGAAGCAGGAATACAAGCGCGAAGCCTTCGAGCTCTTCGAGATGCTGCTCTCCACGGTGCGCAACGAAGTCACGCGCATCCTGATGACCGTGCAAGTGCGCACCGAGCAGGAGCTCGAGAAGGCCGAGGAACCGGTGCATCTCGAGAATGTGCGCTACCAGCACGCCGATCAGGACGAGGCGCTCGAGGAAGCCAATGCCGACCAGAAAGCGCAGCCGATCCGTGCTGCGCGCAAGGTCGGTCGCAACGATCCGTGTCCCTGCGGATCGGGCAAGAAGTACAAGCAGTGCCACGGCAAGCTCGGCTGACGCTCCGACATGGCAGTCAATCTCGCACCTCCCGATGCAGCGTCGCTGCATCCGGTCGCCGGCGTCGAGTTGGGATTCGCCTACGCCGGCATTCGCAAGGCGAAGCGCCGTGACCTGATGCTGATGCGCTTCGCTCCCGGTACCCGGGTAGCGGGCGTGTTCACGCAGAACAGCTTCGCGGCCGCGCCGGTGCAGATCTGCCGCCGGCATCTCGTGGAGAGCCGGTCGGTGCGTGGCGTCGTGGTGAACGCCGGCAATGCGAACTGCGGTACCGGTGAGCGCGGTCTTGCCGCCGCGCTCGCCACGTGCGATGCGGCGGCGAAGCTGCTCGGTTGCGCGCGCACCGACGTGCTGCCGTTCTCCACCGGCGTGATCCTCGAGCACCTGCCGGTGGACCGCATCGAAGCCGCGCTGCCGGAATGCTTCGCCACGCTGGGTGGGCGCCAGTGGGCCGACGCGGCGAGCGCGATCATGACGACGGACACGGTGCCCAAGGGCGCCTCGACCCAGGTCGCGATCGGCGGCAAGACGGTCACCGTCACCGGCATCGCCAAGGGCGTGGGCATGCTCCAGCCCAACATGGCGACCATGCTCGCTTTCGTTGCCACGGACGCGGCGGTCGCCCCGGAACTGCTGAGTCGATTGGTGCGCGAAGTGGCGGACGCCTCCTTCAATCGCGTCACGGTGGACGGCGACACGTCGACCAACGACTCCTTCATTCTCGTCGCCACCGGTGCCAGCGGTGCCCCCGAGATCACCGCCGATGGCGATGCGTATCGTGCGCTGCGCGTGGCCGTCGAAAGCGTCGCCGTGCCGCTCGCGCAGGCCATCGCCCGCGATGGCGAAGGTGCGACCAAGTTCATCACCGTGCAGGTGGAAGGTGGTGCGGACACCGCCGAGGTGTTGCGTGTAGCCCGCGGCATCGCCAACTCGCCGCTGGTGAAGACCGCGTTCTTCGCTTCCGATCCGAACCTCGGGCGATTGCTGATGGCGATCGGCAACGCCGGTGTGGCGGGCCTCGACACCTCGCGCGTGAATCTGTGGCTCGGCGACGTCCAGGTCATCGACCGCGGTGGACGCGCGGCCAGCTATCGCGAGGAGGATGGTGTGCGGGTCATGAAGCCCGCGGAGATCACGGTGCGGGTTCATCTCGGGCGCGGCGTAGCCGCCACGACCGTGTGGACCTGCGATTACTCCTACGACTACGTCAAGATCAATGCCGAATACCGCACGTGAGCGCGGCGCGCCGAGTTTCGACGGCGTGATCGAGCGGGTCGAGGCGTTGCTGGCCCGCGTGGAGACGCTGCTGCCGGCGCCCGCTCCCATGCCCGACTTCGCGAAGACGATCGCGTTTCGCTGGCGCAAGCGCGGCGGGTCCGCGGCCATCGTGCCGGTTGACCATCCGCATCGTATCGCCCTCAAGGACCTGCGCGGTATTGAAGCCCAGATGGAACTGGTCGATGCGAACACGCGCCAGTTCGTCGAAGGCGTGCCCGCCAACAACGTGCTGCTGACCGGCGCCCGTGGCACCGGCAAGTCGTCGCTGGTGAAGGCCGTGCTCGCCAAGTACGCTGCGAAGGGCTTGCGTCTCATCGAGATGGAGAAGCAGGACCTGGTGGATCTGCCCGACCTGGTGGACCGCGTCGCCGAAGCGCCCTTCCGCTTCATCCTGTTCTGCGACGACCTGTCGTTCGAAGCCGACGAGCCTGCGTACAAGGCGTTGAAGGCCGTGCTCGACGGCTCCATCGCCGCCACCAGCGAGAACGTGCTGATCTACGCCACGTCGAACCGGCGCCACCTGATGCCCGAGTTCATGCGCGAGAACCTCGAGACCGAGTACGTCGGCGACGAGATCCATCCCGGTGAAACGGTCGAAGAGAAGATCTCCTTGTCCGAACGCTTCGGTCTCTGGGTGTCGTTCTATCCCTTCGATCAGGATCACTACCTCGCCATCGCCCGTTACTGGGTGGAACGGCTCGGTGTCACCATCGCCGATGCGGCCACGATGGAACGCGAGGCGCTCCAGTGGGCGTTGTCGCGCGGATCGCGCAGCGGCCGCGTCGCCTGGCATTTCGCCCGCGACTATGCCGGCCGGGCCATGTTGAAGGGGCGAGCGCCCAAGTCGAAGCGGTGAACGCGGCGGCGCGCCGCGTCGAAGTGGTCGCGGCCGTCCTCGAGCGGCCCGACGGGAGCTTCCTGCTCGCACAGCGGCCCGCCGGCAAGGTGTACGCGGGGTGGTGGGAGTTCCCTGGGGGCAAGGTGGAAGCGGGCGAGCAGCTTCAGGCTGCCCTCGCGCGCGAACTGCACGAAGAGCTCGGCGTCGACGTAGAGGAGGCGTACCCGTGGATCACGCGTACCCACGACTACGAGCACGCCCAGGTCCGCCTCAATTTCTTCCGCGTCACGCGCTGGCGCGGCGAGCTGCAATCCCGCGAACGCCAGCAGTTCGCGTGGCAGCGCCTGCCGGATCTCACCGTCGAGCCGATCCTGCCGGCCAACGGCCCGATCCTGCGGGCATTGGGCATGCCGCTCGTCATGGGCGTCACGCATGCGACCGACGTGGGGATCGAGATTTTCCTGAGCCGGTTCGATCGGGCGCTCGCCGGTGGATTGCGGCTGGTGCAGGTCCGCGAGCCCGCGCTGCCCGAAGCGGAGCGGCTGGCGTTCGCCCGGACGATCGTCGCTCGTGCGCACGCTGCCGGCTGCCGCGTGGTCACGAATGGCACCGAAGCCTTCGCGCAGGCGGCGGCCGCCGACGGCCTGCATGCGAGTGCAGCCCGGTTGATGACCTGGAGCGAGCGCCCTCGGATTGGATTGTTCGGCGCATCCTGCCACGACGTGACCGAGATCGCCCGGGCGGTCGCGCTCGAGGCCGACTACGTCGTGATCGGCCCGGTGAATCCGACTCCCACGCACCCGGGCGCCAACGGGATCGGGTGGTCGCACTTCAGCGAACTGGCGGCTGGATTGCCGATGCCGGTCTATGCGATCGGGGGCCTGAGCGTCGAGGATCTAACCGCAGCGCGTCGGGCAGGGGCTCATGGGATCGCGGCGATTCGCGCGGCTTGGAGTTAGGAACCGAGTCCACGGCTCAAAGTGTGGGAAGGCCCTTGACCTTCGGTCCTGCCGGAATCGCTACTCCCGATCTTCAGGCAATCCCTGATCCTGGTCTTCCACCGGAATGCGATAGCCCTCCGACGCCCACTGCCCCAGGTCGATCAGCTTGCACCGTTCGGAACAGAACGGCCGCCAGGGATTCGAAGGGGCGAATTCGGACGGCTTGCTGCAGATCGGGCAGGCGACCTGGCGCGGTTTCGCGGCCGGGCCCATGGGTCAGAGATTGCAGAACGTGATCTCGAAAGTCACGTCGGTTTCGTAGGTCCGGCCGCGCTCGGCGCCCTGGGCATGGGCGAACCGGATGTTGAGCGCGTACTTGTTGGCACTCACCTCCGGCACGCAGATTTCGTTTTCCGCCAGCGCCACCCGCAGCATCTGCGCCAGACGGCCCCCCATCATCTGCTGGAACACGCCGTTGGCCGCCAGCACCGTGCTGGTCTTGCCGCTTTCGCGCAGCAGCCTCAGCACGATGCGGATGCCTTCACGCATCGGCAGGAACGGCGCCAACCACTTGGTGATGTCCGCCCGTCGGAGCGCCGGATCGAGGTGCAGCCAGTAATGGTACGAAGGCAGATCGAACTCGCAGACACCGCCCGGAATGCCGGCGCGCTGGCGGATAGCCATCAGCCACTCGTTCTCGCGCAGTTCCTGCCCGGTCTTGCCGGAGGCCTGGAACAGCGTCGCGTTGGCGCGGTCGATGTCGCCCAGGACTTCGTCCAGGGCACCGGTGGAGATGGCGGGGTTGTTGCGCAGGCTCTCGAGGTTCTGGCGCTGGCGCTCGAGTTCCTGCATCAGCTCCGACTTCAGGTCGGCGCGGCCGGCGATGTCGAGGATCTCGAACAGCGTGAGGATCGCGACATGATGTTCCTGCGCGTCGGTGAGCGACGTGAAGTACTCGATCTTGTCGTAGAGATCCTCGAGCCGGAGCAGGGTCCGGATTCTTTCGTTCAGCGGGAACTCGTAGCTGATCACGGCGCTCGCCCGTTGCAGATCGCGCGCAGTATCGGGCAAACCGGACCCGGAAGTAAACCCGAATGCGTCACGGCTTCGCCTCGAGCGCCAGGTAGGTCCGGTGCAGCCGCTCCACCTGCGGCCGCAGCCGCTCGATCGGACCTTCGTTGTCGATCACGTCGTCGGCGGCGGCGAGCCGCGCGGTCCGCGTGGTCTGGGCCGCGAGGATGCGTTCCGCCTCCGCCTTGGAAAGTCCGCTGCGCTTCATCACGCGCGCGACCTGCGTGTCGGGCAGGCAGTCCACGACCAGGATGCGGTTGACCCGGTCCATGTAGCCGCCCGACTCGATCAGAAGCGGGACCACCACCACCACATAGGGTGCAGTCGATGCTGCGATCCGCCGGTCGGCCTCGGTGCGGATCATGGGATGGAGGATCGATTCGAGCAGCTGGCGGGCATCCGGCCTGACGAACACGTGCTGGCGCATGCGACCCCGGTCGAGGCTGCCGTCGGCGGCGATGAACGTCCCCCCGAAGCGCTGGCGGATCGCCTGAATCGCCGCGCCGTCCGAAGCGGTGAGCGAGTGCGCGATCGCGTCGGTGTCGACCACCTCCGCGCCGAACTCCGCAAACAGATTGGCCACCGCCGACTTGCCCGACCCGATCCCGCCGGTAAGGCCGACGACGAGCGGCGAACTGGACGGCGCAGTCACGTGCTACAGGCTGCTGCGCATCCACCACTGCACGATCGCGTCGCCCCAGACAAGGGCGATCACGCCGGCGATGGCGAGGTAGGGACCGAAAGGGATCGGCGTCTCCCGCTTGTGGCGGGCGAAGACGATCATGGAGATCCCGATGGCAGCACCCACGAAGGATGACAGCAGGATCACGAGCGGCACCACTTTCCAGCCCAGAAAGGCACCGATGGCGGCGAGCAGCTTGAAGTCGCCGTAGCCCATCCCCTCCTTGCCGGTCAGCAGCTTGAAGCCCCAGTACACCGACCAGAGCGTCAGGTAGCCGGCCACAGCACCAATGACGGCCGAGGGCAACGGTACGAAGGTGCCCTGGAGATTGAGCAGCAGCCCCAGCCAGACGAGCGGCAGCGTGATGTCGTCGGGCAGCAGCGTCGTGTCGAGGTCGATGAAGGTCAGCGCGATCATGGCCCAGGTGAAGACGAGCGCGCCGGCGAGTGCCAGTCCGAAACCGAAGTGCCAGGCGAGCAGACCGGACAGCACACCGGTGAGCGTCTCCACGAAGGGATAGCGGGCGGAGATGGGCGTCTTGCATTCCCGGCATTTCCCGCGCAGAGCGAGCCAGCTCAACACCGGCACGTTTTCCAGCGCCGTGATCATGTGTCCGCATTTCGGACATGCCGACCGCGGCACGACGAGGTTGTACCGAACCGCTGCTGCCGGGGTTTCGCCCCGCAGCTCGGCGCATTGGGCAGCCCACTCGCGTTCCATCATCTTCGGCAGGCGATGGATCACGACGTTGAGGAAGCTGCCCACCAGGAGTCCGAACACCACGCACAGGAACGTGAGGAAGCCCGGCGAAGTCTGGATGAGATCGAAGAAGGCCATGTAAGGGTGGGGGGGCGGGTCCGCATGCGACACGGGCTCCCGAAGGAGCCCGTGAGCGCGCAGCGCTTCCGCGCGTTGGCGCTAGATCGCCTGGCCCATCTTGAAGATCGGCAGGTACATCGCGATCACCATGCCGCCGATCAGGGTGCCGAGCACCACCATGATCATCGGCTCCATCAGGCTCGACAGTGCCTCCACCGCGTCGTCCACCTCGCGCTCGAAGAAGTCGGCGACCTTGCCCAGCATGCCGTCGAGGGAGCCGGATTCCTCGCCGATCGACACCATCTGGATCACCATGTTCGGGAAGACATCCGAATTCTGCATGGCGGCGGTTAGCGACGTGCCGGTGGAGACCTCGCTCTGGATCTTGCGCGTGGCGTCGTAGTAGACGTAGTTGCCGGCCGCGCCGCCGACCGACTCCAGCGCTTCCACCAGCGGCACGCCGGCGGCGAACATGGTCGAAAGAGTCCGCGTCCAGCGGGCGATGGTGGCCTTGCGGATCACGTCGCCGAAGATCGGGAGCTTCAGCAGCAGGCGGTCCATGGTCATCTGCAACTTCTTCGACCGCTTCCAGGTGTAGAAGAAGAACCACAGGCCGCCGCCGATGGCGGGGAAGATGACGTACCACCAGGACACGAAGAAGTCCGAGACCGCCATCACGAACAGCGTCGGGCCGGGCAGGTCGGCGCCGAAGCTCGTGAACAGGTCCTTGAACGCGGGGATCACGAAAATCATGATGACCGCGGTGATGATGAAGGCCACGACGATGATCGAGATCGGGTAGAACAGGGCCGACTTGATCTTGCTCTTGATCGCGAGAATCTTCTCCTTGTAGGTCGCGAGGCGGTCGAGCAGGCTGTCGAGAATACCGGCCTGCTCGCCCGCGGCCACCAGGTTGCAGAACAGCGCGTCGAAGTAGAGCGGGTACTTGCGAAACGCGGTGGTCAGGCTGTTGCCGGTTTCCACCTCGTTCTTGATGTCCATCAGCAGTTTCGCCACCGCCGGGTTCGCATGGCCCTTGCCCACGATGTCGAAGGACTGCAGCAGCGGCACGCCCGATTTCATCATCGTGGCGAGCTGGCGCGTGAACAGGGTGATGTCCTTCTCGGTCACCTTGCCGCCGAGCCCCTGGCGCTGCTTCTTGACCTTCAACACCTGGATGCCCTGGCGCCGCAGCGTCGACTTGACCACGGCCTCGCCCGAGGCGCGCATGTCGCCCTTGACGATCTTGCCCTGCTTGTCCCGGCCCTCCCACGCGAAGGTGAGTTCCTTCACGTCCCTGCGGCCAGCTGTTGCGGTTGCGGTTGCCATGAGCGTGGTCCTCGCTGAAGAAGCGGCTTAAGCGTTGCGGCTATTCATTGGTGACGGCCTCGACTTCCTCGAGGGAGGTGAGGCCTTGGCGGACCTTGAGCAGGCCCGACTGTCGCAGGTCGCGGATACCTTCGCGTTGCGCCTGCTCGGCGATGTCGATGGCATCGCCGTTCTTCATGATGATGCGGTTGATCTCGTCGCTGATCGGCATCACCTGGTAGATGCCGACCCGGCCCTTGTAGCCGGTATTCTTGCATACCTCGCAGCCGTTCGGCCCCATCGGGGTCCACTTGCCGTCGAGCTCGCGCTCGTGGAATCCGGCGCGCAGCAGGGCTTCCTTGGGGATGTCGTGCGGCTTCTTGCAGTTGCACAGGCGGCGCGCGAGCCGCTGGGCGGTGATCAGGTTGACGCTCGAGGCGATGTTGAAGGGGGCGATGCCCATGTTGAGCAGGCGCGTCAACGTCGTCGGCGCATCGTTGGTGTGCAGCGTCGACAGCACCATGTGGCCGGTCTGCGCAGCCTTGATCGAGATCTCGGCCGTTTCCAGGTCGCGAATCTCGCCCACCATGATGATGTCCGGGTCCTGCCGCAGGAACGAGCGCAGTGCCGCCGCGAAGGTGAGTCCGGCCTTCTCGTTCACGTTGACCTGGTTGATGCCGGGGAGGTTGATTTCCGCGGGGTCTTCGGCGGTCGAGATGTTGATGCCCGGCTTGTTGAGCAGGTTGAGGCAGGTGTAGAGCGACACCGTCTTGCCCGAGCCGGTCGGCCCGGTGACCAGCACCATGCCGTAGGGTCGGCTCACGGCCGAGAGCAGGGCTTCCTTCTGATCGTTCTCGTAGCCCAGCGCCTCGATGCCGAGCGTGGCACTGGACGGATCGAGAATCCGCATGACGATCTTCTCGCCGAACAGCGTCGGCAGCGTCGAGACGCGGAAATCGATGGCGCGCGTCTTCGACAGCGTGAGCTTCATGCGGCCGTCCTGCGGTACGCGCTTCTCCGAGATGTCGAGCTTCGAGATCACCTTGATGCGCGAGGCGATCTTCTCCTTGATGGCGAGCGGCGGCTGCGCCACTTCGTACAGGATGCCGTCGGTGCGATAGCGGACGCGATAGTACTTCTCGTACGGCTCGAAGTGGATGTCGGAGGCGCCGCTGTTGATCGCGTCGAGCAGGATCTTCTGGATGTACTTGACGACCGGAGCGTCGTCGATGTCGACGCCGCTCTGATCCGGTTCGGGTTCGGGCAGGGCCTCGGTGAGATCGGCGCCGATGTCGTCGCCGGTCACCAGTGACGAGAGCGAAACATCGTTCGCCTTCATCACCTTCTGGATCATCGTGAGGAGCTTGCTGTCCTCGACCACCACGGCATCCACCAGCAGACCGGTCTGGAACTTGATCTCGTCGTAGGTCGCGCGGTTGGTGGGGTCGGAGAACGCCACGAACAGGCGGTTGCCGCGCTGGACCAGCGGCAGCACGCGGCGCGTCACCATCAGCTTCTCGTCGATCAGCTTCTTCGGCAGGTGGTCCTGATCGAAGGTGGCGAGATCGAGCAGCGGGAAGCCGAAGGTCTGGGACGCGAACTCGGCGATCTCGCCCTCGCGCATCTTCTTGGCCGAAATGAGCTGCTCGATGAACCCAACACCGGCAGCATTGGCCTGAGCCTGCAACGCCTCCGCCTCGCGCTCGGCGAGGCGTCCCTTCTGGACGAGCGCCCGGGCGAGACCGGAAAGATTGCTCTGGAGAGTTGCAGCCACGCCTAATGTTTACCGTGTAAGTACATGAATCGAAAGAAAGTCATGCGCCCGCACGGGAGTGCTGTAAAGGTCTTCCAGTCGGGCGTCAGTCGGTCTCGTAAGGCAGCAGCCGGACCGACTTCACCACCCGGTCCTGAATCTGCACCACTTCCAAAGGCTGGCCAGCAAGTTTCATGCTCGTGCCGGCCTCGGGAATGTCCTCGAAATACTCCAGAATCAGTCCGTTGAGTGTCTTCGGACCGCCCAGCGGAAACCGAGTGCCCAGCTTGCGATTCAGGTCGCGCAGCAGTGTCCCGCCTTCGACGATGATGCTGCCGTCGGGCTGGCGGCGGAAACTGCCAGTGGTCGACAGCGGCGACTGGGTCGTGAACTCGCCGATGATCTCCTCGAGGATGTCCTCGAGCGTGGTGAGTCCCATCAATTCGCCATACTCATCCACCACCAGGCCGATGCGGTCCTGCTGCTCCTGGAAGTGCTGCAACTGCGTGAGCAACGGCGTGCCGAGCGGAATGAAATAGGGCTCGCGCAGGATCTGCCGCAGCCGCTCCGCGCTGAATTCGTCGGACTCGGCCATGTTGAGGAACTTGCGCACGTGCAGGATCCCGACCACCTCGTCGATGCTGCCCTGGTACACGGGAATGCGGGTGTGGTTCGACGTGGCGATCTGGCGCCGCAGTTCTTCTGGCGGCGTGTCGAGATCGATCGCCTCGAGCTGGCTGCGCGGCACCATGATGTCGTCAACGGTGATCGATTCGAGATCCACCAGGTTGAGCAGCATGTTCTGGTGCTTCTGCGGCAGGAAGTTGCCGCCTTCGAGCACCAGGGTGCGCAACTCCTCGAGGGTCAGCTTCTGTGCGTGCGGATCGTTCGAGCTCTTCAACCGCAGCAGCTTCAGGAGTCCGCTCACGAAGAGGTTGACGAACCACACCACCGGATAGGCGAGCTTCAGCAGCGGCGTCAGGATGTAGGACGCCGGAAAGGCGATGCGTTCCGCATAGCTCGCCCCGATCACCTTCGGCGTGATTTCGCTGAACACCAGGATCACGAAGGTGACGGCGAGCGTGGCCGCCGACAGCGCCCATTGCGATTCGCCGAAGAAGCGGAACGTGAGGTAGGTCACCAGCGCTGCCGACGCGGCGTTGATGAGGTTGTTGCCGAGCAGCACCACGCCCAGCAGGCGATCGGTGCGGGAGAGCAGCTGCGCGGTGAGGCGTGCGCCGCGATGACCGGTCTTGACCAGGTGCTTCAACCGATAGCGGTTCAACGCCATCATGCTGGTCTCGGCGATCGAGAAGAACGCCGAGATCACCAGGAACACGATGAGCGCCAGCAGCAGCGACTCGGTGGAGATGTCGTCCACGGATTGGCGACCGGTGATGCTACCGGTGCAGGATGACCTCTAAGACGAACTTGGAACCGACGTAAGCGAGCAGCAGTACCAGGAAACCCGCGAGAGTCCAACGCTGCGCCATCCGGCCGCGCCAGCCCCAGCGCGCGCGGCCCAGCAGCAGCGCGCCGAAGATCAGCCACGCGGCGACCCCGAAGACCACCTTGTGCGTGAGTTGCAGCGGCTTGCCGAAGAGTTCCTCGGAAAACAGCATGCCGCTCGCCAGGGTCAGCGTGAGCAGCACGAAGCCCGCCGCGATGATGCGAAACAGCAGGCGCTCCATCGCGAGCAGCGGCGGGAGGCCGCGCAGCAAAGGCGGCAGGGTGCCGGCATGCAGGCGCTTTTCCAGCACCGCCATCAGCAGCACGTGCAGCGACGCGATGGTGAAGAAACTGTAGGCGAGCATGGAGATCACCAGGTGCACGCGGAAGAACGGCATGCCGGCATTCGCGAGCGGCTTGGTGGCGGGCAGCAGGGCGGGCATCAGCACACCGACGGCCGCGACCGGGATGACGAGCGCATGCACCCCCTCCAGGCGGTAGAAGAAGTTGCCGAGCCAGTAGATCAGGACCGACAGCCAGACAATGGTCGAGAGCGCGGTGCCCACCCCCATGTACATCTCGCCGTTGACGAACATCGCTCGCGCCAGCAGCGAGGTGTGCAGCACCAGCGGGATCAGTACCAGATAGTGGGTCGCATGCGGCCGGCCCCGCTGCGGTCCGGCCGGGGGTGCCGGCTGCCGGCCCATGCCGCGAACCAGCATGTAGCCGATGGCGCCATAGAGAAGCGCGTTGATGACGTAAGGTAGAATCGGGACCATAGAATGACGCGCTTGGAACGAGCGCTTGGAATCAAGCTTCCAAGCTTGTAACTTCACCCGGGCTCGAGCCGGCGATTCGAATCTGCGCCTCGATCGCTCGAACTTTAAGGGTGCGCGCGACCGGGCGAAGTATACCCCCCGCCTCCGGCCCGATCCCTCCCGACCTCACTGCCTCGACCCCGTATGCTCGACGGTCTCACCAATCGCCTGTCCGGCGTCATCAAGACGTTGCGCGGCCACGCGCGCCTCACCGAAGCGAACGTGCAGGATGCATTGCGCGAGGTGCGCGTTGCGCTGCTCGAAGCCGACGTGGCACTGCCCGTGGTGCGCGAGTTCATCGCGAAGGTCAAGGAGAAGGCCCTCGGCCAGGAAGTGGTGGGCAGCCTCACGCCGGGGCAGGCCCTGGTGGGCGTGGTGTACGACGAGCTCGCGGCTCTGATGGGGGGCACCAACGCCGAGCTCAACCTGGCGGCGGTGCCGCCGGCCACCATCCTGATGGCCGGCCTGCAGGGTGCTGGCAAGACCACGACGTGCGGCAAGCTCGCACGCCTCCTGAAGGAACAGAAGAAGAAGGTGCTGCTGGTTTCGTGCGATGTCTACCGGCCGGCGGCCATCGCCCAGCTCGAGACGCTCGCGCAACAGGTCGGCGTCGATTTCTTCCAGTCGTCGCCTGACCAGAAGCCGGAGGACATCGCGCGGGGCGCCCAGGACTGGGCGCGCCGTCACTACAACGACGTGCTGATCGTCGACACGGCGGGTCGCCTCGCGGTGGACGAGGCGATGATGCGCGAGATCCGCGAGCTGCACGCGGCACTGGCCCCGATCGAGACCCTGTTCATCGTCGACGCGATGCAGGGCCAGGATGCGGTGAACACGGCCAAGGCCTTTGCCGACAACCTGCCGTTGACCGGGGTGGTGCTCACCAAGCTCGACGGCGATTCGCGCGGCGGTGCCGCGCTGTCGGTCAAGCAGGTGACCGGCGCGCCGATCAAGTTCGCGGGTGTGGGCGAGAAGCTGAACGGTCTCGAACCGTTCCATCCGGAGCGCATGGCCTCGCGCATCCTCGGCATGGGCGACGTGCTGTCCCTCATCGAGGACGCGAGGCGCGAGATCGACGTCGAGGAAGCGGAGAAACTCGCGCGCAAGGTGAAGTCGGGCAAGGGCTTCGACCTCGAGGACTTCCGCAACCAGATGCTGCAGATGAAGAAGATGGGGGGGCTGTCGGCATTGATGGACAAGCTGCCGGCGCAATTGAGCCAGGCCGCCCAGGCCGGCGGTGCGCAACTCGACGACAAGGTCATCAAGCGCACCGTGGGCATCGTCGATTCGATGACCCCGCAGGAACGCACCCGGCCCGAACTCATCAAGGCGTCGCGCAAACGGCGCATCGCCACGGGGGCGGGGGTCAGCGTCCAGGAAGTGAACCGCCTGCTCAACCAGTTCGAGCAGATGCAGAAGATGATGAAGATGATGACCAAGGGCGGGGGCATCCAGAAGATGATGCGGAACATGAAGGGGCTCATGCGCTGAGGTCGCGCTTCGCTCACCTCCATCCCATTCCTTCCCCGACTTCGCTGGCGCTTCGCTTGCCCCCACCCTCCGCCCTCCCCCGGCTTCGCCGGGGGAGGGGACGTACGCCCCTTCCCCCACCTGGGGTGGGGGAAGGTTGGGATGGGGGCCGCCGGCGCACGAACCCGTGAAGCGGGTCCGCGGTCTACCCGCGTAGAATCCGCCACCTTCCAAGCGCGGCGCCGCGTGGCGCCGCCGAACCGAGGACTCCCATGCGTCATCTGAAGCTGTTGTTCGCGCTGTGCCTGCTGCTGTCTGCGGCGAGCGCCATTGCCCAGGACCACTACCGCGAGAAGCGCTGGTCCGACCAGATCGTGCCCGGCCTGGTGGTGGGCGAGGCGGTCTGGATCGAGCAGGCCAACCAGCACAAGTTCCTGGCGCTCTGGACCGAAGCCGAGAACGCACGCGGTGCCATCATCCTGGCGCACGGCCGCGGCTGGAGCCCCGACTTCGAGCTTTACGGCGTGCTGCGGGTGAAACTGGCCGAGAAGGGCTATTCGACCCTTTCCATCCAGCTCCCGGTGCTGGGTGGCGGGGCCAAGGTGGGCGACTACATGATCACCTACCCGGACGCCAAGGAGCGCTTCGCCCTGGCCGGCAAGTGGCTCGCGGACAAGGGCTTCAAGAACATCGCCATCGTTTCGCACAGCCTCGGCGCCACCATGGCGAACCAGTACCTGATCGACGTGAAGGAAACCCCGGCCAAGGCCTGGGTCTTCATAGGCATCATCAACGGGCTGGAAGAGATGTTCCGCATCAAGATCCCGGTGCTCGACGTCTTCGGCAGCAAGGACTGGGAAGTGACCCAGGTGGGCGCCTACGAGCGCCAGAAGCAGATCTCCAAGATCGCGGGATCGCAGCAAGTGGTCGTCAAGGACGCCCTGCACTTCTTCGAGGGCAAGGAAGACGAGCTGACCGGCATCGTGATCGGTTTCCTCGACAGCGTTTTCCAGGGCAAGGCCAACTCGGCGGCCCGTTAGGGGCTAGGGACTAGGGAATAGGGACTAGGGACTAGGGAATAGGGACTAGGGACTAGGGGCTAGGGGCTAGGGAAAAGCGCGCCGTGAATGGCCAACACATCTGCAATCGGAGAGTGCCGGCCTGGTGCCTGCGGCGTTCTTCCCTGGCCCCTAATCCCTAGCCCCTGCCCTGCCTTGGCTAAGAGGGACCGGGGCCAAACCCTTCGACGCTTGCCAAGGGCTCCGCGCCAAGCCTACAATTCGCCCCTTTTTTTCCAATCCTCCAGGATATTCCGATGGTTGTGATTCGTTTGTCGCGCGGCGGGGCTTCCAAGCGCCCGTTCTACAACGTGGTGGTGGCGGATTCCCGCGACCCCCGCGACGGCCGCTTCATCGAGCGCGTCGGGTTCTACAACCCTAAGGCATCCGGCCCCGAGGCCAAGCTGCGCATCGATCTCGGCCGGGTCGAGCACTGGCATGGCAAGGGCGCGAAGCTCTCCGACACGGTGCAGCGCCTGGTCAAGCAGTTTGGCAAGTCCGCCGCAGCCGCCTGAGCGGCTGGTGGTGATGGGGCGGGTGGCCGCCCCGTTCGGTGTGAAGGGATGGATCCGCGTCCAGACATTCACCGAAGCGGTAGACGGCCTGCTCGACTACCCGTCGTGGTGGATCGGCAAGGGCGACGAGTGGCAGGAGTACCGGGTGGACGAAGGTGCCGCCCACGGCCAGGGAATCGTGGCGAAACTCGCCGGATTCGACCAGCCGGAAGCTGCAGCGAAGTTGAGAGGGCAGGACATCGCGGTTCCCCGCGGCGTGCTCCCGGAAGTGAAGGATGGGTATTACTGGACGGATCTGGTGGGCCTCCAGGTGGTGAACAAGGAAGGGGTCGAGTTGGGGCGGGTGGATTCGCTCCTCGACAACGGCGCGCAGAGCGTGCTGGTGGTGAAGGGAGAACGCGAGTGGCTGATCCCGTTCGTACCGGTCTACGTGGACCGGGTCGAACCGGAAGCCGGGCGGATCCTGGTGGATTGGCAGCAGGACTATTGAAGTGAAGCAGTACGACGTCGTCACGCTGTTTCCCGAGATGTTCGAGGCCCTCACGGGTTCAGGCATATCGGGGCGCGCCCGGGAAATCGGTGCGTACCAGCTGGTGGCGTGGAATCCGCGGGATTTCGCCGCGAACGCCTACCGGACGATCGACGATCGGCCCTACGGCGGCGGCCCCGGGATGGTGATGATGGCCGAGCCGCTGGCGAAAGCGGTGCGGGCAGCGAAGCAGAGGCAGTCGAGCAGTGGCATCAAGTCATCGAAGGTGGTGTTGCTTTCGCCCCAGGGCCGGAAGCTCGATCACGCGGCGGTGATGGCGCTGGCGGCACTGGAAGGTCTGGTGCTGCTGTGCGGGCGGTACGAAGGAGTGGACGAGCGTCTGATCGAACGCGAAGTCGACGAGGAAATCTCCATCGGCGACTACGTGATCTCGGGCGGGGAATTGGCGGCGATGGTGTTGCTGGACAGCGTGATCCGGCAGTTGCCCGGGGTGCTGGGCGATGCGGATTCCGCGCAGCAGGATTCCTTCGTTGCAGGTGTGCTGGATTTTCCGCATTACACGCGTCCCGAGGTGTTCGAGGGCGCGGCAGTACCGGCGGTGTTGCTGTCAGGGCATCACGCCGAAATCGAGAAGTGGCGCATGAAGCAGGCGCTGGGGCGCACGTGGTTGCGGCGGCCCGAACTGCTGGAGCGATTGCAGCTCGGCGCCACGCAGCAGAAACTGCTCGGCGATTTCAAGGCCGAACACGAGAAAACCGAAGGAAATCCAAGATGAACGTGATCGAACAACTGGAAGCCGCCGAGATCAAGCGCCTCGGCAAGACCATCCCCAGCTTCGCGCCGGGCGACACGGTCATCGTGAACGTGAACGTGGTCGAAGGCGAGAGGAAGCGCGTCCAGGCCTATGAGGGCGTGGTGATCGCCAAGCGCAACCGCGGCTTGAACTCCGCCTTCACGGTGCGCAAGATCTCCTCGGGCGAAGGCGTCGAGCGGACGTTCCAGACCTACTCGCCGCTGATCGCCTCGATCGAGGTGAAGCGCCGCGGCGATGTCCGCCGCGCCAAGCTCTATTACCTGCGCGAGCGTTCCGGCAAGTCGGCGCGCATCCGCGAAAAGCTGCACGTGGCGGCCGACAAGACTGCCGGCGACGCGCAAGCCTGACCCGCTGCGGTTCGCGCCACTGGTTCGAAAAGGCGGCCCTCGAGGCCGCCTTTTCATTCGTGGTGGCACCCGAAAGCGTGCAGGCCGCTGCTACACTCGCCGCGTTCCGTTCGAGAGGTTCGACCGTGATGCGCCCGATCGTCCGTTTGTTCGCCATTGTCGCGATGCTGCTCGCCGCACCGGCGTTCGCTCAGCAGAAGCTCACGCTCTCCATCGGTTCCGGAAACACCGGTGGCGTGTACTACCCGCTGGGCGGCGGACTCGCGCAGGTGCTCTCGAAACAGGTGCCGGGCTGGCAGGCCACGGCCGAAGTGACCGGCGGCTCCATCGACAACCTGAAGCTGGTGGGCACCGGCAAGGCGGACATCGGTTTCTCCATGGCCGATGCGGCGTGGGACGCCTACGCTGGCAACGACAAGTTCGCCGGCCGCAAGCTGCCGCTGCGCACGTTGATGGTGCTGTATCCGAACCGGATGCACGTGGTCACCACCGAATCGACCGGCGTGACGGCCATGAAGGATCTCGCCGGCAAGCGCGTATCGGTCGGTTCGCCGGGCAGCGCCACGGAGCTGATGGCCATCCGCGTGCTGGACGCCTACGGACTCGCGGAGTCGGTGAAGCGCGAGCGCCTTTCGGTGAACGAATCGGTCAACGCGATGAAGGACGGCAAGATCGACGCGTTCTTCTGGGCGGGTGGCGTGCCCACCGCGGCGGTGACCGATCTTGCCGCGACGCCCGGCGTGAAGATCCGCTTGCTGGACCACGCCGACGCCGTGGACGCGATGAACAAGCGCTACGGTCCGCTGTACAGCCGCAACGTCATTCCGAAATCCATCTACGCCGGCATGAACGCCGATGCGACCAACGCGACCGTGTGGAACGTCCTGGTGGTCAACGCGGCCATGCCGGATGACGTCGCCTACACCATCGTGAAGACCGTGTTCGAACGCAAGCCCGACCTCGTGGCCGTGCACAAGGAGTTCAACACCCTGTCGTTCGATTGGCAGACCAACGGCGCCGCGGCCCTGCCGTTCCATCCGGGCGCGCAGCGCTACTTCGCCGAGAAGGGACTCAAGCTGCAGTGAGCGCCGAGCGCGCCGACGACGTGGTCAGCGCCGAGCGGCTGGCCGAAGCCGACCGCTTCATCGAACAGGAAGAAGGCGCTACCCACCGCCTTCGCGGTGCGCTGCAGACTGCGTTGACGGCCGCACTGGTCGCGACCTCGTTGTTGCACCTGTACGCGGCCTTTGCCGTGGTCAGCGCACCCACGCTGCGCGTCGTGCACGTGGGCCTGATGCTGGCCCTGTTGTTCGTCACCCTGCCGGCCGCGGCGCGCTTTCGCCACCGCGTGATGCCGTGGGACTGGTTGCTCGCCCTCGCAGCCCTCGGTGTGGCCGGTTACCTGCTCGCCGACTGGGACGCCGTCTCCGATCGGGCGACCGAGCCGTCGACTCCGGACCTGATCGCCGGCGGCATGCTGATCGTACTGGTGCTCGAAGCGGTGCGCCGCGCTTCCGGTTGGGTGATGCCGTTCGTGGTGCTGCTGTTCATCGCCTACGCCTTCGCGGGGCCGTGGCTGCCACCGCCCTGGACCCACCGCGGCTACGACGCGCAGCGGCTCATCGGCCACATGACGCAGACCCTTGAAGGCATCTTCGGCTCGCCGGTGGACGTGTGCGCCACGCTGATCATCCTGTTCACAATCTACGGCGCGGTCCTGTCCAGGTCGGGCGCCGGCAAGTTCTTCATCGACTTCGCGCTGGCTGCCATGGGGCGGCGCGCGGGTGCTCCGGGTCGTGCGGTGGTGCTCGGTTCCTTCCTGCTGGGTGGTCCGTCGGGTAGCGGTGTGGCCACCACCGTGACGCTCGGCTCGGTCGCCTATCCGTTGCTGGAGCGCGCCGGATACGGGAAGAACGCCGCGGGCGGGCTGCTCGCCGCCGGCGGACTCGGTGCGATCCTGTCGCCGCCGGTGCTGGGTGCCGCGGCGTTCCTGATCGCCGAGTTCCTGAAGATCTCGTATCTCGACGTGATCCGCATGGCGGTGATCCCGACCCTGCTGTACTACCTCTCGCTGTTCGTGATGGTGGAGCTCGATGCGCGGCGCATCGGCGCCGGCGACATCGGCGGCACCGGTGAACGGGTCGGTGCGCTCGTGCGCAGGCACGGATTCCATTTCCTGTCGCTCATCGCGATCATCGGGTTCCTGCTGTACGGCTTTTCACCGATGATGTCGGTGTTCTGGGCGACGGTGCTTGCGATCGCGACGAGCTTTCTCACGCGCGACACGGCGCTCCGGCCGGCGAAACTGATGGCGGCGCTCGCCGATGGTTCGCGTGGCGTGCTCGGTGTGGCCGCCACCTGTGCAGCCGCGGGCATCATCGTCGGCGTGGTCACGCTGACCGGCCTCGGTCTCAAGTTCAGCGGCATCGTCATCGACTACGCCGACGGCAGCCGGGCGCTCACCGCGCTCTACACGGCACTTATCGTCTGGATCGTCGGGCTCGCGGTCCCGGTCACCGCGTCGTACATCATCTGCGCGGTGGTGGCTGCTCCCGCGCTCGTGCACGTGGGCGTACCGGAGTTCGCCGCGCACATGTTCATCTTCTACTACGCCGTCCTGTCGGAAGTCTCGCCGCCCACGGCGTTGTCGCCGTTCGCGGCGGCGGCGATCACGGGTGGCGACCCGTATCGCACGACCATGCAGTCATGGAAGTACACGTTGCCGGCGTTCGTCACGCCGTTCCTGTTCGTGCTGGCACCGCAGGGCGTCGGGCTGCTGCTGTCGGGTGACGCGGGGAACATCGTCCTCGTCACGGGTCTGGCCGTCGCGTGCATCCTGGCGCTGGCGATCGCGGCGCAAGGTTGGTTGCGCGGCCCGCTCAACGCCGTCGAACGCATCCTGCTGATCGCTGCCGGCTTGCTGATCGTCGTATCCCAGGCCTGGAGCGTGGCCACGGGCCTCGCGGTCGGAGTTTTCGCCGTGGCGCTGCACTTCCTGCGCACCCGCCGGAGTGTGGCGTGAGCAACGACCTCATCGATGCGTTCTGCGACGCGCTCTGGCTCGAGGACGGCCTCGCGCGAAATACGCTCGACGCCTACCGGCGCGACCTTGCGCAGTTCGCGGCCTGGCTCGCAAAGCAGCATGGGCGCGGGTTGCTGGAAGCGCAGCACGTCGACTTGCTCGAGTACCTGGCGCATCGCTATGCCGCGCGCGCGAAGGCTTCTTCCGCGAGCCGGCTGTTGTCCAGCCTGAAGCGGTTCTACCGGCATCACCTGCGCTCAGGCCGCCTGACCGTCGATCCGACTCTCAACATCGAGTCCCCGAAGATGCCACGGCCGTTGCCCAAGAGCCTCACCGAGGACGACGTGGAAAGCCTGCTCGCCGCTCCCGACGTGATGGACGTCCTCGGCCTGCGCGATCGCGCGATGCTCGAGATGCTCTATGCGACAGGCCTGCGCGTGAGCGAACTGGTGAGCCTGACCTCGGCCCAGGTCAGTGCCGACGCCGGCGTCGTGCGTGTCATGGGAAAAGGCTCGAAGGAGCGCCTGGTGCCCGTGGGCGAAGTGGCCCTCGAATGGCTCGCGCGCTACCTGCGGGAGAGCCGGCCCGCGCTGCTGCACGGGCGCCTGACCGACGATCTGTTCGTCACGGTGCGCGGCTCGGCCATGACACGCACCATGTTCTGGACCCTCATCAAGCGCTATGCACGCCGCGCCGGCGTCACCCGTCCGGTGTCGCCGCACACGCTGCGTCACGCCTTCGCGACCCACCTGCTCAACCATGGTGCCGACCTGCGGGTGGTGCAGATGCTGCTGGGTCACGCCGACGTTTCGACCACGCAGATCTACACCCACGTGGCGCGCGAACGGCTGAAGCAGTTGCATTCGAAGCACCATCCTAGGGGATAGGGGATAGGGGATAGGGGCTGGGGGCTAGGGAATGGCGAGGGGCGCCGATGCAAGTTGTTCGCGATGATTTTCCCCTAGCCCCTAGTCCCTAGCCCCTAGCCCCTAGTCCCTAGCCCCTAGTCCCTCATCCCCAGTCCCTGCCCCCACCGTCCAGTCGAGCCCGCCGATATCCCTAACGGACCTGCTATCCTCGGCCGGTCCCGGACCCTTGCAGGCACCGATGAACCCGTCGGAGTTCGACAAGTTCGCCGATGAATACCACGCGCTGCACGCTGCCAACGTGCGGCTGTCGGGCGAATCGCCGGAGTATTTCGCCGCCTACAAGGTGCGCGAAGTGGCGGCGGACTACGGCGCGGCCTTGCCGCAGGTGCGCGCCATTCTCGATTTCGGGGCGGGCGTGGGCTCCTCGGTGGCGCACTTCCGGCGTTGTTTTCCGGCGGCGCGATTGACCTGCGTGGATGTCTCCAGCCGCAGCCGCGACGTCGCCATGGAGCGCTGCGGGGCCGCACTCGACTATCGCTTGATGGAGCACGGCCGCATTCCCGTCGGCGACGGCGAGGTGGACCTCGTCTTCGCTGCCTGTGTTTTCCACCACATCGACGCGGCGGAGCACGGGACGTTGCTGCGCGAACTCGGGCGCACGCTGCGCCCGGGCGGCCGCATCGTCGTGTTCGAGCACAATCCGTTGAACCCGCTCACGGTGCGCACGGTGAAGGATTGCGCGTTCGACGAGAATGCGGTGCTGATGCGTTCGGGCCGCCTCGCCCGCGAGCTTGCGGCCGCCGGCTTTGGTCGGCTGCGCACGCGCTACACGCTGTTCTTCCCGCACGCGCTGCGCTGGTTGCGTGGCCTGGAGCGCTCGCTCTGGTGGAATCCGCTCGGCGCGCAATACTACGTATCGGGAACGAGGACATGAGTGCCGCGCCGGCCCGCCTGAGCATCGTGGTGCCGTGCTACAACGAAGAGGCCGCGCTGCCGGTGACGGTGGAGCGGCTGACGACGTTGCTGGAAGCGCTGGTGGCGCGCGGCATCGTGGCCGGCCCGAGCGCGCTGTTTCTCGTGGACGACGGCAGCGTCGACCGGACATGGTCGCTGATCGAATCGTTCGCGAACCGGCACGAGCGGGTTCACGGCATCAAGCTGTCGCGCAACCGCGGCCATCAGAACGCGTTGCTGGCCGGCGTTCTCAACGCACCGGGCGATGCCGTGATCAGCATCGATGCCGACCTGCAGGACGACGTCGTCGCCGTCGAACGCATGCTGGAGGCGCATGCCGCGGGCGCCGAGATCGTCCTGGGCGTGCGGCGCACCCGCACCCACGACAGCTGGTTCAAGCGCTTCACGGCCCAACAGTACTATCGCTGGCTCGCGCGGTTCGGTGTCGAGGTGGTCTACAACCACGCCGACTATCGCCTGATGGGGCGCCGCGCGATCGAGGCGCTGCGCGGCTACGAGGAAGTGAACCTGTTCCTGCGCGGCATCGTGCCGCAGCTCGGTTTTCGCACGGCCATCGTCGAGTACGATCGTGCGCCGCGAGTCGCCGGACAGACGCGCTATCCGTTGCGCCGCATGCTGTCGCTCGCTTGGGAAGGCGTCACGTCGTTCTCTGCCGTGCCGCTGCGATTCATCACAGGGCTCGGAATCGCCGTCTCGGCGGTGAGCCTCGGATTCGCCGCCTGGGCGCTGGCCGCGAAGCTGTTCACCGAACAGGCCCTGCCCGGTTGGGCTTCGACCGTCGTGCCGATCTACTTCCTCGGCGGCGTGCAACTGCTCTGCCTCGGCATCATCGGCGAGTACCTCGCGAAGATCTATGCCGAGGTGAAGCGGCGGCCGCGCTACGTGATCGAGACGACCACGTTCGACATCGAGACGTCCGCGAAACGGGCGCAGGCGTGAACGCCTTCAGCGCACCGGAGCGGCCACGAGAAACTTGTCGATGATCAGTGCCGGAGGCGGCGCAGGCATCGCATTCAGCGCCGCCTGCAGCCGCGGCTGATCGTCCGGATACGCCACGTAGAGTGCCGCCGGATCGAAACGCCCGGCCTCGATGTCGCTCCAGAGGGCCGCATTGGCCGCGGTGTAGGCCTGCGCCCGCTCGCGGCTGTAGTAGGCCTTGTTGATGGAAGCATGGTGTTCCACCGCGAGCTTGCCGAATGCTTCCCAGCCGGCCGGCCGTGGGCTCGGATGCAGCACCAGCAACCGCTGGCGCCCGCGCATCAGTTCGTTCCATTGCGGCGAGCGCAGCGGATTGTCCACATCCGTCGCGAAATCCATCTTCGTGGAAATCGTCGTGCGTCCGAGCAGGTCGATCGCGCCGCTCAGGTCCCACAGCTGAAGTCCGAGGGCCGCGGCCAGGATCAGGTATTGCCGGCGCGGCGGGAACGTGCGCACGATCACCCAGGCCGCCCAGAGCGCCAGCGCATACCACGCCGGCCAGAACATCCGGCCCGAAGCCCGGAAGGCCTCGAAGACGGTGCCCACCGGCGGCACGCGATTCAGCGCAAACGCGACCAGCGGCGCCGTCGCGATCGCGAAGAGGAAGGCGCCCACCAGTGCCAGCACCCAGAACACGCCGGATTGTTTCGCGGCCGCCTGCGCGATCCGCAGCCGCCACTTCGCACCGGGCGTCGAGTAGCGCACGATCAGGTAGACACCGAGCGCGAGCCCCGCGAGCGCCACGCCGATGTTCTCCGGTACTGCATAGATCACCTGCTTGCCGATCGCGGGCCACATGGAGATGGCGAATACGGCGAGCAGGAACAGCACGACCCCGAGCGGTACCAATGCCTGGGTACGGGCGGGCGACGGTGCGGTCTTGCCCGCACGGGCGATCGCCACGAGCATCGCTCCCATCCAACCCAGTCCGAGATACGCGAAGCCTTCGTAGTCGCCGAAGCCGGAGGGGATCTTCGGCAGCACGCGTGACCAGAGGCCTTCGGAATTCACCAGCGCCGCCGCGTTCAGCCGGTAGAAGCCCACCATGTCGGCACCGGTGCCGGCGCGGTCCACCAGGAAGAAACCGCACATCGCCATGGTGCCGAGCGTGATCGCGATGGTCGACACGAAGCAGGCGACGAGCCGGCGCCGGTCGGTCCGTTCGTGCTCGAGCCACGCGCGCACGAGATCGGCGAACCACAGCGCCATCACCATGACCGCGAGATAGAACTGCGTGGCCACGAGCAACGCGATGAGCGCGATCCACGCGTAGAACCGCCGCACTGAGCGTCCGAAGAGACACAAGCCCAGCGCGACCAGCAGCACCCAGTGCGCCGTGAGTGCGTAGTGGCCGGTCAAGCGATTGAGCAGCGGCGGCGAGATCAGCAACAGGCCGGCAATCAACGCTGCCGCGATCCGGTCCGCACCGAGTTTCCGCGCAAGCACGAAGCCCACGGCGCCCTGCAGCGTGAAGCTCGCGGCGAGCCACATGCCGAAATACTGGAACGGTTCGGTCAGCACGCCGCGGAACAGCTTGAAGGCCATCGCGAGCCACGGAATCGAGTCCGTGAACACGATGCTGGAGGCGAATCCTTCGCCGTAACTCTGCACCTCGGCGAGGGGAATACTCCACGGGTCGTTGCGATAGAAGGCCCAACCCAGGTAGTTGGCGGCCGGATCGCCCCACAGCAGCCAGTCGATGTAGTGCGGATCCAGCAGCCGCACGCCGAAGGCGGCCACGAAGAACCCGGCACCGAGCACGGCGCCCAGCAGGAAGTCGCCGCCGGTGTTGCGGGGCCACGATCTCATGGCGTCGTCCGCGCTGGCGTCACGCGTGCGTACGTCGATTTCGGCTGAAGGCGGTCATCGGGCGGCATCGGCGGTGCGCGGATTGTAAGATATGCAGCATGACTACCGCCGTCGTCGTGATCGTCGCCTACCTGATCGGCTCCCTGTCATTTGCCGTCATCGTGAGCCGGCTCTACGGACTGCCCGATCCGCATACCTACGGTTCGGGCAATCCCGGCGCCACCAACGTGCTGCGCACCGGACGCAAGTCGGCAGCGGTGTTCACGCTGCTGGGCGACGCGTTGAAGGGTTTCGTCGTCGTCTGGATAGCACGCCACTTTGCGGTCGACTGGGGTCTCGATACCACCGACATCGCGCTCGCCGCTCTGGCGGTCTTTGCGGGGCACCTGTTCCCGGTGTACTTCGGGTTCAAGGGCGGCAAGGGCGTGGCCACCGCGGCCGGCATCCTCCTCGCACTCTCGCTCTGGCTCGGTCTGGCGGTAGCGGCGGTGTGGCTGATCGTGCTGGGCGCTACGCGCTACTCGTCCGGTTCGTCGCTCGCAGCGGCGGCCGCGGCACCCGTATTGTCCGGATTGATCCTCGGATGGAACGCCATCGCGGCCGCAGTGCTCGCGATGACGGCGCTCATCTTCTACCGCCATCGCGCGAACATCCGGCGCTTGCTTGCCGGGACGGAGAGCAAGGTCGGTTCGCGCGGGTAGTCGCGGTATGTGGTGGCGGCGGCCCCCATCCCAACCTTCCCCCGACGAAGTCGGGGGAAGGAGCGCACATCGTCTCCCCCAGCTTCGCTGGAGGGAAGTACACCCCTTCCCCCACCTCCGGTGGGGGAAGGTTGGGATGGGGGCGATCGGTTCGCGCTACTCCGGCGTTGCGAGCGACGCCAACTCCCATCGCGGCCTGACGCCGAAACTGCCCGCCGGACCGAACGTCGCGATCCGCAGCGAGCCCGCGAACGCGATCATCGCGCCGTTGTCGGTGCAGAACTCGAGCGGCGGGTAGTAGACCTCGACACCGCGCGTGGCGGCGGATGCCGACAGACGTGCCCGCAGACTGCGGTTGGCGCCCACGCCGCCAGCCACCACCAACCGCGGCACGCCGGCGCGATCCACGGCGCCGAGCGACTTGGCGACCAGCACGTCGACCACCGCCGCCTGGAAATCCGCGGCGAGATCCGCTTTGTCGTTACCCTCGAGGGTGCGCCCGCGCACCGCGAGGGCCACGGCCGTCTTGAGGCCGCTGAAGCTGAAGTCGAGATCGTCCGAGGCGATCATCGGGCGCGGCAGCTTGAAGCGGCCAGGCGTGCCGGCATCGGCCAGACGGGCCAGCGCCGGCCCGCCGGGATAGCCGAGCCCCAGCAGCTTGGCGGTCTTGTCGAAAGCTTCCCCGGCGGCGTCGTCCACCGTCTCGCCCAGCAGTTGGTAGTCCCCGACGCCGCCCACGCGCATGAGTTGGGTGTGCCCGCCGGAGACCAGCAGCGCCACGAAGGGAAAAGCCGGGGCCGGATCGGCCAGCAGCGGCGAGAGCAGATGCCCTTCGAGATGGTGCACCCCGATCACCGGCACGCCCAGCGCGTACGCCAGTCCGTGCGCGGCCCCGGCACCCACCAGCAGCGCCCCGGCGAGCCCCGGGCCTTCGGTGTAGGCGACCGCCCCCACGTCGCGGATACCGATCCCGGCCGTATTCAGCACCTGCCGGGTCAGCGGCAGCAGCCTTCGGATGTGGTCGCGCGAGGCGAGTTCGGGCACCACGCCGCCATAGGCGGCATGCATCTCCACCTGGGAGTGGAGGGCATGGGCCACCAGGCCGCGGGTGCGGTGGACCAGCGCGACGCCGGTCTCGTCGCAGGAGCTTTCGATGCCGAGAACGAACAAGAAGGGGGGTACCGGAGCAGCCGGAACCCTGGAAAGGGCCCGGCGGGAGTTCCCAAGAAGGGAGCGAGTCTGGTATTCTCCCGCCCCTTGTCCGATCCGATCAACCCAAGCAACAGGATTCCAGCTTTCATGCCGACCGTACGCGTCAAGGAAAACGAGCCCTTCGAGGTGGCCCTGCGCCGCTTCAAGCGCACCGTGGAAAAGACCGGCCTGCTCACGGAACTGCGGGCGCGCGAGTTCTACGAGAAGCCCACCGCCGAGCGCAAGCGCAAGCTCGCCGCCGCGGTCAAGCGCCATCACAAGCGCCTGCGCAGCCAGCAGCTGCCCCAGAAGCTGTACTAGAAGCACCCCGATATTCCCCGCGAACCCCGCGAGGCTGTCGCCCGCGGGGTTTTCGTTTTTGGAGTACTTGAGGAGATCGCCATGTCCGCGCTGAAGGACCGCATCACCGAAGACATGAAGAACGCGCTGCGCGCCAAGGACACCGCGCGCCTGGGCGCGATCCGCCTGTTGCTTGCCGCCATGAAGCAGCGCGAAGTGGACGAGCGCATCGAGCTGACCGATGCCGACATCGTCGCCATCATCGACAAGATGCTGAAGCAGCGCCGCGACTCCATCACCCAGTACGAGAAGGGTGGCCGGCAGGATCTGGCCGACGCCGAGAAATTCGAGATGACCGTGCTCCAGGCCTACATGCCTGCTGCGCTGTCCCAGGATGAGATCGCGGCGGCCGTGGCCGAAGCGATCGCAGCCGCCGGCGCCGCCGGGCCGCAGGACATGGGCAAGGTCATGGCGGTGTTGAAGCCGAAGCTCGCCGGCAAGGCCGACATGAGTGCCGTGTCGCAGCTGGTGAAGGGGAAGTTGGCGGGGGGGTAAGTGCCCCCATACCAACCTTCCCCCGCCTTCGCGGGGGAAGGAGTAGACGGCGACGATCGGTGAAGCTGATTGTCGTGGAGTGGGAGTGCCCCCATCCCGACCTTCCCCCGCGGGCGCGGGGGAAGGAGTAGACGGCGACGATCGGTGAAGCTGATCGTCGAGGAGTGGGAGTGCCCCCATCCCAACCTTCCCCCGCGGGCGCGGGGGAAGGAGAGGACGGCGACGATCGGTGAAGCTGATCGTCGAGGAGGGGAAGCGCCCCCATCCCGACCTTCCCCCGCCGGCGCGGGGGAAGGAGTGCTTCCGCGAAGACGTGTGAGGATGCTTGGCAGTACATCCCCTCCCCCACGCCTTGCGTGGGGGAGGGTTAGGGTGGGGGCGGACGGCGGTAGCCATGGCACCAGCCCCCACCAATCCCACCGTTCCCCCCCAGCGATCGAGCAAGCAGCGTGCATCCCTTCCCCCCGCCTATAATCGCGACCGAGTACCGGGCAGTTCACACGGGC
>JAIEQG010000064.1 GCA_019747905.1 Burkholderiales bacterium
GCGATGCCGGCGGACATGCGCAGCCTGGAACGCAAACACATCCTCGACATGCTGTCGGCCGCGAAGGGGGTGCGCAAGGTGGCGGCGGAACGGCTGGGAATGAGCGAACGGACCTTGCGCTACAAGTTGCAGCAGTACCGCGGCGAAGGATATGCCGTGCCGGGTAGCGGGCAGGACGATCCGGCCCCATGATCTCGGCACGGGGCTTGCTGATCGACACGACGATGGCGTTGCACGCCAGGAACACACGCACGCCAGCCACCACCATCGCATGAACACCCAGGGCATCGATCAACTGCTGAGGGAACTCAGCCAGACCGCGGCGAAGGCCGGCGGGCAGGAACCGGCAGAAGCTGCCGGGGCGGCAAATTTTGCCGACCTGCTCAAGGCCTCTCTCGACCAGGTCAACGCGGCGCAGCAGCAGGCCACGAGCATGCAGCAGGCCTTCGACGCGAACGATCCCAACGTGAACCTGCAGGAAGTCATGGTCTCGCTCCAGAAGGCGAACCTGTCGTTCCAGACGATGGTGCAAGTGCGCAACCGCCTCGTCACCGCGTATCAGGAAATCATGAACATGCAAGTCTGACCTGACGGGCAGACGCGCTGATGGCACAGGCTTCCGCTAGCAGTCTTCCCGCGCTGGCCCGCGGCTTCCTCCAACTCAGCAACGCCCGCAAGATCGGACTCGGCATCGGTGTCGCCACCGTCGCCGCCATCCTCTGGGTCCTGTACCTCTACAGCAGCGCGCCCGAGTACCGCGTGCTGTTCGCGAACGTGTCCGACAAGGACGGCGGTGCGGTCATCGCGGCCCTGTCGCAGTTGAACGTGCCGTATCGCATGGCCGACGGCGGCGGCGCGATCCTCGTGCCGGCGGGCATGGTCTACGAGACCCGTCTCAAGCTCGCCTCCCAGGGGCTGCCGCGCGGCGGCGGCGTCGGATTCGAACTGCTCGAAACCCAGAAATTCGGCGTGAGCCAGTTCGTGGAACAGGTGAACTACCAGCGGGCGGTCGAGGGTGAACTCGCGCGCACCATCCAGTCGATCGCGGTGGTCCAGTCGGCCCGGGTGCACCTCGCCATTCCGAAGCCCACCGTGTTCGTGCGCGAGAACCAGAAACCGAGCGCATCGGTGCTGGTCACGCTGTATCCCGGTCGCACTCTCGATGCAGCCCAGGTCACCGGCATGGTGAACCTGATCTCGAGCAGCGTGCCGGAACTGTCGGCGCGCAACGTGACGGTGGTCGATCAGGCCGGCAATCTGCTCTCCGGCCCGACCGGCGACACCACCGGCCGCACCGCACTGGATGCATCGCAGTTGAAGTACCTGCATCAGGTGGAGGCGGCCATCGCGGCGCGCATCGAAGCCATCCTGCGACCGATCGTCGGTCCCGAGAACGTGCGCGCTCAAGTGGCGGCGAACCTCGATTTTTCCGAGACCGAGCAGACTTCGGAGAGTTTCAAGCCGAATTCCAATCCGCGCGATCAATCGATCCGCAGCCAGCAGTCGAACGAATCGAACTCGACCACGCCACAGGCGGCGCAGGGTGTGCCAGGGGCGCTGTCGAACCAGCCGCCCGGTGCGGCGTCGGCGCCGCTGGTGACGGCGCAGCCCGGACAGGCGCCGGGCAATCAGCCACCGCCGCCGGCCACCAGCTCGCAGAAGGAACAGACCATCAATTTCGAGGTGGACAAGACCATCCGCCACACCAAGGGCGAAGTCGGGTCGATCCGGCGCCTGTCGGTGGCGGTGGTGGTCAACTACCGGCGCGTCGGCGACGGCGCCAAGGCAAAGCTCGAACCCCTGGCCGAGCAGGAGATCACGCAGATCACCGATCTCGCCCGGGAGGCCATGGGGTTTTCCAAGGATCGCGGCGACACGCTGAACGTGGTCAACGCCCCGTTCCGCGTTACCGAAGCGGAGGCGGCTGCCGCGTCGTTGCCGTTCTGGAAGGACTCTTGGCTCATCGCGCTCGTGTTGAGCATCGCGAAGTGGATCGGCTTCACGATCGTTGCCTTCATCGCGCTGATGATGACGCGCACCGCGCTGCGCGATCTCATCCGCCTCGGCGCCATGCCGCAGCCGGCGGCGGCCGGTGCCGGCGCGGCCGGGATGGCCATGCCGGCGGGCGGGTACGAAGGCCAGGCTGCGCCGGGCGGTGGCGGTGCGCCGGGGCAGGCCGGTTACGAAGGGGATCTGCGCGCGGTGCGCGACATGGCCAAGCAGGACCCGGCGATCGTCGCGCAGGTGGTGAAGGGCTGGGTCGGGCGCGATGAGTGAGGACGGCGTCAACCGCAGCGCGATCCTCCTGATGTCGATCGGCGAGGAAGAGGCGGTCGAGGTCTTCAAGTACCTCGGGCCGAAGGAGGTGCAGAAGCTCGGCCTCGCCATGTCGAAGCTCTCGCACGTCACGCGCGAGGAGGTCGCCGGCGTGCTGCGCGAGTTTCGCGAGGAGGCGCGGCAGCAGACCGCCATCGGGACGGACTCCGACGCCTACATCCGGTCGGTACTCACCAAGGCCCTGGGCAACGACAAGGCCGGGGTTCTGATCGATCGCATCCTGCAGGGCGCGGACAACACCGGCATCGAGAGCCTGAAGTGGATGGATTCCTCGGCGGTCGCGGAACTCATCAAGAACGAGCACCCGCAGATCATCGCGACCATCCTGGTGCACCTCGATCCGGATCAGGCGAGCGAGGTGCTCGCGACCTTCGCCGAGCGCTTGCGCAACGACGTCCTGCTGCGCATCGCGACGCTCGAGGGTGTGCAGCCCGCGGCGCTGCGCGATCTCAACGACGTGCTGACCCAGTTGCTGACCGGCAGCGACAAGCTGAAGAAGAGCGCGATGGGCGGGGTCACGGCGGCGGCCGAAATCCTCAATTTCATGGGCGGCCAGTACGAGGCTTCGGTCACCTCCTACATCCGCGAAGTGGATCCGGATCTCGCGCAGAAGATCCAGGACAAGATGTTCGTGTTCGAGAACCTGCTCGACCTGGACGATCGCGGCATCCAGCTGCTGCTGCGCGAAGTGCAATCCGAGACGCTGATCGTGGCGCTGAAGGGCACGTCCGATCCGCTGCGCGAGAAGATCTTCAAGAACATGTCCACGCGGGCCGCGGAAATGCTGCGCGAGGATCTCGAGGCGAAGGGCCCGGTGCGCCTGTCCGAGGTGGAAGGCGAGCAGAAGGAGATCCTGAAGATCGTCCGCCGTCTCGCGGATGAGGGCCAGATCGTGCTGGGCGGCAAGGGCGAGGAAGGCCTTGTCGAGTAGCAAGATCATTCCGAAGGCGAGCGCCGGGGCCGCCAAGGCGTGGCAGCCCGGCAGCGTGGATCGGCGCGCGGCCACAGGTACGGCAACTCCCGAGCTGACGCCGCAGCAGAAGTTCCAGGCTGAGCTCGAGCGCTTGCGCGGCGAGGCGCGGGCGGAAGGGCGGCGCGAGGGCCTCGAGCAGGGTTTCGCGGCCGCCAAGGTCGAGGTGGAGGAACTGCGCCTGCTGCTCACGAACCTGCGCGAGCTGATGCTCGACTTCGAGCAAGGCGTGGCTTCCGACGTGCTGTCGCTTGCGCTCGAGGTGGCGAAGCAGATGGTGCGGCAGTCGATTCGCGTCAAGCCGGAGCTCGTGTTCGCCATCATCAAGGAGGCGGCGATGAGCTTTCCGGAGATCGCGGACGATCCGCGCCTCATCCTGCATCCGCTCGATGCCGAACTGGTGCGCAAGGCGATCGCGCCCACTCTCACTGCGGACGAACTGCCGTGGAAGCTCACCGAGGATCCGCAGATGGAACGCGGCGGGTGCCGCTTCCAGACCGGGTCGTCGGAGATCGATGCCACGCTCGAGAACCGCTGGCGGCGGATCGTCGCCGCGCTGGGCCGCGACGACGCGTGGCTCGATCTGAACATCTGAGGCCGATGGTGTGACCGGTCGTCTCCCCACCGGATCGCGCGGGACGGGGTTGGAAGCTGCCCCCATCCCAACCTTCCCCCAGCCCCGCTGGGGGAAGGGGTGCATGGCTCCCTCCCCCGGCTTTGCCGGGGGAGGGTTGGGGTGGGGGCAAAGCGGCTTCGTACCAACCGTACCATGAGCCGACTGCGCCGCTGGCAGAAGTACTTCGAGGACTGCCACAGCGCCGTGGGCATGGTGCCGCCCTGGTCGGTGAGCGGGCGCCTCACACGGGTCGCGGGGCTGGTGATGGAAGCCGTCGGTCTCAAGCTGCCGGTGGGCAACAGCTGTTACGTGATCGCGCCGAGCGGCCAGCGCGTCGATGCCGAAGTGGTGGGATTCTCCGGCGAGAACGTGTTCCTGATGCCGGCGACCGACGTGTATGGTCTCGAACCCGGGGCGATCGTCGTGCCGGTGGAGTCGCACGTGGTGCGCAGTCCCAAGCTGGGCGTGGACTTCATTCCTCGGCGTCGCGCCGAGGACAGGGCCCGTCAGGTGGCGGTCGGGTGGGGGCTGCTGGGACGGGTGCTCGATGCCACCGGGCGGCCGCTCGACAACCGTGGCGTCGTGGTGACGGAGCGCCAGGTCCCGCTCTACAGCCGGCCGCTCAACCCGCTCGAACGCACCCCCATTCACCAGGTGCTGGACGTGGGTGTACGGGCGATCAACGGGCTGCTCACCGTCGGTCGCGGCCAGCGCCTCGGGTTGTTCGCGGGCAGCGGTGTGGGCAAGAGTGTGCTGCTCGGCATGATGGCGCGCTACACCGAGGCCGACGTGGTGGTGGTGGGGCTGATCGGCGAACGCGGCCGCGAGGTGAAGGAGTTCATCGAGAACATCCTCGGCAGTGAAGGGCTGGCGCGCTCGGTGGTGGTGGCAGCACCGGCGGACAGTCCGCCGCTGTTGCGGCTGCACGGCGCAGCCTACGCCACGGCCATCGCCGAGTTCTTCCGCGACCAGGGCAAGCAGGTGCTGCTCATCATGGATTCGCTCACGCGCTTTGCCATGGCCCAGCGCGAGATCGCGCTCGCGATCGGCGAGCCGCCCGCGACCAAGGGCTACACGCCGTCGGTATTCGCGAAGCTGCCTCAACTCGTGGAACGCGCCGGCAACGGCGACGAAGGCCAGGGGTCGATCACGGCGTTCTACACCGTGCTCGCCGAAGGCGACGACCAGCAGGACCCGATCGCGGACGCTGCGCGGGCGATTCTCGATGGCCACATCGTGCTGACGCGCGATCTCGCGGACCAGGGCCATTATCCCGCCATCGACATCGAAGCCTCGATCAGCCGCGCGATGACCGAGATCGTGCCGCTCGAGGACATGGCGCGCGTGCGGCGGTTCAGGCAGCTCTACTCGGCCTACCGCCGCAGCCGCGACCTGATCAACGTGGGGGCGTACGTGAGCGGTGCCGATCCCGTGGTGGACGAGGCGCTCCGATTGCGCGAGCCGTTCCTGCAGTATCTGCGGCAGGACGTCGACGAGCGCGACGACTACGCGAGCAGTCGCGCGCGCCTGAACGCGCTGCTCGCAGCAGTGCCCTGACGGTGGCGCGCCGCTTCCCCCTTGAAACCGTGCGCCAGCTGGCGCAGCGGCGCACCGCGGATGCGGCGACCGAGCTCCAGGGTCACTCGACGCGCTTGCGCGCCGCCCAGGACAAGTTGAAGCAACTGCAGGGCTATCGGGACGAGTACCGGTCAGCCAAGGCCAACGCCATGGTGCAGGGCGTTGCCATGGCGCGCTTGCGCGAGTTCGAGACGTTCCTGGCACGCATCGAGGAGGCGATTGCGGCCCAGACTCTCGAAGTCCAGCGCGCGGAGGTGCTGTGGGAGGCCGCGCGGGCGCATTGGGCCGAACAGCACAGGCGCGAAAAGGCGATGGATACCTTGGCCGATCGTCACACCGCTCAGGAACTCCAGCGCGAGATCCGGCAGGATCGCAAGGCGCAGGACGAGTTTTCGGCTCGAGTGAAGCCCGGACCCATGAAGATCCGCCTGAAATAGGTGGCACGGCGATTGCCATTCAAGGCCCTGTCCGAGTCGAAACAGAGGTTTGGCCATGTCTCAAGGTACAGTTTTGCCGCCCGTGTCGGCCCCGGCGGCGGATGTTGCCGCCCTGGCTGGGCGCGACCAGCCCCTGACCGCCGATGCGGCCGGATCGACCTTCGGTGATGTCTTGCAGGCCCAGATGGAAAAGGGGCTCCCGCCGGCAGATGCCAAGGCGGTCGCGTTGCTGACTGCGGAACCCACGATGGAGCCGGATCCTGGGTCCGTGGTCACGGCCCAGCCCCCCATCGACGCAGCACTCCTGGCCGCCGCGGTCACAACTCCTGCTTTGGTACCGGTGACCCCGGTTCCTGCCCCTGTCACCGACAACGGGCTCGAGCCGGCATCGACGCCGGAGGAGTCCCCACTGCCCGCGACGGCCGCGTTACAGGTCCGTGAGACTGCGGGAAACCGCATCGAGCGTGCCGACGTCGGTCCGAGGACCGCGCTGCCGACGGCCAATGTTTCAGCGGCAACCGAACGGCGTCCCGATACCCCGCAGGCGGTAGCCCCGGTGGTCGAGGCACAGGCAGCGCCGCAGGCGGCCGACGTGCGGCCGCGCGATTCGGGCGCAGAGTTGAGGCCCATGGCAGCAGTGCAGCCGGTCGTTGCGGAGACGCCGACTGCCGTTGTTTCCGGCATGGAAATCCGGCGCGAATCGACGGCAACCCCCATCAAGGTCGAGGTCGCCCAGCCGGTGACCGCACCGGGCTGGCGCGATGCGTTCGCCGACCGGGTGACCTGGATTGCCAACACTCGCCAGCCCGCCGCCGAGTTGCAGATCAACCCGCCCCAGCTCGGGCCGGTGGAGATTCGCGTCAGCATGAACGCGGACCAAGCCAACCTTTCGTTCTTCTCGCCCCATGCGGCCGTGCGCGAAGCGATCCAGGCATCGTTGCCGCGGCTGACCGATGCGTTAGCAGCCTCCGGTCTCACTCTGGGCAATGTCCTGGTGGGCGCCGAATCGCAATCCGGGCAGCAGCCGGGCGAGCGCGAAGCTCCCAGCCGATTCGCGGGGACTTCGAGAGAGGTATTCGACGGTACCGAAGCGGCAACGACGGTGACCTGGCTACGGCCCGGCGGCGGTGTCGGCCGGGTTGATCTGTTCGCCTGAGTGATCTGACACCCCCCCGACGTGCCTCCCACCCTTCCCCCCGTGAGGCCAGCCCTATTGTGGGCTGAGGCCGGACCCGGACAGTCCCTGCAGACCGTCTGCAGCTGACGAAGGCCATCGGTCTTTAGCCGATGGCAGGCCTGGCGAGGGCTGAACCCAACGACGTTCTGGAACATGCCGACAGCCCGGCAGCGCAAGCTGCCGGGCTGTTCTTTTTCAGGAGGCGGTCGAAAAGAAGCCAACTCACGGTTTATCTTGCAAAATCTCGGACCGTGGGTTACAAAGCACCGCAACTTACACGTCGAGCTTATTGTTTTTTAATCGAAATAGGGCATCGCCCCCGGATTTCACCCGACAAGAGTTTCGATGATTCAGCGAGTTGCCGGGACTCCCGCGGCTTGCAGCCAGTCCGGCTTCGGCCGGTTTTGCACAGGTATCCATGGCCAAACAACCCGAACCGAGTGCGGCACCAGCGCCGGAAGGCGCACCAGCCAAGAAAAAGAAACCGATCCTGATCATCGCCATCGCGGCTCTCGTCGTGCTGGCGGGTGGAGGTGCCGCCGCCTGGTTCCTGCTCGGTGGCAAGCACGACAAGGACGCCGAGCATGCCGAGGCGGAAGCCTTGAAGCCGCCGGTCTATGTGACCCTCGAGCCGTTCACGGTGAATCTGACCAGCGAAGCCACCGACCGTTACCTCCAGGTCGGGATCGACCTCAAGGTGTCGGCGGCGGACATCACGGAGAAGGTGAAAGTGCACCTGCCGGAGATCCGCAACGGCATCCTGCTCCTGCTCACCAGCAAGAAGGTGGACGATCTCGCGTCGATCGAGGGCAAGAACACGTTGCGCGAAGAGATCCGCGACATCGTCAACAAGTCCATCGGCTACTACAAGGCACCGGCGGTCCCCAAGCCCACCATCGAGAAGACCGAAGAGCAGGGGGGCGAGAAGCCTGCCGAGGAAAAGGCGGACGAGAAGCCGGCCGAGGAGGCAGCCGGTGAGAAGCCCGCAGCGAAGCCGCCCAAGAACGGCGTGATCGACGTGCTGCTGACCTCGTTCGTCATCCAGTAGGCATGGCGGAGGACATCCTTTCCCAGGAGGAAGTCGACGCGCTGTTGCGCGGCGTGACCGGGGAATCGGACGAGCCGGCGCAGGTCGATGACCAGGGTGGGGTGCGGCCCTACGACATCGGCCGCCAGGAGCGCATCGTCCGCGGACGCATGCCCACGCTCGAACTCATCAACGAGCGCTTCGCGCGGCTGCTGCGCATCGGGTTGTTCAACTTCATGCGCAAGAACGCCGAGATCTCCATCGGTCCGGTACGCGTACTGAAGTACAGCGATTTCATCCGCAACCTGGTGGTACCTACCAATCTCAACCTGGTGCACGTGAAACCGCTGCGCGGCACGGCGCTGGTGATCATGGAACCCACTCTGGTGTTCCAGGTGGTGGACCACCTGTTCGGCGGCAGCGGGCAGATCCATACGCGGGTGGAAGGGCGCGACTTCACACCGACCGAGCAGCGCGTGATCCATCGCATGCTGGGTGTGGTGTTCGAGGAGTACCGCAAGGCCTGGGAGCCGGTGTTCGCCCTCGCTTTCGAATACGTCCGCTCGGAAATGAACACGCAGTTCGCGAACATCGCCACCCCCACCGAAGTGGTGGTGGCCACGAGCTTCAACATCGATCTGGGCGCGGGCGGGGGCGAGCTTCACGTCTGCATGCCCTATGCTATGCTCGAACCGATCCGCGACGTGATCTACAGCAGTTTCCAGGCTGATCGCACCGAGGCGGATACCCGCTGGGTCAAGATGCTCACCGAACAGATTCAGGGCGCGGAGGTAGATGTGGTCGCAACACTCGCCCGCACCGATGTGACGCTGCGGCAGATCATGGATCTGCAGGTGGGCGACGTGGTTTCCCTGGACCTGCCCGATACCATCGTCGCCAACGTCGACGGCGTCCCGTTCGCCGAATGCAGCTACGGCACGGTGCGCGGCCAGTACGCGCTGAAGGTGCGCCGTGTACTCACCGGCAGTGCCGGGGGGGGCGAGCATGGCGGATGACGCCAACGAAGGCATTTCCGCCGACGACTGGGCGGCCGCACTGGCGGAGCAGGCGCCCGCAGGTGGCGCGGGCGGTGCCGTTCAGCCGGCCAAGGTCTTCCAGGAACTGAAGGCTGATACGCTCGGCGGCGGCGCGCCGGGACGCCTCGACATGATTCTGGACATCCCGGTCCACATGGCGGTGGAACTGGGTCGGACCAAGATCGCGATCCGCGATCTGCTGCAGCTTGCGCAGGGATCCGTCGTGGAACTGGACGCCCTTGCCGGGGAGCCCATGGACATCCTGGTCAACGGCTGCCTCATCGCCCAGGGCGAGGTGGTGGTGGTGAACGAGAAGTTCGGCATTCGCGTCACCGACATCATCACGCCCGAGGAGCGGCTGCGCGGCATCAACAAATGAGCGGCACGCCGACCGGCGCGCGCGCCGGGGCCGCGTGCTCGTTCACGATTGCCTCGGCAGTGTTCGCAGCGGACGCGCAGAGCCAGGTGCTGCCGGCATCGTCGACTTTCGGCACGCTGGCCCAGGTGGTGTTCGGCCTGGCGGTGGTGATGGGTGCCATTGCGTTGACGGCATGGCTGGCACGTCGGTACATGCCGGCGGTGCGCGGCGTCGGCGGGCTGGTGAAGGTCGTCGGCGGCGTCATGGTGGGCCCGAAGGAGCGGGTGGTGGTGGTGGAAGTCGGCGACACCTGGCTCGTCCTCGGGGTGACGGCGCAGCAGGTCAACACCCTGCATTCGCTGCCGCGGCCGGCGGGCACTGCCGCGGATGCGTCGGCCCGCTCGTCGGAGTCCGAGTTCTCGTCGTGGCTGGGCCGCGCCCTCAACAAGCAGCGCCCATGAGGGCGCTCTTCAGCATCGTGATGTTCCTGCTGATGGTTGCGGCGTCCGGGTCGGCGCTCGCACAGGCGGGATTGCCGGCGTTCACGGCGTCGCCCGGTCCGGGCGGCACGCAGAACTATTCGCTGTCGCTGCAGGCGCTGATTTTCCTCACGGCGCTGACATTCCTGCCGGCGGCGCTGCTGATGATGACGAGCTTCACGCGCATCGTCATCGTGCTCTCGCTGCTGCGACAGGCGATGGGTACGATCCAGACGCCGCCCAACCAGGTGATAGTGGGCCTGTCGCTGTTTCTCACTTTCTTCGTGATGGCGCCGGTCTTCGATCGGATCTACACCGACGCCTACAAGCCGCTGTCGGAGGAACGCATCAAGTTCGACGAGGCGCTCAACCGGGCCGCCGTGCCGCTCAAGGCGTTCATGCTGAAGCAGACCCGCGAATCGGACCTTGCCCTGTTCGTGAAGCTCTCCGAGTCACCGCCGCCGAAGGGGCCGGAAGAGGTGACCATGAAGGTGCTGGTGCCGGCCTACGTGATCTCGGAACTGAAGACGGCATTCCAGATCGGTTTCGTCGTGTTCATCCCGTTTCTGATCATCGACATGGTGGTGGCGAGTGTCCTCATGTCCATGGGCATGATGATGCTCTCGCCGGTCATCATCTCGCTGCCGTTCAAGCTCATGCTGTTCGTGCTGGTGGACGGGTGGAACCTCCTGATCGGTTCGCTCGTGCGCAGCTTCTACGTCTGAAAGGAAGGGTCGCGCCATGTCTCCCGAGGCCGTCATCAGCCTGATCCAGCAGGCGCTCCAGACGCTGGTGCTGGTATCGGCACCGCCCCTGCTCACTGCGCTGCTGGTGGGCTTGCTGGTGAGCGTGTTCCAGGCCGCCACGCAGATCAACGAAATGACGCTGTCGTTCATTCCGAAGCTGCTGGCGGTGTTCGTGTCCCTGGTGCTGGCCGGTTCCTGGATGCTTTCCACCATGGTGGATTTCACCCAGCGACTCTACGGCGCCATCCCGCAGCTGGCGGGGTAGGTGGTCCCCCCCGAAAGGCCTGCGGCCTCTCCCCCCGAGGGGGCCAGCCCTCTTGGGGCGGCCCGGCGAGGGCTGAGGAGTGAGGTCCCCCCCGACAGGCCTTCGGCCTCTCCCCCCGAGGGGGCCAGCCCCCTTGGGGCGGCCCGGCGAGGGCTGAGGAGTGAGGTCCCCCCCGAAAGGCCTGCGGCCTCTCCCCCTGAGGGGGCCAGCCCTCTTGGGGCGGCCCGGCGAGGGCTGAGGCGTGAGGTCCCCCCCGAAAGGCCTGCGGCCTTTCCCCCCGAGGGGGCCAGCCCTCTTGGGGCGGCCCGGCGAGGGCTGCGCTCCGATTCAGTGCGATGATCACCCTTACGGTTGCGCAGTTGCAGACCATGCTCGCTGCCTACGGCTGGCCGTTCGTGCGCATCATCGCGTTCATCGCGACGGAACCGGTGCTGGGCAATCGCGCCGTGCCGCTGCAGGTGAAGATCGGGCTCGCCTTGCTCGTGATCGTGGTGATCGCACCGGTGCTGCCGGCGCCGCCCGATGTCGCGCCGGCCTCCGCCGCAGGGCTGTTGGTGCTGGCGCAGCAGGTGCTGATCGGGGCGGCGATGGGGTTTGCGTCGCGCATCGTGATCGCTGCGGCCGAGATGGCCGGTCAGCTCGCCGGCTTGCAGATGGGTCTGGGCTACGCGTTGTTCTTTGATCCGGAAAGTGCGGGGCAGGCGCCGCTGGTGGCGGAGTTCTATGGCCTGATCGCGATCCTCACGCTGCTCGCGACCAACGGCCACTACCTGATCCTCACCGCACTGGTGGAGAGTTTCCGCGTGCTGCCCCCGGCGCTGGAGCCGATATCGGCGCGCGGCTTTCTCACTCTCGTGACCTGGGGCGGCCAGATCTTCGAGATCGGATTGATGATGTCGTTACCGGTCATCGGCGCCCTGCTGGTCGCCAACATCGGCATCGGCATCCTGGTGCGCGCAGCGCCACAGCTCAACATCTTCGCGATCGGGTTTCCGATCACTTTGGGCGTCGGCTTCCTGATGCTGTACCTGTCCTTGCCCCTGCTGGTACCGATGGTGGATGCGCTCGCACACAGCGGCATCGCCGTCATGATGCGCATTCTCGAACAGTTGCGGCCGGGGCGGTGAGCGCTGTGCACGGCAGTGGAATGCCATCGCCTTGGGTGGTGCGGTGGGCGAGCGAACTCGCCGCCGGCGCGCAAGTCCTGGACGTGGCAAGCGGCGCGGGGCGGCACGCGAGGTTCCTGGCAGATCGGGGCTTTGCCGTGACGGCCGTCGATCGGGACCCGGTAGTCATCGCCGAACTCGCGGACGTGCCAGGTGTTGCGACCCTCGTCGCCGATCTCGAATCAGGACCCTGGCCTCTGCCGGGCCGGCGCTTCGCTGGTGTCGTCGTGACGAATTATCTGCATCGGCCGTTGTTCCCCGTGCTCGTCGATGTGGTCGAGCCGGGCGGCGTGCTGGTCTACGAGACGTTCGCGGTCGGCAACGAGCGTTTCGGGCGGCCCTCGAATCCCGCTTTCCTGCTGCAACCCGGGGAACTGCTGGAACTCGTGCGCGGTCGCATGCGCGTGCTCGGTTACGAGGACGTGTTCGACCCGGCGCCGCAGCCCAGGATGGTCCAGCGCATCTGCGCTCGCAAGCTCTAGGTCCACACAGCCCCCACGCTCTCTGCGTTCGCTGCACCCCGAGGGCGCGGGTCAGTATCTCGGGGCGGTGCGGCGACTCCCACCTCGAGGTTTGCTGCGAGAGCGCTTGTGCGCTCCGACTGCGCCGGCCGCTGCCCCATCGCGAAAGCGCGCACCGCACTGACATGCGAAAGCCATCGGGTACAATGCCGACTTTTCGGAGGAGCTCAACATGCTGACCGGCAGCCTCGTCGCCATCGCGACTCCCATGCAGCCGGATGGCGGTCTCGATCTCGACCGGTTCCGCCGGCTGATCGACTGGCACATCCACAACGGCACCAACGGCATCGTCGCGGTCGGCACCACCGGCGAATCGCCCACCGTCGATTTCGACGAGCATTGTCTGCTGATCCGCACTGCCGTGGAGCATGCTCGTGGGCGCGTGCCGATCATCGCCGGTACGGGTGCCAATGCCACCCGCGAGGCGATCGAGTTGCAGAAGTTCGCCAAGTCCGCAGGTGCAGACATGGCGCTGTCGGTAGTGCCCTACTACAACAAGCCGAGCCAGGAAGGCTTGTACCGTCACTTCAAGGCGATCGCCGAATCCACCGACCTGCCGACGATCCTCTATAACGTGCCCGGCCGCACCGTGGCCGATCTCCAGAACGACACGGTGCTGCGCCTGGCGGGGGTCAAGAACATCGTCGGCATCAAGGACGCCACCGGCAACCTGGAACGCGGCGCGGATCTGCTGAAGCGCCTGCCGCGCGACTTCGCGGTCTACAGCGGCGACGACGGTACCGGGCTTGCCCTCATGCTGATGGGCGGGCATGGCGTCATCTCGGTCACTGCCAACGTGGTGCCGAAGGCGATGCGCGAGCTGTGCGATGCCGCGCTGGGAGGCAATCTGGTCCAGGCGCGCGCGATCAACGATGCCTTGCTCGGCTTGCACAAGTATCTGTTCGTCGAAGCCAATCCGATTCCGGTCAAGTGGGTGCTCGAACAGATGGGGTTGATCGGAGCGGGCATGCGACTGCCGCTCACGCCGCTGGCGGAACAGCATCACGCGACGTTGCGCGCGGCGATGCGCCAGGCCGGCATCGAACGCGAAGCGCAGGCAGCGTGAGGGCAGGGCGGGACGCACCGGCATCGGGCCGGCCGATGGTGACGATGCAGGTCGTGGTGCGCCGCGCGGGCTCCGCGTTGGTCGTGGCGAGCCTGCTGGGCTTGAGCGCGTGCAGCGGGATGCTCGAGGGCAAGAAGATCGACTACAAGTCTTCGGCCAAGACCAAGCCGCTCGAGATTCCGCCGGACCTCACGGCGCCGACGGCCAATTCCCGCTTCCAGGTGCCGGACTCCGGTGGGGCGGCATCGGCCACATACTCGGATTACGAGCAGCAGCGGGCCGGCGGGAAGCCGGTGGCATCGAGCACCTCGGCAATCTTGCCGACGTTCGAGAAGGCCAGGTTCGAGCGCTCCGGCTCGCAGCGCTGGCTCGTGGTCCCCTCGAGCCCGGAACAGCTGTGGCCGGTGGTCAAGGAGTTCTGGCAGGAGAACGGTTTCATCATCAATATCGAACGGCCGACCGTCGGCGTGATGGAGACGGACTGGGCCGAGAACCGCGCCAAGATTCCCACCGGCGGCCTGACGGGGCTCATCAACAAGGCGCTGGATTTCGCGACGTCCAGTCCCGAGCGGGACAAGTTCCGTACGCGCCTCGAGCGCAACGCGGACGGTACGGGCACCGAGATCTACGTGAGCCACAAGGGCGTGACGCAGGTCATCCAGTCGGACCGGGCACAGTCGAGCACGCCGATCTGGACGCAGCGGCCGTCCGATCCCGAACTCGAGGCCGAATTCCTGAGCCGTCTCGCGGTACGCCTCGGGGTCGGCGACAAGAAGCAGGCCACACAGATGGTGAAGGCGCTGGACAAGGAGCCGCCGCAGGCGAATGTCGTCAAGGCCGGCAACGTGACCACGCTGTCGCTCAACGATGGTTTCGACCGCGCCTGGCGCCGCGTCGGCCTCGCGCTCGATCGCATCGGCTTCATGGTGGAAGACCGCAATCGTGCCGACGGGACCTATTTCGTGCGCTACCAGGATCCGGATGCGCCGACGGGCAAGAAGAGCGCGTTGTCGAAGCTGGCCTTCTGGCGCAGCGACGATTCCGGCAAGGGTCCGGAACAGTACCGTGTGACGGTGGCGAGTGCCGCCACTACCGGTCCGACCGAGGTCAAGGTGCTCAACAAGGACGGGGCGCCGGACAGCGGCAATACCGCCAAGCGCATCCTCAACCTCCTGGCCGAACAGTTGCAGTAGTTCGGGGTGCGTTTCGCCTATCTCGGCAGCGGCAGTCAGGGCAATGGGCTGGTGGTCGAGGCAGGCACGAGTCGCGTGCTGCTCGACTGCGGCTTCACGTTGGGGGAGACGGTCAAGCGCCTCGCGCGGCTGGGCCTGGTACCGGAAGACCTGGATGCGATCGTCGTCACGCACGAGCACGACGATCACATCGGTGGCGTGGCGCGATTTGCCCGCAGGCACGAACTGCCGGTGTGGATGACCCACGGAACCTTGCGCGGGCTCGAAGCGCAGTTCGAGTCGGCAACGGTGCATCTCATCGAGGGGTATCAGTCATTCGCGATCGGTGACATTCATGCCATGCCCTATCCGGTGCCGCACGATGCCGGCGAACCCGCTCAGTTCGTCTTCACCGATGGTGCGCGCCGGCTCGGGGTGCTGACCGACACCGGCTGCTCCACGCCTCACATCGAGGCCCGGCTGTCCGGTTGCGACGCGTTGGCACTCGAGTGCAATCATGACCTGGACCTGCTGCGCAACAGCAGCTATCCACCGTCGCTCAAGCAGCGCATCGCCGGTCGGTTCGGACATCTGGACAATGCCTCCGCCGGACGGCTGCTGGCGAGCCTCGACCGTTCCCGGCTGCAGCATCTGGTGGCCGTGCACCTGTCGCAGCAGAACAACAGTCCGGAACTGGCGCGGTCGGCCCTTGCGGACGCGACCGGTTGCGACCTTTCGTGGATTGCCGTCGCCGAACAGTCCGAGGGGCTGGGCTGGCGGGACATCCGATAGCGGGGTGCTCGCGGCGGTCGCCAGCGCTGCCGGATGAGCGAAAAAAAACCGGCCCTCGAGGAGAACCGGTTCTTCTTGCGCAGCCTGGGGCTGCAGCGGGATTACTTCTTCTCTTCCGGCTTCTTCTCTTCCGCGGCGGGGGCGGCAGGAGCGGCTTCGGCAGGCTTGGCTGCGTCGGCGGGGGCCGGCGTGGCGGGAGCGGGTTCGGCCGGCTTGGTTTCGGCGGCAGGCGCCGGAGCAGGCGCGGGTTCTTCCTTCTTGCCGCAGGCGGTCATGGCGAGGGCGAGGAGGGCGGCAACGAGAAGCGAGCGGTTCATGGTGTTCCTTGTGGATGGCGGTTGATCGGGATCCGGCGGTTGTTGCGCGTCGTCACGAAAGGTCGTGGACGTCGTGTGCAACGACCGACACCGCGAATTGTAACGGAATCCTACAAATTGAATCCAGAGGTGAAACTCTTTTTTTTCAACACGCTGGACCCTAAAGCCCGAGGGTCGTCGCCGGCACGGCCGGATCCGAGGCGGCCCAGAGCTCTTCGAAGCGGTCGTGCAGGGTGCGTGCACCCAAGGGGTCGTCGATCGCCAGGATTCCCTGGGCGCCGTCGTAGTGGAAGCGGTGGGCGTAGTGGCGGTCGTCCACCAGGACGAAGGGGTCGTACACGTTCTTCGCCTGGTCCTGGGTTTCGTGGATCGTGATGATGTGACTGAACTGGCGCAGCAGGTTGAGCAGTCGGGGGCACGCCCGATACAGGGGATGGGGGTCGTGCAGCACGATCCGCATCTGGTTGCGGCGACTTTCCAGGCAGAAATGCCGCACCAGGTTGACGCGGTTTTCCGTGTTCCACTCGTTGCCGAACGTCTTCCCGAAGATGACTACCTGGCGGCGTGCCAGCGGCAGCACGCGGTCGATGGCAGCGTCCAGCGCGGTGCGATCGTCCAGCTTCTCGAACTTCGGTTCCGGGGCGAGATCGGTTTCGGCGTTCATGGTCGTTCTCCGGGAGAGTCGGCGGCGACGTGCACGAAGCCAGTCGCATGCCATTCGCGCAGGATCCCGGCGACCGGGGGCGGCAACCGGGACGGCGGCAGGACGCGCCGGTCGGCAAGACGGCACAAGGCGTCCGGCACCCCGCGCGGAAAGCGAACGCATTCGCCGTTCAGATATACGGCATCCTTGCCATAGAGCATGAGGCTTTTCAGGTCCAGTGCGACCCCGGACCGGGCGATCGCAGCGCCGAACGAGCGGGCGGACAGCGACGTGGTGGGCGGGTCGAAAACCACATGGCCCTTGGGCTCGGTCAAGTAGCGCCCGAGGAAGTCCTCGACGTCGGACCGGCGGAATTGCAGGCGTGCGAGATTGGCCTCGGTGGCGCGGATGAGATCGATGCCGATGCGCCCGGGAGCGGTGGTGGGGCGAAGGTGCGGATCGGTGTAGAGGCCGTCGATCTCGAGTCGCTCGGCGAAATCCTCGAGGAACCGCCCGGCGAGTTCGCGCAGGGCCGGTGCGCGGAATCCGATCGAGTACGTGGTGCATGCGTCCACCGCGACTCCGTGGTGGGCGCACCGCGGCGGCAGGTAGAGCATGTCGCCGGCGTCGAGCACCCATTCGTCCTCCGAGCGAAAACGCCGGAGGATCTTGAGGGGTGCTCCTGGCACCAGCTCGAGGTCGCGCTGACGGCTCACCTGCCAGCGGCGGCGCCCGAACCCCTGCAACAGGAACACGTCGTAGGAGTCGAAATGCGGGCCGACCCCGCCGCCTGGCGCGGCATAGCTCACCATCAGGTCGTCCAGGCGCGCGTGGGGGATGAAGTCGAAGCAGGCGAGCAGGGCAGCACCGGCGGCGACGTGCAGGTTGACACCCTGCACCAGCAGGGTCCAGTTCCTCCCCGGGAGCGAAGCGAAGTCGCGACGACGAAAGGGTCCCTGGTGCATGCTCCATCGCCGCCCCTCACGCAGGACCAGTCGCGATTCGACGTCGTCGCGGCAGGCGAGGCGGATCAAGTCGTCACGGCCGAGGAACCCCTGGAAACCCGGCACGGCTGCCCGGGCGAGCAACGCATGCTTCTGCCAGTGGCGGGACAGAAATGCGCGCGGCGTGAGGCCCGCGAGTAGACTCGAACGCATCGCGGGATTATATCGGCGACCAGGCGGAAATCGGCGGGGCCGGCGCGCGAGTTGCGTGCAAACGAATTCAGTTATCATCCGCCGCAGCTTCGATCGGGAGTGGTGGATGCTGAATGTGGGTGACGAGGCGCCGGGTTTCGATCTGCCCGATGCCGAGATGGAGATGGTGAGCCTCGCGTCGTTTCGCGGCAAACACCATGTCATCGTCTATTTCTATCCCAAGGACGACACGCCCGGCTGCACCATTGAGGCGATCGAGTTCAGCGAACTCGACGACGAGTTCCAGCGCCGCGGTGCGGTCGTCGTGGGGATCAGCATGGACGATTGCCTGTCGCACGGCTCGTTTCGCGACAAGCACGGGCTTGCGGTGCAACTGCTCGCCGACACCGAGGCCGAAGCCTGCGAGCGCTACGGCGTGCTCTACGAAAAGCAGCTCGACGATGGCCGCAAGAAGCGCTGCATCCAGCGTTCCACCTTCATCGTCGACAAGAAGGGGCGGCTGGCCCGCGTGATGTACGGCGTCAATGCGCGCGGCCATGCTGCCGAAGTCCTGCATCTGATCAAGGAACTCGAATGACCCAGGAAGTGGCCAAGAACACGGTGGTATCCCTCAGCTACGAACTGCTCGACACCGAAGGCAAGGTGATCGAAAAGACCGACAAGCCCATCAGCTACCTGCACGGCGGCTACGACGGCATCTTCCCGCGCGTGGAGGAAGCGCTGCACGGTCGCAAGGCCGGCGAGAGCTGCTCCGTCAAGCTCGAGCCGGACGATGCGTTCGGCGAATACGATGCGGAGCTGATTCGCACCGAGCCGCGCAACCTGTTTCCCAAGAACGTGAAGGTCGGGATGCAGTTCGAAGGCGCCGCCGAAGGGTCGAAACAAGTGATGATCTACACGGTCACCGACATCGCCGAGGACAAGATCGTGGTCGACGCCAATCACCCGCTGGCCGGCAAGACCGTCCAGTTCAGCTGCACCATCACCGACGTGCGTGCCGCCACGCAGGAAGAGCTGCATCACGGCCATGTGCACGGGCCGGGTGGCCATCACCACTGAGCGCCGCGGCGACGAAGTACGCGACGGGCTGACTGCGGTCAGCCCGTTTTCTTTCCGGTGAGCACCCGGATCACCGAGTCGAATGCAGCTTCGCCGGAGAATCGCACGCACGCGATGGTCACGGCCGCAATGGTGAAGCCGACGAGCACGGCAACGTCGAGTCCGACGGAGAATTCGGGTGCGAACCGGCCTTCGACGCCCGTGAGAAGCGCATGCTTGAGCAGATCCACGCCGTAGGTGTAAGGATTGAGCGTCGCGACGATCCTGAGCCAGGGCGGCAACTGCGTGATCGGGTAGAGCGAACCGCTCAGGAAGAACACCGGGAAGATCACGAAGTTCATCAGGGCGGCGAAGTTGTCGAGCGTCTTCGTGAAGGCCGCGGCGAGCATGCCGATGCCGGCGCACGCTAACGGCACCAGCAGCAGTCCGAGCAGCAACAGCGGGACGTCGATCGCGGCGAAGCGCAGGTAGCCAAGCAAGGCCAGCAGCACCATCAGCAGCAGCGCCTGCAGCAGTGCCGCGACCACTGCGCTCAAGGTCTTGACGATCACGATCCAGTAGTGCGCGAACGGTGCGATCACCAGCATGCGCATCACGCCGGATTCCTTGTCGTACACCATGGTGAGCGCCGAGAGCATGGCGCCGAACAGCATGGTCATGCCTAGCACCCCGGGCGCCAGGAACTGCTGATAGGAAAGTCCTCCCGCGCTGCCCAACACTGCGCCGAAGCCTGACCCGATCACGAGCAGCCAGATCATGGGACGCACCATGGACGCGACAAGACGCGTGCGCTGGCGGCCGAGCTTCAGCACTTCGCGCTGGAGCACGGCGAGAATGGGGCGTGCCATGCTCACGGACGAACTCCAGGCAGATCGGCGCCGGCATGGATCCACAGGAACACGTCGTTCAGGTTGGGGCGGCGCACGCGCATCGCCGCGGCGAGATCGCCGAGGTCTTCCTGCAGCCGCGCGAGCGGTGCGGTGTCCTCGTGCGGATGCAGGAAGAGCGCCGTGCCGCCCTCCTTCAATCCCTTGCCCAGGGTCGGTTGGACCCGCGCCAGCAGCGCATCCACGTCGGCGCTCTCGAACTCGACCACGTGACGGCCGAGGTTCTCCACGAGGGCGCGCGGAGCACCTTGCGTCACCAGGCGGCCTTTGCGGATGAAGGCCACGCGTTCGCAGGCGTCCGCCTCCTCCAGGTAGTGCGTAGTGAGCAGCACCGTCATGCGGTTGCGTTGGCGCAGGCCTTCGATGAAACGCCAGATGCGACGCCGCACCGGAATGTCGAGGCCGATGGTGGGTTCGTCGAGGAACAGCACGCGCGGTTCGTGGATGACGCCGCGGATGATGTCGAGTGCCCGGCGCTGCCCACCCGAAAGCGACCCGGTCGGCGCGTGGTACTTGTCGGCAATGCCGAAGAGGTCCAGCAACGTCTTCGCCCGATGCTCGATCTGCCCACCCGCCAACCCGTAGAGCCGGCCCGCGAAGCGCAGGTTCTCCGCGACCGACAGCGTGCGGTCGAGCGCCGACTCCTGGAAGACGAGACCGATCCGGCCGCGAACACCGACCGCATCCGCGCGGACGTCGAACCCCGCCACGCGTGCCGACCCGGCGGTTGGGCGCACCAGGGTGGCGAGCATGTGGATGGTGGTGGTCTTGCCGGAACCGTTCGGTCCGAGCAGCCCGAAGAACTCGCCTTCGCCGATCTCGAGATCAAGCCCGTCCACCGCCACGACTTCGCCGTAGCGGCGCTCCAGCCCCTGCGCCTGGATGGCGCAGGCCGTCATGTCACGGGCGTGGTGTCGGTCTTTTTCGCGGACAACAGGCGCGAGTTGCGGTCATCCCGGAACACGATGGGCTTCACGTTCGGCGGCAGCGTGGGACGGTCGGCTTTCTCGACCGCTTCCGTGATCAGATGGTGGTGCGGCGAGAGATCGCAGACCGGGTCGGCGTTGCGTGCATCGCCGGTCAGCATGTAGGCCTGGCAGCGGCAGCCGCCGAAGTCCTTCTCCTTTTCCGGACAGGTGCGGCAGGGCTCCTGCATCCACGCGTCGCCGCGATAGGCGTTGAAGCCGGGCGAGTCGTACCAGATCCACTTGAGATCGTGCTCGCGAGCGTTCGGGAACGTGAGCCCCGGCAGCATGCGGGCTTCGTGGCACGGCAGGACCACGCCGTCGGAAGTCACGGTGATGAAGAGCGATCCCCAGCCGTTCATGCAGGCCTTCGGTCGCGTGGAGTGGTAGTCGGGCACGACGAAGTACACCTTCATCTTGTCGCCTACGCGCTCTCGGAACCTGTTCGTGACCTCTTCGGCGCGCTGCAGTTGATCGCGGCTCGGCAGCAACTGGTCGCGGTTCTCGAAGGCCCAGGCGTAGTACTGCGTGTTGGCGAGCTCCACGTACTCGGCGCCGAGTTGCTCTGCCATCTCGAGGATCTGCTGCGTGTGGTCGATGTTGTGCCGATGCAGCACGCAGTTGAACACCATGGGGTAGTCGTACTTCTGGATCAGCTCCGCGACCCGCTTCTTCAGCTCGAAGGTCTTGGTGCTGGAGAGCCAGTCGTTCATCTCCCGGGTGGAATCCTGGAACGAGAGCTGAATGTGGTCGAGACCGCCTTCCTTGAAGGCGGCGATGCGCTTTTCCGTGAGGCCCACGCCCGAGGTGATCAGGTTGGTGTAGTAGCCGAGCTTGCGCGCCTCGGCGATGAGGACCTCGAGATCGTCGCGCATGAGCGGCTCGCCACCGGAGAAGCCGAGCTGCGTGCATCCCAGTTCGCGTCCTTCGCGCAGGACCTTCAACCATTCATCGGTGTTCAGTTCCGGACCGTAGCTCGTGTAGTCGGTCGGGTTGTAGCAGAACACGCAGTGCAACGGGCACTTGTACGTGATTTCCGCCAGCAGCCACAGGGGGTTACCGGGGCGCTTTGGGTCTGATCCAGCCGTTTCCATGAGCTACCTCCAGAAAGTCGACGACGTCGGCCCGCAGGTCCACGCCGGGAAACTGTTGCTCGAGTTCGGTGATGATGCCGTTCAGGCTGCGCGTGCCGTCCACGCGCTTCATGATTTCTCCCGAACTGCCCGGCAGCTTCACCATGCCCTCGGGGTAGAGGATCACGTGGCAGTTCTGCGCCGGTTCCCACTGGAACCGGTAGTACTTGGCGATCTCGATGGGGGCATCGTGATCGAAGGCGACCCTTTGCGGCTGGCCCATCAGAGCAGGGTCCGGTCGCCGATGCCGTAGTTGATGGCCATCGCATCGCACATGGTCCACAACACGTCCAGCTTGAACTGCAGGATGTCGAGCGCGCGCTCCTGCTGCTCGCGCGTCTTGAAGTACTGCAGCGTTACGCGCAACCCGTGCTCGACGTCGCGCCGTGCTTCGGAGAGGCGCTTGCGAAAGTAAGCGTAGCCCGCCTGGTCGATCCAGGGATAGTGCTGCGGCCAGTTGGCGAGCCGCTCCTTGTGGATCTCGGGGGCGAACAGTTCGGTGAGGGAAGAGCACACCGCCTCCTGCCAGGGGCGCGTGCGGCCGAAGTTGATGTAGGCGTCGATCGCGAAGCGCACACCGGGCAGCACGTGCTTGAGCGACGTGACTTCCGCGCGGTCGAGGCCCACGGCATCGGCCAGCGTCAGCCACGCCTCGATGCCGCCCTCGTCACCCTGGGTGCCGTCGTGGTCGATGATGCGCTGGATCCACAGGCGGCGATGCTCGCGGTCCGGCATGTTGGACATGATGCCGGCATCCTTGATCGGGATCGCGATCTGATAGTAGAAGCGGTTGCAGACCCAACCCTGGATCTGCTCCCTGGTGAGCTTGCCGCTGTTCATCGCCACGTGATACGGGTGGTAGATGTGGTAGCGGCTGCCCTTCGCGCGCAGCTGCGCCTCGAATTCTTCCTTGGTCCACGGCAGGTTCTCGGCAGCTCCCATGGTTGTCTCCCCCTACAAGGTGATGTCCATACCATCGAACGCGACGTCGATCCGATGGCGGGCGAGTTCTGCCCGTTCGGCCGAGTCCTCGTTCAGGATCGGATTGGTGTTGTTGATGTGGATGAGGATCTTGCGATCCGCGCGCAACGAGCCCAGCACCTCGATCATGCCGCCCGCTCCCGATTGCGGCAGGTGTCCGATGTCGCGTGCGCGTTTCTTCGAGATGCCGAGCCGCACCATCTCGTCGTCGGTCCAGAACGTGCCGTCCACCATCACGCAGTCGGCCTGCTCCAGGAACGGTTTCAGGTGCGGTTCGATCTCGCCCAACCCGGGTGCATAGAACACGTTCTTGCCGGTGCGCGTGTCGGTGATGCGCATCCCGATGTTGTCGCCCTCGTGCGGATTGTCGCGATGAGGCGAGTAGGGTGGCGCCTTGCTCTTGAGCGGTACTGCCGTGAACGACAGGTGCTCGCCGCCGGGCACTTCGAAGCGGTTGCCCGATGCGGTGGGCAGTTGGTGCCAGTTCACGCCGCAATAGTGTCCGAGGATGTTGAACAGCGGATTGCCGGTGGTCATGTCCTCGCGGACCATGTCGGTGCAGAAGAGTTCGAGCGGCTTGCCTTCCCGCAGCATCAGGAGGCCGGTGGTGTGATCGATCTGGCCGTCCATCAGCACCACGGCACGTATGCCCGTGTCGCGCAGGCTCCGAGCCGGTTGCAGTGCGGGAAAACTGCGGATCTGCTGCAGGATGTCAGGAGAGGCGTTGAACAGCACCCAGTCGACGCCGTTGCCGCTTACCGCGATGGACGATTGCGTGCGTGCCTGTGCCCGAATCGTACCTTTGCGCAAGCCGTCGCAATTCGGACAGTTGCAGTTCCACTGCGGAAAGCCGCCTCCCGCGGCTGCTCCGAGAACCCGGATTCTCATGCTGGCGTCTCACTTGTCGCTGCTGGACCCCGGATGTTGTACCCGGGTGTGCAAAAACGAAAGCCCCGTTGACCGGGGCTTTCGTCGGCCTGCCGCGAAACTTAGCGGTTGGCGATGTACATCGTGACTTCGAAGCCGAAACGCATTTCGGTGTACTCAGGCTTGTTCCACATGGTGACCTCCAGATGATAGAGTTTAGAGTCTTGCGGCACGAATGCCGCCTCGGTGAGCGATACCGCGATTTGCACTTGAAGGTCCAGCAGGTCGCGATGCCTCGGATGATCGAGTTGCACCGTCTCCTCCCGGCCACAGTCCCGGTATCTCGGGGAGGTAGTGTCGGGGAAGGCCCACGTGCATCCCATACAAAAATCAGCAATGTGGCCTCATGATTATCATGAGTTTGGACGGTAGGGCTTTGACGGGATGAATGCGCCTGCCTACGCTCGGCCCATGGATCGATCCATTTCCGCGACTGCTCGACCCTGGCGCCCCGAGGCCGCACCGGAGTGGTACGGCGACCGGCTGTTCCTGGCTGCGCTCGCGATCTCGATCGTGTTCCACGGGCTCAACGTGGTCGTACTGCCGAAGCTGCTGAAGTCGGTGAAGTTCGTCGAGAAGCCGCCACTCGTGGTGGAGCTCATCGAACCGAAGAAACCGGAGCCCCCACCCGAGCCGCCCAAGAAGGTCGAACCGCCGCCGAAACCCAAACCCGTGGCTGCCGTCAAAGTGCCCGAGCCGGTCGCGCGGGTCGAACCCAAGCTCGAGGCGCGGCCCGAATTGAAACCGCTGCCGGTGCCGGAGACGCGACCGCAGGTGCAGCCGCAACCGCGAGTGGAAGTGCGACCGCAGGTGCCGCAGCAGGTCCGCCCCGAGCTGCGAACCGAACCGCGCCTCGAGCCGCAGACGGCGATCACGCCGGAGCCGATGCCGGACGTGAAGCCTCAGGTGCGCCCGGAGGTACGCCCCGAGGTGAAGCCTGAGGTGCGTCCCGATCTCAAGCCGACCGCGCGTCCGGAAGCGCGCGTCGAACCGCGTCTGGAGGCGCGCACGCCGGTGGCGCCCACGCCGGTGCCGGACGTGAAACCGACGCCGCGCCCCGAGCCGCGCCAGGAGGTCAGGCCGGAAGTGCGCCCGGACGTGAGGCCCGATCCGCGCCCGCAGTTGCAGACGGCGCCGACGTTGACTGCGCGTTCGGAATCGCCGGTGGAGGTGCAGGTGCCGACGGCACCGCCGCCGCGCCCTGAAGCACCAACGGCACGCGTGGAGCCGCGGCCCGAGGTCTCGGCAAGCAAGCCGGCACCCGTGGTTGCCGCCCCGGCTGCGCCCACGGCTTCAGTGGCTCCGCCGGTCCCGACAACTGCACCTTCGGTGACGCCGCAGCAGACCGCGCCCACGGCACGGGTGGAACCGCGGCCGGAGGTTCAGACATCCAAGCCGGCGCCCGTCGTTGTTGCGCCAGCGGTGGCCGCTGCGACGTTGGCGCCGCCTCCGCCGACCGCGGCGCCCTCGGTGACTCCCGCTCCTACGGCACCTGCACCGGCGGCTCCCTCGGCCGCAAGCCAGGGCCCCGCCAGGCCAGCTCCCACGGGAGCCCCGGCTACGGCGCCGATCGACCGCGGCATGCTGGAACGCTACGGGTTGCTGCTCTCCAGGGAGATCGGCAAGGACCAGAAGTATCCGCGCCGCGCCCAGACGCTGGGCTGGCAGGGCACGACCGAGGTGCTGCTGCGCATGGGCGCGGACGCGAAGGTGAAGGATGTCTCGATCTCGAAATCGAGCGGGTACGACGTGCTCGATGAGGAGGCGCTGGAAAAGGTGCGTCGTGCCAAGCAACTGCCGCCGCCGCCGGAAGGCTTCAAGGGTCGCGAGTTTACGGTCCTGGTGCCGATCGTCTTCAAGCTCGAATGAGCAGGCGCCCGCCGGCCGACGTCGACGCGGCGTGAGCATGCTCTATCCTCCACTCGAGCCCCATCGCTCGGGGTATCTCGACGTGACCGGAGGCCATCGCATCTGGTTCGAGGTGAGCGGGAATCCGGCCGGGCGGCCGGTGCTGTTCTTGCACGGCGGTCCGGGCAGTGCGACCAAGCCCGACCATCGCCGCTATTTCGATCCCGCGTACTACCGCATCGTTCTGTTCGACCAGCGCGGCTGCGGGCGGAGCCTGCCGGCGGGCGGCATCGACGAGAACACCACGGCGCATCTCATCGACGACATCGAGCGCCTGAGGATCGAACTGGGCGTCGAGCGTTGGCTGCTGTTCGGCGGCTCGTGGGGCAGCACACTGGCACTCGCCTATGCGCAAGCGCATCCGGCACGAGTGGATCGCCTGATCCTGCGTGGCATCTTCCTCGCGTCGCAGGCGGAGCTCGACTGGTACTTCGTCGGGTTGCGGCAGTTCATTCCAGAAGCCTGGAGCGAGCTGTGGTGCGTCGCCCCCGGACTTGCGTGGCAGCAACTCGTGCGCTGGTACTACTCGAACCTGTATGGACCGCAGGCCAATGCGGTGGCTGCGCGCTGGAGTGCGTTCGAGACGGCCGTCATGTCGATCGGCGAGAGCCAGCCGCTCGCACCCCCGGCAAGTGCTGGCGACGGACTGCTCGCCCGCGCCCGCGTCCAGGTGCACTATCTCGCGCACGATTGCTTTCTGCGCCCCGGACAACTGCTCGACGACATGCCGCGTATCGCGCATCTTCCCGCCAGGTTGCTGCACGGCCGCCAGGACTTCGTCTGTCCGCCGTCCACCGCCTACGACCTTGCCAGCCGCTGGCCGCAGGCGCGCCTCACCTTCGTGGAGCAGGCAAAACATGCCTCGTCCCATCCGGCACTGGAGCAGGAGCTGGTCGCGGCCGCAGATGCTGCGCGCGACGGCGAACGCGTTCCGGGGTGAGCCGCGTGAGCCTGCGCTTTCGCATCAATCTGCTCATCACGGTCCTCACGGCGCTCTTCACCGCTGCGTTGATCCACGTCATGGTCCAGGATGCGCGCCGTTCGATCCGCGAGGAGATGGAGGGTGCCAATCGCGCCACCTTGCAGCTGCTGTCCACCGTCATCCGCGATGCACAGATGAGTGCCAAGTCCGGGCAGGGCGGTGCATCGCTGCTGCTGTTCCTGCGGGATCTGGGGCGCGTGCGGGCCCACGACATCCGCCTGTACGACCACGATGATCGATTGCTCTACACGTCACCACCGTCGGCGTACAAGCCTGGCCGTGTCGCGCCCGCGTGGTTCATCAAGCTGGTGCAGCCGGAGATGCCGCTCATCAACCTGCCGGTCGCGGGCGGCAACGTGACCGTCACTGTCGACGCATCGCGATCGATCCTCGACGCCTGGGACGATCTCAACAACCTCATGTTGCTGATCCTGGGGTTCGTGGTGGCGGCGAACCTGCTGGTGTTCTTCTTCACGGGGCGTGCTTTGAAGCCGGTGAGCACGGTGCTCGAGGGTTTGAAGCGCATGGAGCGTGGCGAGTTCGATGCGCGCATGCCGCGGTTCGCCCTCCCCGAATTCGACGCCATCAGCCATACGTTCAACGGCATGGCCGATGCGCTCGCCGAATCCCACGCCGAGAACCGTCGCCTCGCCTTGATCGCGGAGCAATCGGGCGACGCGATCCTGATCCAGGACCTCCAGGGGCTCATTTCGTACTGGAATCCGGCGGCCGAGCGCCTGTTCGGCTGGACGGCGGCGCAGATCCTGGGCCGGTCGGCGACGCTGATCGCCCCACCCGAACGGCTCGACGAGTTCCGGACCCACACGGCGATCATCCGCGCGCGCGGCGTGGTCGATCACGTGGAGACGCAGCGGCTTGCGCGCGACGGGCGGCTGATCGAAGTCGCGCTGAGCGCCGCACCCCTGGTGGATCCGGCCAGCGGTGCGGTGATCGGCGAGATCTGCTCGCTGCGCGACATCACCGAGGTCAAGCGCGCGCGCGAAGCGGAGGCCGAACTCGCCCAGAACCGCCGGCTGACGCAGGTGATCCAGAGCCGCCTCGAGGAGGAACGCCACGGCATCGCGCGCGAACTGCACGACGAGCTCGGCCAGTGCCTCACCGCGATCAAGACCATCGGTGCGGTGATCGCGAACCGTACCGAAGGCACGCAACCGGACATTCACCAGAACGCCGAGACCATCGTTTCGGTTACGGAGCGCATGTACGATTCGGTCCACGGCATCATCCGCCAGTTGCGGCCGAGCGCGCTGGACCACCTCGGCCTGCGCGAGACGCTCGAGGAGGCGGTCGCGAACTGGCGCCGGATGAACCCTGCCACCGAATGCCGGCTCGAGCTCGACGGTGCCCTCGACGCCCTCGGCGAGAGCGTCAACATCACCGTCTACCGCATCGTGCAGGAATGCCTCACCAACATCACGAAGCACGCAAGCGCGACCGAGGCGTCGGTCAGGGTGAGCCGCACCGGCGCGGGGCAGGATGACCACCTCGAGATCGTGGCGCGCGACAACGGCAAGGGCCTAGGGGCGCGCGATCCGCGCGAAGCCGTGCGCTTCGGGCTGATGGGCATGCGCGAACGCACCGAGGCTCTCGGCGGAACGTTCGTGGTCGAGAGCGAAGCGGGCAAGGGCGTGACGGTGCGTGTGTCGATTCCGCTGGTCGGTGGTGCCGCCCGCAATGGAGCGAACCACGGCGCGGCGCAGGAAGCACCGGGATCCCTGGCGTGAGCAGCACGATCAAGGTCATGCTGGCGGACGACCATGCCGTGGTGCGCATGGGCTTTCGCCTCCTGCTGGAGGGCTCGCCCGACATCCGGGTCGTGGCCGAGGCGGACAGCGGCGAGGATGCGGTCCGGCGGTTCGCCGAGGTGAAGCCGGACGTGGTGGTGCTCGACCTGTCCATGCCCGGCATCGGTGGCCTGGAGGCGCTGTCGCGCATCCTGGCGCGCGAACCGACCGCCAAGGTGCTGGTGCTGACCGCGCACGAAGACGCCATGCACGCGAGGCGCGTGTTGAAGGCCGGTGCGCTGGGATACCTGTCCAAGCGGAGCGCCGCGGAAGAACTGATCCAGGCCATCCGGCAGGTGTGGGCCGGCCGGACCTTCCTCGAGCCGGCGATCGCCCAGCAACTTGCCGTGCAGCAGCTCACCGGGGAACGCAATCCGGTGGACATGCTCTCCGAGAAGGAATTCAAGGTCTTCCTGGCGCTGGCCCGCGGCCAGAGCGTTGCCGATATCGCCGAGGTCATGTCGCTGAGCCCGCGGACCATCGGCACGCATCTTTACAATATCAAACAGAAACTTGGCGCTTCCAATTCGGCCGAGCTGGCGATTGTTGCGATGCGACACGGATTGCTGGAGCCTTGAGGTGACACGCCCTGATAGGGGCCCGCGACCCTCCATGGGCGGCCCGGCGAGGGTCCTGCACCGGATCTCATGAAAATCATGAGGGGGTTTTACGGGTTTTGCGATGGTTCTCGTCCCTGGCGTGTGGAGAATACGCATCAAGCCGTGACTGCGGCTTCCAGTGCACCACCCGAAGAACTGTCCCCGGACGTACCGACCCCTGAAGGAGCTGACCATGTGGAACAAGCCTGAGTACACCGAAATGCGTTTCGGCTTCGAAGTCACGATGTACATCGCCAACCGCTAATCGCGGCTGGTAGTGCAAAACAAGGCTGCCTCGGCAGCCTTTTTTGTTGTCTGATCGAGGTTTGCAGCAGCGTCGTCCCCGGGCCCTGCCTCCAGCACGGCGCAGTACAAGAACAATTCGTTGTAGAGGAAGACCCGCATGAATCACCGCACCCGGCGCCACGCAGCCCGCGCGTTTGCGCGCCCGCTTGCCGTTTCGCTGATCACCTGGACTCTCCCCGTGGTCGCTGCGGCCGAGGAAACAGCCGATGCCGGGCGCTCCTCCCCGGTGGTGATCACCGGCACCAGGTCCGCGCAGAAGGCGTTCGACCTGCCCATGTCCATCGATCTCGTCGACAAGCAGCGCATCTCCGAAGGTCAGCTCGGCGTCAACGCATCGGAGGCACTGGTGACCGTACCCGGTGTCGTGGCCAACAACCGGCAGAACTACGCCCAGGACCTCCAGATTTCCATCCGCGGTTTCGGGTCCCGATCCACTTTCGGGGTCCGTGGCATCCGGCTCTACGCGGACGGTATTCCACTCACCATGCCCGATGGGCAGGGTCAGGCGGCAAACATCGATCTTGCGACCGCGAAGAGCATCGAGGTGTTGCGGGGGCCGTTTTCATCCCTTTACGGCAATTCCTCCGGCGGCGTGATCAGCGTATTCACCGAGGACGGGCCGCAGGACTTCACCGTCAGCCCCTACGGCATGTACGGGTCGTTCGAAACCTGGAAGGCCGGTACGAAGGTCGGCGGGACCTCCGGCAACGTGAACTATGTGTTCAACGTCTCGCGCTTCGAAACCAGCGGTTACCGGGACTGGAGCGCGGCACAGCGCGACGTCATGAACGGCAAGATCACGGTCACGCCGGATGACATCCAGAAGTTCACGTTGGTGGTGAACTACCTGAACCAGCCCGACACCCAGGACCCGCTCGGCCTCACGGCGGCGCAGGTGGCCCAGAATCCGCGCCAGGCGGGATCGGTCACCGCGACCCAGACCGCGGCCGACTACAAGGTGCGCAAGTCCATCGACAACGCTCAGGTGGGCGGCGTGTACGAGCGCAAGCTGTCCGAGGACGACGTGATCCGTGGCCTGGTCTACCTCGGCGATCGACAGGTAACGCAGTACCTGGGCGTGACGCCGGGCGCGCAGGCGCCGGCGAGCAGCGGCGGCGGGGTGGTTGACCTCGACCGGACGTTCTGGGGTGTCGATCTGCGCTGGGTACACCGGACCAGCCTCGGTGCCAAGCCACTGTCGTTCACCGTGGGTACGAACTACGATCGCCAGACCGAACGGCGCCAGGGCTACAACAACTTCATCGGCTCGACGGTGGGCGTGTTGGGTGCCTTGCGGCGGGATGAGGACAACACGGTCTACAACTTCGACCAGTATGCCCAGGCCGAATGGCTGGTTTCGGATCGCTGGATTCTTTCAGGCGGTCTGCGCTACAGCAGCGTCAAGTTCCGCAGCACCGACTACTTCATCATTCCCGGCACCAACCCGGACGACAGTGGGAGTCGCGACTTCGACCAACTGAGTCCGGTCGCGGCGGTGCTGTACAAGCTGACGCCCACAGTGCATGCGTACGCGAGTTTCGGTAGAGGATTCGAGACGCCGACCTTCGCCGAACTCGCTTACCAGACCACGACCGCGTCCGGCGCCGGACTCAACACCACCATCCAGGCGAACCGCACGCGCAATTACGAAATGGGATTGAAGGCGCTCGTGGGACAGGACACGCGCCTCAACGCCGCGATCTTCCGCGTCAACGCCGACAACGAGATCACCGTGCAGCAGAACGTGGGTGGACGGTCGGTGTTCCAGAACGCGGGGCCCACGACGCGGACCGGCTTCGAGCTGGCGGCCGATGCCCGTTTCAAGGGCGGCTTCTTCGCCTACGGCGCGGCGACCTACATCGATGCGACCTTCGACTCCTCGTTCAACACCTGCCCGCCGGCGCCGCCGTGCGCAGCCGCGAATGTGCCGGTGGCGGCGGGTAACGCGATCCCCGGGATACCCGGCTACACGCTGTATGGCGAATCCGGCTGGCGGGCGAGCTGGATGGAAACGGCGATCGAAGCACGTCGGTCCGATCGTGTATTCGTGAACGACACCAACAGCGAGTTCGCGCAGGCCTACAACGTCTACAACTGGCGCATCAGTTTCCGCCAGGATGTGGGCAAGGTGCGCTTCACCCAGTTCTTTCGCATCGACAATCTGCTCGACACCGCTTACGTGGGCTCGGTCATCGTCAACGGCGCGAGCGGGCGCTACTACGAACCATCGCCGGGACGCGCCTTCTACGTCGGCGCGAGCGCCGCGATCGCCTTCTAGGGACTTGCCGTGCGTCCCGCTTCGGCGGGAAACGCGATGACGTGCGCGGTGTCGAGCCGGACGCCGATCGGCGTGCCGATCGGATGGTCGTGATGGCTCGGCACGAGCGCGGTCACGGTCGCGCCGCTGGCAAGCCGCAGCAGGTAGAGGATCTCGGCACCGCGGAACGCCTTCGACAACACCACGGCCTTGCACGGGGCCGCATCGTCGTGAATCACGTCGTCGGGACGCAGCAGCACGTCCAGCAGCTTCGCGTCCGAAGGCGAGCGCGGCAGATGCATTTCGCCGGTCAGCAATCCCAGTTCCGTTTCGATGCCTGCAGGCGTGCGCCGGCCCGTCACGAACGCGCCCTCGCCGATGAAGTCGGCCACGAAGCGGGTGGCAGGCCGATGGTACAGGTCGTAGGGCGTGGCCCATTGCTCGATGCGGCCCTCGTTCACGACGCCTATGGTGTCGGCGAAGGCGAAGGCCTCGTGCTGATCGTGCGTGACGAGGATCGCGGTCGTGCCTTCGCGCAGCAGGATCTGCCGCACTTCCCCGGCCAGGCGTTCCCTCAGGTCCACGTCGAGGCTCGAGAATGGCTCGTCGAGCAGCACCAGCTGCGGGCGCGGCGCGAGCGCGCGCGCGAGGGCCACGCGCTGTTGCTGGCCGCCGGACAACTGGTGCGGATAGCGCTGACCGAGTCCGGCAAGGCCCGTGAGCTCGAGCAATTCGGCAACGCGTACGGCACGCGCGCTCGGTGCGAGTCCGAACCCGACGTTGGCAGCCACGTCGAGGTGCGGAAACAGGGCGAAGTCCTGGAACACCATGCCCATGTGCCGGTGCTCCGGCGCGACGACGGCATCGGGCGACGAGATCACTGCGCCCTCGAGTGCGATGGTTCCCGCCTCCGGACTTTCGAAGCCCGCGATCAAACGCAGCAGCGTGGTCTTGCCGCAACCGGAGGGACCGAGCAGGCAGGCGATGCGGCCGGCAGCGAGATCGAAGCTCGCGTCCCGCACCACAGGACGGGCGCCGTATCGATGGGTGAGGCCGGCGAGCTGCAGAAGGGGAATGGACACGGGCCGGGATTATAGGTGGTGCGTAGAATCGCAGCCCATGTCCGCAATCGCCATGAGCACTCGGAAGACTTCGACAGCGTCGCGAACCGTCTTCGTTGTCGCGACCATCCTGGGGCTGTTGATCGCATTGCCGTTGATCGGGTTGTCGGCGAGCCTGTTCGCACCAGGTGCGGGCGCTTCATGGGCGCATCTCGCTGATACCGGCCTGCCCGGCTACGCGCGGTCCAGCGTCGTGCTGGCGCTGCTCGTGGCGATGGGCACTGCGGTCGTGGGTGTCGGCACGGCCTGGCTCACGGCGGCGTATCGTTTTCCCGGCTCCCGCCTTTGGTCATGGGCGCTCGTCCTGCCGCTGGCAGTCCCGTCCTACGTGATCGCCTATGCCTACACCGACCTGCTGCAGTTTGCCGGCCCGGTGCAAAGCTGGATTCGCGCGACCTGGGAACTGCGCACGCGCGACTACTGGTTCCCCGATATTCGATCTCTTGGCGGCGCTGCGATCGTGTTCACGCTGGTGCTCGCACCTTACGTGTACCTCCCGGTGCGGGCTGCCTTCGCAGAAATGCCGGCCAGCCTGGGCGAGGCGGCGCGGCTCGCGGGGGTGCGACCATCGCTCGCTTTCCTCAAGGTGGAGTTGCCTCTGGCCTGGCCGCCGCTCGCGGCTGGTCTCGCGCTCGTGGTCATGGAAACGCTCGCCGATTTCGGGGCCGTGTCCTATTTTGCCGTCGATACATTCACCGTAGGCATCTACAAGGCCTGGCTGGGCCTGGGCGATCGCACTGCCGCGGCGCAATTGGCTCTCGTGCTGCTCGTGTTCGTGGTGATGCTGGTGGCGATCGAGCGTGCCGTACGCGGCACGCGGAGGTTTGCCGCGCGGGGCACCGCGGCACCGCGGCGCGTGCGCCCATTGCAGGGTTGGCACGCCTGGGCCGCCACCATGGCCTGTGCACTGCCGGTAGCGCTCGGCTTTGTCCTGCCGGTCGCAGTGCTGGCCCAGCTCGCCTGGCGCGATGTCGAAGTGCATGCATGGGCGCGCTTCGCGGCCATGATGGCCGCAAGCTTGCGGGTGGCGATCGCGGCCGCCGTGATCACCGTCGTCGTCGCGCTTGCCTTGACCTACGCGGTGCGCATGACACGCAGTCCATGGTTGCGCGGCATCAGCGGTTTCGCGGCGTTCGGATATGCGGTGCCCGGTGCGGTGCTGGCCATCGGCATCCTCATTCCGCTGGCACGCCTCGACAACATTCTCGCCGAAGCGCTCGAGCTGCATTTCGGCGTCAATCCCGGATTGCTGCTGACCGGAAGCGTCGCCGCGCTGCTCTACGCCTACGTGGTGCGGTTTCTCGCCGTCGGCCTCAACAACGTGCAGAGCGGCTTCACCCGCATCACGCCGCACATGGACGAAGCCGCACGCAGCCTCGGTTGCAGCCCCTGGTCGCTGCTGCGGCGCGTGCATGTGCCGTTGCTCGCGAGAAGTCTCGCGGTGGCGGCATTGCTGGTGTTCGTCGATGCACTGAAGGAACTACCAGCCACGCTCGCTTTGCGGCCCTTCAACTTCGATACGCTTGCGACCCAGGCCTACAACTTCGCCAAGGACGAGCGGCTCGGCGAGGCGGCGCTGCCGAGCCTCGTCATCGTGGCCGTGGCACTCCTTCCGGTGCTGCTGACTTCGCGCGCCCTCGCGTCGCGCCGGGCCTGAGCATCAACGCCAACCGGCGCGATCGACGAGCTTCTGCGCAGCCGGTGTACGGGTGGCGATCTCCGCGATAGGCAGGGCGTCGGCCTTGAACCTGCCGAGCGATTCCAGCTCCGGATTCCTCGCCACGGCGGTCTTCACCACCGGCCATTCGTTGTTGCCGTTGGCGAAATAGGCCTGCGCTTCATCGCTCGCGAGGTATTCGAGAAACTTCAGTGCCGCTTCCTTGTTCGGCGCATTCCTGAGTACACCGCCTCCGGAGATGTTCATGTGCGTGCCCCAGCTCGACTGGTTCGGCCACACCAGCGTGACCTTCTCCGCGATCGCACGGTCCTCCGGTTTCTTCGAGCGCATGAGTCGCACGAAATAGTAGGAGTTGGTGAGCGCTATGCCGCACTCGCCGGAAGCCACACCCTTGATCTGGTCGGTGTCGCCGCCGCGCGGCGGGCGGGCCATGTTGCCGACGACGGCCTTGGCCCATTCCTCGGCTTTCTGTTCGCCGTCGTGGGCGATGACCGAAGCGACCAGCGACAGCATGTAGGGGTGGCTGCCGGGCCGGGTGCATACCTTGCCCTTGTTGACGGGCAGGGCGAGATCCTCGTAACGCTGCACGTCCGCGGGATTCACGGCCGTCTTGTCGTAAACGATGACTCTGGCACGGCTGGAAAAAGCGAACCATGTGCCGGTCGCACTGCGCAGGTCCTTCGGAATGCGGCTCTCGAGCACGGCGGACGTCACCGGGGCGAACAATCCCGACTGGTCGGCGGCGTGGAGCCGCGAGGCGTCCACGATGAGCACGACGTCGGCGGGACTGTTTGCCCCCTCGTTGCGAATCCGTTCGAGCAACGCTTCGTCACCCGCTTCGATGCGATTGACCTTGACGCCGGTGGCCTTGGTGAAATTCGCGTACAACGCTTCGTCGGTATCGTAGTGGCGTGCGGTGTAGAGGTTGAGGACCTTGCCGTCCTGGGCGCAGACAGTGCCGGCGATGATGACGAGAGGGAGGAGGAGGGCGCGACGCATGAGGATCCTTGAACGAGTGGGAGGGTCAGGCGGACCGGGCGGACGCGCGCGACGTGTGGACATAGGTGCCGACGATGATCGCCAGGAGTACGAGTTGCAGCACCAGCCCCTGGAGGTTGGGGTAGATGCCGAGTACCGGAAGGCTCGGGAAAGCGACCGGATCGCTCGGCAGCTTGCCCGCGGCCTGCAGCGCGGCCACGCCCTGGCCGGCGAACACCACGGCCATCAAGGCAAGCAGGATCGAGCTCACGCCGAAGAACACGCCGAGCGGCAGCTTCGCACTGAAACGCACGATGAGCAGCGCCAGTGCGACGAGCACTGCGCACCCGGTGACGAAGCCTGACAGCACGGCCGTGGCACCGCCCTGCGCGATCAGCGCTTGGTAGAAGAGGACCGTCTCGAACACCTCGCGGTAGACCGCGAGGAAGGAGATCGCGGCGAGCCCCCACAACGTGCCGCGGCCCAGCGCGCCGGAAACCTGCGACTTGATGAAGGCGCTCCAGCGCTGTCCGGCGCTCTTCGAATGCAGCCAGAAGCCGACGTACAGCAGCATCGCGGCGGCGACCAGGGCGGTGATGCCCTCGGTGACCTCGCGCTGCGCACCGCTCACCTCGATCAGCACGGTTGCGATCCACCAGGTGAGTGCTCCCAGCGCGAGGGCGCCGATCCATCCGCCGTGCAGCCACTTTAGCCCTTCGCTGCGGCCGGTGCGCCGCAGGAACGCGGCCATGCCCGCGAGTACGAGGATCGCTTCGAGGCCTTCACGCACGATGATGATGAATGCCGAGGCGAACTGCGCTTTGGGCGACACCTCGCTGCCGGCCAGGCGTTCCTTGGCGTCGTGGAGCAGGCGTTGCAGTTCGACATGGCGCGCTTCCACCGTCGCGAGCGGTGCGCTCGTCTTCACCTGGTTGCGATAGTCGAGCATCGCGGCTTCGATGCGCGGGCGCAGCGCCCGGTCGACGCTGTCCAGCTTGGCTTCGGCGAGTTCGAAGCCCTCGAGATAGGCGCTTACCGCGAGGTCGTATGCGCGCCTGGCATCGCCGGCACGGTACGCTGACAGGCTCTGGGACAGTGCCGCGATGCTGAAGTCCAGCGGCGAGCTGCCGGCTGGCTCCGCGGCGGCGGGATTCGATCGCAGGTAGGCGAGCACGGCTGCTGCATCGCCACCGCCGCGCGCCGTCGCTTCCTGGGGTGTGGAGAGCACCACGTCGGAGGTCGACTTGAACCAGTCGCGCCCCTTGCCGCCGGCCCAGAGGGCGGCGCCCGCGTTGCGCTGCGGATCGTCCGATACGAAGCCGCTCACATGGAAGGCGAGGGCCCAGCGCTGCGCGTCGTCGAGGTCGGTGAAGGCTGCCATGCTCGTGCCCTCCACCCCCAGGCTGATCGTGCCGTACAGGCCATGCACGTTGCGCCGCGCCTGGCGCGAGGCATCGCGGAAATTCGTCGGCTTCGGATCCAGCGCCACAGCTGCCGGACCGTCGCCACGCCCGGTGTCGCCGTGGCATGAAGCGCAGCGCGATTGATACAGCGCTGCGGCCTCCGCCTGGGGTGCGACCTTGCGCGGGGCTACCTGCAGACCGTACGTCTCGATGAGTGCGAGCTTGAGCGCATTGGCCACGGCCGCGACCCGCGGACCATCGGCACGGGCCTTGATCGCTTCCGAGAGGGCCTGGGCCTGCTGTATCAGGGTTCCGCGACTTGGATGATCCGGAAGCTTGGCGATCAGCGACTGAGCGTTGGCGGAGAACTCCACCTGCTCGGCGTATTCGGTTTCATCGACGACCTTTCCGCCGACCACGAACTGCGGGTACTCGACAGCGACGTAGTCGAGAAGGTGCAGCACGGCCTGGCTGTCGTTCGCCGTAGCTGCCAGGGGTGCCCCGGTCAGGACCAAGAGCAAGACGAACGTGTTGATCGCGCGGCGGCGCAGGGCGAAGGCGAGTGACTGCATCGGGGCGATATCAGGAAATCAGGATGGGATTGTAGCCGTACCGAGGTCGGAGACCAACGGGGCGGTCCAAAGGTTCATACGTATTTTCAGAGGCCTACAGGTGGTCGCGGGGGTAGCTGGTAGTCCGTCCTGATGGATCTTGACTCATAAATGCGAATCATTATCATTCGATTATGCAACGTGATGCGGATCTGATCGCAGGTCCGCCACTGCAATCACTGCAGGATCAGAGGGAGATCAAGATGAACGCAATGCTCGTGGGAGCCGACCGGCTGGGGAATATTCCTGATCGGCTGGCAACCTTCGGTATCACCATCACGCGCCATGTTTCGGGACGCAACGCCACGCATCAACGGCGGCTCCCGACGCTGCCGAAGGATATCGACCTGCTCATCCTGTTTACCGATTTCCTCGGCCACAACGTGATGAAGAGCTTCCGCAGCCAGGCGCAGGCCGATGGAGTGCAGGTCGTCGCGTGCCGCCGCTCGGCCAGTTGCCTCACCGAGGAACTAGAGCGCTGCTTGCCTCCGGCCGAGGCGTGCGCGGCGTGCCCCCGGCGCGCCGGGGGCAACTGAGATACGGCTTCGGGAAGGTGACGCCGCCCTTCGGAGGCGGCGTCACCCGGGCGTCGAGGCCCGATCTAGAAGTCGTAGCGGATGCCCGCCTGTACCAGGCGGGGCATGCCGGGCAGGATGCCCCGCGTGCGATCGACGATGTAGACGTCGTCCGCGATGTTCTTCACGGCGAGGAAGACCGTCGTGCGATAGCGGGCGATGCGGTAATTGACTGCGGCGTTGAACACCGTGTAGCTGTCGATGACCCCGTACTGGCCGGACCGTTGCTGGTCGGAGCTGAGCAGGCTCGAGCCCGAGGCGTTGTCGATGTTGGCGAAGTCCGCGTACTGTTCCCCCACGTACACCGCCTCGACGTTCAGGTCGAGGCCGGAGGTGGTCATGTATCCGAGGCTCGCCGTCGCCTGCTGCTTGGGCGCGTAGGGAAGACGATTCCCCGCGGTGGAGCCGAGAATCGCTGCGCCGTTGGAAACCTGGGTGAACGCCGTCGTCTGCTCGGCAACCGGTAGCCATGTGAGGGCGATGTTGCTGTAGATGCCGCTCGCAGCACCGATCTTGCCGGCCACTTCGAGCCCCTGGAACAGCGCTTCACCTTGAGAGAGGTTGGTCGTGCCGCCGGCGATGCTGCCAACGGCGATCAGGCGCTCGAAGTCATTGCGGAAGACGGTGGCCTGCAGGTTCAGCGCTTGCATGGGCGTCGTTCGGACTCCGAGCTCGTAGTTCCAGCTCTTTTCCGCCCCGACGTTGGTGTAGGTGGCTGCGGGCCCGGTGCCGGTAGTGATCTGGTCTTCCACGCGCGGCGGCGCGAAGCCGCGGTGCACGCCGGCGAACAAGGTGGTCTGTTCGAGCAGCTGATAGGTGCCGCCGAGGCTGGGAATCACCTGGGACAGGTCGTCGCTGCCGCTGTTGCCACCGGCCCGGCGATCGGTGCGCTTGTTCTCGATGTATTCATAGCGCACCCCGGGCGCGATGGACAGGTCACCGAAGATGAACTTGTTCATCACGAAGGCCGAATAAGCGGAGGTTTCGCGCAGATTGTCCTCGGCGACCGTGCCGGTACGGCCGGTCGGACTGGTCGCATTGATCTGCAGGCGCTCCTGGTTCTCGAAATGCGCCCGCACGCCGACGTCCAGTTCGTTCGCGATGCCGAAGCCGTTCCAGTTCACGTGCAAACGTGGCTCGACGCCGAAGCTGTAGTAGTCGCGTAGCCGGCCCTGCACGGAGTTGCAGGAATCCACGTTCACCGCCACGCCGTTCAGGCGGTTCTGGGTGAAGGTGCCGCCGCATTGAGAATCCAGCGTGTTGCTCGATTGCCGCCACCAATCGCGCGAGAACGTGCTGCCGTAGAAGTTGGTGAGCAGCACCACGTCCTTGTTGAACGTGTACTCGTGGGTCGCGGACAACCCGAAGCGACGGCTGTCGAAGAAGTCGTTCTTGAACGGGTTGTAGCGTGCGCCGAAGTTGCGGAACTCCGCTTCGGTGGAGCCCGAATAGGTGACCTGGGATTCCTCGGTGAAGTAGTTGGCACGCAGCGTGATCGCCTGGCCGTCGCCGATGCTCAACACCTTCTTGGCGTTGACGTCGTTGATCTGGGTGTAGTTGTTCTCGCGCGCGCCGGCCGACTGCTTGTAGATGTAGTCCAGCATGAAACCGGCACCGCCCAGGCGCACCCGACCGCTCAGGTAGTCGTTGTTGCCGCCGGAGAGGCCGATCAGGCCGCTGAACTCCTGTGTGGGAGTAGGCGTGATGTAGTTGATCACGCCGCCGATGGTCTGCGGGCCGTAGAGAATCTGTCCGGCACCTTTCAGGACTTCGATGCGCTCGAAGCGCTCGATCGGAGGATGGTAGTAGCTCGCGTTGTCGCCATACGGGGCATAAGCGAGCGGCAGACCGTCCTCGAGCAGCGTCACCTTGGTGGAACGGGTCGGGTTGAGGCCGCGCATACCGATGTTCGGTCGCATGCCCAGGCCTTCCTCGTCGCGCACGTTGACCCCGGGGATCTTGCGCAGCGCTTCGTTCGTGGTGAAGACGCGCGAAGACTCGAGTGTTTCCTTGTCGAGCACGTAGCCCGATCCCGGAATGCGTTCGAGGTTTTCCTTGGTGCCGATGATGTCGACGCGCGGCGTCGCGAGAGGTTCGTCCGGTTCGGCGAAGGCGGGGAGTGCGATGGTCGCCGCGCACAGGGCGGCGAACGGGACGAGGCGCTGGCGGTTAGCGCGTTGCATGGTGCTGGTCTCTCCGGGGAATGTTGTTGTCGTTGACTCGCTCGGCAGGCTCGAAGGCGTTCGGCACAGCGCCGCGAAACCCGATGCCTGCCGCACGAAGCGGGGCGCTGCCAGGCGCAAGGGCCGTAACAGCAGGCGATCGTATAACACGAATCATTCGCATCAACAATATCGCTACTGACGGTGCGGGTGGGTAGATCTGTCAGTTTGGACGTGGGCGTCTTCCTGTCGGCGGGGGCGCCAAGCGAGACCTATCTGATTGATGCAATGGATTTATAGGAAAGAGCGCTGATGCGCTTTGCGGTTCTGGCTCGGTTGAGGCCGATCACGCCGGAAGGCTGGTGGTTGCACCCCAATCCGATCGATTGACAATCATTCTCATTCCGGCTTATTGTTCGGGCACACGGAGGAACGACAAGAACCATGTACGTCTGCATGTGCCATGGCATCACCGACCGGCAGATTCGCGAAGCGGTCAGCGAAGGCGTCGGGTCCATGCGCGAGTTGCGCGCGGAGCTTGGTGTTGCCTCGAGCTGCGGATGCTGCGCGGAGTACGCAAAGCAGCTTCTCGACGAGACGTTGACCGGATCGCAGGTCCCTCAGCTCACCGCGGCGTGAGTTGAGATGCTGGCCTCACCCAGTCAGCGCCCAGCGTAGCTGGGGTACACGGCTCTTCACCGCACCTCGGTGCGTGAGGGGACTCGTTTCCGTTCCCATTCGCGTTTCCGGCCATCGGAAACTCCGGCCGTCTGCAGCAGGCGGGTCGCCTATACTCGTGCTCGTCACTGATCCAATTCAGTCGAGGAGCGGTCCATGAAAGGCGACAAGAAGGTCATCGGGCACCTGAACCATGTGCTGATGAACGAACTCACCGCGATCAATCAGTACTTCCTGCATTCGCGGATGTTCAAGAACTGGGGTTTCGACAAGCTCGGCGACTACGAGTACCACGAGTCCATCGACGAGATGAAGCACGCGGACAGGCTGGTCGCGCGCATCCTCTTCCTCGAAGGACTGCCCAACCTGCAGGATCTGGGCAAACTGCTGATCGGCGAGCACATCGAGGAATGCCTCCAGTGCGATCTCAAGCTCGAGCTGAAGGGCCACCCGGATCTCAAGGCGGCCATTGCGCATTGCGAATCGGTGGGTGACTACATTTCGCGCGAACTGTTCGAGGACATCCTCGAGTCCGAGGAAGAGCACATCGACTTCCTCGAGACCCAGCTCGATCTGATCAAGAAAGTCGGGATCCAGAACTACATGCAAAGCCAGATGGGCGAGCACGGAGCTTCGTAGGGTCGGCTCGTGCGTTGCTGAAGAGAGCCGCCGCAGGCGGCTCTTTTCTTTGCGTCGTTCCGTACTCCGATACCATGGGGACTTCGCATCGCTGACGTCGCCATCCTCATGCATGGATTCCGCCGGACCCGAGCCCTGTCGTTCGTCCTGAGCGTGGTCTCGATTGGCGCGGTACTGGGGTGTTCGACCCCTGCGACCAAACCCGAAGATTCCGTTGTGCCGGAGCAGGTGGTGCAGCCGACGCCGCCGGTACAGCCGTCACCGCCGCCCGAGATCTTCATTGCACCGCCCAAGATCGCGCTGGTCCTGGGAGGCGGTGCCGCGCGCGGCTTCGCGCACGTCGGTGTCATCAAGATGCTCGAAGCGCAAGGCATCAAGGCCGACCTCGTGGTGGGTACCAGCGCGGGCAGCGTCGTCGGCTCCTTGTACGCTGCCGGCTACGATGGCTTCGAGTTGCAGCGCCTCGCGCTGGAACTGGACGAGAAATCGGTGAGCGACTGGATCCTGCCCAACCGCGGGTTCCTGCGCGGCGAGGCGCTGCAGAACTACGTCAACACTGCGGTCAAGAACCGACCGCTGGAACAGCTGAACAAGCCGATCGGTGTGATCGCGACCGATCTCAAGTCCGGCGAGCAGGTGGTGTTTCGCCGCGGCAACACCGGTATGGCGGTGCGTGCCTCGAGCAGCGTGCCCGGCGTTTTCCAGCCCGTGACCATCGGTGGTCGCGAGTTCGTCGACGGCGGGCTCACCAGCCCGGTGCCGGTGCGTGCCGCGCGCGACATGGGGGCGGACATCGTGATCGCGGTGGACATCTCGAAGGATCCGTCCATCGCGACTTTGAGCGGAACGCTCGAAGTGCTGCTGCAGACTTTCACTATCATGGGTCGCTCCATCGCCGCACAGGAACTGCTCGGCGCCGATGTCGTCATCTCGCCGGACACGCACGAGATGCGCAGCGCGAGCTTCGACGCGCGTCACGTCTCCATCATCGAGGGCGAGAAGGCAGCGCTCGCGGCGGTCCCGAAACTGCGGCAGAAGATCGTCGAGCGCGAAGAGCGCTTGCGCAAGGCGGCATTGGCCGCGCAGCAGCCGGCGCGGTAACGCGGGCCCCGGTTAACCCGCGGTGCGTCGTCCCAACAGGGTTGGCCCCCTGGGGGAGAGGCCGCGAGGCCTGCAAGGGGGCAGATCTCAGCGGTGCGCTTCGACCCTCGGGGCGAGGCTCTTCTTGCGTTTGTCGAGCCACCAGCCGGTCTGCACCGGCCAAGACGCGTATTCGTTGTCGACGCCCAGCGCTTCTTCCGCGTGTAGCGCCCAGTGCGGATTGCGCAGCGCTTCGCGGCCGATGGCGATGAGATCCGCCTCGCCCTTTTGCAGGATGTCCTCCGCCTGCTGCGGGTCCAGGATCAGGCCGACGGTCATGGTGGCGAGAGCCGACCCGCGGCGAATCGCCGCAGAGTAGGGCACCTGGAATCCCGGATAGCGCTTGACGCGCGCCGCGGTTGCCGAGCCGAGCAGGCCGCCGGACGAACAGTCCATCACGTCCACGCCGAGGGGCCCGAGTTGTCGCGCGAGTGCGATCGAGTCCTCTACCGTCCAGCCGCCGTCCACGCCGTCCACCGACGAGACCCGGAAGAAAAGCGGCTTGTCCGCGGGCCACACCGAACGAACGTCGGCGACGATCTCGAGCGCGAGCCGGATGCGGTTGTCGAAGCTTCCGCCGTAGCGGTCGGTGCGCTGGTTGGACAGTGGTGACAGGAACTCGTGCAACAGGTACCCATGGGCGCCGTGCACTTCGAGCACGTCGAAGCCCGCGTCGATCGCGCGTCGCGTAGCCGCTTTCCAGCTCTCGCGGAGACGTCCGATCTCGTCGAGGGTGAGCGCATGCGGCGTGAGCCACCCCGAATCCATGGGGATCGCGCTGGGCGCGATGACAGGCCACACATCCTCGCCGCGCGCGCGGTCGGTGTCGTCCAGCGGGCCGTTGCCGTGCCAAGGCCGCTGCATGGAAGCCTTGCGTCCGGCATGGGCCAGCTGTATCGCCGGTACCGCGCCATGGGCCTTGAGGAAGGTGGTGATCCGCTTCAACGGCTCCACGTGTGCGTCGGACCAGATGCCGAGATCACCATGGGTGATGCGTCCTTCGCGCTCGACGGCGGTCGCTTCGGCGAACACCAGCCCGGCGCCGCCCAGGGCAAAGCGCGCGAGGTGCGCGAAGTGCCAGTCGTTGGCCATGCCGTCGACCGCCGAATACTGGCACATGGGCGAGATGACGACGCGATTCTTGAGACGCACGCCACGGATGTCGTACGGCGTGAAGAGCAGGGGACCTTGGGGCATCGGCGGATTCAGGTGTGGGGATGAGCGTGGACGTGATACTGGTAGTGGCCCGATTCCACTTCCACCGGGACCACGTTGACGCGGCCATGGCGCACGCCGGGTTGCGCGATGAGGGAATCGGCGAAGCTGCGCACGTCGTTGATGCGCCCGCGCAGCATCACGGTCTCGAGGCAACTCTGGTGATCCAGGTGCACGTGCATCGAGGAGAGCACCAGGTCGTGATGGTCGTGTTGCAGCGCGGTAAGACGTTCCGCGAGATCGCGCGAATGGTGGTCGTAGACATACGACAACGCCGCGACGCACCAATGACCCTCGGGTTCGGCCAGGCGATCGGACTCGAGGGCAGCACGAACCAGGTCGCGCACCGCTTCGGAGCGGTTCTCGTAGCGCCGCCGCTGCATCCAGGCGTCGAAATCGTTGGCGAGAGCGTCGCTCAGGGAAATGGTGATTCGCTGCATGGCGTGGCGGCTGGCGGATTCGGGAGCGCGAATGGTAGCCGAATCGCCGATTCGACCCGAAATCGTTGACGGCGACAGGATTACATCTCTATCTTACGAACCTGTAACACTTCATACGTATCGTGGCGGTCGGGATTGCCTGCAATCCCACGGACCGAAGCCGGCAGCAGGGTGCCAGCGGTACGGCCAAACAAGAAAACAGGGAGATCCACATGTTCAGGCCCAATCCGCGGGGGCGGGGGAGCGTGCTTGCGCTGACCGCCGCATTGATCGGCCACGCGTCCCTTGCCCGATCGCACGATGTCGACATTCCGGCGACGCCGGTCAACATCAAGGGACACTACGACACTGCCGTGGGTACCACCGACGCTTCGAGTGCCGGTTCGGTCACCTCGCGCCGCCTGGAAACGCGGCCGGTGTTGCGCGCTGGCGAGTTGCTCGAGTTCGTGCCCGGCGTGATCGTCACGCAGCACAGCGGCGACGGCAAGGCGAACCAGTACTACCTGCGCGGCTTCAATCTCGATCATGGCACCGACTTCCTGGTGCAGGTGGACGGCATGCCGGTCAACATGCCGACCCACGCGCACGGGCAGGGCTACACCGACCTGTCGTTCCTGATTCCTGAACTCGTCAACCGCATCGATTACCGCAAAGGGCCTTACTACGCCCAGAACGGCGACTTCTCCTCGGCCGGCTCGGCGTCGCTGCGCTATGCCGACGAACTGGACAAGAACACGGCCACGCTGAGCTTCGGGAGTTTCAACTACAAGCGCGCGCTGCTCACCGGCGGACCGGAACTGGCCGGCGGCCGCCTCGTCTACGGCCTGGAGTTTCAGGGGACCGACGGGCCCTGGGATGTGCCGGAGAACTACCGCAAGCTGAATGGCGTGCTGCGGTTCGTAAACGGCAGCCAGGCTGACGGCTTCAACGTCACCGTGATGGCCTACGACGGCAAGTGGGATGCGACCGACCAGATACCGGGGCGCGCGGTCGACCGCGGCGAGATCGGCCGCTTCGGCTCGCTCGATCCCACCACGGGTGGCACCTCCTCGCGCTATTCGCTCTCGGCGGCGCGCTACGCGGACTTCGCCGGAGGCCGCTGGGAAGTGGATGCCTACGCCATCCGCTACGGGCTCAACCTGTTCTCCAACTTTACCTACTTCCTGGATCGCGACCAGGGAGACCAGTTCGAACAGGCGGACCGGCGCACCATCCTGGGGTTTCATCCGCGCGTGACTTTCATCGGCAAGCTTGGCGCCTTCGACACGATGAACCGCATCGGGCTGCAGGGGCGCTTCGACGACATCGACCAGGTGGCGTTGTTCGACACCGTGGCGCGCGAGCGTGTCGGTACCACGCGCGACGACAAGGTTCGCCAAGGCAGCCTCGGGTTCTACGCCGAGAACTCCACGCAATGGCTGCCCTGGTTCCGGACGGTGGCAGGCATCCGCGCCGACATGTACAAGTTCAACGTGAACAGCAGCCTGCCGGAGAACTCCGGCAACAACAACGACAGCATCGTGAGCCCGAAGCTGAACCTCATCTTCGGGCCGTGGGCCGAGACCGAGTTCTTCGTGAACTACGGCCAGGGCTTCCACAGCAATGACGCGCGCGGCACCACGATCCGGATCGACCCGAAGACCGGCCTGCCGGCGGATCGCGTCACGCCGCTCGTGAAGACGCACGGGTCGGAGGTCGGGGTGCGGACGCAGTTCATCCACGGTCTGCAAAGCTCGTTGTCGGTGTGGCAGCTCGATCTCGACTCCGAACTGCTGTTCGTCGGAGATGCCGGCTCCACGGAGGCAAGCCGGCCGAGCCACCGCGAGGGGGTGGAGTGGAGCAACCACTACGTGGCCGCATCAGGCTGGCTGATCGACCTCCAGCTCGCGTGGTCCAAGTCGCGCTTCAAGGACGACGCGCCGGAGGGCAACTACATCCCGGGCTCCATCCAGACGGTGGGTGCGCTGGGTGTGACCTACGACCCGGGCGGCAAGTGGTTCGCGTCGCTGCAGACGCGCTACTTCGGCCCGCGGCCGTTGATCGAGGACAACTCGGTCACCTCGTACTCCACCAACCTCACCAACGCCCGGGTCGGATACCGCATCGACAAGACCTGGCAGGTACGACTCGATCTGCTGAACATCTTCGGCCGCAAGCAGAGCGACATCGACTACTACTACCCCTCGTGCACGCGCAGTGAACTGGCCGGCGGCGCCTACGCCAGCCCGGACTGCTCGGGCCCGGCCGGCACCCGCACCGGCATCAACGACATCCACTACCACCCGGTCGAGCCGTTCGCGGCCCGCGTCTCCGTCAGCGCACAGTTCTAGGCCCGCCACTCAACGCGCGCTGCATGCGGTCGAGGGCCTCGGCCAGCAGCGCGCGTCGAGTGCCGAAGTTGAGGCGTACCCAGCCGGGTGTGCCGAAGTCGGCTCCGTTGTAGAGGCCCACGCCGGCGTCCTCGAAGTATCTGGCAGGGTTCTCCGCGCCGAGCCTGCGGCAATCGATCCACGCAAGATAGGTCGCCTCGACCGGCGTCATCGATATGCCTGGCATGGCTGCCACTCGGTCGGCCACCATGTTCCGATTACCCCGCAGGTAGTCGATCAGCGCCTGACGCCACGGCTCACCATCGCGATACGCCGCAAGCGTGGCCCACAGCCCGATTCCGAGCGGCCGATGCACCAGCCCCGCCATGACCTTGCGCATGCGCGCCCGCAACTCGGGATCGGGCACGATGGCGAACGCGCAACCCAGCGCGGGCAGATTGAACGTCTTCGACGCGGCCATGAGCGTGATGGTGCGCTTGGCGATCTCCGGCGCTATCGCGGCGAAGGGCAGGTGCGGCTTGTCGGCATCGAGCACCAGTCCGCAGTGGATCTCGTCCGAACAGACCATGAGGTCGTTCTCGAGAGCGACCTCGGCGATCGCTTCGAGCTCCTGACGGGTCCAGACGCGGCCCACGGGATTGTGCGGGTTGCACAGCAGCAGAAGCCGGCTGCGCGGCGTGACGGAGCTCCGCAACACCTCGGCTTCGAAGGACCAGCGGCCGTTCTCCTGCAGCAACGGCACGCGTACGCAGTTGCGCTCGGCATGCACCGGCGCAGAGAGGAACGGCGGGTAGATCGGTACACCGGTCAGTACATCGTCCCCGGCCTCGCCGATTGCACGGCACACGACGTTGAGGCCGGAAACGAGTCCCGGCAGCCAGACGTACCAGTCGGGCTGGGTCTGCCAGCCGTAGCTCGACGCAATGCGTGCCGCGATCGCCTCGATCAGTTCCGGCCCCGGTTCGACATAGCCGAATACCCCGTGATCGACACGCGCTTGCAGCGCATCGGTGATGGCGGCGGGGCAGCGAAAATCCATGTCGGCCACCCACATGGGAATCACGTCGCGGCCGGCGTACCGGTCCCATTTGAGGCTCCATTGACCGCAGCGATCCAGCGGTTCGTCGAAATCGAAGGTCACCGCTCCTCCAACCGAAAGACCGCCAATGTATCGGTCGGTCGCGGTATTGCCTAGCAACCCAATGTCGCCCACGCTGTGAGCTAGCGGCCGGCGAAGCCGGGGCGCACAGGCTCTCTCCCATCGAACCTGGAGATGAGTTGAAGCTCCTAGGCAGTGCCCCCCGGCTAGGGCAAAATCCGCGCGTTTCGCAGTACACGGGGGAGGAATCGGACGCCATGTCCGACGCGCTGTTCTATCTCTTCACCAGCTTCTGGCTGGGTGCGATGCATGCGGCTACACCGGGCCATGGCAAGACCATCGCTGCGGCGTACATCGTGGGCGTGCGCGGCCGGCCGATCGATGCGGTGATCCTCGGCATCTTCGTCACCCTGTCGCACATCAGCGGCATCGTCATCGTCGGCATATTGGCCTCCCTCGGTTTGCCCGGCCTGATGCCGCAACAGGTGGAGGCGTACCTGGCCGTCGCGACGGGGTTGCTGATCATCGTCATCGGCCTGTGGACCCTGTGGACGCAGCGGGACCTGGTTGCGCAACTGCGCACGCAATCTGCAGCACCCGCTGCCGGCGCCTTGCGCTACGCCACGGTTGGCAACCCGCAGCCCATGCTGGCCCGTGCGCCGGGGCATCATCATCATCACGATCATCCGCACGATCACGGCGATGGTCATCACCATCATCACGATCATCCTCACGAGGGAGGTGGTTTCCACAGCCACGGGTGGGGTTTCAAGCACACCCACGACATCGGGATGGTGACGCGCGCGGGCCGTCCGAGCCTGTGGATGCTGATCGGTCTCGGGGTGGCGGGTGGCCTGCTGCCCGATCCGGCGGCCCTCGCGATCCTGTTGAACGCCCTGGCGCAGGGCAAGGTGATGCTGGGTCTGGGCACGGTGGTGGTGTTCAGCCTGGGTTTCGCGTTGACGCTGGTGGGTGTCGGTGTCGTCGCCGCGATCGTCGGCCGCAAGGTGCTCGACTGGCTGGCAGGCCCCTGGGCGATTCGCATCCAGATCGGCACGTCGCTGCTGATCGTTCTGGTCGGTGTCTACCTCACCGTCAAGGCGTGGAGCGCCGTTGCCACCTTCGCTTGAGCTGAGCGCCGCCGCGCTCGCACCGATCGGCCGCATGGGTGTCGGCGGATTTCCGGCAGTGCGGTTCGCGGACGTGGTGGTGGTCGCTCCCCAGGATCGACTCGATCATGCCAACGCGGAGGCGTTCTCGGCGGCGCTCGAACCCTACCTAGCCGATTGCCGTGCCGGCGGGGTGCATCTGGTGCTCGATCTTTCGGCACTGCGGTACGTCTCGAGCGCGGGGCTGCGTTGCTTCATGCTCGCGGCGAAGCAGGCCAAGGCGCAGGGCGGGGAAGTGGTCATTGCCGGCATGCAGACCGTGGTGCGCGAGATCTTCGAGATCAGCCGGTTCACGCTCCTGTTCCGCGTCTTTCCCGATGTCGGCGCCGCGCTCGATGCCTTGTCGCCGCGGGCCGCGCAGGCCTATCGAGGTCGATAGCCCGGTGCTAGCCCGATTCTGGGGTACGCGCGGTTCGCTGCCCGTTGCGCTCACGTCCGCAGGCGTGCGTCGCAAGCTGCACGCCGCGCTGACCTATGCGGCCGCCTCCGGCATCAAGGACGCGGACGACCTGATCGCGCGGCTCGAACGCGACGCCGATTTCGCCGTGACCCACACTTACGGCGGCCATTCCGCCTGCGTGGAGCTGGATACGGGCGCCGGGGAGTTCGTCGTCTGCGATCTCGGATCGGGTGCGCGGCCGCTCGGCAACGCGCTCATGGAGCGTGCCGAGGCTGGTCGCCCGCGGGTCGTGAACGTCTTCCTTTCGCATGTCCACTGGGATCACATCATGGGCTTTCCGTTCTTCGCCCCGGCCTACGATCCCGCTTGGACCATCCGCATTCACGGTGGTCACGCCGAACTCGAGCAGGCCCTGCGTCTGCAGCAGTCGGCGCCCTGTTTCCCGGTCCCCTTCGACCGCCTCGAGGCGCGCATCGAGTTCGTCCGGCTCGTGCCGGGTGCGGTGTTCGCAGCCAACGGCGTCGCGGTCGCGATCAAGCAGCAGCGACACTCGGGCGATTCCTACGGCTATCGCTTCACGCATGCCGGACGCAGCATCGTGTACACGACGGACTCGGAGCATCGTCCCGAGGACATCGAGGAGGCGGCAGGCTTCGTCGAGTTCTTCCGGGGTGCCGACCTGGTGGTGTTCGACGCCATGTATTCGCTGCTGGATGCGATCTCGGTCAAGGAGGATTGGGGGCACTCGAGCAACATCGTGGCGGTGGAGCTGTGCCAGCGGGCTGCGGCGAAGCATCTGTGCCTGTTCCACCACGAACCGGCCTATGACGACGAGCAGATCGAGCAGGTGTTGCGGGAGACCGTGCGCTTCGAGGAGCTGACGCGCGGCGATCTCGCGCCGCTCCGGATCTCCAGTGCTTCGGACGGCCTCGAGATCGATGTCTGAGGCAAACACCTCGCAGCACGATCCGGACGACGTCGCGCTCGCGTGGAGCGAGCGTATCGGCCTGCGCGGCCTGTCGATCCGCAGCGGCCGCGTGATGGCGGTCGCCGCCGCCGCCGCCGTGCTCGTGGTGTCGACGCTGGATCTTGCCCAGGGCCTGCGCGTTGCCACTTTCGATCTGTGGCAACGGGTGTTTCCGCGCGAACGGGCGAGCGCCCCCGCCGTCATCGTCGCGATCGACGAAGCGAGCCTCGCGGCGCACGGGCAATGGCCGTGGCCGCGCACGTTGATGGCGGCGCTGGTCGAGAACGTCGCGGCGGCACGGCCCGCGGCGATCGGCGTGGACGTGCTGTTCGCAGAGCCTGACCGCCTGTCGCCGGAACAGTTGGCACCGATGGTGGCCGGCGGCGACGCCGCCCTCGCGCGGCGGCTCGCGAGCCTGCCCGCCCACGACGCGCAACTCGCTCTCGCCGTCGGCGCTGCGCCGGTCGTGCTGGCGGTCGCCGGCATGCCCGAGTCGGATGCGGCTCCGACGCCCGGGCCGACGACCCCGGTGCTGGTGCGCGGACCGGAACCCATGACCGTGGCGAATCATGGGGCGTTGCTGCGGAGCATTGCCCCGATCGATGGTGCGGCACGGGGACACGGCCTCATCTCCGCCGAACCTTCGGGTCGCGTCGTGCGCCGTGCCCCGCTGGTGTCCCGGGTGGCGGGCACGCTGATGCCGGCGTTCGCCATCGAGCTGCTGCGGGTGGCGGCGGGGCTCCCGGCGATCGGACTCGAAACCGGCAACGGCGGTGTCCGGACCGTGGAACTGGGTGATCTCTCCATCCCCACCGACCGCGACGCGGCGGTCTGGATCCATTTCGCGCCGCGCACGGACCAGCGCTTCGTCTCCGCAAGCGATGTACTCGCCGGCAAGGTCGCCGCCGACGTCTTCGATCGCAAGCTGGTGATCATCGGTCTGACGGCGATCGGCCTGCTCGATTTCCACGTGATTCCCACCGGCGAGCGCGTGCCCGGCGCGGAGATCCACGCCCAGTTGCTGGAGGGTATCTTCGATCAGGACCTGCTGCTGCGGCCGAAGTGGTCATCGTGGGCCGAAGCACTGGCGCTGGCGGGGCTCGCGGCGCTGGCGGTGGTCGGTGCCGGGCGTTGGCGACCGCGGGTCAGCGTGTATGCCGGTGTCGGTGCCGGTGTCGCGCTGGTACTGGTCGCTGCGGCCCTGATGCGTTTTGGCGGCGTCCTGGTGGACGTGGCCTGGCCGCTGCTCGGCGGGGCCGCCGCCTTCGCCGTGGTGCTGATGGCCACGCTGGCGGAGACCGATCGGCAGCGCCGCGTGCTGCGGCGCGCGCTCAACGAAGAGCGCATCGCGACGGCACGCAACGCCGGCGAGCAGGAGGCGGCGCGGCGCGTCCAGATGGGCATGCTGCCACCCGAAGACGGACGGGCCGTCGCCGATCCGCGCGTGGCGATCGCGGCACTCGCCGAGCCGGCGCGCAGCGTGGGCGGTGATCTCTACGATTACTTCATGCTCGACGATCGCCGCCTGTTCCTCATGGTGGGCGACGTGGCGGGCAAGGGCCTGCCGGCTGCGCTCTTCATGTCCGTCGCGAAAGCGCTGATCAAGAGCGCGGCCTTGCGCGGCACGAGCCCGCTCGACGCGATCATCGACGAAGCCCACGGCGAACTCGCGCGCGACAATCCCGGGCAGCTCTTCATCACGCTGTTCGTCGGCATCCTCGATCTCGATGCCGGCAGCCTGGAGTGGTGCAACGCCGGCCACGAGCCGCCCCTCGTGTTGAATGCCGACGGCACCAGCGCCCGCCCGCTGTACGGTGCGAGTGGACCGCCGCTGTGCGTGATCGAGAGCTATCCGTACGAGGTGAACCGCGATGCGCTGGCACCCTCCGAACGCCTGTGCATCGTCACCGATGGCGTGACCGAAGCCCATGGGACGAGCGATGAACTGCTCGGGCGCGAACGACTCGCTCGGTTTCTCGCCACCGTCGGGCCGGGCGCGGCCGGTGTGCGCGATGCCATCCGCGCTCTCCTGCAGGAGCACGGCGGCGAGCGCGAGCGTGCGGACGACGCGACCGTGCTGGTGGTCGAATGGCGCGGCGCGGAATCGCCGGCGTGAAGAGACCCGCGGTCGTTACCGGCGCGGGTCAGCGCGCCGTGATCTCGACGCGGCGGTTGCGCGGTTCGGCCTTGCCGGCCGCGTTCGGGTACAGCGGCTCGCGACTGCCGCGCGCGACCAGCGTGATGAGAGTCGGCCGCACGCCGGCGCGGATCAGTTCATCGTTGACCCGCTTCGCGCGCTGCTGCGAGAGCTGGTTGTTGAATCGGTCGCTGCCGATGGCGTCGGTGTGGCCCGTGACCGTGATCTCCGGCGCCGGGCGGCGCATCAGTTCGTCGTGGACTTCGACGATGGCGGATTTCGACTCGGCCGTGAGCTCGTCCTTGCCTTCGATGAAGTACAGCACGTACGTCGCCGGGCGCGGAGGCAGGGCATCCAGTGCGGGGCCGAACGTCTGGCGCAGTTCCTCGGGCGTGAGAGCCGCGGGCTCGACGGCGAAGGGGCCGCGGACGCGCGCGGCCGTCTGCTTCGCATCCAGCAGCAGGGCGTTGTTTTCCTGGTGCACGACGACCGAACCGTACGAACCATCGGACTTCGCCACCAGGGCGATCAGGTCATCGCGGGCCATCGTCGGCGGCAGTGGCGGAGAGACCGACGAGCGGGGGGCGCATGCGCCCGTCAGTGCGACGATGACGGCGATCGCAGCCCGGACAGAACCCCGCATCTCAGCGGACCGGGTCGTCGACCTTGACCACGAACTCCGTGCCGCGCACGCCCATGATGGCGGCGGGGGTGCGGATCTTCATCGACTCCGGCGAGGCCTTCACCATCTTGCCCGAGACCGCGGCGAGCGTGCCGCGGGCGAGGTTCGCTTCCAGGGCTCCCTTGCCGCTGGCGGCATCGAACGCGTACTTGTCGAGGATCAGGACCGAGTTCGGGCCGGCCGAGAGCATCGAGTTGTCGGTGAACGAGATACCGACCGAGCCATCGGCACCGGTGCTGAGCACGTCTTTCTCCTGCACCGGCATGCCGACCGTGGCGGGCAGCCGCTGACCGGCGCGATCGATGGTGACGGTGCCCTTGGAGGTCTTCACACGTCCGGCATCCGCGGCGAGGGCGAGCGGCAGCGTGAGCATCAGGCAGGCGAATACGAGGGCGCGAGAGCAGGCAACGTGCATGGGATGGTCCCGAGGTGGATGTGCCGCTTGATGGAGGCAAGTTCCATTCCGCCGGATTCCAACCACCGGCAGTTCGCATTGTCCACGCTAAGACCCTGATCGGAAAGAGATCCCATGCTCCTTCGCTGTACGGCACGATGGGTCGAATTCGAGACGGTGCGCCGCCATGTGGGTGAGTTCGCGGCACTGTCCGGCATATCCCGCGAAGATTGTCACAGGCTCCTGGTCGCGACCGAGGAGTTGTTCGTCAATTCGGTGCGTCATGGCTATGGCGGGGAATGCGACGGACCGATCGTCGTGGCACTGACCGCTGG
>JAIEQG010000099.1 GCA_019747905.1 Burkholderiales bacterium
AAGTGCCACCTCAACACGTGTCCGGTGGGTGTGGCCACGCAGGATCCGGTGCTGCGCAAGAAGTTCAAGGGCCAGCCAGAGCACGTGGTGAACTTCTTCTTCTTCATCGCCGAAGAACTGCGCGAATACATGGCGCAGCTCGGCATCGCGAGATTCAACGACCTGATCGGTCGCTCCGACCTGCTCGACATGAAGCGCGGCATCGAACACTGGAAGGCGCGCGGTCTCGATTTTTCGAAGATCTTCTACGCCCCCGCGATGCCCGTGGAAGTGGCGCGGTACAACGTCGAGAAGCAGGATCATGGTCTCGACAAGGCGCTCGACCACCGTCTAATCGAACTGGCGCAGCCGGCACTGGAGCGGCGCGAGAAGGTCACGATCGAGATGCCGATCCGCAACGTGAACCGCACCGTCGGCACGATGCTGTCGTCCGAGGTGGCGCGACGGTTCGGCCATGCCGGCCTGCCGGACGACACCATTCACGTGAAGTTCGCGGGTTCCGCCGGACAGAGCCTGGGCGCGTTCCTCGCGCAGGGCATCACGCTCGACCTGATCGGCGAGGCCAACGACTACGTCGGCAAGGGACTTTCCGGGGGGCGCATTTCCGTGCAGCCGAGCCCGAAATTCCGCGGTAAGCCCGGCGAGAACATCATCGTCGGTAACACCGTGATGTACGGGGCGATCGCGGGCGAAGCCTATTTCCGCGGCGTGGGCGGCGAGCGCTTCGCCGTGCGCAATTCCGGGGCCCACGCGGTGGTCGAAGGCGTCGGCGACCACGGCTGCGAGTACATGACCGGTGGCACGGTGGTGGTGCTGGGCATGACGGGCCGCAACTTTGCCGCGGGGATGTCCGGCGGCATCGCCTATGTCCTCGACGAAGACGGTACGTTCAAGTCACGCTGCAATCTGTCCATGGTCTCGCTCGAGCCGGTGCTGCCCGAAGCGGAACAGGAGGGCAAAGTTGCGCGCGACGTGTGGCATCTCGGCGAATCGGACGAATCCGTCCTGCACCGCTTCATCGAGCGGCACGCGAAGTTCGCCGGCAGTGCCCGCGCCAAGGAGATCCTCGATAATTGGGCGACGTGGCGCGCCAGGTTCGTGAAGGTCTTCCCGAACGAATACAAGCGCGCGCTGGGCGAACTCGCGGCCAAGGGCCGGAAACTCGCCGCGTAGTCGTTCCAGCCGCCGCGATGCCGGGTGCGAGATCCCGGGGTCGCGGCACCGTACGCATTTTCGAACAGAGCAAGAGTGACATGGGCAAGGTAACGGGATTCCTGGAGTACCAGCGACTGGCCGAGGCTTCGGAACCGGTGGTCGAGCGCGTCAAGCATTGGCGCGAATTCGTCGGGCACCTCACCGACGACGAAGCCAAGGTGCAAGGCGCGCGCTGCATGGACTGCGGCATCCCGTTCTGCATGCAGGGCTGTCCGGTCAACAACATCATTCCGGACTGGAATGATCTCGTCTTCAAGCAGAACTGGAAGCAGGCGCTCCTCACGCTGCACTCCACCAACAATTTTCCCGAGTTCACCGGCCGGGTCTGTCCCGCGCCGTGCGAGGCCGCGTGCACGCTCAACATCAACAACGACCCGGTGGGCATCAAGTCGATCGAGCACGCCATCGTCGACAAGGGTTGGGAGATGGGCTGGATCGTGCCCGAACCGCCCAAGCACAAGACCGGCCGCCGTGTGGCGGTGATCGGGTCCGGCCCCGCGGGCCTCGCCTGTGCGCAACAGCTCGCACGCGCCGGTCACGACGTGGTGCTGTTCGAGAAGAACGACCGCATCGGCGGCCTCCTGCGCTACGGCATTCCCGATTTCAAGATGGAGAAGAACCACATCGACCGTCGCATGGCGCAGATGGCCGCCGAAGGTGTCGAGTTCCGCCCGAGTACGCTGGTGGGAGAGCTCGGGGCCGGTTCGCCCGTCACGAATCTCGCGAAGAACACCATCGCCCCGGCCAAGGTGCTCGCCGAGTTCGACGCGGTCGTCCTATCCGGCGGTGCCGAGCAGCCGCGCGACCTGCCCGTGCCGGGGCGCGAGTTGAAGGGCACCTACTTCGCCATGGAATTCCTGCCGTCGCAGAACCGGGTGGTCGCGGGTGACCAGGTGCCGGGACAGATTCTCGCCACGGGCAAGCACGTGGTCGTGATCGGCGGCGGCGACACCGGGTCCGACTGTGTCGGCACTTCCAACCGTCAGGGGGCGAAGTCGGTCAGCCAGTTCGAACTGCTGCCTCAGCCGCCGGTGGAAGAGAACAAGCCCCTCACATGGCCCTACTGGCCGCTCAAGCTGCGCACCTCGTCCTCGCACGAGGAAGGCTGCGAGCGCGATTGGGCGGTGTCTACCAAGTCCCTGAAGGGCGAGAACGGTCAGGTGAAGTCGCTGGTGGCCTGCCGCGTGGAATGGGTCAAGGACGATAAGGGCCAGATGAAGATGCAGGAAGTACCGGGCTCCGAGTTCGAGATGCCGGCCGACCTCGTACTGCTCGCGATGGGCTTCGTGTCGCCGGTGTCGAGTGTCCTCGAGTCATTCGGCGTCGCGAAGGACGGCCGCGGCAATGCCAAGGCCACCACCGACGGCAAGGGGTCCTATCAGACCAACGTGCCGAAGGTCTTCGCAGCCGGCGACATGCGTCGCGGTCAGTCGCTGGTGGTCTGGGCCATCCGCGAGGGCCGCCAGTGCGCGCGTGCGGTGGACGAATTCCTGATGGGGTCTTCCGAGCTGCCTCGATGAAGGGAATCCGCGGGTCGAGGATGCAGATCCGCGGACGAACGAGTCCCGGGCGTAAGGGCGACATCAGGCGCGGGTTGTCATTTGATTCCTGATGCCTGATTCCTGATGCCCCCGAAGAACGACACCTTCCTGCGCGCATTGCGGCGCGAGCAGACGCCCTACACGCCGCTCTGGATCATGCGGCAGGCCGGACGCTATCTGCCCGAGTACAACGCGACCCGGGCCCGCGCAGGCAGTTTCCTCAGCCTGTGCAAGAGCCCCGACTTCGCCACCGAGGTCACGCTGCAGCCGCTCGCCCGGTTTCCGCTCGATGCGGCGATCCTGTTCTCGGACATCCTCACCATCCCCGACGCGATGGGCCTGGGTCTCGAATTCGCGGAAGGCGAGGGGCCGCGCTTCCGGCATCCGCTGCGTGACGAGAGCGATATCGCGAAGCTCGCTGCGCCCGATCCGTCCGGGAGCCTGCGCTACGTCATCGATGCGGTCGCACAGATTCGCAGGGCGCTCGATGGCTCGGTGCCGCTGATCGGTTTTTCCGGCAGCCCGTTCACGCTGGCGTGCTACATGATCGAGGGTCAGGGCGGCACCGAGTTCGAGCGCGTCAAGACCATGCTCTACGACCGGCCCGAGCTGCTGCACCGCGTGCTGGCGGTCAACGCCGCCGCGGTGACGAGCTACCTCAACGCGCAGATCGCCGCCGGGGCGCAGGCCGTGATGCTGTTCGATACCTGGGGCGGTGCGCTCTCGCAGGCCGCCTATCTAGAGTTCTCGCTTGCCTACCTCGAGCGCATCGTGGCCGGCCTCACGCGCGTGCACGAAGGCGAGCGCGTGCCCGTGATCGTCTTCACCAAGGGCGGTGGCATCTGGCTGGAGCACATCGCGGCGATCGGCTGTGACGCGGTCGGGCTCGACTGGACCGTGAACATCGGTGATGCGCGCCGTCGCGTGGGCGATCGCGTAGCGTTGCAGGGTAACCTCGATCCGTCCGTGTTGTTCGCGTCACCCGAGGTCGTGCAGCGCGAAGCGGGCAAGGTGCTCGAGTCCTTCGGTCGCGGACCGGGGCACGTGTTCAATCTGGGCCACGGCATCTCGCGGCATACGTCTCCAGAGAACGTGGCGGCGCTGGTGGAAGCGGTTCACTCGCAATCCCGCGCCCAGCGCTGAATTCCGCGGCAATCAGCCCGGAAACCCGCGCCGTTTCTGGACTTATGCACAGAGGCCCAGTGCTGGCGCGGAGTTCCGGAGCGTCCCTCTGGGAGCTTCCGGGGGCCGGCTATAAGCTTATGTTTTTCGGCCTTATTCGCCCGTATGCTCGGGGTGCGTAGATCGATTTCAGAATGCAGGAGAAATTGCTCTTGACAGCCGTGGACAACCTTCATCAACAGAATTATCCACAGGCTGTGGAGTTTCCGGTTTTCCCTTTTGCGACGGGCTATTTGCGCATTTTGTTCGAGCACACTCGAACAATCGCGCATTGATTTGTCATCGCGGCCCGACACTCGCGCTGATGCCCTTCGTTCGTGTTGCGCTCGATGTTCCGGTCGACGAAGCGTTCGACTATCGCGCCGACGACGCATGCGCGGATGACGTAGGGCGCCTCGTGGTCGTGCCGTTCGGGCGCGGCCGCAAGGTCGGCGTCGTGGTCGAGGTCGCCGCGCAGAGCGCGATCGAAGCGAAGCGCATTCGCGCGGTCGCACGCATCGCTCGCGACCTGCCGCGCTTGCCTGCGGCGACGCTGGATCTGTTGCGCTTCTGTGCCCGCTACTACCACCACCCACTGGGCGAGACGATCCTGAATGCGCTGCCGACGGCGTTGCGCAAACCGGACGGCGCGGCCCTCGCGCCGCGCAGCGAGTTCGTGCGGACTGCCGAAGGTGCGCAACGCACAGTTGCCGATCTGCCGGAACGCGCCCATGCGCAGCGGGCCCTGTTCGGTGCGTTCGAGAACGAGCCGGTCCTGACGGCGACTCGGCTCCGCGAAGGCGGGCCTGCGGCAAGACGTGCCCTGGCAGCATTGCTGGAGCGCGGGTGGGTGACGGAGCGCGCAGCGGTGGCGCCGCAAGCAGAGCCGGTGCAGGCGCCCGTGGCTGCCGTGGCCGGGCCCGAACCGACGCCCGAGCAGCGCGCCGCTGTGGACGCCGTCATCGCGGCGCTCGGCAGCTTTCAGTGCCATCTGCTGTACGGGGTGACCGGCAGCGGCAAGACGGAGGTCTACCTGCGGGTGATCGAGGCCGTGGCGCGCCGCGGCGAGCAGACGCTGCTGCTCGTGCCCGAGATCAACCTCACCCCGCAGCTCGAAGCGCGGCTCGCCGATCGCCTGGGACGCGATCGGCTCGCGATCCTGCACAGTGGCCTCGCCGAGGGCGAACGGCTCGAGCGCTGGCTGCGAGCGGTTCGTGGCGATGCGCTCGTAGTGGCGGGGACGCGGCTCGCCGTGTTCACGCCGCTGCCGCACCTCGGACTCGTCATCGTCGACGAGGAACACGACGGGTCCTACAAGCAGCAGGAGGGCTTGCGCTACAGCGCGCGCGACGTCGCGGTGTTCCTCGGCAAGCAGCACGGCGCGGCGGTAATACTCGGCTCGGCCACGCCCTCGCTGGAAAGCTGGCAGCAGGCGAGGAACCGGCGCTACCGGTTGCTGCAGTTGCCGAATCGAGCCGCGAGCAATCTGCCGGCCATTCGCACCGTCGAAACGCGGGGGGTGACCCTGGCGGAAGGTCTGGCGCCGCCCCTGGTGGAAGCGATCGGTCAGACCCTCGCGCGCGGCGAACAGAGTCTCGTGTTCGTGAACCGCCGCGGCTTCGCGCCGACGCTGTTGTGCCACGAATGCGGCTGGATCGCGCCCTGCCACCGTTGCAGTGCGCGGCTCACCCTGCATTCGGCGGGGCATCGCTTGCGCTGCCACTACTGCGGGCACGAGGAGTCGATTCCGCGCTCGTGCCCGAGTTGCGGCAACCAGGATTTGCGCGCTTTGGGTGCGGGTACGCAAAGAATCGAACAAGCGCTCGCCGCGCTCTTTCCCAAGGCGCGGATCGCGCGCATCGATCGCGATTCAACGCGCCGCAAGCATGCCTTTCACGAACTGCGCAGCCGCATCGAAGCGCACGACCTCGACATCCTGGTCGGCACCCAGATGCTCGCCAAGGGACACGACTTTCCGCGGCTGACCCTGGTAGGCGTGCTCGGCGCCGACAACGGCCTGCTCGCCGCCGACTTCCGCGCCGAGGAGCGCCTGTTCGCGCTGCTGCTGCAGGTGGCCGGGCGGGCGGGACGAGCGGCATTGCCCGGCCACGTGCTTATCCAGACCGAGTTTCCCCAGCACCCGCTGTTCCAGGCGTTGATCGCCCAGGACTTCGCGGGCTTCGCGCAGCGCCAGCTCGATCAGCGGGAGGCCGGGGCGTTTCCCCCGTTCCTGCATCAGGCGCTGCTGCGGGCCGAAGCGACCCAGGAAGCGCAGGTCTTCGAGGTTCTCGAGGAAGCTCGACGGCAGGGAGGTCCGCTGGCCGAAGGGATCACCCTGTACGACCCGGTGCCGGCGTTGATGCCGAAGGTCGCCGGCAAGTGGCGCGGGCAACTGCTGATCCAGAGCGCATCGCGCAACGCCCTGCACGCGTTTCTCGACAACTGGTGGCCGCGGATCGGGTCCAAGCGGGTGCGGATGTCCATCGACGTGGATCCGCAGGACTTCTGACCCGTCGCATATAATCCCGCCGTTTACCCGGCCCGATCCATGTCGTCCACTGCCAGCCTCGACCTGAAATCCCACCTCGCCGGACTGTTCGAGACCGCATTGAAGCTGGTCGCGCCGGAAGCCCGAGGCACGTCCGTGACGGTGGAACGGCCGAAGCAGACGTCGCACGGCGACTACGCGTCGAACGTGGCGATGCAGGTGGCGAAGCAGGTGCGGCGCAATCCGCGCGAGGTCGCCACGGCGCTGATCGCGCAGTTGCCCGATTCACCCTGGGTCGAACGGGTCGAGATCGCCGGTGCGGGATTCATCAACGTCTTCCTGCGGCCGACTGCGAAACAGGACGTGGTGCGCCGCGTGCTGACGGAAGGTGCAGCCTTCGGGCGCGGTACCTTCGGCCTGAACCGCAAGGTGCAGGTGGAATTCGTGTCCGCCAATCCGACCGGGCCGTTGCACGTCGGTCACGGTCGTGGCGCCGCCTACGGGGCGAGCCTTGCCAACGTGCTCGAAGCGGCCGGCTTCGATGTGGCGCGCGAGTACTACGTGAACGACGCCGGCCGGCAGATGGACATCCTCTGCATCTCGGTGTGGGTGCGCTATCTCGAGATGTGCGGCGAGGACGTCCCCTTCCCACCCAACGGGTATCAGGGCGACTACGTGCGCACGCGCGCGACGGAGTTGAAGGCGATCGACGGTGGCCGCCTGAGCCGCCCTGCGCGCGAAGTGCTCGACGGATTGCCTGCGGCACCGGAAGGCGACGAAGCCGCCGTCGAAGCGCGCATGGATGCGCTGATCGAGCGCGCCCGCACCTTGTTGGGCCCGGCCTTCGAACATCTGTCGCGCATCGTGCTCGACCGTCAGCTCGACGGTATCCGCGATGTGCTCACGCGGTTCGGCGTGACCTTCGACATGTGGTATTCGGAGCGTTCGTTGTACGACTCCGGTCGCGTTGCCGAAGCGCTGGCGGCACTCGATGCCGCGGGTCATCTGTATACGCAGGACGGGGCGCGCTGGTTCCGTTCCACTGCATTCGGCGACGACAAGGATCGTGTCGTCCAGCGCGAGAACGGCCTGTATACCTATTTCGCGTCGGACATCGCCTATCACCACGACAAGCTGCAGCGCGGGTTCGAACTGGTGATCGACGTGTGGGGCGCGGACCATCACGGGTACATTCCACGGGTGAAGGCTGCCATCGCGGCGCTCGGATGCGATCCGGCGCAACTGCAGGTGCCACTGATCCAGCTCGTGGCGTTGTACCGCGGCGGCGAGCAGGTGCGCATGGGCAAGCGCAGCGGCAGCTACGTGACTCTCGAAGAGTTGATGGACGAGGTCGGCGTGGACGCGACACGCTATTTCTATCTGGCGCGCAAGAGCGACCAGCACCTCGACTTCGACCTCGACCTCGCCAAGTCCCAGAGCAACGACAATCCGGTCTACTACATCCAGTACGCGCACGCACGGGTTGCGAGCGTGCTGCAGCAATGGGGAGGTGATCCGGGCGATCTCGCCGGAGCGGACCTGGCGCCCCTCGACAGTCCCGCGGAGATGCAGATCATGCAGCGCCTGATCGATTTTCCCGACGCAGTGGAAGCGGCTGCACGAGACCTGGCACCCCACGGCATTGCCTTCTACCTGAAGGAGCTCGCTGCCGAGTTCCACAGCTACTACAACGGCACGCGCTTCCTCGTCGACGAAGAGACCGTCAAGCTCGCGCGCCTGGCACTCGCGGTCGCGGTGCAGCGCGTGCTGAAGAACGGCCTGGCGCTGCTCGGCGTGAGCGCGCCGGAGAAGATGTGATGGCGAGCCAGGACTACAAGGGCGGCCGCAACGGCGGCAAGAAGCGCGGCAGCACCATGTTGGTGGGCATCGTCATCGGCGTGCTGGTGGGGCTCGCGGTAGCGCTCGGCGTTGCGCTCTACATCAACAAGGGGCCGAGCCCGTTCACCGAACGCAAGCCGGGCGAGGCGGTGCGCGAAGAGACGCCGCCGAAGCCGCCCGCCAAATCGGAGAAGATCGTCAAGCAGCCGGATACGCCGCCGGCCCCGTCGAAAGACGCGAAGGACGGGAAGGACAGCGGCAAACCACGCTTCGAGTTCTACGGCATCCTCCAGGGCAAGGAGGAGGCGGTCAAAGAGAAGGACATGAAGCCGGCTGCGCCCAAGGATGTCTACTACCTGCAGGCCGGTGCGTTCCAGACCGCCGCCGATGCCGACAATCTGAAGGCCAAGCTGGCCCTGGCCGGGATCGAAGCGACCATCCAGACCGCCTTGTTGCCCGACAACAAGACCTGGCACCGTGTCCGCCTGGGACCGTTCACGAGCGTTGAAGACGTGGGCAAGGCCAAGGCACGGTTGAAGGAGAACCAGATCGATGGCCAGCTCATCAAAGTGAAGGACGCCGCCCCGAAAACCTGAAGGCGGGCACAACCAGGAGGTTCGATGAAACTGCTCAAGACTCTCGCGCTCGCACTGCTGTTCGGCACCGGCCTTGCCCAGGCTGCCGATGCTCCCCCCGTGCCCGAGAAAGAGTACAAGGTGATCAACCCGGCGCAGCCGACCGACTCGCCCGGCAAGATCGAGGTGCTCGAGTTCTTCCAGTACACCTGCGGCCATTGCTACGACTTCGAGCCGTTCGTGAAGAACTGGAAGGCAAAGAAGCCGAAGGACGTCGAATGGCGCTACGTGCCCACGGTGTGGGACGAAGCGCGCATCCCCCAGGCGAAGATCTACTACACGCTCGAAGCGATGGGGTTGCTCGAGCAGCTGCACGAGAAGGTCTACAGCGCCATCCACGAGAAGCAGGTGCGCCTGACCGAGCGTCCGATCCTCCTGCAGTGGATCGCCGCCCAGCAGGGCGTGGACGCGAAGAAGTTCGAGGAGACCTACGACTCCTTCGGCGTCAACAACAAGGTGCAGCGCGCCGCGCAACTGACCAAGGCATACATGATCCGCGGTACGCCGACGGTCATCGTCAACGGCAAGTACACCACCGGCCCCGGCTATGCGATCGGCCCCAACGGAACCGTGGACAACGAACGGTTCAACCAGATACTGAACGGCCTGGTGGCGATGGAGCAGAAGGGCAAGAAGTAGTTCTCGGTTGCGATCGGCCTCGACCGGTGAGGCTGCGCACGGATCCGTTGTTGGGGCAGGGCGGTAGCGCGGCCCCCATCCCAACCTTCCACCGCGCTGTGCGCGGGGGAAGGAGCGCAAGTCATTCGCGGCGCAGCAACCAGTTGCACTCCTTCCCCCGCCGCAAGCGGGGGAAGGCTGGGATGGGGGCGGCTCGTGCGTTGCCGGTCGCAGGCCCCCACCCTGACCCTCCCCCGGCAAAGCCGGGAGAGGGAATGTGCCCACCGGCAGACGCCGGCGTAGTCGGGGGTGACCGCGGATGACCGAACGCGTCGTGATCACCGGCGCATCCTCCGGCATCGGAGCGGCGCTGGCGCGCGTGTATGCGAAGCGTGGCGCGACGCTCGGACTGATCGCGCGCCGTCAGGCCGAACTCGACGCACTGGCGGCTGAAGTCGGCGGTACGGTCGCTGCGTATGCGGCCGATGTGCGCGATGGTGCGAGGCTGGCGGCGATCGCGGCCGATTTCATCGGCCGGTTTGGCACCCCCGATGTCGTCATCGCCAACGCCGGCGTGAGCGCAGGCAATCTCACCCATCTCGACGACGATATCGAGACCTGCCAGTGGATCTTCGACGTCAACGTCCTGGGGATCGTGAAGACGTTCCAGCCGTACCTGAGCGGCATGCTCGACGCACGGCGCGGTACGCTGGTGGGCATCGCGAGTGTCGCCGGCATTCGCGGGCTGCCTGGTGCCGGCGCTTATTCCGCTTCCAAGTCGGCGGCCATCACTTATCTCGAGAGCCTGCGGGTGGAACTGCGCGGCAGTGGAGTGAGCGTGGTGACCATTGCGCCCGGGTACATCGCGACGGACATGACCGCGAAGAACCCCTATCGGATGCCCTTCATGCTATCGGCCGACGAAGCGGCGCGGCGGTTCGTGCGTGCGATCGACGCTAGAGTGTCCTACACGGTGATTCCGTGGCAGATGGCGATCGTCGCGAAGGTATTGCGCGTGTTGCCGCGGTGGTTGTTCGATCGCGCGTTCGCGGGTGCGAAGCGCAAGCCGCGGCGCGGGGAGTTGTAGGCGCTGCCCCTATCCCAACCTTCCCCCGCCTATGGCGGGCGAAGGAGTGCAGCTGGTTGCTGCGCCTTGAATGATTTGCGCTCCTTCCCCCATGCGAAGCATGGGGGAAGGTCGGGATGGGGGCAGCCTGACGCTACCGCAACGCCAAACCTGTCACCGCCTCCAACTCCGCGATCGCCGCCGCCGGATCCCCAACCTTGATCGTCTTCATTCCGAGCGCTTTCGCCGGCTTGAGATTGATCCCGAGGTCGTCCAGATACACGGCCTCCTCGGGCTCGATGCCGAGCTTGTCGCAAGCCATCCGGTAGATCGCCGGCTCCGGCTTGCGGACCCCTACCTTGCTCGATTCGAGCACGAACTCGAACAATCCCACGACATCCCGCCAGGCCTGCTCACGCTCCGCCGACACCACACCCGGCCCGACGTCGCCGAAGTTGTTGGTGATGCACGCGGTGCGAAACTCCGCACGGCAGCGACGCAGCGCTTCCACCATCTCCGGTCGGATGTCGCCGAACAGCAGGCCAAGCACGTCCTTGCCCGGCACCGAATGTCCGAGCGCTCGTGCTTCCCGATCGAACGCCGTGTCGAACTCTTCCGCCGTGATCTCTGCCCGTTCGAGCCGCGCCCAGGCATTCGTATCCGGATTGATCGTGTTGACTTTGCGCAGCAGGCCTTCCGGCAAATTCCGGTTCTTCTCGTACCGGGCGAAGGCGTCGAACGGGCTCGAACTGAAGACGCCCCCAAAGTCCCACAAGACCGCGCGGATCGACGGATTCCGCGCGCCGCTCACTTCTTTTTCTTCTTGTAGTCGTCGATGGCGCGCTTGAGATCCTTCAGCTCCTCGCACGGAATGGGCGAGCAGAGCCGATTAAGGGCGGCGAGATGCTGCTCCGCCTTGGCGAGCTGGTCGGTGGCGAGGTAGGCCTCGCCGATGTACTCGTGCACGGACTTGCTGTTCGGATTCAGCTTGAGCGCTTCGCCGTAGGCATAGAAGGCCGCGTCGTACTGGCCCTGCTTGCGCTGCGCGAACCCGAGCCAGTTGTAGGCCTCGGCGTTCTTGGGATCCGCTGCGATAGCCTTCATCATCGCTGCGACGGCAGCAGGCCAATCCTGCGCGTCGATGGCCTTGCGGCCTTCGACGAAATTGGGATCCGTGGATGCATTGCCCTCGTCGCCGCCCAGGTTGGCGTGACCGATCGTGGGCAGCGCCAGGACCGCGGCGGCGAACAGGGCGCGCAGAGTCGAGATGTTCATGGGCCATACTCCTGATGGGGCGACGTCGAAGCGATTTTAACGCCTCAAGCGGTGAAGAAGCCGACGGCATCCAGCTCCTGCACCAGCAGGCGAAAGTCCGTGGCCCCCTGGCTGGCCGGAGCGAACGCGAAGATATCGCGGCCGTGCATGGGGCTCTCCGCCAGCGCTACCGATTCGTGGATGCGCGTTTCGCACACGATGCCGGGGTAGGTTTCCTGCAGCTCGCGATAGATCTGGAACGAGAGCTTGCGCCGCGCATCGTAGCGGCTCACCACGATGCGCCGCAGGAACTGCTTGCCCGACTTGCGCTCGAGCACGTCGAGCGCCGTGTTGATCCGGTGCACCCCCTGCAGCGACAGATAGTCGGCCGACAGTGGGATCAGCACGCGCTCCGCCGCCATCAGGGCGTTTAGCGTGAGCACGCCCAGCATGGGGCTGCAATCCATGATGACGGGCATGGCACCGCCCCAGCCCGCTTCCGCCAGGCCACCCTGCAGCCGCCTGGTGATGCCCTGGTCCGCACCGTACAGCGCGTCGATCTTGGACAGGTCGAGCGAAGCGGGAATCAACCGGATGCCGGGCGGTACTTCGCGCACCAGCCGCTCGAGCGGCGTGCCGCTTTCGAAACAGGAGAAGATGCTCTGCGATCCGGGCACGCTCTTGACCCCCATCGCGAGCGACAGATGCCCCTGCGGATCGAGGTCGATCGCCACGGGATTGCGGCCCGAGCGCGCCAGTGCCGCCGCGAGATTGAACGTGGTGGTCGTCTTGCCGACGCCGCCCTTCTGGTTGAACACCGCCACCACACTCACCGCCGGACTCTCCCGCCGCGCATGTTGCTGCCGTCATGCTACTACCTGCGGGCCAATCGGAGTGCAACACCATCTGACGTAGAATCGCAAGACCCCGTTCATCGCGAGAGCGAAGGAGCAACCGCCATGGCCACCGTCCGCCCCGTGTCGCAGTCGTCCTCCACCGGCAGCACGTCCAACGAGGAACTCCAGCGCCGCAAGGAAGCCGCCGTGCCGCGCGGCATCGGCGTCATGACGCAGATCTTCATCGACCACGCCGAGAACGCGGAGCTGTGGGACGTGGAGGGCCGCCGCTACATCGACTTCGGCGGCGGTATCGCCGTGCTCAACGTGGGGCACCGCCATCCCAAGGTCGTCGCCGCCATTCAGGCGCAGCTCGGCAAGATGACCCACACCATGTTCCAGATCACGCCCTACGAACCGTATGTGTCGCTCGCGGAGAGGTTGAACCGGATGACACCTGGCGCGCATGCCAAGAAGACCGCGTTCTTCTCCACGGGCGCCGAGGCGATCGAGAACGCCATCAAGATCGCACGCGCCGCTACTGGCCGCCCTGGCGTCATCGCGTTCGGCGGGGCATTCCACGGGCGCACGCTGCTCGCGGCCGGCCTTACCGGCAAGGTGGCACCGTACAAGCTGGGGTTCGGTCCCTTCCCCGGCGAGATCTATCACGCGCCCTTCCCGATCGACCTTCACGGCGTGAGCGTCGACGATGCGCTGGCGGGCATCCAGCATCTGTTCAAGTCCGAGGTCGAATCCAAGCGCATTGCCGCGATCCTGATCGAACTGGTGCAAGGCGAGGGCGGCTTCTACGTCGCTCCGGTGCCGTTCGTGCAGGCATTGCGCAAGCTGTGCGACGAGCACGGCATCCTGCTCGTCATCGACGAAGTGCAGACCGGCTTCGGCCGCACCGGCAAGATGTTCGCGCTGGAGCACTATGGGGTCGTCCCCGACATCATGTGCATGGCGAAAAGCCTTGCGGGCGGCACCCCGTTGTCCGCCGTCACCGGCAAGGCCGAAGTGATGGACGGTCCGGCGCCCGGCGGCCTCGGTGGGACCTATGCAGGCAATCCGCTGGCACTGGCGGCTGCCCATGCGGTCATCGAAGTGATCGAGGAAGAGAAGTTGCTCGACCGCGCCAATGCACTCGGCGGCAAGCTCGTGAAGAAGCTCGAGGCCTTGCGCTCGACCGTGCCGCAGATTGCCGACGTGCGCGGGCTGGGTGCGATGATCGCGGTGGAATTCAACAAGCCCGGCACCCATGAACCCGATGCGGACTTCACGAAGCGCGTGCAGACCCGAGCGCTCGACCGCGGCCTCGTACTGCTGACGTGCGGTGTCTACGCCAATGCGTTGCGCTTCCTGTTCCCGCTCACGATCCAGGACAAGGTGTTCGACGAGGCTCTCGGGATCCTCGAAGAGGCATTCACGGCGGAGGCGAAACAGGCGCGAGCGGCTTGAAGGACGAGAACCGCTGCGAGTCGCCATCCGGGCGTGCCCGCCATGCCGCAGCTGCGCGCAGTCCACGCCGATATCACCACGCTCGCTCTGGATGCGATCGTCAACGCCGCGAACTCGACCCTGCTGGGAGGCGGGGGTGTCGACGGAGCGATCCACCGAGCCGCCGGACCTGAACTGCTGCAAGAGTGCCGCCTGCTCGGTGGTTGTCCGACCGGGGACGCGAAGCTCACGAAGGGCTATCGGTTGCCGGCCCGGTACGTCATCCATGCCGTGGGGCCGGTCTGGAGCGGCGGGAAGGCCGGCGAACCGGAGCTGCTGGCCTCCTGCTACCGGCGTTCGATCGAGATCGCCGAGACAGAGGGTCTGGCATCGCTGGCCTTTCCGAGCATCAGCACGGGCGTCTACGGCTACCCGATCGAACTCGCCGCTCGTGTGGCCGTCGCCACGGTAAGGGCGTCACTGGTGGCGTCCACCGTGGTGCGTGAAGTGGTGTTCTGCTGCTTCCCTGCCGCGGATCTGGCGGTCTACGAGCGCCTCCTCGACGAAGCGATGTCCTGAGCTTTCGCACTGGCAGCCGAGACAAGAAGCCTTTCCTTCGGTGTCGAAGATCGCTGTTCTCGTTCGTCGTAGGGGTGTAATGCGAACATTCCCCAACCCCCACACGAGGAGAACGACATGCGATTCATGATTCTGGTCAAGGCCACCGCCGACAGCGAAGCGGGCGTGATGCCCAGCGAGCAGCTGCTGACCGAGATGGGCCGGTTCAACGAGGAGCTGGTGAACGCCGGACTCATGGAGGCTGGCGAAGGCCTGCACCCGAGTTCCAAGGGCGCCCGCGTGCGTTTCTCGGGCAAGAACCGCAAGGTGATCGATGGCCCCTTCACCGAGACCAAGGAGTTGATCGCCGGGTTCTGGATCTGGAAGTGCGCGTCGCTGCAGGAGGCGATCGACTGGGTCAAGCGCTGCCCCAACCCCATGATGGAGGACTCGGAGATCGAGATCCGGCAGATCTTCGACGCCGAAGACTTCGGCGAGGCACTGACGCCCGAGCTGCGCGAACAGGAAGATCGGTTGCGTGCCAAGGTTGCCGGGCAGTCAAAGGCCCGTTAGCGTGGCGCCGATCTCCTAGTTCAGGTCATCGCAACCGGGTAGCCTGCAAGCAACTCGTCGCCCGTGTCCTCGGTGGGTCATGGATGCCTTGATTGATGCCGGAACCTTGGGCACGGGCACGACCTTTCGGCATCGTCCCGCTGGCGATCACGCTGTGCGAGGCGGACGCAGCGAAGGAAGGCTTTCACAATCTCGAGCTGATGGCCACGGTGGTGGGAGAACCGCTCTTCGCCGCCTACGGCTTCACGGTCATCGAGTGCGTCGAAGTGCCTACGTCGAAAGGCGTGAAGGTGCCCGGAGCGCGCATGGGTACACGCGTCGACGCAGATCTGTTCAATTAGCGGCGCGCGGCCGCTGCCCTAGAGTTTCGCCCAAACAGCCGCGAAGTCGAACGGGAGTGCTGATCGTTCGCGCAAGCCTTCCGGACCGAGAATCTCGATCGCCTGCGAGCCAGGTTGCACGATCCAGGTCTCTTCGGCGCCGCACGCAAGATAGGCCCTGCACTTGGTCCGTAGTTGCTCAGGGTCGTTGGACGCGGACATGACCTCGACGCACAGACGCGGTGCCCCGGGCAGTATCCCATCCGACTTGTGCGATTCGAAGAACGCCGTATCGGACCACACGACGTCGGGAACGAGAGGCGGCCCATCCGATTGGCGAATGCCTTGTTCGCCCCAGGCACGACCACCCAGCTGACGTTCCAGTTCAGCGCCCAGCAGGAACTGCATGCGCGCATGCTCTCCGGTCACCGGACTCACGACGACCTCCCCCCGATCGTTGAGCTCCCAGTGGCCCAGGTTCTCGAAGCGCCGGTCGGCCAGGTACTCGAGGAATCGTTCCTCGAGTTCTCGTGGCGTAGGACGGTCTTGCCTGAACTCTACTGCGCCCATGGGTCCTACTCCGCTGCTCGGTACGTAGGCGAATCGTATTCCCGGCCCGCCACTTTGAGAACAGCAGGGGGCGGCTGGAATAGGGTCAATCAGTCCAGCCGTTGCCTAGCGAGGGCGGGCTGTCTGCAGGGCCCGCATCCCCTCGGCGCGCAGGTCTGGAGCCTCCCGGATCAATAGGGCCACACCCAATCCACCACCTCCGGCGCATCGATTCCGTGCTCGTGCGCGTGGCGGCGATACTCGATCTGCAGATTCCGGAACCGCTCCTTTGCATGGGCGCCGGCAACCCGCAACTTCTCCACTCGATCGATGGCATCGATCGCCAGGCTGAACCGGTCGATCTGGTTGTCGATGGCCAGCTCCAGCGGGGTGTTGATGTTGCCCTTCTCCTTGTAGCCGCGTACGTGCAGGTTGTCGTGGTTGGTGCGGCGGTACGCGAGCCGGTGGATCAGCCACGGATAGCCGTGGAAGTTGAAGATGATCGGCCGGTCCGTCGTGAACAGACTGTCGAAGTCGCGGTCGGACAGTCCGTGCGGATGCTCGCCCGGCGGCTGCATCTTGAAGAGGTCCACCACGTTGACGAAGCGGACCTTCAGATCGGGGAAGGCGTCGCGCAGCATCGCGGTGGCCGCCAGGGCTTCGAGAGTCGGGATATCGCCCGCGCAAGCCATCACGAGATCGGGCTCGGCGCCCTCGTCGTTGCTGGCCCAGTCCCAGATGCCGATGCCCTTCTCGCAATGGACGATGGCGTCGTCCTTCGGCAGGTACTGCAGGTGGTTCTGCTTGTCCGAGACGATGACGTTGACGAGGTTGTGGCTCTCGAGGCAACGCGCTGCGATTGCGAGCAGGCAGTTCGCATCGGGCGGCAGGTAGATGCGCGTGACCGACGGGCTCTTGTTGACGACCACGTCGATGAAACCCGGGTCCTGGTGGCTGAAACCGTTGTGATCCTGCCGCCACACGGTGGAGGTGACCAGCAGGTTGAGCGAGGCGACCTCTTCGCGCCAGGTGATGTGGTTGCAGATGTCCAGCCACTTGGCGTGCTGGTTGAACATCGAATCGATCACGTGCACGAACGCTTCGTAGCTCGACAGGAAGCCGTGCCGACCGGTGAGCAGATAGCCTTCGAGCATGCCCTCCAGCGTGTGCTCCGAGAGCATCTCGACGACCCGACCGTCGGGGTCGATCGCGGTGCCGTCGTCGTCTTCGGGGAAGCGTTCGGCGATCCAGAACTTGCGGCTCACCTCGTAGATCGCATCGAGCTTGTTGGAGGTGTTCTCGTCGGGCGAGAAGACGCGGAAGTTGGTGGGATTGCCGCGCATCACGTCGCGCAGATACTCGCCCAGGGGCCGGGTGTTGCCGGTCCGGTCGCGGCCAGGGTGTTCGACGGCCACCGCGTAAGCCCGGAAATCCGGTAGCCGCAAGGTCTTGCGCAGCAGGCCGCCGTTCGCATGCGGGTTCGCTCCCATGCGACGATCGCCTTCCGGAGCCAGCGCCCGCAGCTCGGCCAGCGGCGCTCCGCTCGCGTCGAACAGTTCGTCGGGCTTGTAGCTGCGCAGCCAGTCCTCCAGCAGTTCGAGGTGCGCAGGATTCGACCTCGCGTCGCCGATGGGTACCTGGTGCGCCCGCCAGAAGCCTTCCACACGATGGCCGTTCACTTCGCGCGGAGCAGTCCAGCCCTTCGGGGTGCGCAGCACGATCATGGGCCAGCGCACCCGCTTCGCGTTGCCCGAAGCGCGTGCCTCGTCCCGTGCTGCCTGGATCTCGCCGACACACTCGTCCAGCGTCGCGGCCATGGCCTGGTGCATGGTGTCGGGGTCCGACCCTTCGACGAACTTGGGCGTCCAGCCGTAGCCGCGCATCAAGGCATCGAGCTCTTCGTGCGAGATGCGCGCCAGCAGCGTCGGATTGTTGATCTTGTAGCCGTTCAGATTGAGGATGGGCAAGACCGCCCCGTCGCGCACGGGGTTCAGGAACTTCGAGATGTGCCACGAGGTGGCCAGCGGACCGGTCTCCGCTTCGCCGTCACCCACCACGGCGGCAACGATCAGGTCCGGATTGTCGAAGGCCGCGCCGCAGGCGTGCGAGAGGACGTACCCTAGTTCACCGCCTTCGTGGATGGATCCGGGCGTCTCCGGTGTGCAATGGCTGCCGATGCCGCCAGGGAAGGAGAACTGATGGAAGAACCGCTGCAAGCCATCGAGGTCGAGACCCTTGTCGGGATAGATCTCCGAATAGGTACCCTCCAGATACACCGGCCCGAGCACGCCCGGCGCGCCGTGCCCGGGCCCTGCCATGAAGATCATGTCGAGATCGTTGGCGCGAATGACGCGGTTGAGATGCGTGTAGATGAACGTCAGCGCCGGACTGGCCCCCCAGTGCCCGAGCAGGCGGTTCTTGATGTGCGCCGGTTCGAGGGGAGCCCGCAGCAAAGGGTTCTCGCGCAGGTAGATCATGCCCAATGCGAGGTAGTTGCAGGCACGCCAGAACGCGTGCGTCTGGCGCAGCCCGTGGGGCGACAGCGGATTGCCGCGCACTGTGCTGCGGGCCGGGCCATAAGCGCTGAGCTGCTCGTTCACCAGTCCGTCTCCGCCCTGTCTACTTCGGAGCGCCTTTCGCCCGTGCGTCGAAGCGCGCCAGCACCTTGCCGTCCGCATCGAGCAGTTCGAGATGCCGACCGAGCAGCCGTGAGCTTGCGGTCGCACCGAGCGCCTGCGCGAAGGCTCTTTCAACGTCACCCCACGGCGGACACGCCATCCGCGTGGCAGCGAGCGGACCGAACGTGAGCTTGTCGTCGTCCAGAGTGTATTTTCCCGCGATTCGATTGCAGCCGTCGTAGCCCGCCAGCTTCCCGTCGGCCATGAAGCGCAAGGTCGGGGCGCGCCGATTCTCGGGCGGGACGATCGGTTCCCCACCCAGGCGCACCAGGGTCCATTCGGTGTCGGTCATGGTGACCGGTTTCGCGGGAGTGCTGCAACGATACCCGGGGCGAGCCTTGATGAACCGCTCGGGGACGAGAGTCAGCATGGTGCCCGCGCCTTCCATGCGCGGGCGTTGTGCTAGACGACCTTCGAGCTGCATCAGAACGGGCGCGTTCGCCGCCGTGCGCGCATCCGCATAGGCGCGCTGCAGCGTGACGTTGTCGCCTTCCGTGGCCACGGGCATTGTGAGGCCGGTCACGCATTCGGTGAAGATACCGCTGTCGGCCATGTACGAGTACATGCCCACCATCAGCGTGCGCGGTTCGAGTGGATCGGCCGCTGCATCGCGTTTGAGGTCGAGGTTGTGCGCGGTCGCGATCTCGTTGCCTTGGGCATCGCGTTTGCGCAGCGTGTCGGCGTCCTCAATGGCGTACGGCTCCGCTCCCTTGCGGCCGCTGTGCAAGGTCAGGATGCGCTCGTCCGCGGAAACGTCCCAGCGGCCGATGCTGTCGCGCACGGCGGCATCGCCCTTGCCCAGATACTGCTGGCGCAGGAAGAAGGTGCCGTCCGCATGCAGCTCGAGGGTGTGGCGAATTCCCTCGCAGTCGGCGCAGGGCAGGTCACCGGTGTACGTGGCAGGCGCGCTGATCGCAGCCGCGCCGGCGCTGTGTGACATTGCCGTGAACAGCGCGCCGAACAAGAGCGGGAGAATCCGGCCCATCATCGTGTTCCTCGGATCAGGGTGAGCGTGTGCTGCGCAATCATGCGCTCTTCGTCGGTCGGAATCACCCAGGCGGCGACCTGCGCGGTCGGCGTGCTGATGCGCGGGCCGCCGTTCTCGTTGGCCGCGGCATCGAGTTCCACCCCCAGCCATGCCGCATCGGCGCATACGCGAGCCCGGATCGGGGCGGCGTGTTCGCCGATGCCAGCCGTGAAGACCAGTGCGTCGAGCCCACCCAGCGCGGCAGCCAGCGACCCCAGTTCGCGCCGGATGCGATAGACGTACAGATCGATGGCGAGGCGCGCACGCGGATCGTCGCTCGCCCTCAGCGTACGCATGTCGGACGACAGCCCGGAAACGCCCAGCAGGCCGGACTCGTTGTAGAGCAGGTGCTCGATCGCACGCGCATCCATGCCGAGTTCGTCGAGCAGGTACAGCACTACGCCCGGATCGATCGCACCGCTGCGCGTACCCATCGGCAGGCCGTCCAGGGCCGTGAAACCCATGGTGCTGGCGATGCTGCGGCCGCCGACCATGGCGCACATGCTGGCACCGTTGCCCAGGTGCGCGACGATGGTGCGGCCGCGGGCAGCCGTCTCGTCGAACTGCGGCAGCACCGACGCGATGTACTCGTACGACAGTCCATGAAAACCGTATCGCCGTACGCCGGCGGCGTGAAAGCGCTCCGGCAGCGCGAAACGCCGTGCGATCTCCGGATTGGTATCGTGGAAAGCCGTGTCGAAGCACGCGACCTGGGGAACGTCCGGCGCACGTTCGCGCAGGCGATGCATCGGTGCGAGGTTGTGCGGTTGATGCAGTGGGGCGAGCGGAATCAGGGTTTCCAGTGCGCGGATGATTTGGCCGTCGACCAGCACCGGTTGGGTGAAGCGCATCCCGCCATGGACGACGCGATGCCCGATGCCGAGCACCTGACCGCCCGCAACGCCGGACCGCAGGAAACCGAACAGATGGTCGAGCGCGTCGTCGTGGCGCAGCGGGTCATCCCATCGTCGCTCGGACAGCACCGCGCCTTCCGCGCCGGTGGCGATGAAGTGGGGTGCATTCTGCAGCGATTCGATCTGCCCGCGGCAACGCAGAGTCAGATTGTCCCCGTCGACCGCGAACACCGAGAACTTGATGCTCGACGAGCCCGCGTTCAGGACGACGATCATCGAGGGGAGCTCAGCCCGCGTCGGGCCGTCCCAAGCGGGCGGGCCCCTTGGGGGAAGGGCCGCAGGCCCATCGGGGGGACGTCATCGTCAGACGACCGCCTTGGGCGGTGCCTCGCGCCGGGCTTTGGCGACCAGTTGCGCCAGTGCGCAAGAACCGAGGCGCGATTCCACGGAGTCGGCGCGGCTGGTGAGGATGACCGGGACACGCGCGCCCATCACGATGCCGGCGGCGTCTGCCCCTGCCAGGAACGACAGGCTCTTCGCGAGCATGTTGCCGGCCTCGAGGTCCGGCACCACCAGCACGTTGGCGCGACCCGCCACGGGCGACGCGATTCGCTTGATGCGTGCCGCCTCCGGATCGATCGCGTTGTCCAGCGCCAGCGGACCGTCGAGCACGCCACCGGTGATCTGGCCGCGGTCGGCCATCTTGCACAGCGCGGCGGCCTCCACGGTGGAGGGAACCTTCGGGTTCACCAGCTCCATGGCGGAGAGGATGGCGACGCGCACCTCGTCGAACCCGACGGCGTGACCGAGATCGATCGCGTTCTGCACGATGTCGACCTTCTCCTCCAGGGTCGGCTGGATGTTCACCGCCGCATCGGTGATGATCAGTGGTTCTGCGTGATTCGGCACGTCGATCACGAAGCAGTGGCTGATGCGGCGCGCGGTGCGCAGGCCGGATTCGCGTTCGACCACTTCGGCCATCAGTTCGTCGGTGTGCAGGCTGCCTTTCATCAGGCATTCCACGCGACCCTCACGCACCAGTGCGACGGCTGTCGCAGCTGAAGCGTGGCTGTGCGGGGTGGCGACGATCTCGATGCCGCCCAGATCGATCCCCGCGACTGAGGCGACCGTCCGGATGCGATCGGGCGGGCCCACGAGGATGGGCACGATGAGCCCCAGCCCGGCGGCATCCATGGTGCCGCGCAGCGAACTTTCGTCGCACGGATGGGCCACCGCGGTGGGCAGAGGCGGCAGCGTCCTGGCAACCGCGAGGAGACGATTCAACTTCTGGTGGCTCGAGGTCATGGCTTGCGCGCGGTGGTGTTGCCGCGATTGTGCCGCAACGGCGTCACATCATCGCCATGGCCGTCGCTCGCTTGTCATACACTCCCCCCGTACGTTCCCAAGGGAGGGGTGCAATGGAAGACGATCGCCACATGGTGATTTACTTCATGGACGGCTCGAACACGAAGCTGTCCTTTCCGAAGCAGGTCCGGAGCGACGAAACGGTGCCGATCCGGCTCGATGCGGCTTTGGACAAGCCGGCGCTCTTAGTAGAGGCCGATGGCGGCGTGATGGCGATCCCGTTCGCCAACATCAAGTACATCCGCATCTACCCGGCGCCCAAGGTGCTGCCGGACTACGTGATCAAGCACGCCCACGTGGAAGACTGAGCGCGGGACCGGTCTATTCCTTCAGCTCGACCTCGATGAACGCGTACTCGTAGGTGTTGGCGTTGATCACGTCGTGTTCGACGCCGGCCTTGCGGGTGTACGGCACGCCGGCCTTCAGGTCGACTTCGCGCGTGCCCTCGGGCTCCACCAGGCGCAGTTTGCCGTCCAGCATCGGCACTACCACGTAGTCCATCTCGTGGCGGTGCCAGCCCGTCGCGGCGCCGGGCGCGAAGCGCCACTCGGTGACCCTCACGCGGTCATTGTCGATTTGAAGAGTGGGCTTGGCGGCAAGCGTCATTTCGAGGCTCCTGGCGGATCGGTCGTGCAGCCAAGCATATGCGCAAATCCGCGGGCGCGAGAGACGAGCCTCAGTAGTTCACCCTGCCCTGCCGGTGCTTCGCCACATCGAACGACCGCACCGGTGCCGCCGCGTTGCCCCACGATGCCCGCACGTACGTGAGTACTGCCGCGACCTCGGCATCGTTCAGCGACTGCGCAAACGGCGGCATGCCGTAGGGGCGGGGATTGCCGGCGGTCGATGGCGGATAGCCGCCGCTCAGCACCAGGCGGATCGGATTCGCGACCGAGTCCATGGTCACGGCACGATTGCCGGCGAGTGCAGGCCACGAGCCCGGGGTGCCCTTGCCATCGTCGCCGTGGCAGTCGGCGCAGTGCTTCTTGTAGACCTGTCCGCCGCGCTCGAGTACCGCAGGTTCCGAGGCACTGGCGGAGATGTGCTGCCGTGCCGGCGCCTGCGGGATCGACTGCAGATAGGTCGCAATGGCCCGCAGGTCGGGTTCGGACAGGTGCTGCAGGCTGCGGGCCACCACTTCCGCCATGGGGCCGGTAGTGGAAGCATGCGGCGTCGAACCCGTGCCGAGCAGCGCCACGATGTCGTTCACCTCCCACCCGGCGACACCGGCCTCCTGGGGTGAAGCGAGCGAAGGGGCGTACCAGTCGGCCATCGGAATGACACCACCGCTCAGGGCGAGCGGTTCGTCGGTCGCGCCGAACACGTTGCGTTCGCCATGACAGGCGCTGCAGTGGCCGAGGCCGCGGACCAGATACGCACCGCGGTTCCATTCGGCCGATTGCTTCGGCTCGGCCGCAAAGGTGTCGCGATCGAAGAAGAGCACACGCCACGCGGCCAGCGCCCACTGATTGTCGTAGGGAAAGCGCAGCGCGTGCAGGCGATTGGGCGCGACCACCGCGGGCAAGGTTCGGAGGTAGGCGAAGATCGCATCCGAATCCTCGCGCGTGACCAGCGTGTAATTGGTGTAGGGAAAGGCCGGGTACAACAGATGGCCGTCGCGGGAACGTCCCTCGTGCAGCGCACGCCAGAAGTGTCCGGCGCTCCACCGGCCGATGCCCGTTTCCGCATCGGGCGTGAGATTGCTCGCGTAAACCGTGCCGAAGGGCGTTTCGATCCCGCGGCCGCCGGCGTACGGTGGGGCTCCGCGCGCGGTGTGGCATGCGGCGCAGTTACCGGCGCGGGCGAGGTACTCGCCGCGCTCGATCTGCTGCGCAGTCGGCGCGAAGGGCACGCCGGGCTCGAGATCGTCGGCTCGAAGTTCGACCACCAGGCGTGCGATCGCCAGCCCGGCGATCAGAAGCAACGCAACCAGCACGATGCGAACGCGCGACCTCATTGCGGAGCGCTGCCGCAGTGCAAGGGCAACCTGGCGGTCGTCATCGGCACTGCGGCTGATGGAACGGGTACGGGCTGCGACGCCAGCCAGGCGGAGATCGCTTCGACATCGGCCGCGTTCAGGCGCCCCGCGATGGTGGCCATGCAGTCCGGAGCGGCTGCGTGACGTTGCTGGGCTTTCCAGGCGCCGAGCTGCCCGTTGAGGTAGTCGCGCGGCAGGCCGAGCAGGCCGGGAATCGCCGGCTGCATGCCGGTCATGGCCTTGCCATGGCACTGCACGCACGCGGGGATCTGGCGGGCGTCGTCACCGTCCGTCACCAACTTCCGGCCGCGTTCGAGCAATGCGGGCGAAGCGCCCAGCGTCTGGGGCGGCGGGTACGGCAGCTCGAGGCTGGCGAAGTGCCGGGCGATCTCGAGGAGATACGCGTCCGAGAGGTGGTCGATGAGGTAGGTCATCGGCGCGTAGCTGCGCCGACCCCCACGGAAATTGAGCAGCTGGTTGTAGAGATACCCCGCGGGCTTGCCCGCGATACGCGGAAAGTAGCCGTCGCTGGTCGCGCGACCTTCCTTGCCGTGGCACGCCGTACAGGCGGCTACGCGCTTGGCCATCGCATCGGAGGGCTCTGCGGCAATGGCGTTCGACCCGAGGGCGAGTGCCAAGACCAGTGTGACCGCGGATCTCACGAAATCGTATGGGCCGCCAGTTGTGCGACGGTCGCCAGCACACCGACCAGCATCGCGGTCATCACCACGGCGACCGCGATCACCACGACGGGTCGCGTGCTCGCGACGTCGCTCGCGTAGTCGGCCTTGCGGCGGATTCCGAAGAAGCTCCAGGCGACCATTCTCACGTAACGCAGGGGATTCATGACGACTCCTCATGCCGATCGGCGCCGCCGACAGGTGGCGCTCGACCTATACTCTGGCGGCATCGAGAGGAAATCTAAAGGCTCAGAAGTGCCCGAGAAAAATCGTATCAGTTGGCGGCTTCCCCACCGGTGAAACGCTACGAGCGCTACGCGAACGAGATTGCCGGCCTGATCGAGAGCGGGGCGTTGCGCCCCGGGGACCGGTTGCCATCGGTGCGGCAAGCCGGCACCAGCCGCAGGATCAGTCCCGCCACGGTGTTCGGAGCGTACTACCTTCTGGAAGCGCGCGGACTCATTCGCGCCCGGCCGCGCTCCGGCTACTACGTGAGCGAGACCGCCGTCGCGGCGCGGAGCGAACCGCGGACCTCCGCACCGAAGAAGCGTTCGAGTGCCGTGGAGATCAGCGAACTGGTGTTCCAGGTGCTGGGATCGGTGAAGGACCGGACCGTGGTGCCGCTGGGCTCCGCGTTTCCGGGCGCGGACCTGTTTCCGCTCGATCGCCTGGCGCGCAGTCTCGCCGCGGGCATGCGCAAGCTCGAACCGGCACGCATCGTCGACGATCTCCCGCCGGGCAACGAACGGCTGCGGCGCCAGATCGCCTTGCGCTACGCCATGCATGGCGTGAAAGTCGAAACGGACGAGATCGTCGTCACCAGCGGCGCGCTCGAGGCGCTCAATCTCTGTCTGCAGGCCGTCACCCGACCGGGCGACGTGGTGCTGGTGGAATCGCCGACGTTCTATGGCGCGCTGCAGGCAATCGAGCGGTTGAACCTCAAAGCGGTGGAGGTTGCGACCCACCCGCGGACCGGCATCGACCTCGCATCACTGGCCGCGGCGCTGCGCCGGCATCCCGTGAAGGCATGCTGGCTGATGCCGAACTTCCAGAATCCGCTCGGCAGCCTGATGCCGGAAGAGAACCGGCAGGCAGTGGCCACCCTGCTGGCCGAGAACGGCGTGCCGCTGATCGAGGACGACGTCTACGCTGAACTGTATTTCGGGTCGCAACGGCCACAGCCGGTGAAGGCGTTCGACCGCAACGGCCTGATCATGCATTGCTCGTCTTTCTCGAAATCCCTCGCTCCCGGTTATCGCGTCGGGTGGGTGGCGGCGGGGCGTTTCGCCCAACGCATCGAGCGTCTCAAGCTGATGACCACACTCTCGGCCGCGATCCCTTCGCAGCAGGCCCTCGCGCACTACCTCGATCAGAGCGGCTACGACCGGCACCTGCGCCAACTGCGGCGGACGCTCGCGAGCCGGCGCGATACGGTGCTGCAGGCGATCGCGAAGCACTTTCCCGCGGGGACGCGCATGACCCGGCCCGAGGGCGGCTACTTCGTCTGGGTCGAACTGCCCGAAGGCATCGACGCGTTGCGGTTGCACGAACTCGCGCTGGAGCGGCGCATCAGCGTCGCACCGGGGCATCTGTTCTCGGTGGATCGCCGTTTCACCCATTTCGTCCGCGTGAACTACGGGCATCCGGCGGATGCGCGGGCGCTCGCAGCGATCAAGTCCCTCGGACAGATCGCTGCGTCACTTCGCTAACGTTCGGGAGTCACGGTTTCAGCCACTGCTTGAACCAGGCAATCTGGGGCTGGACGAAGGCCTCGTGCTTCGGCCCGTGGTATGCCTCGAAATGGCGCCCCGGCACCACGACCAGCTTCTTCGGTTCACCCGCCCGCTCGAACGCCTGCTTCTCCTCGGCCGTGGGCGTGATGATGTCGTCGCTCGCGATCACCATGAGCAGCGGTGTCGGTGAGATGCGCGCGATCGGTGCGATCGGCTCGTAGGTGATGTGTGTGTCGAGCGATTCGATCAGGATACTGTTGCGCCAGCTCGGCGCATTGCGGCTGAGATCCATGAATGCGTCGTACCACTCCTGCAACGGCCAGAACGAGGGCTTGTCCACCGGAGCCGCCACGGCAAGTTCGTTGAGCTTGCCGCTCGCGACCCGTTCGGCGCGATTCTGCGCGATCCAGCCCAGGAATCCTGCCTGCTGCTCGGCCGGCCACTTGGCCATATAGGTCGACCAGACATCGGTCACCGGCACCTGCGCGACGACGGTCTTGATGCGCTTGTCGTACGCAGCGAGGTACAGCACGTGGCCGCCGCTGTAAGAGGTGCCCCAGACGCCGATGCGCTGCGGATCCACTTCCGGTTGCAGCGATGCCCAGGTGATCGCGTTGCGATAGTCCATGACCTGCTCGGGCCACAGCAATTGCCCGCGCGGTTCGCCGGCACTGCCGCCGAAGTAGCGATAGTCGAAGACGACCACGACGAAACCGGCCGCCGCGAACTTCGAAGCGTAGTTGTCGAGGTACATTTCCTTCACCGCGCTCAAGCCGTGGGCCATCACGATGGCGGGGCGCCTCTCTCCCGTCTTGAGGCCCGCCGGGACGTAGTACCAGGCCACGCAACTGAGACCCTGGCTCTGGAAGGTCACGTCCCGGCGGTCGTACTTCTGTGCCAGAGCGGGTGCCGTGCCGAGTGCGATGGTCAGGACGAGGGCGAGGAGGATTGCCCATGCGAATCGAATCCGTGCGTTCATCGGTTCATCTCCTTGGTTGTTCGAGCGCGACCCGACTGTCCGAAGCGGTCCGGCGGGCACGGCGCGCAATGAGCCTAGCGACCGCACCGTTACGGATCGCTTACCGATGTTCGGCCGGCGGTGGCGACCGTGGGCGGCTCCACGACGACTGCCCTTGGCCGTGTGTGGCAACATTCGGGCAGGCGAATACCTGAGCTGCTCCGAGAGCGCCGCTCATCGCTAGACCCAGGAAGCATGAACAAGAAGGTCCTCTCCGAGAGCGATATCTGCGACAAGTTCATCCGCCCGGCCATCGAGGCAGCAGGGTGGGACGGCATGTCCCAGATCTACCGTGAGTACCCGCTGCGCGCGGGTCGTGTCGTCGTTCGCGGTCGGAAAGCCCGCCGAGATGCGACGACTGTGGTGCGCGCCGACTATGCGCTCTTCTACAAGACCAACATTCCGCTGGCCGTCGTGGAGGCCAAGGACAACAACCACGCCCTCGGCGCCGGCATGGCTCAGGCAATCAACTACGCCCAGCTGCTGGACGTTCCGTTCAGCTTTTCGAGCAACGGTGACGGGTTTCTCTTCCGCGACGCCACCCTGAGCGACGGAGTGCTCGAGCGCAAGATCACGCTGGAGCAGTTTCCCTCCCCAGACGAGCTCTGGAGCCGCTTGTGTACGTGGAAGGGTTGGACTCCCGAGATCAGAAGGGTCACTGAGTTCGACTACGCCCCCAGCAAGATCCCGCGCTACTACCAGCTCAACGCCATCGGCCGGACCGTGGAGGCCATCGCCCGCGGGCAGAACCGCGTATTGCTGGTCATGGCCACCGGCACGGGCAAGACCTACACCGCCTTCCAGATCATCTGGCGGCTGTGGAAGTGCGGTGCCAAGAAGCGGATCCTCTACCTAGCCGACCGAAACATCCTGATCGACCAGACCATGGTCAACGACTTCCGCCCGTTCAAGGGCGCGATGGCCAAGCTGAGCCCGCATGCCAAGGGGATCGAAGTGGTGGATGCGCAGGGCGAGACCACAGTGGAAGAGGTTGATCTCACCATCAACAAGACCACCAAGTTGGTCAACAAGAGCTACGAGATCTATCTGTCCCTCTACCAGGCGGTGACCGGCACCGACGAGGCCGACGACATCTACCGGCAGTTCTCACCCGACTTCTTCGACCTGGTGATCATCGACGAGTGCCACCGCGGCAGTGCGGCGGAGGACTCGGCCTGGCGCGCCATCCTCACCTACTTCAACGGCGCCACTCACATCGGCCTGACCGCCACGCCCAAGGAAACGGCCGAGGTCTCCAACATCGACTACTTCGGCGAGCCGGTCTTTACCTACAGCCTGCGCCAAGGCATCGAGGACGGGTATCTGGCCCCCTACAAGGTGATCCGAATCGACCTGGACAAGGACACATTCGGCTGGCGGCCCACGGCCGGAATGACCGACAAGCTCGGGCACGTGATCGAGGACCGCGTCTACACCGGCGTGGATATGAACCGCAGCCTCGTGCTGGAGCGGCGCGACGAGGTGGTGGCGGGCAAGATCACCGAGTACCTCAAGGTCACGAACCGCTACGACAAGACAATCGTCTTCTGCGAAGACATTGACCACGCCGCACGCATGCGGCAGGCCCTGTCCAACGCCAACGCCGACCTCTGCAGTAAGCAGCCGAACTACGTCGTCCAGATCACCGGCGACAATCTCGAAGGCAAGCGCGAACTGGACAACTTCATCGACCCCGACAAGACGTATCCGGTGATCGCGACCACCTCCAGGCTGATGAGCACCGGCGTGGATGCGCAGACCTGCAAGCTGATCGTGCTGGATCAGCACATCAAGTCGATGACGCTCTTCAAGCAGATCATCGGCCGCGGCACCCGGCTGCGCGAAGACCTGGGCAAGAGCTGGTTCACCATCCTGGACTTCAAGCGCGCTACCGAGCTGTTTGCCGACCCTGCCTTCGACGGCGACCCGGTGCAGATCTACGAGCCCACAGGCAACGATCCGGTCGCGCCGCCGGAGCCACCACCCGCCACTGGTGACGCGGTTGCGCCGGGGCAGGACATGCCTGACGGCCCCGCCCATGGCGACGACGCAGGCGACCGCGACACCGATTCCCCGCGGCGCTACGTAGTTGGTGGCTCGGTCAACGTGGCGGTGGCCCGAGAGCGGGTGCAGTATCTCAACCGCGAGGGCAAGCTCGTCACGGAAAGCCTGCGCGACTACACACGCATCAACCTGGGTAAGGCTTTCACGTCGCTGGACGAATTCCTGCAGGCCTGGAACAGCGCCGAGCGAAAGGCAGCGCTGATCGAGGAACTGGAGCGCCAGGGCGTGTTTCTCGACGCGCTGGCCGAAGAAGTCGCGAACTCGGGGATGCATGACCTTGATCCCTTCGACCTGCTGCTGCACGTGGCCTACGACATGCCGCCGCTTACGCGCCGTGAGCGTGCGCAACGGGTGAAGAAGCGCAACGTGTTCACCCAGTACGGACCGGTCGCACGCAAGGTGCTGGACGCACTGCTCGACAAGTACGCCGACGAAGGCATCACTACCATCGAGAGCGACGAGGTGCTGAAGGTGCAGCCCTTCGACCAGTTCGGCTCGCGCGTGGAGATCATCCGGGCCTTCGGTGGCCGACCGCAGTATTTGCAGGCCCTGCGCATCCTCGAGCAGGAGCTCTACGCGACCGCGCCGCACTGAGAATCCGAAACGAGCTCAATGTCCAACCTCACCCCCGTCATCAAGTCCATGCAGGACGTCATGCGCCAGGACGCAGGCATCAACGGCGACGCACAGCGCATCGAGCAGATGGTCTGGCTGCTGTTCCTGAAGGTGTTCGACGCCCAGGAAGAAGAGCTGGAACTCACCCGCGACGACTACAAGAGCCCCATCCCCGAGCACCTGCGCTGGCGCAACTGGGCGACTAACCCCGAAGGCATCACGGGCGACGCGCTGTTGGACTTCGTCAACAACCAGCTCTTTCCCAAGCTGAAGAATCTGGCCGCCGACCCGGTACGCAATCCGCGCGGTTGGGTGGTGCGTGGCGTGTTCGAGGACGCCAACAACTTCATGAAGAGCGGTCAGCTGCTGCGACAAGTGGTCAACAAGCTGGGTGCGATCGACTTCAACCGTCAGGCCGAACGCCACCAGTTCAATGACCTATACGAGAAGATCCTGCGCGACCTGCAGAGCGCCGGCAACGCGGGCGAGTTCTACACGCCGCGCGCCGTCACCCAGTTCATGGTCGACATAGTGAACCCGCGCCTGGGCGAGAAGGTGTTCGATCCGGCTACCGGCACCGGCGGCTTTCTGGTGTGCGCCATCGAGCACCTGCGCATGCAGGTGAAGAACACCGAGCAGGAAGCGTTGCTGCAGCAAAGCATAGGGGGCGTGGAGAAGAAGCAGCTACCGCATATGCTGTGCGTGACCAACCTGATGCTGCACGGCGTGGAGGTGCCCAGTCTCGTCGTGCACGACAACACGCTGCGCCGGCCGTTGCGCGACTACACGCCAGCCGAGCGCGTGGACGTGGTGATGACCAACCCGCCCTTCGGCGGCATCGAGGAGCCGGGCATCGAGCAGGGTTTTCCGGCGGACGTGCGCACCAAGGAGACAGCGGATCTCTTCCTGGTGCTGATCAAGCACATCCTCAAGCCCGGAGGCCGCGCCGCGCTGGTGCTGCCCGACGGCACGCTGTTCGGTGAAGGCGTGAAGACGCGCATCAAGGAACAACTGCTCGCCGAGTGCAACCTGCACACCATCGTGCGGCTGCCCAACGGCGTGTTCGCGCCCTACACCGGCATCAAGACCAACCTGCTGTTCTTCACCAAGGGCCAGCCCACGGAAGCGATCTGGTACTACGAGCACCCGTACCCGACGGGGGTGAAGAGCTACAACAAGACCAAGCCGATTCGCATCGAGGAGTTCGAGGCGGAGAAGGCGTGGTGGGGCAGTGAGGGCGATGGGTTTGCGGCGCGGGTGGAGAACGAGCGAGCTTGGAAAGTCGGCATCGAGGCGATCAAGGCCGCAAGCTACAACCTGGATCAGAGGAACCCGCATGCGGCGGAGGTGGTAAGTCACGATCCGGATGAGTTGCTGCGGGACTATGCGCGGTTGCAGGCTGAAGCGCAGGGACTGCGGGATCAGTTGAAAGCGATCTTGGCTGAGTCACTTGGGATGCGGGTGTGAGCACGGTGATGGAGGTGCGGGAGCCGAGTGCGAGGTACGTCGAGGCGCTGCAGCCGCCGCTAGTGCGGCAGTTCGGGTTGCTGGTCTCCGCGCCGGATGCGGTGGCGCGGCTGCGTGAGTTGATCTTGACGCTGGCGGTGCAGGGCAAGCTTGTGCCGCAAGATCCGAACGACGAAGCAGCTGATGCCCTCTTGCAGGAGGTGGTCGCCGAGAGACAACGACTGATCAGCACGGGGCGAATCAAAAGCGGCAAGACCTTTGAGCAGGTTGGCGATAACGATGGCCCCTTTCCACTGCCGCCAAATTGGCAGTGGATCAGACTCGGATCCGCACTGGAGATGATCAACGGCAGGGCGTTCAAGCCGAGCGACTGGCTGCCGACGGGCCTTCCAATTGTTCGGATCCAGAACCTCAACAACGAGGCGGCTTCATTCAACTATTGCGATCCCGCAACCGTCGACCCTAGGCACTTCATCGATAGCGGCGATTTCTTGATCAGTTGGTCTGGTACGCCAGGTACGTCTTTTGGGGCCTTCATTTGGCGCCGTGGACCAGCAGCGCTGAATCAACACATCTTCAGATGCGAGCTGATCGCGGACGTGTTTTCTCCGGAGTTCTTAAGACTAGCCATCAACAGTCAACTGAACGTGTTGATTTCGCGCGCACAGGGCGGCGTCGGTCTTCAGCACGTCACGAAAGGCGCACTGGAGAGCCTCGTGCTTTTGCTTCCGCCGCGCGCAGAGCAGGCCCGAATCGTCGTCCGCGTCGACGAACTGATGCGCCTGTGCGATGCCCTCGAAGCCAAAGGCCGGCTCGAAGCGGAGCAGCATGCCCGCCTGCTCGGCACCCTGCTGGGCACGCTGACAGACAGCGCAACGGCCGAGGAACTGGCGGCCAACTGGCAACGCGTGGCCGCACATTTTGATCTACTGCTCGATCGACCAGAGGCCGTCGATGCGCTGGAGCAGACAATCCTGCAGTTGGCCATTCAAGGATTGCTGGTACAACAAGACCCTGGCGAAGAGCCAGCATTCACGCTGATCGACCGGATCCAAAGCGAACGGGAGCAGGCGCTGCGAGTCGGCGCGCTGAAGAGGGACAAACCACCACCTCCAATTGGGGCGGACGATGTGTTGTTCTCTGTGCCAGCCGGGTGGGCCTGGGCAAGGCTGGGCCGACTAACTCTGCAGGTCACTGACGGGACCCATCACACTCCCCGGTATCAACCCGATGGCGTAGCGTTCATCTCAGTGAAGGATATAGACGGCACTACGGTCTTGTTTAAGGACTGCAAGTTCATCTCAGAAGAGGAGCACAGGCAAATCAATGCTCGTTGTAACCCTGAGCGAGGAGACATCCTTCTCTGCCGCATTGGTACTCTTGGTAGGCCAACGATCGTGGACACCATCAGGCCGTTTAGTCTTTTCGTCAGCGTGGGCCTGTTAAAGCTACCCAAGAGCGTTGATATCTGCGCCTTCCTGCACATGGTGTTGTCGAGTCCGTGGATGAAGAAGGAGTACGACCGAATCAAGGCCGGCGGTAGCCACACGAACAAGCTCAATCTGGGCGACATCCCACTGCTCATGATTCCGATAGCTCCGCTCGCAGAGCAATCCCGCATCGTCGCCCGCGTCACCGAACTCCGCCGTCTCTGCGCTGATCTTCGCCGACACCTCGCCGCCAGCCAGGCCACGCAGTCTCACCTCGCGGACGCCATCGTCGAGCAGGCCCTCGCATGACCCCGCAGGATCTCGATGCGCTGCTCGCGTTGCCCGAAGAGAACGAGCATGTCGAGTTCAAGGCTGCCAGGAACAACTTCCACTTCGACAAGCTCGTCGAGTACTGTGCCGCGCTGGCCAACGAAGGCGGCGGGCGCATCGTGCTGGGGGTGAGCGACAAGCCCCCGCGGCGTGTCGTGGGCACTCAGGCGTTCGAGTTGCCCGCGCGTACCTGCGGCGGCTTGCACGAGCGGCTGCAGATCAAAGTGATCTGGCATGAGGTGGCGCACCCCGACGGCCGCGTGCTGGTGTTCGTGGTGCCCGGCCGGGCGCGCGGACAAGCGCTGCATGTGGATGGTCGCTACCTGATGAGGGCTGGCGACGAACTGGTGCCGATGTCGCCCGACCGGCTGCGCGAAATCTTCGCAGAGGGCGAGGCCGACTTCATCGACCAGCTTGCGGCCACCGGTCTGGACGAAGCGGGAGTGGTGGCGCTGCTCGACGTGCAAGGCTACTTCGACCTGCGCCAGCGCCCCCTGCCTTCCACCCGCACCGAGATGATCGATGCGCTGGTAGCACGCCGCTTCGTCGCGCGACAAAGTGATGGCCTAGCTATCACCAACCTGGGCGCGCTGGTGCTGGCCAAGCGGCTCTCCGACTTCGACAGCTTGGCGCGCAAGCGCGTGCGGGTGATCGTGTACGACGGCATCACGAAGCTGCAGGTGAGGGACGGCAAGGACTGGGTGGATGACACGGGTTACGCGGTGGGCTTCGTGAAGCTGGTGGATCGTATCCACGCGGAAACGCCCGCCAGCGAGGAGATCCATGCCGCGCTGCGCCAGACGACGCATGCTTACCCGAAGAAGGCGTTGCGCGAGGTCCTGGGCAACGCGCTGGTGCACCAGGACATGGCCGAACGCGGCACAGGCGTGGTGGTGGAGGTCTACGACGATCGTGTCGAGATCGTGAACCCCGGCCTGCCATTGTTACCGGTGGACCGCTTCATCGACGAGAACCAGTCACGCAACGAGCGCCTGGCCGACGCCTTGCGCCAGTTGGGCGTGTGCGACGAGCGCGGGCACGGCATGGATGCGGTGGTGACGCACATCGAAGCGCACCAGTTGCCGCCGTACCAGTGCCGGCTGGGCAGTCGGCACACGACGGTGGTGCTGTCGCGCTACAAGGGCCTGAACAAGCTGGCACCAGACGAGCGGGTGCAGGCGGTGTACCAGCATTGCTGCCTGCGCTTCGTCAGCAACCAGATCACCAACAACGAGTCGATCCGGGAACGGTTCAAGATCGAGAAGCAGAACTCCGCCCAGGCATCGCGGCTGCTTCGGGAGGCGCTGGAGGCCGGACGCATCAAGGCGGTCGATTCGAACGTCGGGACCAAGCTTATGCGCTACGTGCCGTACTGGGCGTGATTGCTTGATGCCGACGCCGACTAGCGCGTGATCGACGATATAAGATATTGATAGACAAAATCTAATTGCTTGACGGGTGCTTGATCAACCGTCAACTCTCGGATAATCGGACCCACCGGCTTGCTTGATGGGCGGATGCCGATTGCCCTCAGGGGCACAATAAAACACACAATTCATCAATGACTTAAGTGCTTGACGGGTGCTTGACCGAATCGGTCCCGCCCACTAGGAACTGCCCATGCCCATCCAACACGCTGTCTGGCAAGTCGGTGACCAGCCCAAGCTGCTCACCTGCAGCAAGCTCGTCAGCGAGCAACAACTCGAAGACATGATCGTGCGGGAGCCGCGCATCCTGTCCAGTGAATGGATGCTGATCGGCCGCCAGGAGGTCACCGCGCATGGCGGCCGCATCGACTTACTGGCCATTGCGCCAGACGGGGCGCTCGTGCTGATCGAACTCAAACGTGGTCGCACGCCGCGCGAAATCATTGCGCAAGCGCTCGACTATGCATCCTGGGTCGCCGAGCTGACGGCTGATCGCATTGTCCAGATGTATGTACGCTTTTCTGGCGGACGCAGTCTCGAGACCGATATCCAGCAGCGCTTCGGCGGGGCGCTGGACGAAGAGGCGCTGAATCACGCACACCAGATCATCATCGTGGCTGCGGAACTTGACAGCTCGACAGAGCGCATCGTGTCCTACCTGAACGAGCGTGACCTTGCGATCAACGTCGTGCTCTTCCAAGTCTTCCAGCATGGTGAGCACCAGTTGCTCAGCCGAGCATGGCTGATCGATCCAGGCCAGACCCAGGCGAATGCCGCATCCGCATCCCCCCCGGCCGGCGAGAAAGAGCCCTGGAACGGAGAGTTCTACGTGTCCTTTGGCGACGCCACCAGCCGTAGCTGGGACGACGCCCGGCGCTATGGCTACATCAGCGCCGGCGGTGGCAGCTGGTATACGCAGACGTTGAAGCTACTGTCGCCGGGTGACCGAGTCTGGGTCAACATCCCAAGGAAGGGCTTTGTGGGTGTGGGCGAAGTCGTCGAGTCGGTTCAGCCGACCAACACCTTCAAGGTGACAACTGAGGCCGGCGAACGTCTGGCGATGGACGTGGTCAAGCATGGTGAGGGTTACCGTGCCAACGCCGATGACCCGGATAAGACGGAGCAGTTCGTCCGCGTCAACTGGATCGATGCTGTCGATGCGAGCAAGGCTTTCTACGAGGTTGGCTTGTTCGGCAACCAGAACACCGTGTGCCAGCCCACCACTCCAAAGTGGCGACATACGATTGAGCGACTCAAGACAGTATTCAGGCTCCCCATAACCTGAGAGGTGATCCCGAACTAGGCTATCCCTCGTAGACGCTACTCATCAGGGCAACCCCAGTCCTGTACCAACAGGCGCGATCCCTGGGTGATTCCTCGGCTACTTGTTCGCGCACGCTGTGCTTAACTCGCTTGGCGGCACGCAAACCTACGTAGCGAGCCACGAACTCAACCGCGGTCACTCCACGGTGACGGACTTCGCGAGGTTTCGCGGCTTGTCCACATCCGTCCCCCGCGCAAGCGCAGTGTGGTACGCCAGCAACTGCAACGGCACGACGTGGAGGATTGGCGACAGATCGCCGTAGTGCTCCGGTAGGCGGATGACGTGGATGCCTTCGCTAGCGACGATATGAGTATCGTCGTCAGCACAGACGTAGAGTTGTCCGCCACGAGCACGCACTTCCATCATGTTGCTCTTGAGCTTCTCGAGCAGCGCGTCGTTCGGCGCGACGGTGATGACGGGCATCGCTTCCGTGACCAGTGCCAGCGGACCGTGCTTCAGCTCGCCGGCCGGATAGGCCTCAGCGTGGATGTAGCTGATCTCCTTCAGTTTGAGCGCGCCTTCCAGTGCGATCGGATAGTGCAGACCGCGGCCGAGAAACAGAGCGTCTTCCTTGCGGGCGAAGCTCTCGCTCCAGGCGATCAAGTGCGGCTCGAGCGCGAGCACGCTCTGCACAGCTGACGGGAGATGGCGCAGGCCTTTCACGGCCTCTGCTTCCTTCGCGGGCGTGAGCACTTTGCGCGACTTGGCCAGGACGTTCGCGAGCAGATACAGCGCGACCAGTTGCGTGGTGAATGCTTTGGTGGAGGCCACGCCGATCTCGGCGCCGGCGCGAGTCAGGAACTGGAGCGTCGTCTCGCGCACCATGGCGCTCGTGGCGACGTTGCATACGGCCAGCGTGTGCTTCATGCCCAACGACTTCGCGTGCTTCAGTGCCGCCAGGGTGTCGGCGGTTTCGCCGGATTGGGAGATCACGACCACGAGAGTCGAGGGATGCGGGACCGATTCGCGATAGCGATACTCGCTGGCGATCTCGACGTTGACCGGCAGTTTCGCGATGGATTCGATCCAGTACTTGGCCACGCAGCCGGCGTAGTAGCTGGTGCCGCAGGCGAGGATCAACACACGATCGATGCCGTTGAACACCTCCGCCGCGTTCTCGCCGAAGAGTACCGGGTCGATGCCGCCGACCTGTTCGAGCGTGTCTGCGATGGCGCGCGGCTGCTCGAAGATTTCCTTCTGCATGTAGTGGCGGTACGGGCCGAGATCCACAGCGCCCGAGTGGGCTTGTACGGTCCTGACCGGGCGTTCGACTCGCTTCCCGGTGCCATCCTCGATCGTCACGCGATCGACCCGCACGTCGACGATGTCGCCTTCCTCGAGATACACGATCTGGTCGGTCGTGCCGGCCAGCGCCATGGCGTCGCTTGCGAGGAAGTTCTCACCCTTGCCCATGCCCGCGACCAGCGGCGAACCGAGGCGGGCCCCGATCACGCGGCCGGGCTCTGACTTCGCGACGACACCGATGGCGTACGCGCCCTTGAAACGGGCCACTGCCTGCTTCACCGCGGCGAACAGATCGCCACGATACAGATGATGGACGAGGTGCACGATGACTTCGGTGTCGGTCGCGCTCTCGAAGTGGTAACCGGCCTTCTGGAGCTCGGTGCGGATCTCTTCGTAGTTCTCGATGATGCCGTTGTGCACCACCGCGATCTCACCGCGCGAGAAATGCGGATGTGCGTTGGACGTGACCGGCGCGCCATGCGTCGCCCAGCGTGTGTGCGAGATGCCCGTGGTGGCTTCAATACGGTCCTGCGCGATCTGCGTGGAGAGGTCGGCGACGCGCTGGACGCTGCGCGCGCGCTTCAGTTCGCCGCCGGCTAGGAAGGCGACGCCGCAGGAATCATAGCCGCGGTACTCGAGACGCTTGAGTCCTTCGACGAGGACCGGGACGATGTTGCGCGCCGAGACGGCGCCGACGATTCCGCACATGGGATTGTGTTCTTGTGGCGTTGAGCGTGAAGGTCTACTTCTGTTTGGTCGGGCGCTTCCAGCCGACGACCGAGACCTGCTTCGCGCGCGAGACGGTCAACTGTTCCGCGGGCGCATCCTTGGTGAGCGTGGTGCCGGCGCCCAGGGTGGCGCCGCGGCCGACCCGCACCGGGGCGACCAGTTGCGTGTCGGAGCCGATGAATGCATCGTCTTCGATGATGGTCTTGTGTTTGTTGGCACCGTCGTAGTTGCAGGTGATGGTGCCGGCGCCGATGTTCACGCGCTGCCCGATCTCGCTGTCGCCCAGATAGGCGAGGTGATTGGCCTTGGCGCCGTCAGCAAGCGTGCTCGCCTTGATCTCGACGAAATTGCCCACGTGCACGTCGCGGCCCAGTTTCGCGCCCGGGCGCAGGCGCGCATACGGGCCGATGCGACCGCCGGGGCCGACGTGCGCGTTCTCGAAGTGGGAGAACGCGGCGATGCGCGAGCCCGATTCGATGACGGAATCCTTGATCACACAGTTCGGTCCGACGACGACGTCACTGCCGATCTTCACCTTGCCTTCGAAGACGCAGCCGACGTCGATGCTTACGTCCGTGCCGCAATCGAACTCACCGCGCACGTCGATGCGTGCCGGGTCGGCCAACGACACGCCGGCTGCCATCAGGCGGCCGGCGTTCTCTCGTTGCCATACACGCTCGAGGAGCGCCAGCTGGTCGCGGCTGTTCACGCCCAGCACTTCCCATTCGCTCGCCGGTTGTGCGGTATGGACAGTCAGGCCTTCGGCCACGGCCATGGCGATGACGTCCGTCAGGTAGTACTCGCGTTGAGCGTTGTTGTTGCCGAGGCGCCCCAGCCACGCAGCGAGCTTGGCACTCGGCGCGGCGATGATGCCGGTGTTGATCTCGCGGATGGCGCGCGTGGGCGCGTCGGCATCCTTCTGCTCGACGATGCGCTGCACCTTGCCCGACCCATCGCGCACGATGCGGCCGTAGCCGGTGGGGTCGTCCAGCACGACAGTCAGCACGCTCATGCCGCCCGCGGCACCATCGATGACGGGTTGCAAGGTGGAGGCCTTGGTCAGCGGCACGTCGCCATAGAGGATCAACGTGATGCCTTCGGTGGACAGCTTCGGCATCGCCTGCTGGACGGCATGGCCGGTCCCCAGTTGCGGCTCCTGGATCACGAAGTCCACGCCCGACCCGGCAAAGGCCTGCGGAACCGCTTCGCCGCCGTGACCGTAGACCACGACGATCCGCGTCGGATTGAGCGCCTGCGCGGCAGCGATCACGTGACCCAGCAGGGCACGCCCGGCGATCGCATGGAGCACCTTGGGCAGGGCACTCTTCATCCTCGTGCCCTTGCCGGCGGCGAGGATGACGACCTGTAGTTCGGGCATGGCGGAGCGGCTTGGGACTGCGAAAAGGGCGGCTATTGTGGCACGCGATCCGGACTACCGAGCGAAAGCCATGCCGGGCGCCGGTGCCCGGGAAGCTTGGCTAGCGGCGGGCGCAGCAGCGCTTCTGGGAAGCCTGCTCGAAGGCCCAGGCGACCACGGCCTCCTGGACCGCCGGGGCATTGCGGGCGTTGGCATGGTTGATGAGGCTCACCACCACCAGCGTGCGCCCCTCGGGGCCGTGCACGTACCCGCCGATGGCGCGGACGTTCTCGAGATAGCCGGTCTTGAGATGGGCGCGCCCGGTCACGGGCGAACCGTCGCCGAAGCGTCGCTTGAGCGTACCGTCGATGCCGGCAATCGGCAGCGACGAGGCGAGTTCCGGCCCATACGGGCTTTGCCAGGCGTTGGAGAGCAGCCGTGCGAGGTTGCGCGGCGCGATGCGCTCGACGCGCGACAGACCCGCGCCGTTCTCGATGACCAGTTCGGGCATCGCCAGGCTGCGGCTCTTCAACCAGGTGTCGATCAGGCTGCGCGATTGTTGCGGCGAGGCCTGGGCGCCGTTCGCTGCACCCATGGCGAGGTAGAGCTGGCGCGCCATCACGTTGTTGCTGTTCTTGTTGATGTCGCGAACGATCTCCACCAGCGTGGGCGATTCCAGGCTGGCGAGCGGTTTCGAGCCGGGCGGCACCGAGCCTTCGCGTACTTTCCCCGAGAACGTGCCGCCCAGGCCGCGCCACAAATGGTCGAATAGCGCACGCACATACTCGAGCGGCGGCAGGATGCTGAAGTGCTTCACCTTCTCCCCGCACGCGAGCGGGAACGAGCCGTTGAACGAGAAGGTCGAGGTGGTGAAGTCGGCTTCGGGCTTTTCGGGCCACCCGTCGCAAGGCGTGTCGGACACGCTCAGGTTGTTCACGATGCGCAACTCGGGCAGCGGGGGTTCGGCGTAGATGCGTACGGTGCGCGTCTGCGCGTCAGGCACGAACGCAAGCCGCACCGCCTTGAAATTGACGAGCGCTGCGTCCGGGCCCACGTTGTACGGTCGTGTGGGCTCCCCGTCGAAGGCAGCCGGGTCGATCTCCGGTGCGGCAAACAGCGTTCGATCCACCACAAGATCGCCGGTCAGATCGCGCACGCCGCGCGCGCGCACGTCGCGCAACAGCATCCAGAAACCCTCCAGCGTGAGGCGCGGATCGCCACCGCCCTTCAGTATCAGATCACCTTCCAGCCGACCGGAAGGGTCGAGGCGCCCCTGCACGTGCATTTCGGTGCGCCAGGTGAAGGCGGGACCGAGCAGGTCGAGCGCAGCGGTGGTGGTGACGATCTTCATGACCGAAGCGGGATTCATGGCCGCGTCCGCGTTGTGTGCGAGCAGCACGCGTCCGCCCGGCTCGGCGATGACGATGCCGATGGCGGATGCGGGTACGCCAGCGGTGGCCAGCTCCTTGGTCACGGTCGCCGGCAGGCCTTGCGACCAGGCGGGCATCGCGAGCGCTGCAAGCAACAGCGCAGCGCCCAACCGGATTCGGCGGATCACCATTCGAAGCTCTCTCCCGCTGCAGGCACCTGTACGTTCGACCACGACAACCGCTCGGCGATCACGTTGCGAAATTCGTGCGCGGTGGACTTCTCGCCGTGGACCAGGAACGTATGTTGGGGTGGTTTCCGGAACTTGCCGAGCCAGGCGAGCATCGCCGCCTGGTCGGCATGGGCGGACAGGCCGCCGATCGTGTGGATGCGCGCCCGCACCGGGATCTCGTCGCCGAACAGGCGGACTCGGTCGGCACCGTCCACCAGGCGGCGGCCGAGCGTACCGCCCGCCTGGAACCCGACGATGACCACGGCGCATTCCGGGCGCGGCAGATTCTGGCGCAGGTGGTACTTGATACGGCCCGCTTCGCACATGCCGCTGGCGGAGATGATCACGGCGCCGCCTTTCACCTGATTGAGGGCGATGGATTCCTCGACGTCCTGCACGAACCGGATCGACGGTTTGCCGCCGCTGCCCTCAAGCCACCGAATCGCATCGCGCGATTCGTCGTCGAGCGTGTGCAGGTGCTTCAAGGTGACGCGCGTTGCCGCCAGCGCCATGGGCGAGTCGACGACGATGTTCATGTCGGGCACGCGGCCTTCGCGATACAGATCGAGCAGCAGGTGCAGCAGATCCTGCGTACGACCCACGGCGAACGCGGGGATGACGACGTTCCCCTGGCGGACGGCGATGGTGTCGGTCATGGCCGCCGCCAGCTCGTCCAGCGTTTCATGCATGGGCTTGTGCAGGCGATTGCCGTAAGTGGATTCCATGACCAGCAGGTCGGCCCCGTCGGTCGTATCCGGGTCGCGCACCAGCGGATGGCCGGGTTGCCCGAGGTCGCCGGAGAACAGCAGCTTGCGGGTACGGCCGCCGTCCTCGATCCAGACCTCGATGAAGGCCGAACCGAGGATGTGACCGGCGTCGCGAAAGCGGCAGCGCACGGCCGGATGCGGCCGCACGTCGTCCCCATAGCGCACGCGGCGCAGGCGCTTCAACGATTCGATCGCCTGGTGCACGGTGTAGAGCGGTGCCGGTTCCGGATCGCCGCGGCGGCGTTCGCGCTGGCGATGACGCACCTCCCACTCCGCTTCCTTCTCCTGGATGTGCGCACTGTCGGGCAGCATCACTTCGAGCAGGTCCGCGGTGGGCTCCGTGCAATAGATGGGGCCCCGGTAGTGCAACATCGCAAGCCGCGGCAGCAGGCCCGAGTGATCGATGTGCGCGTGCGTGAGCAGCACGAAGTCGATCTCGCGCACATCGAAGTCGATGGCCTCGCGGTTCTTGCGATCAGCGTCGCGCCCGCCCTGGAACATCCCGCAGTCGACCAGGAATGAACACTCGTCGGTGTCGACGCGGAAACACGATCCGGTGACTTCTTCGGCGGCACCGAGGAACGTGAGCTTCATGCGGTGATTGTTAGCACTCTGCGAGCGCGGCTGCGAAACACGCGCGGAATTGTTCGGTAATCTCGGGACCGTTGCTTCAACGCGGTGCGCGCGAGCGGCACGATGCGCGACGGTGATGCGGCAATCGACGGTTTGCGCCGCCATTATCGCGGTTCGCCGCAGGCGCTCTCAAGAATCGTGGAGTTGGTGTCGATCTTGCTCAAGCAGGATCGTAGTGCTGGTTCTGTCGTCCGTGGTCGACTTTTGTCCAGGGAGGAATAGCTGCATGGAGTTGCTGGAACATATCGAAACGCAGATGGCGGCGACGCAACTGCCGCTGGTTGCCATCACCATCGCCGCCGTGCCGTTTCGCGACACGCCGGTGATCATGACCCTGCATTGGCACGGCTTCATCAAGGAGCGCTTGATCGACGACGAATCGCGCGAGCCGGTGAGCTACACGCCGATTCCGAGTTCGGCCCTGCAGGTGAATCAGCATTGGGAAGACCTGCTCGACCTCGACCGTGCTGCCATGGAAGCCGGATGGGAACTCGGCGCGTGGGACGTGGCGCGCGCGGAACAGCCGGCCTGCGTCAGGCCGGGTGCCGATCAGCGAGAAGCAGTCGATTGCTTGAAGGCGTTCGGCCAGTTTCCGTGGGGTGTGAACGGCAACGACGTTGTGGTGGCGGATGCGCCTGACGCCGACGAACTGGTGTCCGTGGCGGCGCGGCGCGGGTACCTGATGTGGTTGTTCCGCCCGGTACGCGGCAGCATCTGGACCGACGTGGCGGACGACCTCACGCTGCGGCCGGACGGCACCCGCGAACCGCCCTGCCCGCTGGAACCCGTCGTCCCGCGGATCGATCGCGCTCGCCGGACCGTCTACCGATTCGGCATGCCGGGCAACACGCGCATCGAGCACTGATGCTCGACCTGGGGGTGGACGGACGCTCAGCCCCAGGTCTATGCGGGCATAGGCGGGCGGTGAGCGCACACTAACGCTGCGTCGCGGCGGTCTTCGAGACAGCCGCGACGACTGCTTTCGTCCGATTCTCCCTGGTTTGCTTGCGGGCTCTCCGAGGCTTCGACTATCATTAGCAGCCTTGCGTGGCGAGTGCTAACAAAACGGTAGTCGCAAGCTCGCGCAAACCATCCATCCCCGTGGAATCAAAGGAGAAACCTATGAAAATTCGCCCCCTGCACGATCGCGTGATCGTCAAGCGTCTGGAGGAAGAGCGCAAGACCGCTTCCGGCATCGTCATCCCCGACACCGCCGCCGAGAAGCCGGATCAGGGTGAAATCGTCGCCGTCGGTACCGGCAAGGTGCTGGACGACGGCAAGGTCCGCGCTCTCGAAGTGAAAAAGGGCGACCGCGTCCTGTTCGGCAAGTATTCCGGCCAGACCGTCAAGGTCGACGGCGAGGAACTGCTCGTGATGCGCGAGGAAGACCTGATGGGCGTGATCGAGGCCTAAGGCGCTCGACCCCATCCCAGATCCTCTCGATCAACCTATTCAGGAGATAACTCACATGGCAGCGAAAGAAGTCAAATTCCACGACCACGCCCGGCATCGCATCGTCGCCGGCGTCAACATCCTCGCCGACGCGGTCAAGGTGACCCTCGGCCCCAAGGGCCGCAACGTCGTTCTCGAGCGCTCGTTCGGCGCCCCGACCATCACCAAGGACGGCGTGTCCGTCGCGAAGGAAATCGAACTGAAGGACAAGTTCGAGAACATGGGCGCGCAGATGGTGAAGGAAGTCGCTTCCAAGACTTCCGACATTGCCGGTGACGGCACCACCACCGCGACCGTGCTGGCCCAGGCCATCGTGCAGGAAGGCATGAAGTACGTCGCCGCCGGCATGAACCCGATGGATCTCAAGCGCGGCATCGACAAGGCCGTCGTGGCCATCGTCGAAGAGCTGAAGAAGCTCTCCAAGCCCTGCACGACCAGCAAGGAAATCGCGCAGGTCGGCTCCATCTCCGCCAACTCCGACGCGGACATCGGCAAGATCATCGCCGACGCGATGGAGAAGGTCGGCAAGGAAGGCGTCATCACCGTCGAAGACGGTTCGGGCCTCAACAACGAGCTCGAAGTCGTGGAAGGCATGCAGTTCGACCGCGGCTATCTCTCGCCCTACTTCATCAACAATGCCGAGCGCCAGATCGCTGTGCTCGACAACCCGTTCGTGCTGCTGCACGACAAGAAGATCTCCAACATCCGCGATCTGCTGCCGGTACTGGAGCAAGTCGCCAAGGCCGGCCGCCCGCTGCTGATCGTGGCCGAAGACGTCGACGGTGAAGCGCTCGCGACCCTGGTCGTGAACAACATCCGCGGCATCCTCAAGACCACCGCCGTCAAGGCCCCGGGATTCGGCGACCGCCGCAAGGCCATGCTGGAAGACATCGCCATCCTGACGGGCGGCACTGTCATCGCCGACGAAGTGGGCCTGAGCCTCGAGAAGGCCACGTTGAACGATCTGGGCTCCGCCAAGCGCATCGAAGTGGGCAAGGAAGAGACCACGATCATCGACGGTGCCGGCGATCCGAAGGGCATCGAAGGCCGCGTCAAGACGATCCGCAAGCAGATCGACGAAGCGACCAGCGACTACGACCGTGAAAAGCTGCAGGAGCGCGTGGCCAAGCTGGCCGGCGGCGTTGCGGTGATCAAGGTCGGTGCCGCGACCGAGGTCGAGATGAAGGAAAAGAAGGCCCGCGTCGAAGACGCGCTGCACGCGACCCGTGCCGCCGTCGAAGAAGGCATCGTGGCCGGTGGCGGTGTCGCGCTGTTGCGTGCCCGCGTCAATGCGAAAGTGAAGGGCGACAACCACGAGCAGGAAGCGGGCATCAAGATCGTGCTGCGCGCGCTCGAGGAGCCGCTGCGTGCGATCGCCTACAACGCCGGTGCCGAGCCTTCCGTCGTGATCAACAAGGTGCTCGAAGGCAAGGGTAACTTCGGTTACAACGCCGCCAACGACACTTACGGTGATCTGGTCGACGTGGGCGTGCTGGATCCGACCAAGGTGACGCGCTGCGCGCTGCAGAATGCGGCCTCCGTTGCCGGCCTGATCCTGACGACCGACGCAATGGTGGCCGAGCTGCCCAAGGATGAATCGCCGATGCCTGGCGGTGGCGGCATGGGTGGCATGGGCGGCATGGACATGTAAGTCAGGTCGTCTGCGCCGCGAGGCGCACCGATGTGGGAGGGCCCCGCCGGATAGGCGGGGCCCTTTTTCTTTGCGCGAAGGGTTCGCGCGCTGCGTATCATTTCCCGTCGCGTTACGTGATCGACAGCCGTGCCGCCTCCCGAGCAAGCCGCTCTTGCCATCGCACCCGCCCTCGCCGCCGCGACCATCGAGGAGCTGCGACGGCACGCGCCATTCGACCGAATGGAATCCGCATGCCTCGAATGGATGGTTCCGCGCCTCGGTGTCGTCTACTTCGCGCCCGATGCGAACGTGCTCGACCCGGCCGACGGCGTGGCGCCATTCCTGTTCATCGTTCGCCAGGGCGGGGTGCTCGGTCTCAATCCGGGCGACGAGGACATGGCGGCGCCGCGATTTCGCGTGGGGCCCGGCGAGTGCTTTCCGCTCGGCGCGATCATCGCGCAACGCCCGGTGACGAGCCGCTATCGCGCGGTCGGCGATACATTCTGCTTCCGACTTCCCGCAGCAGATCTGCCCGAGTTGCTCGAGCGCAGCGGCCCGTTCCGCGAATTTGCCGCCCGGCGGCTCGGCAGCCTGCTTGCTCGATCGCGCAGTCACTCGCACGCGGACCATGCGATCGAGATCGCACGTCAGCCCTTCGACCGTCCGGTGCGCAAGCTGCTCGAGCGCGCACCGGTGACCTGCGCGCCGGGTACAACCGTCCGGGCAGCACTCGCGTCGATGCAGCGCGAGCGGGTCGGGTCCGTGCTGGTGACCACCGAGACCGGTGGTGCCGCCGGGATCTTCACGTTGCGGGATCTGCGTGACCGCGTTGCGCTCGCCGGGTACTCGATCGATCAGCCCATCGATGGCGTGATGACGGCCGACCCGGTCACGATCCCCGCCGATGCCATGGCATTTGACGCGGCGCTCGTGATGGCTCGTCACGGCTTTCACCACGTGGTCATCGTCGAGGGCGATCGCGCCATCGGCATCCTCGCCGAGAGCGATCTGTTCGCACTGCAACGTGTCGGCCTCACCGCGTTGAGTGCCGCCATCCGCACGGCGGCTTCCATCGAGCGGTTGACCACCATGAGCGGCGAAGTGCGGCACCTCTCGCACCGGCTGCTCGCGCAGGGCGTGCCGGCCGAACAACTGACCCGGATCGTATCCACGCTCAATGACCGGTTGACCGTGCGGGTCGTCGAGATTGAAGCGCGGTCGGCGGGCATCGGACTGAACGAGTTCTGCTGGCTTGCTCTGGGATCGGAGGGCCGGCACGAACAGACCTTCGCCACCGACCAGGACAACGGGATCATTTTTTCCGACCCGCCGGACGATGGCTTCGACGCGGTCCGCGAGCGGCTGCTGCCCTTTGCGCGACGAGTCAACCAGGCGCTTGCCGCCTGCGGCTTTCCGCTGTGCAAGGGCGACATCATGGCGGGCAATCCGCGCTGGTGCCTCGGCGTGTCCGAATGGCGGCAACGGTTCTCGGGCTGGATGGACCAACCCGATGCTGGTGCGCTGTTGCACAGTACGATCTTCTTCGACTTCCGCGCGCTTGGCGGGGCTGCGGAACTGGGTCTGCAGTTGCGAGAATGGCTGTCGGGGCAGACCCGCTCGCGCGACGTGTTCCTCCGGTTCATGGCGGACAACGCGTTGCGCAACGAACCGCCGCTCGCGCGGTTGCGCGACTTCGCGCTCGCCACCCATGACGGACGCCCCGACACTCTCGACCTCAAGATCAATGGTGCCGCCTTGTTCGTCGATGGTGCGCGCATCCTGAGCCTCGCCGCGGGCGATGACCACACGGGCACGGCGGAGCGGCTGCGTGCGGCCGCGCAGGCACGCAAGCTGGCACCCTCGGAAGTGGAGGGTTGGATCGATGCCTTCCACTTCATCCAGTCGCTTCGATTGACGCACCAGCGCTTGCAGATCGAGAGCGGTGCGAACGCCGACAACTACCTGGCCCCGGACACTCTGAACGCACTCGATCGTCGCATCCTCAAGGAGGCCCTGCGGCAGGCGCGCAAGCTCCAGGAGCGCCTGCGGCTGGACTACCGCCTGTGAGGGTCGTCCTGTGAGCTGGCTCCCCCGGTGGTTCGACCGGCGCTCGCGCGCACCCGCGCATCTCGCCGCTGCGGTGCAGGCGTGGCAGGCCCTGCCGGCGCCGGATCGACGCATGTTGACGGCATCGGCGCGATTCCTCGTGGTCGACACCGAGACCAGTGGGCTCGATCCCGGTTCGGCTCACTTGTTGTCCATCGGTGCCTGTCGGGTGGAATCGGGCGCGTTGCTGCTCGCGCCGTCGTTCGAGGTGGTGGTGCGGCCGGCCATGCCGAGCGCGGACGAGAACATCCTCGTGCACGGCATCGGTCGCCAGCACCAGCTCGACGGCACGAGCGCTGCGGATGCACTCTGCGACTTCCTGCAGTTCGCGGGTCGCCCGGTGCTCGTGGGGTTCCACGCGCCCTACGACGCCATGGTCCTCGGGCGTGCCGTGCGGGCCGAGTTGGGGATCGCTTACGACGACGAGTGGCTGGACCTGGCCGTGCTGCTCCCGGCGCTCTTTCCGGATCTTGTCGCAGCCGCCTGGGATCTCGACCGATGGCTCGCGCAATTCGGTGTGCCCAATTTCGCCCGCCACAGCGCGCTGGCCGATGCCTGCGCCACCGGCGAGTTGCTGCTGCTCGGAGTTGCGCGCGCGAAGGTGCGTGGCGTGCACGACGTCAACGGTCTGTTCCAGCTCCAGGGCGCCGAGCTGGAACGCCGGGTCCGGGCCCAGGCGGGGATTCCAATGGGTTAGGAGCACCGGGTCGGCCAGCTTGCGTGTTGGCCGCCGAACCATTAACGTCGTGCCACCCTGGGAGACCTTCAGGGGCACCACAAAGAAGGAGGCGGGAGGATGAAACCGATGAACTGGGTTGCCATCGATCAGGACCCGAGATTCCAGCAACTGCACGCGAAGAAAACGCGGTTCCTGTGGGGTCTGATGATCTTCTCCATCGTCTACTACTTCCTGCTCCCCATCGGCGCCGGTTACTTCTCGGACCTGTTCAAGATCAAGGTGTGGGGGCCGGTCAACGTGGGAATCCTGTTCGCACTCTCCGAATTCATCGTTGCGTGGGGCATCGCGTGGATCTACGCACGCCGCGCCAATACCGAATTCGATGCCATGGCGAGCGAGATCAATCGCATCGCCGAAACCCTCGGGAGCCAGAAATGAACCTCCGTCTCTCGAGCATGGTTGGTGCAATCGTCCTCGCCACGGCACCTCTGCTGGCCCAGGCCGCGGACACGAGTGCGGTCAACGACAAGTATCGCTGGCTCACCTTCCTCGTCTTCGGCCTGATCATCGGCCTCACGATGTACGTCACGTACCTCGCTGCCAAGCGGGTCAAGTCCGCTTCGCAGTTCTATGCCGCCGGGCGCTCCGTTTCGGGCATCCAGAACGGCTGGGCCATCGCGGGCGACTACCTTTCGGCCGCTTCCTTCCTCGGCATCGCAGGCCTGATTTCGCTCTACGGGTATGACGGCTTCATGTACTCGGTCGGCTGGCTGGTGGCCTACATCACAGTGCTGCTGGTGATCGCGGAGCCCTGCCGTAACATCGGCAAGTACACGCTGGGCGACATCCTTGCCTTCCGCAATGACCCGAAGAAGGCCAAGACCGTCGCGGCGGTGTCGACGATCACGGTTTCGATCTTCTACCTGACCGCGCAGATGGTGGGCGGCGGAGTGCTGGTGAAGACTCTGGTGGGTATCGACTACGAAGTGTCGGTCATCGTCGTGGGCGTGCTGATGCTGGCCTACGTGCTGTTCGGCGGCATGGTCGCGACGACGTGGGTGCAGATCATCAAGGCCATCCTGCTGGTGACGGCGTCAATCCTGCTCGTGATCTTCACATGGGCGCCGTACGGGTTCTCCTTGCCCGCGTTCCTGCAGGCCGCCGTGGATTCCGTCAATGTGCAAGGCCAGGTGACCAAGCTGATCGGGGATGCGGCGAAGAACATGACGGCGCAGGAGCTCGGGCAGCGTTTCCTCGAGCCGGGGCTGTTCCTGAAGAGCCCCATCGACCAGATTTCGCTCGGCATGGCGCTCGTCCTCGGGACCGCCGGAATGCCCCACATCCTGATGCGCTTCTTCACGGTGCCGACCGCGAAGGATGCACGCGTCTCGGTGCTGTGGGCCATGGGCATCATCGGCGGGTTCTATGTACTCACGCTGTTCCTCGGCCTCGGTTCTGCGATCAACGTGGGCCAGGCGGAGATAACTCGCATCGACAAGGGCGGCAACATGGCCGGGCCGTTGCTCGCGCAGTTCCTTGGCGGCGGGCCGGACAGCATGCTCGGCAACCTGTTCCTTGCCTTCGTGGCGGCGGTTGCGTTCGCGACCATCGTCGCGGTGGTTGCGGGGCTGGTACTCGCCTCCGCGTCCGCCATGTCGCACGACATCTATGTCGGCGTGGTGAAAGGCGAGCACGCGACGCAGGAAGAAGAAGTGCGCGCCGCGCGCGTCTCGTCGATCATCGTGGGTGTGGCCGCCATCATCATCGGCATTCTCGCGAAGGGGCAGAACGTCGCGCACCTCGTTGCACTGGCCTTCGCGGTGGCGGCATCCGGTAACCTGCCATGCGTCCTGCTAACGCTGTACTGGCGCAGGTGCAACACCGGCGGCATCGTGGCCGGCATGATCGTGGGAGCTGTTTCCGCCATCGTCCTGGTGATGGTTTCACCCAACATGACCTATCCGCTGATCGTGAAGGCGGCCCAGGAGAAGGCGATCAAGGGGGCGGACGACAAGCTCGCCGCGCTCAGTACCGATCTCGCGAGCGCGACCGATCCTGCGGTGCAGGAGAAGCTGAAGGCCGGCATCGCCGCGCAGGAGAAGGCGAAGAAGACGGCGCAGGACACCATCGCGAAACTCGGTGACTCCACCACCAGCATCGTCGGTCTCGAGAAGCCCCTGTTCGACCTGAAGAACCCCGGCCTGATATCCATCCCGCTGGGATTCCTGGCGGTGATCCTGGGCTCCCTGCTGTACCGGGACCGCCGTTCCGATGATCTCTGGGACGAGCTCTACGTCCGGCAGAACACCGGAATCCATGCAGAGGCGGCGAGCGCGCACTAGAATCCGGGTTGCCCGGTAGCGAAAGCCCTGCGGGTCTAGCCCGCGGGGTTTTTGTTTTTCTGCTGTGTCCGAAGGCGCACTCCGCCCTGACGCGCCGGGCGTCCATCCTTTTAATCGGACGCAACCAGCTATCCTATCGGCAACATGGCGAAGATCGTCATCGTAGAACCAGACGCGCGGATGCGGGAGTGGCTGCGGCTGCACCTGCAGACCGAAGGCCACGTCGTTCAGGCCGTGGCCGACGGCGCCCGAGTCCTTGACCTGGTGCGCGGCGATCCGATGGAGCTCGCCATCATCGCCACCAACCTGCCCGACGGCGGTTGCTTCGCCCTGGTTGCGGCCCTGCGCTCGAATTCGCGGACGGCCAACCTGCCGCTGCTGTTCGTCGTGCCGCCCGGAGATACGGGCGCCATGGCACAGGCGATGTCCATTGAACCGGAGGGCGCACTCACCCAGCCGCTCAATCGTGCCCGGCTGCTGGAGGCGGTGACCTCGCGGCTGTACCGCGGCGTGACCAGTTCGGTCCCCAATCTGGCGGCCACCATGGAGATGCGGCCGGAGCCCTCCGAGCGTGTCTCCGGCGTACTGGTCGAGTCGAAGGACGGCACCGTTCTGCTGATGGTCCTGCGCAATCTGGTCACGCTTGCGCGATCGCTGCGCGGCCGGACCCTGGAAACCATGCTCCAGCGCTTCTACGGCGAATGCCGCGATGTTGTCTCGAAGCAGGGCGGATGGGTGGTCCGGATGGAAGCCACGGGGCTTACCGCATTGTTCGAGGACGGCCCGAACGTCGACCGGCACTACTCCACCCGTGCGGTCGAGTCGGCCCTGGGAATCGTGCTGGCGGCGCGGCGCGTGCGGCAATGGGCGTCCGCCAATCTCACCGACGTTTTCGTGCCGCCGATGTCGGTGGGGTGCGGCGTGCACACCGGCTCGGTCATCGTGTCGCGCATCTCGGTGAGCGCGTTGTCCGCCCCCAGTATCGCTGGACCAACGGTGGAAATGGCGCAACGGCTCGATGGTCGCGCCAAGAGCCTCGGCTGGAGCATCGCGGTCTCGGGCCCGGCGGCGGCGCAGGCCGGCGTGCGTTTTCTGTACGCGCGACAGGCCACGCTGGCCGACACTGAGCACGGCACCACCATTCCGATCGTGGAAGTGCAGGGCTTCAACCCCGGCATGGCAAAGCCCGGCGAACTCACGATGATGACCGAGGCCCGCGAAGCGGTGCTCGCCAACACCGTGATAGCCCGCCTCGCAGGCGACGTGGATCCGAGCGTCACCGACAAGACCGTGATGTTCGCGTCGCAGCGGCCGGCCGGAGCCGACGCGTTGCCGCAATTGCGTGATCGACGCATCGCCCGGCGACTGGCGCAGGGCATCCACACCGCCACCTGGGTGGCGCTGAACGTGCCGCGGGACCGCGAGGAAGTGGTCAAGACGGTGTCGATGGCGGAAGCGCCGCCGGAGTTCGTCGATCGCTACCTCGCGCACTACGCGAGGCTCGCCGACCTCGATCAACGCAACGTCGTTTCGGTCTACGAGGTCGGTCGCAACGACTCGCTCGGTTTCGTCGCATTCGAGTGCCTGTGGGGAGGCGCACTCACCGAGGCGATCCGCAAGAAGGTACCGATCGGACTGGCGCTCAACTACGTCGCGCAGATGAGTCTGGCGCTCGATGCCGTGCATGCTCTCGATCTGCACCACGGTGCGCTGGGAGCCCAGCATTTCCTCTTCCGTGACACCGGGGTCGCGGTGATGGCGGACTTCAACATCACGGCGAAGGTGCTGGCCGAGTTGATGCCGGAGGGCGCGAGTTCCGCATCGAATGCACTCGCGGTGATGGACAGTGCGACCGGTCGCCGACGCGACTTCAAGGCACTGGGCCTCATCCTGTGCTCGCTGCTCGGCATCCTGGCCGACGGTGCCGAGGTCGATCTCGACACTACTCCCGAGAATATCGAACGGCTGTTGCGCATGCCGATCGAGATCACGCAGCTGAAGCCCAGCATCGAAGGCCTGCTCGGGATCGGACCGAAACCGCCGTTCGATCGTGCGGAAGAGGTGTTGGTCGAACTGCTTGCACTGCGGGAGATCTTCCCGTTCGACGTGCGGTCGGAGGGGCCGGAGGGGTCGTCGTTGATGAAGTAATGCTGCAAGCGCAGCTGGCCCCCACCCTAACCCTCCGCGTAGCCGGGGGAGGGAATGTAAGCCCCTTACCCCACCATCGGTGGGGAAGGTTGGGATGGGGGCAGCGCGGTACGGAGTTCAGTGCTCCGCGCGCTCAGCGTTTGCGATTGGCGATCAGTCGGAGGGGCCGGAGGGGTCGTCGTTGATGAAGTAACGCTGCGAGCGCAGCTGGCCCCCGCCCTAACCCTCCCCCGGCGCAGCCGGGGGAGGGAATGTAAGCCCCTTCCCCCACCATCGGTGGGGGAAGGTTGGGATGGGGGCAGCGCGGTCCGGAGTCCGGTGCTCCGTGCGCTCAGCGCTTGCGATTGGCGATCAGTCGGAGGGGCCGGAGGGGTCGTCGTTGATGAAGTAATGCTGCGAGCGCAGCTGGCCCCCACCCTAACTGTGAAGCGTCAAGAGGTTGTTTCTCGACTTAGGAAGTCGAGACATGGGCACTGCTCCGCCGATGCCCTGGTGAGGACGATGCCAGTTGTAGTGGTGCTGCCAGTGGACCAAGGCTTGAGTGCGCTGGGCCGAGTTCTGGTAGGTCCAGCCGTAGGCCCACTCGCGCAGCGCCGATTGGATGAAGCGCTCGGCCTTGCCGTTGGTCTGGGGTCGGTAGGCGCGGGTGAACTTGTGCACGATGCCCAACTCCTGGCAGGTGGCGGCGAACACCTTGGATCGGAATGCTCCGCCGTTGTCGGTGAGCAAGCGCTTGATGGCTACACCCAGCCCCGCGTAATAGTCCACCGCCTGGCGCAGGAACTGCACCGCCCTGGGGACTTTCTCGTCCACATGCATGGCAGCGAATGCGATGCGCGCATGGTCGTCCACCGCCACGAACAGCGTCTCCCAGCCCGCCCCCTGGACCGAGTCGCGCGGGTTGCCCGTCACCCGATGCCCGGGACGCTCGATGCGCCCGAGCATCTTGGTGTCGATGTGCAGCAGATCCCCGGGGGCGGCGTGCTCGTAGCGCTGGATCGGCTCTCGCGGGTCCAGGTCACTGAGCTTAGACAGCCCCGCCCGGCACAGCACCCGGCTCACCGTGCTCGCCGACACCCCCACCTGGCGCGCAATGGTCGCTTGCAGCAGATGGCGTCGTCGCAATTCCACGATCAACAGCGCCTTGGCTGGCGTGATCGCCCGCGGCGAGCGCTGCGGCCGCGAGGAGGCGTCGCTCAACGCTTCAGGCCCTGCGGCCAAGTATCGCCCCAGCCATTTCCGCGCCGTGGGTGCACTCACTGCCTGGCGCCGCGCTGCCTCGGGGGCACTCAGTCCTGCGTTGATTATGTCCTGCACCATCTCGAGTCGACGGGCAAAAGTGAGTCGGGCATTCTTGTGTGCGTTCATCCGGCTGAGCTCCTGGAGGTCTGGGTGTTTGGCGACTTCCAGTCTCCCAGACTCAGTCCGGGTGAACCACAGAAACAACGTATTGAAGCTTCACACCTAACCCAACTTCCACAGTTCAAGGGTGTGAAGTTCAGTGAATCAACGAGTTGAATCTCTCGGTCGCCACTACACGTGCGG
>JAIEQG010000157.1 GCA_019747905.1 Burkholderiales bacterium
GGGCTAGGGTGGGGGCAAGTCCGCTGCTGCGCCCACGAGCGCCTGCAGCAATGCCCGATCCGGCCCGTGCACCACCCCCGCCTCGGTGATCAACGCCGTCACCAGATCCGCTGGCGTCACGTCGAAGGCCGGATTGAAAGTCGCAACACCCTCGGGCGCCCACACTTCGCCTCCGTAACCGGCAACTTCCTCGCGTCCGCGCTCCTCGATCGGGATCGAGGCGCCGGTGGCTAGCGAGAGGTCGAGCGTGGACAAAGGGCATGCGACATAGAACGGGATGCCGTGGCGCGCGGCGAGCACCGCCACGGGGAACGTGCCGATCTTGTTGGCAACATCGCCGTTCGCTGCGACGCGATCGGCACCGACGATCACGAGGTCGATGCCGCCTCGTGCCATGAGATGCCCGGCGGCCACGTCGGGTAGCAGGGTCACGGGAATGCCGTCCTGCTGCAACTCCCAGGCGGTGAGTCGTGCGCCTTGCAGCACCGGGCGTGTTTCGTCGGCGAACACGCTTACGCGTTTGCCGGCGGCTACGGCGGATCTGATCACGCCGAGCGCGGTGCCGTGCCCTGCCGTCGCGAGCGCGCCGGCGTTGCAATGAGTGAGGATGCGAGCACCATCGGGCACCAGCGCGGCCCCCAGGTCGCCCATCCGGCGATTCGCAGCGACGTCGGCTTCGAGGATCGCGTGGGCCTCGAGCAGCAGTTGCCGGGCAATGGTCGCGGTGTCCTCCGATGCGTGCACGGACCAGACGGCTCGCATGCGATGGAGCGCCCAGAAGAGGTTCACCGCCGTGGGGCGGCTTGCGGCGAGCGTATTGAACGCCTGGGCGAGTGGTGGGCTGAACCGATCCGCCGGTTCATGGACGAGCCGCCGTGCCTCCAGGGCGATCCCGTAGGCTGCGGCACAGCCGATGGCTGGCGCGCCGCGGATTGCCAAGGTCCGGATGGCGCCGGCCACGTCGGCGGCCGTGTCGAACACCAGATACTCGACCGCGCGCGGCAGCCGGCGCTGATCGAGCATCCGCACGCGCCCGTCCGCGGTCCATGCGATGGTCTGGAACGAGGGGGTCATCGCCGGACGGGGGACAGAGCGAGGATCTCGCCGAGAAGCCCGGCTGGTGCGCAGTCGGTGCGATCGGTCACGATCCGATCGATGCCGCCGAAGGCGTAGGCGACTTCGATCACGGTTGCGTGGTCGAGCGAGTCGGCGGCAGGCAGCACCAGCAGGCCATCGCGCGGCTTCGCCTCGGCACCGAGCGCTACCACCGCCGAACCTTCTGCGAGCAACGCTTCGATCTGTTGCGCCTGATCGGCCAGCACCACGGCGACTTCGCCCAGGCGTGGCCACGGCGCGGGGACTTTCGCCCGCAGCCCGCGTTCGAAGCCGCCGTAGTGCAACTCCGCCAGGAGGATGTCCGCGGGCGGCAGCGAGACGTAACTGTCGTGGGCGGCAGCGCGTGATGCGATGCGGATGTCGTGGCGATAGATCTGCGCCGTCATGCGGGCGTGGCGTGCGTCCACGCTCGCCGTGACGAGGCCGAGTTCCGGATCGAGAACGATGCGCGCAGCGGCATCGGGCAGGGTGCGAGGATCCTGCCCTGCGGGTGCGTGGCCTTCGAGGTACGCACGATAGTCGGCCGCATAGGCCTGCACGTCACGACCGAACAGCGGAATGCGCTTCGTGAATACCGCGTGTTGCGGGGTGGGTGGTCCTTGCGTGGCGAGTTCCACCAGATCCTTGCGGGCGATGAAGCCCATGACCTCCGGGCTCTGGTCGACCGCGAGGATCATCGGCCAGCCGGCCACCGCGCTCAGATCGCGGCGCAGGCGCGCCAATGCCAGCGCGGTCTCGCGGGATCGTAGCGGCGGCGCGGCCGTCGGCAGGTCCCATGCGTTGTGTGCGCGCAAGTAGGTTTCGGCGCGGCCGGTCAACGCCAGCATGTTCTCGTAGGACGTTCGCGCGTCGTCGCCAAAGGCGACCACCCCGTGCTTTTCCAGGATCAGCCCGATGGTCCTGGCAGTGCCTTCGCGTTCGAAAGTGGCCGTGCACGACTTGGCGAGTTCGAAGCCCGAATGGGAGAACGGCACGAGCGGCGCGAAATCGCCGAAGACCTCACGGGCGATCTTGCGGCCCCACGCCGTGTTCACTATCGCGAGCACGCTGTCGGCATGGGTGTGCTCGACATGGCTGGAAGGCACCGAAGCGTGCAGCAGGGTTTCGATCGATGGCTTCGGTGCGTCGGCGCGCAGCTTGAGCGGGGCCAGCCCGGCCATCATGCCGTCGGTATCGAGGTGTTCCTGCGCCAATAGTGCGCGGGCGCCCGCCAGATCGATCGGCGTGAAATCCGCCGGAGTCACCTGGGCGAGGTCGGAGCCGCTGCCTTTCACGTACAGGCAGGCGACCGACGTCCCGTCGGCGCGCACCCACGGGGCCTTGAGCGACGTATTGCCGCCGCCATACAGCACCAGGTCAGCATCGGCACCGAGGAGGCGCGAGGTGTAGGCCCGCAATGCCAGTGCGTCGGTATATCGGGACGCGGCCTCGTCGTTCCAGAGCGAATGCATGCGAATGTCGGACGGAGAAAGGCCGGCGATTATAATCGCCGCCCATGTCGCGACTGGCTGCCTTCGAGGTTCGACTCGTCGCCTGGGACGAGGCGCACGCGGCGCTCGAATCGGTTCGTCGCGCCGTGTTCGTGGTCGAGCAGAACGTGCCGGAAGAACTCGAATGGGACGAAGCCGACGCCGTTTCCCAGCATGCGCTGGCGTCGTCGGGCGGAATGCCGGTCGGAACCGCACGCCTCCTGCCCGACGGACATATCGGGCGCATCGCGGTGTTGCGCGACTGGCGCGGTCAAGGCGTCGGCGGTGCGCTCCTGACGGCGATGATCGACGTGGCGGCCAAGCGCGGGTTCGCGACCGTGCTGCTCAACGCGCAGGTGCAGGCCCTGGACTTCTACCGGCGGTTCGGCTTCGTCGCCGAGGGCGAGGTGTTCGACGATGCCGGCATACCCCATCGGGCCATGCGGCTCGACATCACGCCGCCAGTGCGATCGGTGTCTCCAGGCTGAGGCTCGCGCTGCGGTCCGTCGGCGGACCGCCGGCTGGATCGAAGCTGCGCTCCACGAACCGCGCCGCGCCGCGATCGTCGATCAGTACGAGGGTGGAGGCGCGGGTGCCGTAACCGTCCATGCGGATGAACACGGGCGACAGTTGTCGCTCCCAGTCGAGGCTCACCCCTGTGGCGGGTAGTTCGGTATCCGGGGCGCGGGCGTCGTCGGCGAGGAGGGCGAGCAGGGCCGTTTCCAGCGCGGGCCCGTCCAGTTGCAACGCCGGACCGAGTGCGGCCTTCGCCCGCCGCACCTTCGGCCAGGGCGTATCGAGCAGGTGGTTGCTCAACCCGTGCAGGCCGGGACCGAGCCGCCTGGCAGCACCGCCGCGGTTGGAGCCGTACCAGACGCCGGTCGCATCGGCAGCCAGGAGGTTGAACCCGTCGTAGTCGTTGCCGCGGGCCAGTGCCCCGGCGATGAAGTCGCCCGCACTCTCCGGTTCGCGCACGAAGTTGCTGACCAGCAGGCCGCGCGACCGGGGCGCGTCGAGCTTGCGGCCTGGATCGCGATAGTTGGTGACTGCCGCCAGGGCACCGCGTTGCGAAAGTGCGAGCCAGGTGCCGCCCTTCTCCAGGTCCCGTCCACCGAAAACCTCGGGCGCATCGTGCCAGCGACCGGCGGGAGCGGTGGGGCGGTGATGGAACTCGTCGCGATTGGCGGCGAGGATGAACGGGTAGCGGTCGTGCGCGTCGAGCGCGATCAGGATCAGGCACACGGATCGTCGCCGAAGTCGCGAAATCGCTCGATCTTGCGGGCTCCGTCCTCGGTGATGTGGGCATCGATGCCCGCGTTGCGGGCCGCCTCGTTCAGCACCACCTCGAACGCGGTGGCGTCGGCGACGTTCTGGTAAACCTCCATCCAGAGTGTCGGATCGTCCATGCGACGCACCAGGTGGCCGAGTATCCCGGTGCGCTGCTCGACGTCGCGGGTCAAGCGGCCGACGCTCGCGTGCGCGCCGGCGGCAGCGTCGGAACGAATGCGGTAGTAGACGTAGAAGTGGTGTGACATCAGCTCTCGCCGGGCCGCCCCAAGAGGGCTGGCCCCCCGGGGGGAGAGGCCGCACGGCCTATCGGGGGGATCGTCAATTCAGCTCTCGCCGGCCTGCCATCGCCCGGAGGGCGATGGCCTTCGGTAGGCACAGACAGTCCGCAGGGACTGTCTGTGTCCGGCCTCAGCCCACAAGAGGGCTGGCCCCCTGGGGGGAGAGGCCGCAAGGCCTATCGGGGGGATCGTCATATCAACTCTCGCCGGGCCGCCCCAAGTGGCCGGGCCCCCCCGGGGGAGAGGCGGCAAGGCCGGTCTGGTGGGGCGTCATCTCAGGCGGCGGAGGGAGCGTGGACGCGGCGCAGTGCCTCGAGGCGCATGCCGCTGGTCATTGCGGACACGCCGCCCCGCGCAGCGGTTTCCGTGTCGATTACCGCGAGCACGCGGAAGCCACCGTCGCCGGCGGGCGCTGAGGCGACGACATTGCCGGCAGTCTGGCCGGCACCGCCGACCGGCGCACCGGGATCCAGCGCTGCCGCGGCCTGCGCGATGTGCAGGCGCCGCTTCACTTCGCCGAGGTACTGGGACCGCGCGACGATCTCCTGGCCGGGGTAGCAGCCCTTCGAGAAGCTCACGCCACCGATGCGCTCCAGGTCCACCATCTGGGGCACGAACAGCTCGCGCGTGGCTGGCAGGATCCATGGAATGCCGTCGGCCACGTCGAAGCGCATCCAGTCGCCGGTGGTGGTGGGGGCGGCGCGCGGGGCGAGACGATCCCAAGCGGCGATCGCGGCATCCACCGAGAGGTAGCAGTGCCAGCGGTCCTCGCCGGTCCGCACGATGAAGCCGCCTGGGACGGCCGCAAGCTGGTGCTCGCCGGGCGATGGAACGCCCAGTTCGACGGGCAAGTCGAGCCCGGCGAGCCCGATGCCGATGGTTTCGTCCTCCAGAACCGCGATCTTCACCTGCGAGCGCAGCACGTATCGGGACAGGCGAGCCGCGAGGTCCACGGCCAGGGTGCGCGGCACCTCGGCGACAAAGCGATCGCCGCGGCGCATCAGGCGCAAGGTGGCAAGCAGGCGGCCCTTGGCATTGCAGTACCCGCTCCACTGCCATTGGCCGTCCGCCAGGCGCGACACGTCCGAGGTGAGTTGGTTCTGCAGGAAATCCGCGGCGTCACGGCCTTCGATGCTGATCAGGACGAGATGCCCGAGGTCGGCCAGGAACGCAGCGGCACCGGACGGCGGTGCAGGAAATACGGCGAGGCCGGCCTCGTCCGGGGTCGCTCCCCGGGACGCGAGGGTTTGTTGCCAGCGAGGGTTCATGGCTTGGGCCGACCGCAATGGTCGACTCGGGGGGGCAGGGAAGGCAGGAAATTATAATCGGCCACGATGTTCGCCCCGGAACGCGTCTCGGTATCGTTGCAAGCCTCGCGCGGACTGGCGGCCGTGCTGGGCATCGTCCATGGTGCCGGGAGCGCCGTGCCCTGGCTGGTGGGGCTGCCGCCGGCAATGGCGGCAGGCGTCACCATCGGGATTCTGGCTCTGGGCGGACTCGCGATCACCCGGGATGCGCTGCGGCTCTGGCCCACATCGGTGGCGGCGCTCGCCCTGGAAAGCGACGGGACCGGCACCGTCACGTTGCGCTCGGGGCGCGCCGAGACCGTGCGGCTCGGAGGCGAAGCGACCGTGGTGCCATTGGCTGTCGTGCTGAGCCTGCAGGGGGCCGGGCGGCGCCGGCTGGGTGTCGTCGTCACCCGCGATGCCTGCAGCGAGGTCGAATTCCGCCATCTCCGGGTCTTTCTCCGCTGGCGGGTCCGGACCGCTCCGCCCCAGGACGGGACCGGTCGATGAACTATCGGCGCCCGGGCGTGTCGGTAGCCGCAGTCGGAACATTGGAGGCAAGCGGGTCGAGGAAGTGCCGATGCTATACTCGCCGCCCTTCGAAGTCGGCGCGAGCCGATTCAACCAGGCGAGTGGTTTTGGATATGGCCCATGGGTGATCGCGAGATCGATCAGCAGCTGGTCGAGCGTGCCCAGCGTGGAGACAAGCGTGCGTTCGAGATGCTGGTGGCCAAGTACCAGCGCAAGCTCGGCCGTCTGCTGTCCCGCTTCATCCGGGATTCCGCCGAAGTAGAGGATGTGGCCCAGGAGGCCTTCATCAAGGCCTACCGGGCCCTGCCATCGTTCCGGGGGGACAGCGCTTTCTACACGTGGCTCTACAGGATCGGCATCAACACGGCCAAGAACTACCTGGTGGCCATGGGCCGGCGCGCCCCCACGACCACTGAATTCGACAGCGAAGAGGCCGAAAACTTCGAGGACGGCGACCAGCTCCGGGACGTGAACACCCCGGAAGCCGAACTCATGAGCAAGCAGATCGCGGCCACCGTGAACGAAACCATGCAGGCATTGCCAGAGGAACTACGCACGGCGATCACCCTGCGGGAGATCGAAGGCCTGTCCTATGAGGACATAGCCACGATCATGAACTGCCCGATCGGCACCGTCCGGTCGCGGATCTTCAGGGCGCGGGAGACTATTGCGGAGAGGCTGCGCCCGCTGTTGGGAACGAGCAAGGACAAGAGGTGGTGACGATGGAGCGGATTTCGGCACTGATGGACGGCGAACTGGACGACGACGAGGCCGTCCAGGAATTCAAGCGTTGCGGCGGCGACGCGACCCTGGTCGAAGGTTGGGCGACTTATCACCTGATCGGCGACGTGCTCCGCAAGGAGGCGCCCCTGGGGGCCGGTTTCAACGAGCGATTGCGTGAGGCGCTGGCCGCCGAGCCGACCGTCCTGGCACCCCGACCTCGAACATTCCAGCGTCGGGCACGGCTGTTCGCGCTCTCGGCTGCGGCGTCCGTGGCCGGCGTCCTGGCGGTGGGCTGGCTTGCCTACTTCAACCAGCCGATCGGCCCGGATTCGACCGGCGGCACGATGGCCGGGAAGGGCCCGACCGTCGCCGAAGCGGACGCTTCCATGAACGAGTACCTGGTTGCCCACCACGAATACGCCGACACGGCCTCGATGCCCAGCGTGACGCCGTACGTGCGCTATGTGAACGAGATCCGGCGGGAAGGCGCAATGTCCCGATGAAGGCGGTCTGTTTACGGTGGGCCGGCGGCCTCGCCGTCGGCACCGCGTTGGCCGCGAGCACGTACGCGGATCAGCTCCAGGATACCGATGCCCTCGCGTGGTTGCAGAAGATCGCGGGGGCCGCGCGCCAGTTGAGCTACGAGGGGACCTTCGTCTACCAGCACGGCGACATGGTCGAGACCTCGAAGATCATCCACATGGTCGACGGCGGTTCCGAGTACGAGAAGCTTTCCACCCTGGACGGTCCGCCGCGCGAGGTCATCCGGAACAACGAGGAAGTGCTCTCGTACTATCCCGAGATCAAGACCGTGCGGGCCGAGAAGCGCGCGGGCAAGCGGACATTTCCTGCACTACCGCCAGAGTTGCTGACCAACATCACCGAGCACTACGACGTGCGGCGGGGCGACGTCGAGCGGGTTGCCGGCTTCGATGCCCAGGCCCTCGTGCTCGAGCCGCGCGACGGGTTACGCTACGGCCACAAGTTCTGGGCCGAGATCGGCTCGGGCCTGCTGCTCAAGGCACGCATGTTCGGGGAGCGGCATCAGGTCATCGAACAGTTCGCTTTCACCCAATTGAAGATCGGCGGCAAGATCTCGCTCGACGAGGTGCGCTCGAGCTACCAGGGCGAGCAGGACAAGTGGAAACACGATCGCTTCGCCAGCAACGACGCGAAGGATTCCGATTCGGGCTGGGTCATCAAGAACCAGCCGCCCGGATTCCGCAAGGTCTACGAGATGCGCCGGTCCAAGCAGGGGGGCGGAGCGCAGCTGCTCACCCATATCGTGCTGACCGACGGACTGGCAGCCGTGTCGGTGTTCATCGAACCCAACTCGCTCAAGCAGAAGGTCAACGAAGGCCCGGCCCAGCACGGGGCCATCAACATCTACACCCGGTTGGTGGGCGAGCAGCGCGTGACGGTCCTCGGCGAGACCCCGGCCGCCACGGTGGCGCAGATCGCGAATTCTCTCGCCCCGAGAGGACGATAATCCGGTCTGCCGCCGCCCGGTTCCCGGGCGGCCCCATTTCCCCCACAGGAACCCAAGTGATGATTCGTCATTGGCTGTTTGCGTCGATCGCGGCTGCGGCCGTGTGCCTGCCGGCCGTTGCCGCGGAACTCCCGGACTTCACCGAACTGGTTGAAGCCCAGGGTCCGGCAGTCGTCAACATCAGCACCACCTCGTCGAAGGCGGCGCAGCAGGCGCCCGGCCAGGGGCCCGGCGGTCCCGAGGACGACCCGTTCTTCGACTTCTTCCGGCGCTATGGCCCGCCTGGTCAGCCGCGCGAGCAGGAGGCCCGCTCGCTCGGTTCGGGTTTCATCATCAGCCCGGACGGCTACATCATGACCAACGCCCACGTGGTCGAGGCCGGGGACGACATCACCGTGCGCCTCACCGACAAGCGCGAGTACACCGCCAAGGTGATCGGGGCGGACAAGCGCTCGGACGTGGCGGTCATCAAGATCGAGGCGGCGAACCTGCCCAAGGTCACCATCGGCGATGCCAACAAGCTCAAGGTGGGCGAATGGGTGCTGGCCATCGGCTCGCCCTTCGGCTTCGACAATACCGTGACCGCCGGCATCGTGAGCGCCAAGGGCCGCTCGCTGCCCCAGGAGAACTTCACCCCGTTCATCCAGACCGACGTGGCCATCAACCCGGGCAATTCGGGCGGCCCGCTGTTCAACCTGAAGGGCGAAGTGGTCGGCATCAATTCCCAGATCTACAGCCGCACCGGCGGGTTCATGGGGCTGTCGTTCGCCATCCCGATCGATGTCGCCATGGACATTGCCAACCAGTTGCGTACGGCCGGCAAGGTGACACGCGGACGCATCGGGGTGGTGATCCAGGAGGTCACGAAGGAGCTGGCCGAATCCTTCGGCCTGTCCAAGCCCCAGGGGGCCCTGGTCAATTCGGTGGAGAAGGGCGGCCCTGCCGAGAAAGCCGGCATCGAACAGAGCGACATCATCCTCAAGTTCGACGGCAAGACGGTGAACAGCTCGGCCGACCTGCCGCGCATCGTGGCGGCGACCCGTCCGGGCTCGAAGTCCACGGTGCAGGTCTGGCGCAAGGGCTCCAACAAGGAGCTGACCGTGACGGTGGGCGAGTTGCAGGACGACAAGCGCGCCGATCGCCAGCCCAAGAAGCCGGCCAAGGCGGGCGATGCCGTGGCGAAACTCGGCATGACCCTGACCGAGCTCACCGCCGACCAGCGCAAGGAACTGGGCATCGCCAGCGGCCTGCTGGTGGAAGACGCCCAGGGCAATGCCGCCAAGGCCGGCATCCGCCGGGGCGACATCCTGATGGCCATCAACAACCAGGACGTGAAGACCCTGGAGCAGCTGAACCAGATCATCGGGCAGTTCGAGAAGTCCCGCAGCGTGGCGTTGCTGATCCGGCGCGGCGAATCGTCGTTGTATGTTCCCCTGCGGCTCAATGGAAACTGAGGGTCCAACCGAGGTTCCGAGCGGTCGAATAGGCTAGAATCCGCCCTTCGCTCGCGCACTCTAAGGAAAGGGGCACTTCGGTGCCCCTTTTCGTCATGCAGCACATCCGCAACTTCTCCATCATCGCCCATATCGACCACGGCAAGTCCACGCTCGCGGACCGCTTCATCCAGCTGTGCGGCGGACTGTCAGACCGTGAGATGGAGGCCCAGGTGCTCGACTCGATGGACCTCGAGCGCGAGCGCGGCATCACCATCAAGGCCCAGACGGCGGCGCTGCGCTATCGGGCACGGGACGGTCAGGTCTATCACTTGAACCTGATCGACACCCCCGGGCACGTGGACTTCTCCTACGAGGTGTCGCGCTCGCTCGCCGCCTGCGAAGGGGCGCTGCTCGTGGTCGACGCCTCCCAGGGAGTCGAGGCGCAGACGGTTGCCAACTGCTATACCGCCATCGAACAAGGCGTCGACGTGGTGCCGGTGCTCAACAAGATCGACCTGCCGTCCGCCGAACCCGAACGGGTCATGGAGGAGATCGAGGACATCATCGGCATCCCCGCGCACGATGCACTGCGGGCCAGTGCCAAGACCGGCGAGGGAGTCGAGGACATCCTCGAAGCGGTCATCGCGAAGATTCCCCCGCCCAAGGGCGACCCCGCAGCGCCGCTGAAGGCGCTCATCATCGATTCCTGGTTCGACAACTACGTCGGCGTGGTGATGCTGGTGCGCGTCGTGGACGGCGTGATCAAGCCGAAGGACCAGTTGCTGCTGATGGCGAGCGGCGCCGTGCACGGGTGCGAGCACGTCGGCGTATTCACCCCGAAATCGCGCGACACCGAAGCGCTGTCGGCGGGCGAGGTGGGCTTCGTCATCGCCGGCATCAAGGAACTGAAGGACGCGCAGGTCGGCGACACGATCACCGTCGCCAACCGGCGTGCCGCCGAACCGCTGCCCGGCTTCAAGGAGATCAAGCCGCAGGTGTTCGCGGGCCTCTACCCGGTCGAATCGAACGAATACGACGCGCTGCGCGACGCCCTGGAGAAGCTGCACCTCAACGATTCGTCGCTGCGCTACGAACCGGAAACCTCGCAGGCACTCGGCTTCGGCTTCCGGTGCGGCTTCCTCGGCCTGCTGCACATGGACATCGTGCAGGAGCGCCTCGAGCGCGAGTACGGCATGAATCTCATCACCACGGCGCCTACCGTGGTCTACCAGGTCCTGATGCGCGACGGCACGGTGCTCGAGGTGGAAAACCCGTCGCGGCTGCCCGAGCCCTCGAAGATCGAGGAAATCCGCGAGCCCATCATCACCGCCACCATCCTGGTGCCGCAGGATTTCGTCGGACCGGTGATCACGCTGTGCAATCAGAAGCGCGGCGCGCAGCGCAATCTCCAGTACATGGGGCGGCAGGTGATGCTGACCTACGACCTGCCGCTCAACGAAGTGGTGATGGATTTCTTCGACAAGCTGAAATCCACCAGCCGCGGCTACGCTTCGCTCGACTACGACTTCAAGGAATTCCGCGCCGACGACCTGGTGAAACTCGACATCATGATCAACGGCGAGAAGGTCGATGCGTTGTCGCTCATCGTCCACCGCTCCAACTCGCTGCACCGGGGGCGCGAACTGGCGTCGAAGATGCGCGAGCTGATCCCGCGGCAGATGTTCGACGTCGCCGTCCAGGCGGCCATCGGCGCGCAAATCATCGCCCGCGAGAACGTCAAGGCGCTGCGCAAGAACGTGCTCGCCAAGTGCTATGGCGGCGACATCACCCGCAAGAAGAAGCTGCTCGAGAAGCAGAAGGCCGGCAAGAAGCGCATGAAGCAGGTCGGCAGCGTCGAGATCCCCCAGGAGGCGTTCCTCGCGATCCTCCAGGTGGAAGGGAAATAACCGCTCCACCCCGTTGCCCCACATTCGCCCATGAACTTCGCTCTCATCATGCTGGTGCTGCTGATCGTGACCGGCGGCATCTGGCTTCTGGACAAATTCGTGTTCCGCCCGAAGCGCGCGGCCGACGCCAAGGAGCCGTGGTGGATCGAGTACCCGAAGAGCTTCTTTCCGGTCATCCTGGTGGTGTTCCTGCTGCGCTCGTTCCTGGTGGAGCCGTTCAAGATCCCGTCCGGGTCGATGATCCCGACGCTGCTGGTGGGCGATTTCATCCTGGTGAACAAGTTCACCTACGGCGTGCGCCTGCCGGTCATCAATACCAAGGTGATCGACCTCAACACGCCGCAGCGGGGCGAGGTCATGGTCTTCCGGTACCCCGACAACCCGTCGCTCGACTACATCAAGCGCGTGGTCGGCATTCCCGGTGACGAGATCGCGTACAAGGGTAAACGGCTGACGGTCAACGGCAAGCCGGTCGTGGCGGATCCGGAGAGCGACTTCAGCTACCTGGAAGGCGGGCTCAACTACATCAGCGCCAAGCGCTTCCGCGAGCAGTTGGGGGAGCATCAGCATTCCATCATCATCAACGCCGACTCGCCGCCGGTGCAGCTCGCCGGCGTGCGCCCGTTCCCGTACCGCGACAACTGCGAATACAATGAGGATGGTTTTGTTTGCAAGGTGCCGGCCGGCCACTATTTCATGATGGGCGACAACCGCGATTCCAGCAGCGACAGCCGCTACTGGGGGTTCGTGCCCGATGCCAACATCGTCGGCAAGGCGTTCCTGATCTGGTGGAATTTCGGCGAGTTCGGGCGCATCGGCACCCGGATCAACTGATGGGGGTCGGCATGAAGAAACAGCGGGGCCTGAGCCTGTTGGGGCTCATCGTGGTCGGTGGCATCCTGGTGCTCGTGGCCGTCGTCGGCATGAAGCTGACACCGGCGTACATCGAGTACTTCACCATCCAGAAGCACCTGCGCGAACTCGCGCGCAGTCCGGAGTCGAGCACGCCCAAGCAGATGATGGAGGCGTTCGACAAACGCTCGCAGATCGATGACATCACCGCGATCCAGGGCAAGGATCTCGACATCACGAAGAACGGCAACATGGTCTCGATCGCCGCGGCCTACGAGAAGAAGGTGCCGCTGTTCGGCAACGTGAGCGTGCTGATCGACTTCGAGGCGACCAGCGGGCGGTGAGCCACGGCAGGCGATGCCCGCAGGCGATCTGAGCGACGCGATCGGGCACGTCTTCACCGACGCGGCACTGCTGCGCCAGGCGCTCACCCATCGCAGCCACAGCCAGCCGCACAACGAGCGACTGGAGTTCGTCGGCGATGCGGTTCTCAACTGCGTGATCGCCCTGGCGCTGTTCCGGCGGTTTCCCGCGTTGCCCGAGGGCGACCTGTCGCGCTTGCGCGCGGACATCGTGAACCAGGCGTCGCTCGCGACCCACGCCGAAGGGCTCGCGCTGGGCGGCAAGCTGAGGCTGGGCGAGGGGGAGGCCCGCAGCGGCGGCGCAGCGCGGCCATCGATTCTCGCGGATGCTCTGGAAGCGGTGATCGGCGCGGTGTTCGTCGACGCGGGTTTCGAGCGGGCCGAGGGCGTGACCTTGCGGATCTTCGAAGCGGCGCTGGCCGCGCTCGATCCGGTGGCGTCGGAGAAGGATCCCAAGACGCGGCTGCAGGAGCACCTGCAGGCGCGGCGGCTGGCATTGCCGGTCTATCGGGTTACCGCAGTACGCGGCGAAGCGCACAAGCAGGAGTTCGAGGTGGAATGCGTGGTCGAGGCCTTCGGCATCCGTGCGGCGGGTACCGGTGCGAGCCGGCGGGGCGCGGAACAGATGGCGGCCCGGGCTGCGTTCGAACGGTTGGGGGCGGCTTGAGAAGCGGCCCCCATCCCAACCTTCCCCCACCTTTGGTGGGGGAAGGAGTGCGTATGGTGGCGTCTCCACGACCAGCCGAACGCCTGTTCTTGCTGCACGATGCAGGCACTCCTTCCCCCGCGCGCAGCGTGGGGGAAGGTTGGGATGGGGGCCAGCCGTGAACCAACCCACCGACCAGCACCGCGCCGGCTACGTCGCCATCGTCGGCCGCCCCAACGTCGGTAAGTCGACGCTGCTGAATCGCCTGGTGGGCCAGAAGGTGAGCATCACCTCGCGCAAGCCGCAGACGACCAGGCACCAGGTCACGGGCATCGTGACCTTGCCGGAAGTGCAGTACGTATTCGTCGACACGCCGGGTTTTCAGACCGCGCACGGCGGTGCCCTCAACCAGGCATTGAACCGCGCAGTCACTGACACCTTCGCCGGGGTGGACGTCATCGTCTTCGTGGTGGAGGCTGGCCATTTCGGCACGCAGGACGAGGCAGTGTTGAAACTATTGCCCGTTGACCAACCCGTGGTGCTTGCCATCAACAAGGTCGATCGCCTGAAGGAGCGGGCCGCCTTGCTGCCGTTCATCCAGCGCCTGAGCGCGCTGCGCGAGTTCGCTGCAGTGGTCCCGGTGAGCGCCAAGGCGGGGACCCAGTGCGACGATCTGCTGCGAGCCCTGCGCGAACACCTGCCCGAGCAGCCCGCGTTCTACGATGAAGGCGAGATCACCGATCGCAGCGAGCGCTTTCTCGCGGCCGAACTGGTGCGCGAGAAGATCTTTCGCCTGACGGGCGACGAATTGCCCTATGGCGCCAATGTGGTCGTGGAGACGTTCGAGACCGAAGGCGAACATCGCCGCATCCGCTGCCTGATCGTGGTCGGCCGCGAAGGCCACAAGCCCATCGTCATCGGTGCCGGGGGTGCCAAGCTCAAGGAAATCGCCACCGAGGCGCGGCTCGACATGGAGCGCCTCTTCGGCGGCAAGGTCTTCCTCGAATTGTGGGTCAAGGTGGATCCCGGCTGGACCGACGACCCGAAGGCAATGCGCAAGTATGGGTACGCCTGAAGCGCGCGAATCGAGCGCCGTGCGCGCCGCGGCACACGACGAACGGCGGCGCGAGCTGAACCGCCCCGCCTTCGTGCTGCACACCTATCCATGGAAGGAAACGAGTCTCGTCGTCGAGCTCTTCACGCGCAGCCACGGGCGCATCCCGATGGTCGCGAAAGGTGCGCGCCGTCCGCATTCGTCGATGCGCGGCCTGCTGATGTCGTTCCAGCCGTTGCTGGTGACGTGGTCCGGCAAGGGCGAGCTGCGGTTGTTGCACGGGGCCGAATGGCAGGGCGGGGTGCCGCAACTGACCGGCGTGTCGCTGCTGTGCGGGTTCTATGTGAACGAACTGCTGGTGAAGGTGCTGGCGCGCGACGACCCGCACGAACGGCTGTTCGACACTTATGCCCAGGCGATCCGCGAGCTCGCCGGCCCTGCGGCGCCGGCAGCGATCCTGCGCCGGTTCGAGAAGAGCCTCCTCACGGAACTGGGCTACGCGCTCGAACTGGGCCTCGAAGCCCAGTCGCACGTGCCCGTGGTCGCCGAGCGGCGCTATCGGTATGCGCCCGAACTAGGTCCCTTGCCGGTGGACGCCGCCGGCGTGCAGGACGACGAGACCGAGACCATCCACGGCCGCACGCTGCTCGACATCGCGCGCGACGACTACTCCGACGCGGTCACCGCTGCGGAAAGCAAACGCCTGCTGCGCGCGCTGATCCATCATCATTTCGGCCAGCCCGAACTCAACACCCGTCAGCTCATCAAGGACCTGCAACAGCTGTGACCCATCTTAGCGTCAACTTGAACAAGGTCGCGCTACTGCGCAACCAGCGGCCGCTCGATATTCCGGACGTGCAGCGCATGGCCCTCATCGCCATCGGCGCCGGCGCCCATGGCATCACCGTGCATCCCCGGCCCGACGAGCGACACGTTCGTGCAAGCGACGTGCGCGAACTCGGGCGACTGCTGAAGACCCACCCGCGCATCGAGTACAACATCGAGGGCAATCCGATGCACAACACGCTCGATCTGGTGCTGGAGATGCGCCCGCACCAGTTCACCATGGTCCCGGACGAGCATGGCGCGGTCACTTCCGATCATGGCTGGGAACTGGCGCCGAACGAGAAGTGGTTGCGGCCGATCATCGAGCGCGTGAAGGCGGCCGGGGTGCGCGTGAGCCTGTTCATGGACGCCGATCCCGCTGCCATGGCCGGGGCACGCGCGCTCGGTGCCGATCGCGTCGAGCTGTACACCGAGCCCTATGCGCGCGCGTTCGGAACGGCGGAGGAAAAGGCATCGCTGCAGCGCTACGCGGCTGCCGCCCGCGCGGCGCAGCAGGCCGGACTCGGCGTGAATGCCGGTCACGATCTCAATCGCGACAATCTGCCCGCGTTCATTGCCGCGGTGCCGAACGTGCTCGAGGTTTCCATCGGTCATGCGCTGGTGGCCGACGCACTGGAGCTCGGCATGGATGCAACGGTACGGGCCTACCTTGCAGCGCTCGGCGGAGCGAAGGCGTGATCGCAGGCATCGGTGTGGACATCGTGGAGGTCGCAAGGATGGAACAGGCGCTCGAGCGCTTCGGCGACAAGTTCGCCCAACGGGTGCTGGGCCCGGGTGAATGGCCCGACTACGAGGCGGCCGGCCGCCAGGCAGCATTCCTGGCGAAGCGTTTCGCCGCCAAGGAGGCCTTCGGCAAGGCGCTCGGCACCGGCATCCGCGTGCCGGCGACGTTCCATGCGATCAGTGTCGAGCGCGATACGCTCGGCAAGCCCTCGTTCCGATTCGGTGCCCAGTTGGGAGAATGGCTCGAGAGCCGCGGTATCGATCGCCATCATCTTTCGATCAGCGACGAGCGCTTCGCGGCCGTCGCCATGGTGGTGCTCGAATCCACGCAGGTGCGGCGATGAGCGCGGTTCCGACCAGATCCTTACCGCTCGGGCCGGTAATGCTGGACGTGGCCGGGACCGAGCTCGACGCGCAAGAGCGCGAGCGGCTGCTGCATCCGGCCGTCGGCGGCGTGATCCTGTTCGGCCGCAACTATGCCAATCCGGATCAAGTCACGCAGCTCGCGACCGACATCCACGCCTTGCGCACTCCGGCACTGCTGGTCGCCGTCGATCACGAGGGCGGCCGGGTGCAGCGGTTCCGGGACGGGTTCACGCGCCTGCCGCCGATGCGGGAGCTCGGCCGGCTCTACGACCAGTCGCCGGACTCGGCGTGCGCCCTCGCCAACGACGTGGGATCGGTGTTGGCGCACGAACTGCGCGCCTGCGGCGTCGACTTCAGCTTCGCACCGGTGCTGGACCTGGACTATGGCCGCAGCGGCGTGATCGGCGACCGCTCCTTTCATGCAGACCCGACCGCGGTGTCTGACCTGGCCGCGGCGCTGGTGACGGGACTGCAGGAAGGCGGCATGCCGGCGGTCGGAAAGCATTTCCCCGGGCACGGGTATGCGGAGGCGGATTCGCACACGGCCATGCCGTTCGACGAGCGCAGCTATGAGGAGATCGATGCGCGCGACCTCGTGCCGTTCCGGCGGCTGGTGACGGCCGGACTGCGTGGCATCATGCCGGCGCACGTGCTGTATCCGAAGGCGGACCAGCAGCCCGCTGGCTATTCGAAATTCTGGCTGCAGACGGTGCTGCGCGAGCGGCTCCAGTTCGACGGCACCATCTTCAGTGATGACCTTTCCATGGTCGGTGCCCACGGGGCGGGCACCATCGTCGATCGCGCCTGGCTCGCCCTGGATGCGGGCTGCGACATGGTGCTGGTCTGCAACGATCCGGCCGCAGCCGCAACGCTGCTGGACGGCATTGCCCGGCTCTCGACCCCGGCCGGGCTGGCACGCCTTGCCGCATTGCACGGTGCACCGCGCCCGGCCGGGTTGGCCGCGCTGCGCGAGCATCCGATCTATGCGGCTGCGCTGGAGGCGGTGGTCCGGAGACCGTCGGTAGTTTGAACAGCGGGAACTCCAAGTAGCCGGCTATACTGGTGTCAGCCCGCAACAAGACCCGGCACCGGAGACTGGCAGTATGGATTTCGATTGGGATACCTGGAGTGCATTGGCCCGATCCGACCCCGCAGCATTCGAAGAGAAACGCAAACAGGCAGTAGCAGAGTTGATCGCTTCGGCACCGGAGGAGCACCGCCAGCGCCTGACCGGTCTGCAGTGCCGCATCGACCTGGAACGGCAACGGTCTTCGAGTCCATTGGGTGCCTGCATTCGCATCAGCAACCTGATGTGGGACAGCTTCGCGGACCTGCAGCAGGCGCTGGACGTGCTGACCGGCACGCTGCGATCAGGGGTGGCGCCGCTACCGGCCTTGCGACCCGTCAGGAACGCCCAGGTCCTGGCTTTTCCGCCGCGCCGATGAACCCCGGCGGCGCGGGCAGGGGACAGGCCCAGCCGCGTTTTCCGACCCTGACGGAATGCCGGCGCTGCGAACGCCTTGCGGGCTTTCTCGACGGGGTGCGAGCCAAACACCCGTCCTATCACGCGCGGCCGGTACCGGCCTTTGGCGATGCCCGGCCGCGTCTGCTGATCGTCGGACTCGCCCCCGGCATGCATGGGGCGAATCGGACCGGACGTCCTTTCACCGGCGACTACGCGGGCATCCTGCTGTACCAGACGCTGCATCGCTTCGGGTGGTCCACGGAACCGGAATCCGTGGCAGCGAGCGACCCGCTGCAACTGCGCGGCTGCCGCATCACCAATGCCGTGAAATGCCTGCCGCCGGACAACAAGCCCGAACCGGCGGAGGTGAAGCTCTGCAACGCGTACCTCAAGGAAGAACTCGAGGCACTGGACGAGGGCGCCGCCGTCCTTGCGCTGGGCCAGGTGGCCCACGTCGCCGTGTTGACGGCTCTCGTGTTGCGCAAGGCGGAGTTCGCGTTCGGACACGGCGCCGAACATGCGCTGCCGCACCGACGGCGCCTGTTCGATAGCTATCATTGCAGTCGCTACAATACCCAGACGAAACGCCTCACCGGCGCGATGTTCGAAGCGGTGTTCGACCGCATCGCTGCCCACCTCGAGTCCAGCTGATTCCGCTCATGCCCTACGTCAACGTGCGCGTCGCGGGTGCGCTCACCCGCCAGCAGAAGCAGGACATTGCCGCGGAGATCACGGACACGCTCGCCCGGATCGCAGGCAAGCCGCCCGAGGTCACCTACGTCACGTTCGACGAGGTGGCCGAGGAGAACTGGGCGGTCGCGGGACGGCTGCTCGACGAGGATGGCTGAAACCCAGCGCGACGGGTCCACGGCGGGCCAGCCGTCGATCGAGGAGATACTCGCCACGCTGCCGCATCGACCGGGGGTCTATCGGATGATCGGGGCCGGCGGCGACGTGCTCTACGTGGGCAAGGCCCTGGACCTGCGCAAGCGGGTCACGTCGTATTTCCAGAAGACCGCCGCACTGGCGCCCCGGATCCAGCTGATGGTGGGGCAGGTGGTCACCGTGGAAACCACCGTGACCCGGTCGGAAAGCGAAGCACTGCTCCTCGAAAACAACTTAATAAAAAGTTTAAGTCCCAGATATAACATACTGTATAGGGACGATAAATCCTATCCGTACCTCGTGCTTTCAGGGCACGCGTTTCCGCGCCTGGGCTTTCACCGTGGGGCCCTCGACAAGCAGAACCGGTACTACGGCCCGTTTCCTCATGCGAGCGCGGTCCGTGAGAGTATCCAGCTGCTCCAGAAGGTCTTTCGGGTGCGCACCTGTGAGGACACGGTGTTCGCCCATCGGTCCCGGCCTTGCCTGCTGCATCAGATCCGGCGCTGCACGGCCCCCTGCGTCGGCCTCGTGGACGAAGCGACCTATGCCGAGGACGTGGCCCACGCCGCCATGTTTCTGGCCGGGCGGCAGGACGAAGTGCTCGAGGATCTCGGCCAGCGCATGGAAGCGGCGGCCGAGCGGCAGGAGTACGAACAGGCGGCGGCCTATCGCGACCAGGTGCGCAGCCTGAAGGCCATCCGTGAGCGCCAGTTCGTCTCGAGCGCAAAGGCGCAGGACGCCGACGTGATCGCCGCGGTGAACGAATCGGGGCTGACAGCCGTTAACCTGGTCATGATCCGAGGCGGCATGCATCGCGGTGACCGGACGTTCTTTCCCCAGAACGCACGCGAACACGACGAGAGCGACGCCGTGGAGGCCTTCCTGGTGCAGCACTACCTCGAGAAGCCGGCGCCCCCGCTCATCGTGGTCAATCGGGGGGTCGAGGCCGACAGCCTGGCAGCGCTGCTGACGGAGCAGAGCGGGACGAAGATCCAGATATCGGCCAATCCGACCGGCGAGCGTCGCGTTTGGCTGACCATGGCCGAGCAGAACGCCCGCCTGGCGATCGGCCAACGGGTCGCGACGCAGGCCACTCAGGAGGCACGATTGACGGCACTGCAGCGCGCGCTCAGCCTGCCCGAGACGACGCAGCGCATCGAGTGCTTCGACATCAGCCACACCATGGGCGAGGCCACGGTCGCGTCGTGCGTGGTATACGACCATGGAGCCATGCAGAACTCCGAATACCGCCGCTACAACATCGAGGGCATCACGCCCGGGGACGACTACGCCGCGCTGCGCCAGGTGCTCGAGCGGCGCTATCGCAAGATCGCGGAAAGCGATGGCGTGACCCCCGACCTGATCCTGATCGACGGCGGCAAGGGCCAGATCTCGGGCGTGATTCCGGTGATGCAGGACGTGGGGCTGTCGGAGATTCCGCTGGTCGGCGTCGCAAAGGGCGAGGAACGCAAGGCCGGTCTCGAGCAGCTGATCGTCGCGGAGACCGGCGAGATCGTGCGGTTGTCGCCGGATGACCCGGCGCTGCATCTCATCCAGCAGATCCGCGACGAGGCCCATCGGTTCGCGATCACCGGGCATCGCAACCGCCGTGCGCGGGCACGAACCACGTCGAGCCTCGAAGGCATCGACGGCATCGGATCGAAGCGGCGGCAACGGCTGCTCGCGCGTTTCGGCGGCCTGAAAGGTGTGGTCGCGGCGAGCATCGACGAACTCGCGCAGGTGGACGGCATCAGTCGCCCGCTGGCCGAGCGGATCTATCGGCAACTGCATTGAGAGCGCTGCCATGCCGATGAACCTGCCGATCCTGCTCACCTGGGCGCGCATTCTGCTGATCCCGGTGTTCGTCGCGCTGTTCTATGTGCCCGATGACGTGCTGACCATGCACCACAAGAATCTGCTGGCGGCCGCCGTGTTCCTGCTCGGTGCAATCACCGATTGGCTCGACGGCTGGCTCGCGCGCAGCCTCAACCAGACGTCGGCATTCGGGGCGTTCCTCGACCCCGTTGCCGACAAGCTGCTGGTGGCCGCAGCGCTGATCGTGCTGGTGAAGCTCGGCCGCGCGGACGAAGTCGTGGCTGTCATCATCATCGGTCGCGAGATAGCGATCTCGGCTCTGCGCGAGTGGATGGCTCGTATCGGCGAGAGCCGGTCGGTGGCCGTGTCGTTCCTGGGCAAGGTGAAGACCATCTGCCAGATGATCGCGATACTGATGCTGCTGCATCACGATCCGCTGTTCGGCGTGATCGACATGCGCTTTCCCGGAACGATGCTCATCTACATCGCGGCGGTGCTCACGCTGTGGTCGATGGCCTACTACCTCAAGATGGCCGCGAGCAGCATCCGCGGGCATTCGCGGTAGAGCCCGGATTGCCGCCATCCTTGACAGATCGACGACGGTTTCTATAATGCCGGGTCTGTTCGAAGCGGGAATAGCTCAGTTGGTAGAGCGCAACCTTGCCAAGGTTGAGGTCGCGAGTTCGAGACTCGTTTCCCGCTCCACCCGATTCCGGGACCGCAAGGGAAAACAGTCGTAGTCTGTTGCACGCGACGTTTTCCCTTTTTCGTTGGTCCCCGATTGCAGCGACGCGACGGCGGGGTGGCAGAGTGGTCATGCAGCGGCCTGCAAAGCCGTCCACGCCGGTTCGATTCCGACCCCCGCCTCCAGATTGACGCCCTCGACCCGTATCCTTGGTCGACCGTTTCGCGTTCGCGTCACCCGGGCCGCTTCATGCTGAGCCGCGTCTCCTCGGCGACCCAGAAATAGTCCGCCATGCCGCCGCCGCGGGCGAGGTGTTGCGCGGCAGCGGTGTCGTATACCCCGTCGCGCAGGAATGCCTTGTCGATGTGCACCGCGACCACCTCGCCGAGCACCAGCCAAGCAGCAACCGCATCGCCGCCCGCGGTCTCGAGCTGCAGGATTCTGGTGCACTTGCACTCGAGGGACACCGGACTTTCGGCCACCCGAGGTGCGGCGATGATCCTCGATGGTGCCGGCGTCAATCCGGCCAGCTCGAATTCGCTCACGTCGGGCCCGACCGAGGCTGAGGTCGCGTTCATCTGTTCGGCGAGGGCGCGTGTGACGAGATTGAAGGCGAACTCGCCGGTCTCCTCGACGTTGCGCAGCGAGTCCTTCTTCTGGCCGCCGCACGAGAATCCGATCATCGGCGGCGCGTCGTGGAACGCGTTGAAGAAGCTGTAGGGTGCGAGATTGAACACTCCCGTTGCACTCCGCGTCGAGATCCAACCGATGGGCCGCGGCGCCACGATCGCCTTGAAGGGATTGTGGCGCAGGCCGTGACCCTTCGCCGGTTCGTAGAAGTGAAACTCGGATGACACCAGCACCGGCTCCGGTCAGGAGAGATCCTCGGGTGTCAGCTCGATGGGCTGCCCGTGCGGTGTCCGGTCGGCAGCCTTGTCCCATGCCTCGCGGTAGCGCAGGAGAGTCTGTTCGCTCGCGATGCCTTTCTCGCGCACGACCCGCTCGATCGATGCGAGCCAGTGGTGATAGTAGGTGCTGCCCGTGTCGGGATCGCCGCGCGCCTGGGCTGCCTTGATCTCGGCGCCGAGCGTGGCGGCCCATTCGTCCCAGGTGAAGACGCCTCGCCGATGCAGTGCAAGGGTGATGGCGAAAGCCTGCGCCTCCCACGGTTCGTTGAAGGTGGGTGTCTGGTGGGCTGCGGGGATCGCTGCCAGTGCGCCGAGGGCGTCGTGCTTCACATGCTGGGTCACGTCAATGCCCCCGGACCGCCCCAAGGCACTGACGCGCCCCCTCGGGGGGCAGCGAACGAAGAGAGCGTGGGGGTCGTTTCATTCTACGCATCCTCCAGATAGGGCTCGAAGGCATCGATCGATACACTGAGCGATGGGTCGGCCTGCTCGCCCCAGACTTCGCGCCCGGTGAACGCGACGGTGTAGAGCCACTGCGGGTCGTCGCCTTTGCCCGCGGCCTTCGAATCGGGATACACGTGGCAGCCGCGAATCGCCTCGACCCGTCCTTCCTTGTCGCGCGCATACCGCGGCAGGCGCGTATGCCCGAGGGGATTGATGTTTCGGGTACGCACCCGGTCACCCGGCTTGAAGCGCGGTTCGGCCTGCGGCGTGCGCCCGAAGGGCCCGCGCACATAGGCCACATGGGCGTCGGACAGTTTCATGGTGCGCTCGACCGCCTTTGCCGGGTGCAGTGCGTGACCTGCCGCGAGCTCGTCGCGTTCCACGAGGCCGTAGTCGAGGGCGCTCTGCGTGATGCTGAGCAACCAGCGATGGTAGTAGGAGACGTCGAGGTAGACCCTGGCGGGCAAGCGCTCCTGCGTGAAGCGGAAGATGTCGATGTTCCAGGTTCGTGTGAAGAGCAGGCCGCGAACGAGCCCGAGCACCCGTCCTTCCCACTCGGCGTGGAATGGCGGTTCGTCGGACTCCGGCTCGATCTTGCCGAAGCCGTGCATGCCTCCCATGTCGTGCACGCCGTTCATTTCGGCGCTCCCGGTTGAGCGGCAACGCCGGTGCCGATCATGCTGTCACGGGTAACGAGTTCCGCGAGCTGCGCCTCGGACCATCCGTCGGTGCCGACGGGGCGTTGCGGCAACACCATGTAGCGGGTCTCGGCTGTCGAATCCCACACGCGAATGCGGGTATCCGCCGGAATCGTCACTCCGAAATCGGCGAGGACGCTGCGCGGATCGATGACCACGCGCGAGCGATAGGGCGCCGACTTGTACCAGACCGGCGGAAGGCCAAGCACGTCCCACGGATAGCACGAACACAGCGTGCACACGACCATGTTGTGCTGTCCGGGCGTGTTCTCCACCGCGATCAGGTGATCGCCGATGGTCTCGAACGCACCGCTTTCATTGATGGTGCGCGTCGCGTCTTCCAGCAGCGATGCCTTGAACGCGGGATCGACCCAGGCGCGGGCCACGACCCGTGCGCCCACGTGCGGCCCCACCTTCGTCTCGAAGTGCTCGACGATCTGGTCGAGTACGGCGGGGTCGATGTAGCCCTTCTCGGTAAGGATGGTCTCGAGGGCGCGGACGCGAAGCTGGACTTCGCTCAGGTGCGACCCATGCTCGTGGTCGTGATCGTCGTCGTGATGGTGATCGCTCATGTCGGCTTCCGGCTCCTCGCCATGTTCTGGTGCAGACGGCGTGAACCCGGAAGATAGCACTACCCGAGCGGACGCGGCATCGCCTGCCCGGGGCCCCGATCGATCGACGCTATCGCCTGCCACCCGGCTGCTATATCGTTAGGGACACCGCAGTGCCATTCGGCGAACACGCAATCACCATACAAGGGAGATCATCAATGAAGACGATGCTGCTGGCAGTGCTGCTCGCCCTGGCGTCATGGGGTGTGCCAACCCTCGCGCAGGACAAACCCGGCCTCGTTGCTGCCGACATGGTCGAGGAAGTCGTGACAGTTCGAGGGGTCAACTACGTGGACCGAACCGTCACCATTGCCGGGCCCACCGGCGAGGTGACCACCATCAAGGTGCCGGACCAGTCGCAGAACCTCGACCAGGTCTACGCGGGGGCGCGCTTTCGCGTCGTGTATGCGCAGTCCGTCGTCATCGCTGTGGTCGGCGCGAAGAGCGAGCCGGGCGCTGCCGCGGTCGACAAGGTGGAGCTCGCTCCAAAAGGCGACATACCGGGCGGCGTGGTCGTGAGCGTTAAGGAGATCACTGCGCGCGTCGAAGGCATCGAGAACGCGAGTCGCACGGTCTCGGTGCGCGGCCCGTCGGGTGAATTGCGCAAATACGCCGTCGGTCCCGAGGTGCAGCGCTTCGACAACATCCAGGTCGGCGATACCGTGGTGTTGCGCTATACCGAGGCGCTCGGGTTCAAGATGATTACCGACAAGTAGCGCAGCGCATTCTACGGACACAGTCCCGGTGGTGCCCGGAGCCGGGATCGAACCGGCACGGGCGGTGAGGCCCGAGGGATTTTAAGTCCCTTGCGTCTACCAATTTCGCCATCCGGGCGGTGCAAGGCACCCTGCACTTTACGCGGTGCGGGCTCCGCCGAAAACCGGCGCCATCTTTGAGGGTGCATGCCGGAGGAACCCCGGCACTGCCCACGTGTCACAAAGCCGCTCTCGGGACGACCCGACGGCAGTTCCCTGAATCCGGAGACGACTCCACCAACGTCTGCGGAGATCTCCATGAACTGGGTACTGCTGATTATTGCTGGCGTCCTTGAAATCGGCTGGGCCGTCGGGCTCAAATACACCGACGGATTCACCCGCCTGTGGCCTACCGTGATGACGGTGGGCGCCATGATCGCGAGCCTTGCGTTACTGGGGCTTGCCGTCCGGACCCTGCCGCTGGGGACTGCTTATGCAGTCTGGACCGGTGTGGGCACGGTAGGAACTGCGATCCTCGGCATGGCACTGCTGGGTGAGCCCGCGAATGCGGCTCGTATCGGATGCATAGCGCTCATCGTGGGTGGCATCGTCGGCCTCAAGGTCCTGCACTGACGCGAGGGCATGCCCTCCGGTGCCAGCTCGACATCCGACTGGCGCTCCGGGGCGCGTTGCCGGGTTGATTGGCCGCCGGCGCCGGCGGAATCCTCCCGGCCTCGTGTGGTACGTGCCGCCCCGTCGGGACCATGCAGCGTCCCGGAATCCGACACCTTCGCGGACCCTTCAGGAACCGCCTCCAAGGGCCTGGTTCCCTAAAGTCGCCCGCGGCCAGTCCGTTAACCGCTTCGATCCCCCCCGGGGCGACGCGGACTTGTCGTGCCGTCGGCCAGGCGGGCTGATCCCCGATAGATCACCCGTACCCTAGAAGAAACACGCATGACCGTCATCGTCGGCTATCTCGTCATCCTCGGTGCCGTTCTGGGTGGTTTCGCCCTGGCCGGCGGCCACTTGGGTTCCCTCATCCAGCCGGTCGAACTGATCATGATCGGCGGCTCGGCAGTCGGGGCGTTCATGGTGGCCAACTCGGGCAAGGTCATCAAGAACACGATGAAGGCCCTGCCGACGACGCTGAAGGGCTCCAAGTTCACCAAGGCGCTCTACCTCGAGCTCCTGTCCCTGCTCTACGACATCCTCGCCAAGGTGCGCAAGGAAGGGCTGATGTCGATCGAGTCGGACGTCGAGAATCCGGACCAGAGCCCGGTGTTCTCCAAGTACCCGGTGATCCTCGCCGATCACCATGCGATGGAGTTCCTGACCGACTACCTGAGGCTGATGGTGGGCGGCAACCTGAACGCCTTCGAAATCGAGAACCTGATGGACGTCGAGATCGAGACCCATCACCACGAGGGTGAAGTGCCGGTCCAGGCGGTCAGTCGCCTCGCCGACGGCCTGCCCGCTTTCGGTATCGTCGCGGCGGTGATGGGAGTGGTGCACACCATGGAATCGGTGGGCATTCCGCCCTCGGAACTGGGCAAGCTGATCGCCGCTGCGCTGGTGGGTACGTTCCTCGGCATCCTGCTGTCGTACGGATTCGTTGGGCCGCTCGCGACCCTGCTCGAGCACAAGCTGAACGAGGCGACCAAGATGCTCCAGTGCATCAAGGTGACGCTGCTCGCGAGCCTGAACGGCTATGCGCCGCAGGTCGCGGTGGAATTCGGCCGCAAGGTGCTGTACTCGACCGAGCGCCCGACGTTCAGCGAACTCGAAGAGGAAGTGAAGAGCCGCAAGTCGAAGTAGCGCTTTTCTCGCCCACGAGCCCGAAACCATGAGCGACGATTCCCAGCGCCCCATCATCGTCAAGAAGATCCGCAAGGGTGGCCATGGCCACCACGGCGGCGCATGGAAGATCGCATATGCGGATTTCGTGACCGCGATGATGGCGTTCTTCCTGTTGATGTGGCTGCTCGGTTCGACCACCAAGGGCGATCTCGAGGGCATCGCGGAACACTTCAAGACGCCGCTCAAGGTGGCGCTGATGGGTGGTTCCGGTGCCGGCGATGCCACGTCGATCATCAAGGGTGGTGGCAACGACCTCACCAAGAAGACGGGGCAGGTGAACAAGGGCGGCGAAGGCAAGCCCAAGTCCGGCGCCGTCAGCACGGAGGAAGCGGAAAAGGCGTTGCGCGCCCAGGAGGCACAGCGGCTGCGCGAGTTGAAGGCCCAACTCGAGTCGGCAATCGATGCGAGCGAGATGCTGAAGCAATTCAAGAATCAGCTGCTGATCGACATCACCAGCGAGGGGCTGCGCATCCAGATCATCGACGAGAAGAACCGCCCGATGTTCGCCACGGGGCGCAGCGAAGTGCAGTCGTACATGCGCGAGATCCTGCGAGAGATCGGCAAGGTGCTGAACGACGTCCCGAACCGCATCACGATTTCGGGGCATACCGACGCGGCGGTCTATTCCGGCGGCGAGCGCGGGTACAGCAACTGGGAACTCTCTGCCGATCGCGCCAACACGGCGCGCCGCGAGTTGCTCGCAGGAGGCATGGTCGAGACGCGCATCGCGCGCGTGATCGGCCTCGGCTCGGCGGTGCTGCTCGATCCGTCGGACCCGATCAATCCGATCAACCGGCGCGTGAGCATCATCGTGATGAATCGCAAAGCCGAAGAAGCCGCACTCAAAGACGGCGGCGTGCTCGAAGCCGAAGACGCGCAGGACGTGCGCGAGGGGGTGGGTGGAGATGGTACCGAGAAGCGTTGAGTCGTTGACGCCGGCGTGGCCTTCGCTGCCGCCGCTGGCCCACGCGTTCGCAGCGCAGCTGCTCGCCTGGCTGCTCACGGCCTGCGTCCAGATTCTTCTGGGCGGCGCCACGGGCTGGTACTGGACGGTGGGGCAGGGGCTGCTCGCGGCCCTGGTCGGCCGCATGTTCGGATTGCCGTGGTGGTGGGCGCCCATCAATGCCGTGTTCGCACCTGCGGTGATCGAAGCGCAGGTGATCGACCTGGATTCGTGGTGGTACCTCGGCGCGTTCGCGCTGCTGCTGGCCGTGTACTGGACCACCTTCCGCACGCGGGTGCCGCTGTATCTTTCCAGCGGGGAAGCGTGTGACCGCCTGGCTGCGTTGTTGCCCGCGGAGCGCGAGTTCAAGTTCCTGGACGTCGGTAGCGGCGTGGGTACGGTACTCGCCAACCTCGCACCGCGCTTTCCGGCGGGTAGATTCACGGGGCTGGAGATCGCGCCGCTGCCATTTCTCGCTTCGTGGCTACGGGGGAACTGGTCGCATCGCTTCACAACGCGACGCGTGGACTTCTGGGACGAGGATCTGTCCGCCTACGATGTCGTATACGCGTTCCTGTCGCCGGTGCCCATGACCGATCTGTGGCGCAAGGCGAAACGGGAAATGCGCCCGGGCAGCGTGTTCGTCAGCAACACGTTCCGCGTCGACGGTGAATCGCCCGACAGCGTGATTCCGCTCGGTGGCGGCCGGCGCTCGCTGTACGTCTGGCGCCTGTAGCCCGGGAATTCCACGCCCATGGACATGCAGGAGCTGGTGCGCGCGTGGAGCGGACGCGACGTTGCCGTGCTCGCGTCCACCACGGCGCAACTGAAGCAACTGCGCCGGAACGAAGACAAGATCACGGGTCGCGACGTTTCGCGCGTAGTGCTGCGCGATCCGCTGCTGACGCTGCGCGTGCTGCGCTTCGCGCAGTCCAAGAAGACGTCGCGCCAGCCCACCGAGATCACCACCGTCGAGCATGCGGTGATGATGCACGGAATCACGAGTTTCTTCCGCGAGTTCGGTGCGGTGCCCGCACTGGAGCTGGTGCTCAAGGACGATCCGGCAGCCCTGCGCGGTGCGCTCGGGGTCATCAGTCGCGCGCACCACGCGGCGGCGTATGCGCGGGCGATCGCGGCACATCGTCATGACATCGAGTCCGACGAGGTTACCATCGGTGCGCTGCTGCACGACCTTGCGGAACTTCTGATCTGGTGTCATCTGCCGCAGGCGGCCGCACAGATCGAGCACCTGGTGGACAACGCGCGTGGCTTGCGCAGCGCAGCCGCGCAGACGGTGATCCTCGGATTCTCCAACGTCGACCTGCAGCTTGCGCTCGCGCAGGCGTGGAACCTGCCGGCGCTGCTGCGGCGACTGATGGACGACTCGCATGCAGCACAACCGCGGGTCGTCAATGTGGTCACGGCCGTGGCCCTCGCGCGCCATTCTGCCCACGGCTGGGACAATGCAGCCCTGCCGGACGATTTCCGCCGCATCGAGAAGCTGCTCGGCATGAACGAGGATCAGTCATGGCGCATGGTGCGGCAGGCCTGCCTGCAGGCGGCCAGCAACTGGCAGGACTACGGCGTGCGCCCGACCGCGGCCTGGTTGCCGCTCGAACCGGGGGAGGGCGGTGCCGTCTCTCCGCAGGCTGCCGGGGCGGTGGCCCAACCGGATCCGGAGGCGCTGAAGAACACGTTGCAGCAACTGGCGGCCGCTCCGCCCCAATCGGAATCGATGGCGCTGGCCGCGCTCGCAATGTCCGGGCTGCAGCGTGGCCTAGGCTTGCAGCGACTCGTCTACGCCGAAGTGGACCCATCGGGCAAGCGCGTGGAGTTCCGCTTCCTCTTTGGCGAAGGTCAATCCGATGCCGATGCGAAGGTGTTCAGCTTCGAGCTGGGTGCGGCGCACCTGTTCGGGCGCTTGATGGCAAAGATGCAGGGTCTGTTTGCCGGCGGCGCCAACCGCGCGCAACTCGCCGCGCTGCTGACCGACGGGCAGCGCTCTAGAATGGGCGGAGGCGATTTTCTCGCCATGTCGATTTTCGCCGGCTCCCACCCGAAGGCCCTCGTCGTCGCATATCGTGATCCACCGGATACGCCCATTCCCGAGGCAATGTACGCACCTTTCAAGGCAGTCTGTCTCGCCTTGTCACAACGGCTGGCCGCACAACGCCCGGCTTGAGCCGGTGCGCGCGGAGCGCTGACCCATGAGTACCCCTCCGACCGGGCCCGCGGCCTGGTACATCCGCCGCGGCATTCAGATCACCGGGCCGTTTCCGCAGGGGCTGCTGGTGCGCTACCTCGAACTGGGCCGGCTGAAAGCACCCGATGAGGTCAGCGCGGACGGAATCAACTGGTTCGCAATCGCCGACGTGCCGGTACTCGCTTCGGTGCGCGAAGCAGCGGCCGACGACACCGAGCCGGTAGACGAGTTTGGCGAAATCGATTGGAGTCGCGAGCGCGGACGGGCGCGGCGCCGTTGGCTCGAGGAACGCTGGGTGCCGGACCGGCGCGCGAGCGCCAGCGGAGAACCCGCGGCAGGGCGCGAGCGGGGCCCCGATCGCCGAGCCGATCCGGCCGCGCGGGCCGGGGTCCATTTTCAGGCTGAAGGGAACACGCAGGCGAGCCGTGTGCCGGCATTCGCCATCGCGGCGGCCGTGCTGCTGTCAGTCGGTGTGGCAACCACGGCCCTGTGGCAGTTCGCGCCACGCGAAGCCTTCAAGGTCGTGCTGTTTCGCGCGCGCCTGAGCGACTGTGCCGCGCCCCCGGTGCCTTCGATCCGCTGGAGCGGTTGCGACAAGCGCGGTGCCGACCTGGTCCGGGCGAACCTGTCGGGCGCTCGGCTGGAGAACGCAATCCTGGCGGGTGCCAATCTGACCGGCAGTCACCTCGATGGGGCCGACATGCACAACGCGGATCTGCGCGGTGCGGACCTGAGCGGTGCGAGCATCGCCGGAGCGAATCTTTCCGGGGCGCGGCTCGGTGACGCGCGGTGGGTCGATGGCGAGACCTGTGCGCCCGATTCGATCGGTGGGTGTACGAGAACCACGCATTGAAAGTCATCCGCTCCGCTGACAATCCGCTGGTCCGTCGCCTGCTGGGTCTCAGGGACTCCACCCGCGAGCGACGCGAGGAAGGCCGCACGCTCATCGAAGGCGCCCATCTGCTCGAAGCGTTTCTCGACAACACCGGGCAGCGTCCGGACATCGTCGTGGCGAGCGAATCGTCGGTCGATGTCGATGAAGTGACTACGCTGCGAACCCGCCTCGATGCCAAGCTCGTCGTGTCCATGGACGACGGGGTATTCGCAAAGATCAGCCCGGTCTCGGGGCGCAACGGCGTGCTCGCAATCATCCCCGTGTTGTCGGCGCCACTCGATGCGGTGATCGAGGCGGGTGGATTTCAGCTCTGGCTGGACGGTGTCCAGGACCCCGGAAACGTCGGATCGCTCATCCGGACGGCGGCGGCCGCCGCTGCAAGCGCGGTGGTACTGGGCCCCGGCTGCGCCGACCCATGGTCACCCAAGTGCCTCCGCGGCGGGATGGGCGGGCAGTTCGCGACCCGGATCGCTGCGGCCGACGATCTGGCGGCCGGGCTGCGCGCGCTACGGGGCCGTGTGCTGGTCGCGGGGTCGGAATTCACGGCCTCGGTCTTCGCGACAGACCTGACGGGAGACATCACCGTGGTCCTCGGCAGCGAAGCGGACGGCGTACAGCCTGCCGTGGCCGCTGCGGCTTCCGCAATGATCGGCATCCCGATGCCGGGCAACGTGGAATCGCTCAACGTTGGAGCCGCAGGGGCAGTGATCTGTTTCGAGCGTCTGCGGCAGGTGCTGACGAGAGGGTGATGCCCTGGGTCGACGGGTCTTTCAGCCGACACCCTCTGATAAACATAATACACATTATGCGGTTTCTGGATGGGTCGAGAAGGGGCCTCACGCCCCCCGGGAAAGCACCGCGGCGTACTTGAACAAACCGAAGAAATTCGCCGTGGTCTGGCGCTCTATCTCGGCGGTGTCGACCTGTCTCAGCCGTGCGACCTCGTCGGCCACATGGCGGACGAAACCGGGTTCATTCGATTTGCCCCGGTGCGGCACCGGAGCCAGGTACGGTGAATCGGTTTCCACCAGGAGCCGATCGGCCGGGACACGGCGCGCCACTTCCTTCAGCGCTACGGCGTTCTTGAAGGTCACGATCCCGGAAAACGAGATGTGGAAATTCAGGGCGATCGCCGCCTCCGCCACTTCCCAAGACTCGGTGAAACAGTGCATCACGCCACCCACGTCGGCCGCGCCTTCTTCGCGCATCAGGCGCAGCGTGTCTGCCGCGGCCTCCCGCGTATGGATGATGAGCGGCTTGCCCGTGCGCCGCGCGGCGCGGATGTGCTCCCGGAAGCGCGCCTGCTGCACGGGAGCGAGTTCGGGGTGCCGGTAGTAATCGAGGCCGGTTTCACCGATGGCGACGACCCGGGGATGATCCGCCAACTGCACCAGACGATCCTCGGTTGGTTCTTCGCCGCCTTCGTGGTCCGGATGCACGCCTACCGAGGCGTACATGTTGTCGAAGCGCTCTGCGAGCGCCCGTACGCGGGGAAAATCCTCGAGATTGACGCTGACGCACAGCGCATGCCCTACGCGGTGGGCACGCATGTTGGCCGCGATCTCATCCACTCGCGGCAGCAGTTCGGGAAAATCCAGGTGGCAGTGCGAGTCGACCAGCATGCCGCCGGACCTACATCGTGTGCGTCGGGCGACTTACCTTGCCATGGCCGGCGAGCAGCGCCTCGATGCGCGTGCGAGCCTGTTGGCCGCCTTCGTCATCCTTGAACTGGACTCCGACGCCCTGCACCTTGTTGCCCTGGGCACCGGCGGGTGTGATCCATGTCACCTTGCCCGCGACCGGAATCTTGTTGGCGTCGCCCATGAGGCTGATCAGCATGAAGATTTCGTCACCCAGCTTGTAGGGCTTGTTCGTGGGAATGAAGATCCCGCCGTTCTTCATGTACGGCATGTAGGCGGCGTACAGGATCGACAGATCCTTGATGTTGAGCGACAGCGCCGTGGTGCGCCCGGGATCGCCCTTGTCCGGCGGCGGAGTGCTCATCCTTTGGGCAGCAGCTGCGAGTAGGACATCAGGAGGTCTTCAGCGAACAGTTTCGGGTTCAAGGGGTGCCCGACGAGCCGCTTGGCGCCGGTGAGTTTTCTGGCGAAATCAGCGAGTTCCGTCGGGCCGATCGTCGGGGCGGTACGCCCGAGTTCGGCTGACCGGTCCCGATGATAACGGACGCTGCCGTGAATTCTGGTGCTCATCAGGTCCCAACACCAGGTCTGCAGCAAGTGCACCAGGTGTGCCAGGTCGGTGTCGACGATGCGGGCAGCGGCGTCCAGCCAACTCGGGTCGCGTCCGCTGAGGAACGGCATCAGGCCTTCCCGTACCGTCCAGTAGCGCTCGCCCAGCGACGCGGCGGCGGCCGGGGCTCCACCCACTTGCGCGAGAGCGAGCTCGGTATCCCGCAAGCCGGCTGCTCGCAACCAGGCTGCCGCCTGGGACGCGGTCGGTTTCGGCAATGCGATCGTGACGCATCGACTGCGGATCGTGGCGGGCAGGCGCGCCGGCTGGGACGTTACCAGCAGGAACAGCGCGCCGGGAGGTGGCTCCTCGAGAATCTTCAGCAATGCATTGGCTGCCGCGATGTGCATGACGTGCGCTGGGTGGATCAGAACGACACGCGCCCGCCCGCGGTGAGCGACGAGGCGCAGGAAATCGGCAGCCTCGCGCACTTCGTCCACCGAGATCTGTATGCGCGCCCTCTTCTTGTCGCGTTCGCCCGAAGCTGATTCCTCCTCCACAACCGCGCTTTCCGCGTCTTGCGCGTACTCCGGGTCGAGCCGCCGGAAATCCGGATGGGTTCCAGCTGCGAACCAGCGGCAGTCGTCGCAAACGCCGCACGCATCGCCATTGGTTGCTGGCTGTGCACAAAGGCGCGAGACCGCGACTCGCTCGGCGAACGCAGACTCGCCTGTGCCGCGCATGGCTGTGAGCAGGATCGACTGGGGCAGCCCCCCGGCGCGGAAGCGGGTGTCCCAAAGCGTCGAGTGCCAATCAAATTTCATGAATTCAACAGGTTGAGCGCTTTACCTAACATGATACATCAAATAAATGTCTTTTCTTTCCAGAGTCTTGAAAGTTCTTTTTCAACCGATTTCTTAACTTCATCCGGCCGCTGCCCGGCATCGACGACGCGAATACGCGCCGGATAGCGCACCGCCAGATCGCGGTACGCCAGCCGCACCTTCTCATGGAAGGCTCTCTCCTCCCCTTCGAATCGGTCAGCGGGACTACGGTTACCCACGCGCTCCTGGGCGGTGGCGACGCTCACATCGAACAGGAAAGTGAGATCAGGTTCGAGGCCCTGCTGCACCCAATCGGCCAGACGCTCGATCCGCTCCATCGGTACACCGCGCCCACCGCCCTGGTAGGCGCGCGTGGCATCGGTGAAGCGGTCGCAGAGCACCCATTCGCCCCGCTCCAGCGCCGGCACGATCGTGCGCGCGATATGCTCGCGTCGGGCGGCGAACATCAGCAGGGTCTCGGTCTCCGGGTTCATGTCCGACGTCCGGTCGAGCAGCAGCTTGCGGATGGCTTCGCCAATGGGCGTTCCGCCGGGTTCACGCGTCACTACCACCGTCAATCCGTGCCCTTTCAGCCAGGCCTGCACGGTCTCGAGGTGCGTGCTCTTGCCGGCGCCGTCGATCCCCTCGAAGGTGATCAGTCTGCCGCGCGTCATCGTCGCTGAAACCGGTCCACGGCCCGATTGTGCTCCTTCAGTGTCTGGGAGAAGTGCGAGCTGCCATCGCCGCGCGCAACGAAGTAGAGCGCACGCGAATTGGCTGGCTTCGCCGTTGCCGCGAGGGCCGCTTCGCCCGGTAGCGCGATCGGCGTCGGCGGAAGTCCGCCCCGTGTGTAAGTGTTATACAGAGTGTCGGTCTCGAGGTCTCGGCGGCGCAGGTTGCCGTCGAAGCGTGCTCCAAGTCCGTAGATCACCGTCGGATCCGTCTGCAGCCGCATCCCGATCCTCAGCCGGTTCATGAACACCGCTGCGATGAGAGTCCGGTCTTCGGGCGCGCCGGTCTCTTTCTCGACGATGGATGCGAGCGTCAGAAGGTCGTAGGGAGCGTTGAGCGGCAGCCCCGGCGCCCGGTTTTCCCAGTTGGCCCGCAACCGTTCTCGCATACGGGCGTGGGCCATGCGCAATACCACCACGTCGCTTACGCCTACGCTGAAGCGGTACGTGTCCGGAAAGAACCACCCTTCTGCCCGGGTTTCAGCTGCCCCGATCCGCTTGAGGACCTCGCGTTCCGACAGATCGCGTGTGTCATGGCGCAGGCCGGGATGGGCGTCGAGCGCGGCACGCATTTGCCGGAAGGTCCAGCCCTCGATGAACTTGATCTCGTCGTGCAAGGCCTCGCCTCGCACCATGCGATCCAGCAGTCCGTTGGGCGTCATCTCCGGCGTCACTTCGTACACGCCTGCCTGGAGAGACTCGCCCAGCCCGCGCGCCCGACCGAGCACCGTGAATGCCCACGGCACGACGATCACACCCTTGCGCGCGAGTTGACGCGAGATCGACTTGAGCCCGCTGCCTGGGTCCACCGAAACCCGCACGGCACCGCCGGCATGGCCGAACGGTGCGGTTGCGTAGTACAGGAACCCGCCGACGGTCGTAGCGATAGCCAGCACCGCCAGCACTGCGAGCAGCACCCAGCGCCGCCTGTGCGGTGCGGCCTGCGGCTCGATCCTGCGCGGCTTTCTTCCCGTCGGACGCGCCATCGGTCAGGTTGCGGGCACGACGGACCGGCGCTCGCCGGGGCGTCCCCGGTGGGCTTAGACCGCCTTGAAGACCAGGGTGCCGTTGGTGCCGCCGAACCCGAAGGAATTCGACATCGCCACGTTGATCTTCATCTGCCGTGCCGCATTCGGCACGAAGTCGAGATCGCAGGCCGGATCACGCTGGTGGAGATTGATCGTCGGCGGCGCTACCTGATCGCGAATCGCCAACGCCGAGAAGACCGCTTCGATGCCGCCGGCAGCGCCGAGCAGATGACCGGTCATGGACTTGGTGGAACTCACCGCGAGCTTGGCCGCGTGGTCGCCGAAGTAGCGCTTGATCGCGACTGTTTCCGCGACGTCGCCCAGCGGCGTGGACGTCCCATGGGCATTGACGTAGTCGATGGCCTCCGGATTCATGCCGGCATTGCGCATGGCATTGCGCATGCAGCGATAGGCGCCGTCACCGTCTTCGCACGGCGCGGTCATGTGGTTGGCATCGGCGCTCATGCCGTAGCCCGCGAGCTCGCAATAGATCCTGGCGCCGCGTTGCTTCGCGTGCTCGTACTCTTCCAGCACCACCACGCCGGCGCCTTCGCCGAGAACGAAGCCATCGCGCTCGACGTCCCACGGCCGGCTTGCACCGGCGGGGTCGTCGTTGCGGGTCGACAGCGCTTTCGGCGCGGTGAAACCGCCGACACCGAGCGGGCTGATGGTGGATTCGGCGCCGCCGGCGACGACCACGTCGGCATCGCCGTACTCGATCAACCGGCCGCCCTCACCGATCGAATGAGTGGAGGTGGTACAGGCGGTCACGATCGCGAGGTTCGGTCCCTTGAATCCGTGGGTGATGGAGAGAACGCCTGCGATCATGTTGATGATGCTGCCCGGCACGAAGAAGGGCGAGATCTTGCGTGGGCCGCCTTCGGCCACCGCTTCCTTCGTCTCCTCGATGAGCGGCAGCCCGCCGATGCCGGACCCGATCACCACACCGATGCGCTCGGCATTTTCCGGAGTGGCCACGATGCCGGCATCCGCGATGGCTTCGGATGCCGCCGCCAGGCCGTAGTGGATGAAGGTATCGAGCCGGCGGACTTCCTTGGCCGGCATGTACTTGGCTGGGTCGAAGCCCTTCACCTCCCCGGCGATGCGCGACGGAAAGGCGCTGGCGTCGAACCGGGTGATTGCGGTGATTCCGGAGCGCCCGGCGATGATGTTGCCCCAGGCTTCCGGCACTCCTATGCCGGTCGGGCAGACGATACCGAGACCGGTAACGACGACTCTGCGTCTGGACAATGCTGCTCCGGGAGGAAAGCGCGCCGTTGGGCGGCGCGCGGGACGTCAGTTGACGTGCGCGTTGACGTAGTCGATGGCTTGCTGGACGGAAGTGATCTTCTCGGCCTCCTCGTCCGGGATCTCGCACTCGAATTCTTCCTCGAGCGCCATCACGAGCTCCACGGTATCGAGCGAATCGGCGCCGAGATCGTCGACGAAGGTGGACTCGGTCTTGATGTCCGCTTCGTTCACTCCGAGCTGCTCGGCGACGATGCGCTTGACACGCTGTTCTACGCTATCCATTGATCTGTCCTTCCCTTCAGGTGGATGAGTCTCCCCGGGCCTGCATCCCGAAACTGCCAGGAGCGCAAAAATCTAATCTGCCCGCTGCCCGGCGGCTCGCCGAACAAGGCCCGCATTTTACCAAATCTCGCGCGCGTGCAATGACGTGTGCGGGTCATTTTTCCTGCGTCAATCCATGAACATGCCGCCGTTGACATGGATCGTACTGCCAGTGATGTAGCCTGCGCCATCGGAAGCGAGAAAACCCGCGGCTGCCGCGATCTCCTGCACCGTCCCGAAGCGCCCGAGCGGCACCTGGCCCAGCAGTGCCTGTTTCTGGGTTTCGGCGAGCGATTTGGTCATGTCGGTGTCGATGAACCCCGGCGCGATGCAGTTGACCGTGATGTTGCGGCTGCCGACCTCGCGTGCCAGCGACTTGCTGAACCCGACCATGCCGGCCTTCGCCGCGGCGTAGTTGGCCTGCCCCGCGTTGCCCATGCTGCCCACCACCGAGGTGACGTTGATGATGCGGCCCCAGCGGGCCTTCATCATGGCACGCAGCACCAGCTTAGACAGCAGATAGATCGGACGCAGGTTGGTGGCCATGACCCGGTCCCATTCCTCGTCCTTCATGCGCAACAGCAGGTTGTCGGCGGTGATGCCGGCGTTGTTCACCAGGATCGCGACGTCACCGAAACGCTGCGTGACCTCGGCGAGCACCGCCTCGCAACGCGCCGGGTCGTTCACGTCCAGCACGAAGCCTGCGCCGGTTCCACCGGCAGCTGCTATGGCGGCACCGATGCCGTCCGCGCCCGCCTGGCTCGTCGCCGTGCCGGCGACCCTCGCCCCTGCCCTGCCCAATTCGAGCGCGATCGCTTGTCCTATGCCGCGCGAAGCGCCAGTCACCAGCGCCACCTTGCCGTTCAACATCGTCACCTCAGAACCTCGCCGGGCCGCCCCAAGAGGGCTCGCACCCTCGGGGGGAGAGGCCGAAGGCCTATCGGGGGGGGTACTCATCTCTTGAGAGCCTGGACGGTTTCCGCGATGGCTGCCGACGACGACAGCGTGAACGCCGTCACCTGGGGAGCGATCCGCTTCACCATGCCTTGCAGCACCTTGCCAGGGCCGCACTCGACGATGTGCGTGGCGCCCTGATCGGCCATGGCGGTCACGGTCTCGATCCATCGTACCGGGTTGTGGAGCTGACGCACCAGTGCGTCGGCGATCGCTTTCGGTTCTCGCGGTGCGGCGACATCCGCGTTGTTGATCACTGGGATCGACGGCGCCGCGATCGGCACGGATGCGAGCCTCGCCGCCAGTTTCTCCGCTGCGGGACGCATCAGGCTGCAATGCGACGGCACGCTCATCGGCAGCAGGATGGCGCGTTTGGCGCCCTTCGCTTTCGCCGCTTCGATCGCACGCTCGACCGCGGTGCGCGCGCCGGCGATGACGATCTGGCCGGGTGCATTGAGATTGGCGGCTTCGACTGCTTCGCCTTGTGCAGCTTCTGCACAGGCTTCGCGGATCTTCGCCTCGTCGAGGCCGAGGATGGCCGCGATGCCACCTGCGCCTTCGGGGACGGCGGCCTGCATCGCTTCGGCGCGCGCCTGTACCAACCGCAGCGCGTCGGCAAAGGTGAACGCGCCAGCGACCACCAGCGCGGCATACTCCCCGAGGCTGTGTCCCGCCACCAGAGCCGGCGCCGGCCCGCCGGCAGCGTGCCACGCGCGGTACACCGCGACATCCGCTGCCAGCATGACGGGCTGAGTGTTCACCGTCTGATTGAGATCCGCTTCAGGTCCGGAACTCGCGAGCGCGGCAAGATCGCGACCCAGCACATCCGACGCCTCCCGCATGGTGGCCGCGACCGCGGGGTGCTCGGCGTATGCGGCCAACATGCCTACCGATTGCGATCCTTGGCCGGGAAAAACGAAAGCTAGTTTCATGAGTGGATTCGAATTGGGTGTCCGATTACCAGCGCAGTGCCACCGCGCCCCAGGTGAAGCCGCCGCCCACGCCTTCGAGCAGCACGTGGTGCCCCGCGCGGATGCGACCGTCGCGCACCGCCACGTCGAGTGCCAGGGGAATCGAGGCCGCCGACGTGTTGCCGTGACGATCCACCGTCGCCACCACCTTGTCCATGCCGAGCCCCAGCTTCTTCGCGGCGGCTTCGATGATGCGGATGTTCGCCTGGTGCGGAATGAGCCAATCCACCTGCGACTTGGCGAGACCGGCGGCCGGCAGCACCTCATCCGCCACTTCGCCGAGCACTCGGACAGCCAGCTTGAACACGGCACTGCCGTCCATCGACACGAAAGGCGAACCTTCGACTCGACCGTCGCAGACCGTACCAGGCACGGAGAGGATTCCGGTGTGCGCGCCGTCGGCGTGCAACCTGGCCGCGAGTACACCCGGGGTATCGCTGCTCGACAGCACCACCGCGCCGGCGCCGTCGCCGAACAGTACGCATGTACCGCGATCTTTCCAGTCGAGGATGCGCGAGAAGACTTCGGTACCCACCACCAACGCGTGCTTGCAATGGCCCGCCTTGACGTACATGTCGGCCGTGGCGAGCGCGTAGACGAAGCCGGTGCAGACCGCCTGCACGTCGAAGGCCGGACAGCCGTGGATGCCGAGCTTCGATTGCAGCAGGCATGCCGTGCTCGGAAAGATCATGTCGGGCGTGGTCGTGGCGAGCACGATCAAGCCGATATCGGATGGCTGGAGACCGGCGGCTTCGATCGCCCGGCGCGAGGCGTGCAAGGCGAGATCGCTCGCCAGTTCGTCGGACGCTGCGATATGGCGCTCGCGTATCCCCGAGCGCGTGAAGATCCACTCGTCCGAGGTGTCCACCATGGACTCGAGGTCCTTGTTGGTGAGCACCTTCGCCGGCAGGTACGACCCGGTGCCGGTGATCCGCGAGAAGGTCACGTCGCGACCTCGACCTGCAGCGTCTGCAGGCGCGCGCTGATGAGGACCGGCAGTTCGCTTTTCGCCTCTTCATACGCCCGGCTGATCGCGAACTGGAAGCCGAAGCTGTCGGCGGAGCCGTGGCTCTTCACGACGATGCCGCGCAGCCCCAGCAGGCTCGCTCCGTTGTAGCGGCGATGGTCGACGCGGCGCTTGAACGCATTGATCACCGGCAGTGCCAGGATCGCGGACAACCTGGTGATGAGGTTGCGCTTGAACTCCTCGCGCAGGTAGGCCGCCAGCATCTGCGCAAGACCCTCCGAGGTCTTGAGCGCTACGTTGCCGACGAAGCCGTCGCAGACGACCACGTCCGTGGTGCCCTTGTAGATGTCGTCGCCTTCGATGTTGCCGTAGAAATTGAGGCCGCTGCCGCGCAGCAGTTCACCGGCGTCCTTGACGACGTCATTGCCTTTGATCTCCTCCTCGCCGATGTTGAGCAGACCCACCGACGGACGTTCGCTGTGGTCCATGGCACTGGCGAGCGCCGTGCCCATGATCGCGAACTGGAACAGGTGCTCGGCCGTGCAGTTCACGTTCGCTCCCAGGTCCAGCACGAGGGTGTGACCGTGTTGCGTCGGCAGTACCGACGCGATCGCAGGCCGCTCGATCCCGGGCAGCATCTTGAGGACGAAGCGGGCCATCGCCATCAGCGCACCGGTGTTGCCGGCGCTGACGCAGCAATCGGCTTCGCCGGCCTTCACCAGGTCGATCGCCAGTCGCATGGACGATTCGCGCTTGCCGCGCAATGCACTGGCCGGAGCCTCGTCCATCTCCACCACTTCGGGCGCGTGGACCACCCGCACGCGCGGTCCGGGCGACGCATGGGCCGCTGCCAGGGCCTTGTCGACCACCTCCTGCGGGCCGACGAGGATCATCGCCGCATCGTCGTGCCGAGCGAGAAACTCGAGTGCCGCCGGTACCGTCACGTGGGGGCCGTGATCGCCGCCCATGCAATCCACCGCGACGCGAATCGTCATGGGGACGGGAGTTCAGTCACTCCGGCGCGGGGCGAGTGCCACCGTGTCACCGCGGAGCGCCGATGGGCTCCGGGGCTTACGTGTCGCGCGCTGCACCGATCGGGCTCGATGCCGCGCAAGGCTTACTCGCCCTTGGCCTTCGCGACTTTGCGACCGCGGTAGTAGCCGCTCGGGCTCACGTGGTGGCGCAGGTGAACCTCGCCGGTGGTGGGCTCGACCGCGAGAGGCGGATTGGTCAGAAAATCGTGCGACCGATGCATCCCGCGCTTCGACGGCGACTTCTTGTTCTGCTGGACTGCCATGACTTGCTCCTTAAGCGCCCCGAACCGGGCGCGCTGCTCAATGCTTTTTCAACTGGGACAAGACCGCGAAGGGCCTCGGTTTCCCGGAATTCGTACTGCCTGCACCGCCTGCCGGGCATTGATCCGCCGCATGCCGGGGTGCCATCGGGAGGCACAACATCACTTCGTCTTCTACCGTCTCCTCGACATCGAGCGGTTGGCCCGCGTCGAGGTAATCCGTTTCCGCTTCCTCCTCGGCGATCTCGCCGAGACCGGATTGTTCCACGAAGACCAGTTCCCGCGTGGAATCGACCGGCTGTTCCAATGCCTCGAGACAGCGCTGACAGGTCAGACGCACCGCCCCGCTCACTTCAAGCCGGACTGCCGGCTTGCCGTCGGCACGCTGGTGGCCAGTGAATCGATATCGCACCGTGCCGGCGTGGTCATGGACCAGATCGCGCAGGCGCGGCAAGGCGGCGACGTCGAATTCCCCCTCCAGCCGACGGGCGGCTGCTGCAAACTGAACCCCGTCGAGTGTGGCTCGAGCGGACATAAGCGCGGCATACTATTGGCTTTTCCTTTTACTGTCAAAAGCGTAGATGGCATCGACACCGCGCCTTATCCTCGCCTCCACCTCCCGGTATCGGGCCGAACTCCTGACTCGCCTGGGGTTGCCTTTCGAGGCGGTTGCGCCGGGGGTGGACGAGGCTACCTTGCCGGGCGAACCGGCGGAAGCGGCCGCGGCGCGGCTCGCCCGGGCCAAGGCACTCGCCGTGGCCGCGCAGCATGCCGACTCGGTCGTGATCGGTTCGGACCAGGTGGCGGTCTGCGACGGCATGCGCCTCGACAAGCCGGGCGACCGGGTCAACGCCATCCGCCAACTGACGGCCGTCAGCGGCCGGACCGTCGTCTTCCACACGGCAGTCTGCGTGGTGGGCCCCACGGCTCGCCATGCCGAAACCGTGGTGCCGACCGTGGTGGCATTCCGCACCCTCACACCTGCCGTCATCGAGCGCTACGTGGACCGGGAACAACCGTTCGACTGCGCCGGCAGCGCCAAGGCCGAAAGTCTGGGAATCGCACTCATCGCCCGCATGGAGGGCACCGATCCGACCGCGCTGATCGGCCTGCCGCTCATCGCACTCACGGACCTGCTGGCGCAGCACGGCCTGCCGGTGCTCTGAATGACCGAAGCGCCACCGCCGGGCCGCCTGTTCCTCGTGCCCATGCCGCTGGGGCCCGAGGCTGATCCGAAGGCGGTCCTGCCGGCGGCCACCATCGAAGCCGCCGCCGCGCTCAAGCATTTCGTGGCCGAGAACGCCCGGACTGCCCGACGGTTCCTCGCGCGCCTGCCGCTCGCCGTGCCGGTCCAGCAAGTCAGGTTCGAGGAGCTCAACGAGCACACGCGCCCCGACGCGCTGCCGGGCCTGCTCGCCCCTCTGTTCGCCGGTTCCGACCTGGGGCTCGTCTCGGAAGCCGGTTGCCCGGCGATCGCCGATCCGGGGGCTGCCCTGGTCGCGCTGGCGCACGAGCGCGGCATCGTCGTAGTACCGCTGGTGGGACCGAGTGCGATCCTGCTGGCGCTCATGGCCTCGGGGCTCAACGGTCAGGCCTTTGCCTTCCACGGCTACCTGCCCGTGGAAAGCGCTGCGCGCACTATCAGAATCCGAGAGCTCGAAACCGCGTCCGCGGCCAGCGGGGCGACCCAGGCGTTCATCGAGACGCCCTACCGTGCGGAGGCCATGTTCGCCGCGCTGCTGGCCACGGCCGACCCGACGACCCGGTTGAGCGTCGCGATCGATCTCACGTTGCCGGCGGCCTCGGTCGCCACCCACACCGTGGGTGAGTGGCGCCGGCGCCCTAGCCCTGCGCTCGCTTCGCGACCGGCCGTCTTCGCCCTGCTGGCCCAGGCGCGCGTCAGCGCACGCGCGGCGCGGCAATCCCGCCGAGCTTGACCAGCGCTTCCGCCGTCGCCGCGCCGAAGCGCTTGGCGAAGCGTTCGGCCAGGTTCTCGCGCGGCGTGAAGTCGACGATCTTCTCCGCCTTGATCACCTCGCGTGCGACGTAGGCAGTGTCACCCAGCGCGTCGGCGAGGCCCAGTTCGATGCTGCGCTCGCCGGTCCAGACCAGGCCGCTGAAAGTGTCGCCGTCTTCCTTCAAGCGCTTGCCGCGGCCTTCGCGCACCACCTGGATGAACTGCTGGTGGATCTCGCCCAGCATGCGTTGCGCATACTGCTTTTGCTTCGCTTCCATCGGCGAGAACGGATCCAGGAAGCCCTTGTTGTCCCCCGCGGTCAGCAGGCGCCGTTCGACGCCGAGTTTCTCCATGGTGCCGGTGAAGCCGAAACCGTCCATCAGCACGCCCACCGATCCGACGATGCTGGCCTTGCTCACGAAGATGCGATCGGCGGCGACGGCCACGTAGTAGCCGCCCGAAGCGCAGATGTCGTCCACCACCGCGTAGAGCGGGGTATCGGGATGCTTGCTGCGCAAGCGCCGGATCTCCCCGTTGATGGCATCGGCCTGCACCGGACTGCCGCCGGGGCTGTTGATCCGCAGGATCACGCCCTGGGTGTTCTTGTCGTCGAACGCGTCCTGCAATCCGGCCGAAACGTTGTCCGCGCTCGCCGGACCATCGGAGTCGATTACGCCGCTCAGCGTCACCATCGCCGTGTGCTTGCCCGTGGTGACGCCGTCGCGTGATCCGACCCAGCCGAGCGCTATGAACAGCAGCGCGAACAGATAGACGAAGGTCAGACTCTTGAACAGGATGCCCCAGCGCCGGGCCTTGCGTTGTTCGGCGAGCGCCGATTCCGCGAGCTTGCGGATCACGTCCCGCTCCCAGGTCTCGCGCTGCGTGGTCGACCCGTGTGGTTGCTGATCATCCGTCATCGACGTTGCCTTCTTCGGATAGATAGACGCTGCCATCGCGCTCGAACACATCGAGCTTCTTCAGGCTGCCACCGGTGCAGGGGCCGCGTATGCAGCGACCGGTTTCAGGCAGGTAAGTGGCGCCGTGAGTGGCGCAGATCAAGTATAGACCTGACAGATCGAAGAACATGCCCTCCGACCAGTCGAGTTCGACAGGCACATGTGCGCACTGATTGAGGTAACTGTGCACGACGCCGTCATAGCGGATGGCGAATGCCGGCACCGACTTGCCGTAGCGTTCCACCTGGAACTTCACACCGGTGCCGCCCTCTTCGAGCGCCGCGCCGGCGCAGATCAGGCGTTCTCGTCCAGCCATCGCCACAGGGCCGCGGGTGAGTCGACGCAGGCGCGGGGCTGCGCTGCCCGCAAGGTGTGAGGATCGTGGGCGCCGTAGGCCACGGCCACGGCATCGACCGATGCTGCCCGCGCCATCTCGAGATCGTGGGTGGTGTCGCCAACCATCACCGCAGCGGCGCGCTCTACCGCCAGTTCGTCCACCAGGAAGTCCAGCATGTCCGGGTGGGGTTTGGGGAAGCCCTCGTCGCCGCACCGCGTGGCGTGGAAGAATCGGCCCAGGCCGGTTTCTTCCAGCGCGCGATCGAGACCGCGTCGGCTCTTGCCGGTGGCCACCGCGAGCAACCGCCCGGAGGCATGCAGCCGTGCAAGGCCGTCTTCCACCCCTTCGAAGAGTTTCACCACGTGTTCGCCTAATAGATAGTGGTGTCGGTACTGTTCCGCCACCCTGGGATACATATCGGTCGCGAGCGCCGGAAATAGATACTCCATGGCATCGACCAGGCCAAGCCCGATGATGTGGCGGGCATCGGCGTCGCTGGGCGCCGGGATGCCGACATCGTGTGCGGCGCGCTGGATGCTGTCGACGATGTGGGCCGCCGAATCCACCAGCGTGCCGTCCCAGTCGAACACCACCAGTTCGTAGCGCCCCACGGCCGTCATGCACCGGCCACCGCGGGCGCGGCCTCGAGCCGTGCGAGGAATGCTGCGAGGTCCGGCGCCAGGGGCGCTTCGAGGGCCAGGCGTGCCCCCGTTGCGGGATGTTCGCACTCGAACCGAACCGCGTGCAGGAACATCCGCTTGAGCCCGGTCCGGGCCAGCGTCTTGTTGAGCGCGAAGTCGCCGTACTTGTCGTCACCGGCGATCGGGAAACCGAGATGCGCGAGATGCACGCGGATCTGGTGCGTACGGCCGGTCTTCAACTCCGCTTCGAGCAACGTGAACGCGCCGAAACGCCGCTGCAGGCGGAACGTGGTCAGCGACGCCTTGCCCTCCTCGCTCACGCTGACCCGGCGATCACCCGACGGCAGGACGTGCCGTTCCAGGGCCAGGCGGACCGACTGTTTGGGTGTCCGCCAATCACCCTTGACCAGCACGAGGTATCTCTTGCCGGTGCGGCCGAGGCGGATCTGTTCATGCAGCCCGGTCAACGCGCTGCGCTTCTTGGCGAGCAGCAGCACGCCCGACGTTTCCTTGTCGAGGCGGTGCACCAGTTCGAGGAACTTGAGTTGCGGGCGCTCGGCCCGCAGGCGCTCGATCACCCCGAAGGATATGCCGCTGCCGCCATGGACGGCGACGCCAGGCGGCTTGTCGATCACCAGCAGGCTGTCGTCCTCGAACACGGTCCGCGCACCAAGCTGAGCCGCCGGTGCGGCGGGCACAGGGCTGGCAGACACCCGGATGGGCGGCACTCGGACGCGGTCGCCAGCCTGTAGTCGCAGGGTCGGATCGGCCCGTCGGCTGTTCACCCGGACCTCGCCGCTGCGCAGGATGCGGTAGACGTGGCTCTTCGGTACCCCTTTCAGCACGCGCAGCAGAAAATTGTCGATCCTCTGCCCCTCTGCTTCCTCTCCCAGGTCGAGCCAGGTGACCGATTCTTTACTTAAGCCCTTCATTCTGCATATACTCCGGGCCGGTGACAGCCCCATGGCGGCATCATAGCGGCAGCCTCGAACTTCTGCCCGATGCGCCCGGTTGAGGTCATCGCCCGCAGTCCGGACCCTCCGGCTGCCGGCCTTCCAGGTTAAGTTCGCTCACCTCGCCAAGCAGCGATCTCAAGTCCCAGAAACGCGCTCGTACCACCGGCTCCAATCCTTTCGCGCTTGCCGCCAGCTGCGGCTGCGCCGATACCCAAGACAAACCCGCCAACCCATCATCGTCCGTATCCGGCTTTTCTATCGCATGAGCCTGCCATCGTACGACTAAGGAGCGTCTCCAGTAGCGTGCCACCGGCGCGAGTTTGTCGGTCCCGTGGTTTTCCGAGCGCGGGAGAGTACACCGATGAAACGCATGTTGTTCAACGCGACGCAACAAGAGGAAATCCGCGTCGCCATCGTCGACGGCCAGAAGCTGATCGACCTGGACATCGAAACCTCAGGAAAAGAGCAACGCAAAGGTAACATCTACAAAGGCATCATCACCCGCATCGAGCCCAGCCTCGAAGCGGCGTTCATCGACTACAGTGCCGACCGGCACGGATTCCTGCCGTTCAAGGAAATCAGCCGCCAGTACTTCGCCGAGGGCGTCGATGCCTCGCGCGCCCGCATCCAGGACGCGCTGAAGGAAGGCCAGGAAATCATCGTCCAGGTGGACAAGGACGAGCGCGGCACCAAGGGTGCGGCACTGACCACGTACGTGAGCCTGGCCGGTCGCTACGTCGTCCTGATGCCCAACAACCCTCGCGGCGGCGGGGTTTCGCGCCGGGTCGAGGGCGAAGAGCGCAACGAGCTGCGCGACGCGATCCAGCAGCTCGAAGTGCCGAGCGGCATGAGCCTAATCGCCCGCACTGCCGGCATCGGCCGCACGGTCGAAGAGCTGAACCGCGACCTGAGCTACCTGATGCGCCTGTGGAAGGCCATCGAGAATGCCTCCAAGTCGCAAGGCGGCGCGTTCCTGATCTACCAGGAAGGCTCGCTGGTCATTCGTGCCATCCGGGACTACTTCCAGCACGACATCGGCGAACTGCTGATCGACAACGAATCGATCTTCGAGCAGGCGCGCCAGTTCATGGGCCACGTGATGCCCGAGAACGTGAACCGCGTGAAGCTCTACGGCGACGACGTGCCGCTCTTCTCGCGCTTCCAGATCGAGCATCAGATCGAGACCGCGTATGCGCGGCAGGTGCCGCTGCCCTCCGGCGGTGCCGTGGTCATCGACCACACCGAAGCGCTGGTGTCGATCGACGTCAACTCGGCGCGGGCTACCAAGGGCCACGACATCGAGGCCACCGCGTTCAACACCAACGTGGAGGCTGCCGACGAGATCGCGCGCCAGTTGCGCCTGCGCGACCTGGGCGGCCTGGTGGTGATCGACTTCATCGACATGGAGTCGGCCAAGAACCAGCGTGAAGTGGAAAATCGCCTGCGCGACGCCTTGCACTACGACCGTGCACGCGTGCAGATCGGCAAGATCTCGCGCTTCGGCCTGATGGAACTCTCGCGCCAGCGGCTGCAGACCTCGTTGGGTGAAACCAGCCACATCGCCTGCCCCCGCTGCCACGGCATCGGTCACATCCGCGGCATCGAATCCTCCGCGCTGCACGTCCTGCGCATCCTGCAGGAAGAGGCGATGAAGGAGAACACCGCGGCGGTGCACGCCCAGGTGCCCATCGAGGTGGCGACCTACCTGCTGAACGAGAAGCGCAGCGAGTTCCATTCGATGGAGGCGCGGCTCAAGGTGAGCGTAGTGCTGATACCGAACATGCACCTCGAGACGCCCAACTACACGGTCACCCGCCTGCGGCACGACGAACTGAACCAGACCGGTCCGCTGCCCGCCAGCTACCAGATGGTGGAAGCGCCCTCGGACGCCGGCGAGCAGGTGCCCGGCGTGCCGGTCGAGAAGCCGCCGCGTCCGGAGGCCGTCGTCAAGGGCGTCACGCCGGAACAACCGGTGGCTGCGCGCGCGCCGGAACCCCCGCCGCCTGCCCCCAGGGAGCCTTCGATCCTGCAAAAGATCTTCGGCTGGCTCACCCGCAAGCCGGAAGCCGCTGCGCCCGAGGTCAAGGCGCCGCCGCGCGGCCGTGAGCCGCGTCGCGGTGCCCGCGATGGCAGCGAACGCCGCGATCGCCGGCCGCAGGAGGGCCGCGGGCGCGGTGGCGAAGGTCGCGGTGAAGGCGAAGGCAATCGCCGTCGTGGCCGCGGCGGGGAGCGCGATCGCAATCAACCGCAACAACAGGGTGGCGCACCGGCCGGCGAGCGCGAAGAGGCGGCTGCCCGTGGCCCGCAACAACAGGGCGAAGGGCGCAATCGCCAGCGTCCGCCGAAGCAGCGTGGCGAAGGCCGTGAAGGCCGTGAACCGCGTGAACCGAGAGAGCCAAGACAGAATCGCGAAGCTCTCCGCGATGGTGAGCGCGAGAGCGCTCCTGCGCCGCAGCAGGGCCGCCTGACCGAGCGCCCCGGTGGCCCCGACGCGCCGGCGACCGAGGGAGGTACCGGGGACGGGCGCGGTCGTCGCCGTCGTGGTCGCCGCGGCCAACGTGGCGAGGGTAACGAGGGCGATCGCAGCAGCGCACCGGTGCAGGCCGTGGAAGCGTCGGCGACCATGCTGGTCGAAGAAGCGGTGGCAGTCAGCACCGTGGTCGAGGCCCCGGTCGCCGAGCCCATGGTCCGTGACTCGGCTGTCGCCATGCCCTCGTTCATGCTGCCGCCGGTCGAGCGCCCGGAGCCCGCACCGGAAGTATTCGCCGAGCCCGAGCAAGCGGAACCGGTCGAGGTGGCCACTCCCGAACCCGTGATCGAGGAACCGGTTGCCCCGGCACCCGCGCCGCGCGCCTTCGTGGAGATGTTCTCCCAGCGCATCGCCGACCCGGTGAATGCACCGGCAGTCGAGCCGCTGACGGTGCCGGTACCGCCGGCGGTGGAGCCGATCCAGCTGCCCGAAGGCATGGTGATGATCGAGACCCGCGCCGAGCGCGCGGCTGCGCCAGTCGTCGAGGAAGCGGTGCCGGAGGTACCCCGCCGTCCGCGTCCGCGGCCTCAGGTGGCGGTCGCTGACGAACCGATGCAGCAGGTGGAAACGCGCAAGTAGCGCGCGGGCGCGGTTGGTTGACGTCGTGCGAAAGGCCGGTTGCACCGGCCTTTCGTGTTTTCAGGGTTGCTCGAGGCGCTGTTGCACGCGGACGAGCAGGCCATCGGCGGCGGCTTCGATCAAGTCGAGTACCAGCTCGAAGCCCTTGGGACCGCCGTAGTACGGGTCGGGGACTTCGCGTAACGACTGGTCCGGCGCGAAATCGAGCAGCAGTCCAAGATGCCCCGTGTGATTCGCCGGGCGCAGGCGCTGCAGGGCGTCGAGGTTGTCGCGATCCATCGCCAGTACGAACTCGAACTTCGTGAAGTCCTCCGGTACTACCTTGCGGGCCTTGAGCCCGTTCAGTGCATAACTGCGCTGGGCCGCGGTCGCGATGCTGCGCCGGTCCGGCGGCTGGCCGATGTGGTACGCGTGCGTGCCGGCGGAATCCACCAGCACGCGGTTCTGCAGCCGGGCCTGCTCGACCCGGTGCCGAAAGACACCCTCGGCCGTGGGCGAGCGACAGATGTTGCCCATGCAGACGAAGAGCACGCCGACCTTGTCCGCACCGCCGAGGAGAGCCATGGGATTCCGACGGGCTTCTAGCGGCCTGCCGCGCGCGGCAAGGGGATCACGTTGTCGCCGCCCTTGCTCTCTTCGGTGCCGAACAACTTCTCTTTCAGGCGGCGCAATTCGTCACGGAGCTCAGCCGCGCGTTCGAACTCGAGGTTGCGCGCGTGATCGAGCATCTCCTTCTCGACGCGTTTGATCTCCTTGGCGAGATCCTTCTCGTTCATGCTGCCGACGACCGCTTCGTTGCGCGCCGCCTTCAGCTGCGTGCGCGAACCTTCGGTGTCATACACCCCGTCGATCAGATCCTTGACGCGCTTCACCACGCCCTTGGCCACGATTCCGTGCTCGGTATTGAATACCAGCTGCCGGTTGCGGCGCCGCTCCGTCTCCGCCATCGCCCGCTGCATGGAATCGGTGATCTTGTCCGCATACAGGATCGCGGTGCCATTGATGTGGCGCGCCGCACGCCCGATGGTCTGGATCAACGAACGTTCCGATCGCAAGAAGCCTTCCTTGTCGGCGTCGAGGATCGCGACCAGCGACACCTCGGGCAGGTCCAGTCCTTCGCGCAGGAGGTTGATCCCCACCAGCACATCGAACTCGCCCAAGCGCAGGTCGCGGATGATCTCGACCCGCTCGACCGTGTCGACGTCGGAGTGCAGGTAGCGCACCTTCACGCCGTGCTCGGCGAGGTACTCGGTGAGGTCCTCCGCCATGCGTTTGGTGAGGGTCGTCACCAGCACGCGTTCCTGCGCAGCTACCCGCTGCGTGATCTCGGACAGGAGGTCGTCCACCTGCGTCGCCGCGGGGCGCACGATCACCTGCGGATCCACCAGGCCCGTGGGCCGCACCAGCTGTTCCACCACCTGCTGCTGGTGGTCGGACTCGTAGTCCGCCGGCGTGGCCGAGACGAAGACGGTCTGCGGCATCATCGCCTCGAACTCATCGAAGCGCAGCGGGCGATTGTCGAGTGCGCTCGGCAGGCGGAAGCCGTAGTCGACCAGGTTTTCCTTGCGCGCCCGGTCACCTTTGTACATGCCGCCGATCTGCGGCATGGTCACGTGGCTCTCGTCGATGAACATCAGAGTGCCGGGCGGCAGGTAGTCGATCAGCGTCGGCGGCGGCTCGCCGGGCTGCCGGCCGGACAGATGGCGCGAGTAGTTCTCGATCCCCTTGCAGAACCCCAGTTCGTTCAGCATTTCCAGATCGAAGCGCGTGCGCTGTTCGATGCGCTGCGCCTCCACCAGCTTGCCGGAGCGATGAAAGTGATCGGTGCGCTCGGCGAGCTCCAGCTTGATCGCGTCGACCGCCTTGAGGGTCGTGCTGCGTGGCGTGACATAGTGGCTAGACGGGTAGACCGTGAACCTCGCGACCTTCGACAGGATCTGCCCGGTGAGCGGATCGAACAGCGACAGGGATTCCACCTCGTCGTCGAACAAGACGACGCGCACCGCCGTCTCCGAATGCTCCGCCGGAAAGATGTCGAGCACGTCGCCGCGCACCCGGAAGGTGCCGCGGCGAAACTCCAGTTCGGAGCGTTCGTACTGCATTTCCGCCAGACGCTGAATGGCCTGCCGCTGCGGCATCTTCTCGTGCTCGCGCAGGTGCAGGATCATCGAGTGGTAGTCCACCGGATCGCCGATACCGTAGATGGCCGACACCGTCGCCACGATCACGGCGTCGTCGCGTTCGAGCAGGGATTTGGTCGCCGACAGGCGCATCTGCTCGATGTGTTCGTTGATGCTCGAATCCTTCTCGATGTACAGGTCGCGCGAGGGGACGTAGGCCTCCGGTTGGTAGTAGTCGTAGTACGAGACGAAGTACTCGACCGCGTTCTCGGGAAAGAACTCGCGCATCTCCGCGTAGAGTTGGGCCGCGAGCGTCTTGTTCGGTGCCATGACGATCGCCGGCTTGCCGATGCGCGCGATCACGTGCGCCATCGTGTAGGTCTTGCCCGACCCCGTGACGCCGAGCAGCGTCTGGTACTTCATGCCGCGGTGCAGGCCGTCTGTGATGCGCGCGATAGCTTCCGGCTGGTCGCCCGCAGGTTCGAACGGCTGGTGCAGCCGGAACGGGCTGTTGGGGAAGGTGGCGATCACAGGTAAAATATCGGGTCGAACTCGATGGATTTCGAGTCTAGCACGCGATGTCTGCGCCTCTGCCGGCCGCTGGCATGCAGGTCGTGAACCGGCCCCGTTTGCGCCGGCGCGGTCCGTCCAATCCACAGGATCCAGAAGATGACGTCCTCCGTATTCGCCGCGGTACCGATGGCTCCGCGCGACCCTATCCTCGGTGTCACCGAGACGTTCAACGCCGACCCCAATCCGAAGAAGGTTAACCTGGGGGTGGGCGTCTACACCGACGATGGCGGCAAGGTACCGTTGCTGGAGTGCGTCCGTCGTGCCGAGCAGCAACTGGTGGCGTCCGCCCTGCCCCGCTCGTACCTGCCGATCGACGGCCTCGCCGCCTATGACCGCGCGGTGCAGTCACTGGTTCTGGGCGCCGACAGCGCCGCGATCCGCGACAAGCGCGCCGTGACCATCCAGGCGCTCGGAGGTACCGGCGGCCTCAAGATCGGCGCCGACTTCCTGCGCCGGATCGCGCCCGATGCCCAGGTCTGGATCAGCGATCCGAGCTGGGAGAACCACCGCGCGCTGTTCGAGGGAGCCGGCTTCACGGTCAACACCTATCCCTACTACCTCGCGCAGACCCACGGGCTCGACTTCCCAGGCATGGTGGGGGCGCTCGAGAGCATGCCGGCCGGATCCATCGTCGTGCTGCATGCGTGCTGCCACAACCCCACCGGCGTCGACCTGTCCGCCGATCAATGGGCGAAAGTCATCGACGTGGTGTCGAAGCGCAACCTGATTCCGTTCCTCGACATCGCCTATCAGGGTTTTGGCGACGGGATCGACGCCGATGCGACCGCGGTGCGAAGGTTCGAGGCAGCGGGAGGACCGCTGTTCATTTCCAACTCCTTCTCCAAGTCCTTTTCGCTGTATGGCGAGCGCGTCGGCGCGCTCACCGTGGTCGCGGGGAGCGGCGAAGAAGCGGCGCGTCTGCTGAGCCAGTTGAAGCGCGTCGTGCGCACCAATTATTCGAACCCGCCGACCCATGGCGGCAAGGTGGTGGCGACGGTACTCGAATCGCCGGAGCTGCGTGCGCTTTGGGAACAGGAGCTCGCGGGCATGCGTGATCGCATCCGGACGATGCGCAGCGCGCTCGTGGACAAGCTGCGTGCACAGGTTCCGCAGGCAAACTTCGAGTTCGTGAAACAGCAGCGCGGCATGTTCTCGTATTCGGGACTCACCAAGGCGCAGGTGCAGCGCTTGCGCGACGAGTTCTCCGTTTACGCGATCGACACCGGCCGTATCTGCGTGGCGGCGCTCAACACGAAGAACATCGACCATGTGGCGACCGCGATTGCCACCGTGCTCAAAGGTTAACGACCGGTTCCGTCTTCATCGACGCGCTTGCGCGGGCTGCCACCGAACAGTTTCTTGGTGAACACGCCGGCCTTCGCGCCGATGGCGGTGCCGACTCCCGGCAGGATCGCTGTGCCGACCGCCGCGCCGGCCAGCGCGGCCTTGCTCGGCCGCACCACGGGGTCGTCGACCGTCCCGGAGATGGCGAGGGGTGTGGCGACCAGCGATGCGGTGCCGCGCACCTCCGCCGATATGTCCCCGGAGAGCTCCCTGGATCGGGAAATCGATACGTCCCCGACGGCCTTGAGAAGTCCGGACGCGATCTCCAGATCGGAAAAGTGAAAGCCCTCCGGGTCGACGGCGAAATGCCCCTTGAGGTAGTCAAAGCGTGTGTCGCCGCTCTTCGCGTCGGTGGTGCCCAGGACCGAGCGCGCGGCGGCGTTGAGGTCCATGCCCTTCAAGACGCCCTGCGCGATCTCGAAATCGGTGTCGAGATGCAGTGCAGCTGCGAGCCCGCTCGCGGCGGGGGCCGACGCCGACAATGCGGGCTTGGCTCGGAGTCGGCCCGACAGCGACGAGTTGCCGCCGACCGCGACGGCGAGCGGTGCGACCGCAACGTCGGTGACGGTGAACTTGCCGTCGAGTTTCCAGCCGCCCTTCCAGCCGAGCCGAAGATTGCCGACGATGGCCCCGTCGTACAGGCGCCCCTCGATGGCTCGCAGGTTGAGGCCATTCGCGTCGAGCAACCCTTTCGCGTCGAGGCGATCGAATTTCACCGGACGCCCCACGGGCAGCTGCCACTCGCGCGCGGCTACCTCCAGCGCGAAATTGCGCCCGGCGGGTTGGAGGGTTGCCTTCAAGCGTCCCCCGGCCTGGGAGAGTTCCACGCGCTCGAGAGCCCTTGCGGCATCGAGCAGGATGGTGGCATCCAGGTCTGCGATGGAACCGGCGGCGAGGCGCAACTCGGCATCAGTGATCCGGACCCGTGCGATGCGGGGCTCCGGCGAGCCGGGGCCACCGGATTTGCGCGGAGAGCCCGCAACATGGGCAACCACGGCGAAGCCGGCCTGTTCGATCCAGGGGCGCACCACGTGGATGTCGACGACGAGGCCGGAGTCCGAAAACAGGCTCGCGAGCTTCGGTGTCACCACGATCGCATCGATGGCGGCGGCGGCTGGTTGGCCGACCGATATCCGGTAGGCCGTCACGTGCGGGCGCGGCAACAGGTGCAAGCGCAGCGCCTCGACATGCACCGGTTGGCCGAGGGCAGCGGCAGCCCCCTGCTCGATCGCCGGGATGTAGCTGCCCAGCGGAATGACGTACGGCACGATCAGCGCGACCAGCAATAGCGCGGCCGTGCACCAGGCGATCAGCCTGGCGCGTCGGGATACACCCATGCTCATTGACCCTTGAAATCCTCATGACTATGATAGCGGGCTTCGATTCCCCGATAGCTCAGTCGGTAGAGCGACGGACTGTTAATCCGCAGGTCCCTGGTTCGAGCCCAGGTCGGGGAGCC
>JAIEQG010000114.1 GCA_019747905.1 Burkholderiales bacterium
CCCCCGGCATTGCCGGGGGAGGGGACTTACGCTCCTTCCCCCAGCTTTGCTGGGGGAAGGTTGGGATGGGGGCAACAGCCCTCAGCGCGCCGAGACCTTCTCCGGCTCCGCCGGCAGATCACCCCACCCGCCGCCAAGAGCACGGATGAGCGCGACGGTTCCTGTAGCGCGCGCACCCCGGATGCGGTTTTCGTCCCGCACCACATCCAATGCGGTGCGCTGTGCATCGATCACTTCGAGGTAGCCGGTCGCGCCGACGTCGTAGCGGATCTGCGCGAGTTGCGCCGCACGCTTCGCCGCCACCACCGCCTCTTCGTTTGCGGCTGCCTGCCCGGCCAGCGATCGCAGGCCCGCAAGGCTGTCCTCGACGTCGCCGAAGGCGAGCAGCACCTTCTGCCGATAGTTGCCGACCGACTCCTCGTACACCGCCTTCACCCGTGCCAGCTCGTTGCGGTTGCGACCGCCATCGAGAATGGGCACCGAGATCAGCGCACCGAGGAACGGACCGAAGAACCACGTGCGGCTCGACCAGCGGAACAGATCGCTCATGTCGTCCGACTCGAAGCCCGCCTGGCCCGTCAGCCTGATCTGCGGGAAGAACGCCGCCTTCGCCACGCCGATGCGCGCGTTGGCCGACACCAGGGCGCGTTGCGCGGCCACGATGTCGGGGCGACGCTCGAGCAGTGATGACGGGAGACCGGCCGGGATCGACGGCACCGTCCCCGGCGGCGCCGTGATCATCAGGGAGAAATTCGCCGGAGGCTTGCCGAGCAGGATGGCCAGCGCGTTCTCCACCCGGGCGCGGCGTCCTTCCGCTGCGGCGAGTTCGGTCCGGTTCACCGCGAGTTCCGTCTTGGCCCTGGCAACGTCCAGTTCGCCGGCGGCACCCGCCTGATAGCGCGCTTCGTTCAGCTTGAGTGTGGCTTCGCGCAACTGCACGCCACGCCTCAGCACTTCGAGGTCCCCTTCGGTTTCGCGCAGCTCGAAGTAGGTTCGCGCCACGTCGGCCTGCAACGCCAGGGTGACGGAGCGGAAGGTCGCCTCGGTGCCTTCGAGATCAGTCTTCGCCGCCCCGATGCTGTTCTTCACGCGGCCGAACAGATCGAGTTCATAGCTCGCGACCGCGTTCGCACGCCACAAGGTGCGTGACGACGTGTTGGCATCCGCCGGCAGTCCTGCCGATGCGGGCGACGGTCGCGTGTTGAACGGACCCACGCCCACGGAGACCTGCGGAATGCGATCGGCCTCGGTGATCCCGAGTACCGCCCGCGCCTGCAGCACGCGTGCCGCGGCCGCCTGCAGCCCGGGATTCTCCGCCATGGCGGCTGCCTCGAGCTGGTCGAGGGTCGAATCGCCGAAGGCTTTCCACCATTCGCCGCGCGGCTGGCTCTCGGCCGGTTCGCCCACTTTCCACGAACCGCGTTCGCTGGCCGGCAGCGCCAGCGCTTCCTGCTTGAACGCATCGGGCGTGGCCACCTTCGGTTGCTCGAACTTCGGGGCGAGGCTGCAACCTGAGATGACCAGCGCAATCGCCAACGGGATCAGTCGACGATCAACCATGAACCGCCCCTCCTTCCGCAACTGGAATCGTCGGTACGTCGTGGTGCGGCGCCGCCAGCGGCTTGCGCCCCCGCACCAGCACGTAGAACACCGGCGTCATGAACAAGCCGAAGAACGTCACGCCCAGCATGCCGAAGAACACCGCGATGCCGATGGCCTGGCGCATCTCCGATCCGGCACCGCTCGCCAGCACCAGCGGTACCACACCCATGATGAACGCGAACGACGTCATCAGGATCGGGCGCAATCGCAAGCGGCAGGCCTCCAGCGCCGCCTCGTACTTCTTGCGTCCGGCCAGCTCCAGGTCGCGCGCGAACTCCACGATCAGGATCGCGTTCTTGCACGCAAGGCCTGCCAGCACGATGAAGGCGATCTGGGTGAAGATGTTGTTGTCGCCCTGCGGGAAGTTGGCCCCCACGATCGCCAGCATGATGCCGAAGATCGTGCCCTGACCCACGGTGAGCCACACGCCGAACATCGCGAACAGCAGGCACAGCGGCACGATCAGGATCACCGCCAGCGGCAGACGCAGACTCTCGTATTGCGCGGCGAGCACCAGGAACGCGAGCAGCACGCACAACGGGAACACGTAGATCATGGTGTTGCCGGCCAGCTGCTCCTGGTAGGTGAGGTCGGTCCACTCGTAGCCGATACCCTTGGGCAACGTCTCGAGCAGGATCTTCTCGATGGCGGCCTGGGCCTGGCCGGAGGAGGCGCCCGGAGCCGGCCCGCCGTACAGATCGGCCGTGACGTAGGTGTTGTAGCGCTGCACCCGGTCCGGCCCGAAGCTCTGCTTCGGCGTCAACAGCGACGAAAGCTGGACCATGCCGCCGTTGGCCGTGCGGATTTTGATCTGCCCGATCTGCTCCGGCTGCAGGCGATACGCGGCGTCCGCCTGCACCACCACTTGATAGGTGCGGCCGAAGCGGTTGAAGTCGTTCACGTACAGCGAGCCCAGATTGATCTGCAGCGCCGCGAAGATCTCCTCGAGACCCACACCCATCCGCTTCGCCTTCTCCCGATCCACGTCCGCGAAGATCTGCGGCACGTTGATCGTGTAGCTCGTGAAGACGCCCGCCAGTTCCTTGGTCTGGTAGGCCCGCCCCAGCACGCTTTGGAGCGCTTCGTTCAGAGCCGTGAAGCCGAGATTGCCGCGGTCCTCGATCTGCAGCTTGAAGCCGCCGACCTCTCCCAGCCCCATCACGGCCGGCGGCGGGAACACCATCACGAACGCGTCCTGGATGCCGGCCAGCTCCTGGTTGAGCTGCGTGAACGCGCCCCACAGGGACTGCTCGAAGCCATGCCGGTCCTTGAAGTCCTTCAGACCGAAGAACGCGATGCCTTCGTTCGGATTGTTGGTGAAGCCGTTGATCGACAGGCCCGGGAAAGCCACCGAATCGGACACGGCCGGATGCTTCAACCCGATCTCGCCCATGCGCTTGATGACGGCTTCCGTGCGATCGAGCGACGAGCCGTCCGGCAGCTTCGCGAAGCCCACCAGGTACTGCTTGTCCTGGGTCGGCACGAAGCCCTTCGGCACGATCTCGAACAGGAACACGGTCAGCGCGATCAGCCCCGCGTAGACGATCATCACCGCAAACTTCAGGTTGAGCAGCTTGCGCACCCGTCCCTCGTAGCCGCGCGCGGACCACTTGAAGAACCGGTTGAAGCCGCGGAAGAACCAGCCCAGTACGGCATCGATCCCGCGCTGGAGGAAGTCAGGCGGCGCCCCGTGCGGCTTCAGCAGCACCGCGGACAGCGCCGGGGACAGCGTTAGCGAGTTGATGAGCGAGATCACCGTCGAGATGGCGATGGTCAGCGCGAACTGGTTGTAGAACTGACCGCTAAGGCCCGACACGAAGGCGGTCGGTACGAACACCGCGCACAGCACCAGCGTCGTCGCGATGATGGGCCCGCTCACCTCGCGCATCGCCTGGTACGTGGCGTCGCGCGGACTGAGACCGTTTTCGATGTTGCGTTCGACGTTCTCCACCACCACGATGGCGTCGTCCACCACGATGCCGATGGCGAGCACCATGCCGAACAGCGTGAGGGTGTTGATGGAGAAGCCGAACAGCATCAGCAGGCCGAAGGTGCCGATGATCGACACCGGCACCGCGATCAGCGGAATGATCGACGCCCGCCAGGTCTGCAGGAACACGACCACCACCAGTACCACCAGCGCCACGGCTTCCAGCAAGGTCGTGATCACGGCCTTGATCGACGCGCGCACGAACTGCGTCGGGTCGTAGACGATCTTGTAATCGAGACCGGGCGGAAAGTCCTTCTTGAGTTCCACCATCGCGTCGCGCACGTCGCTCGACAGGGACAGTGCATTGGCGCTCGGCGACTGGAACACCGCCACACCGACCGACGGCGTGTTGTTGAGCAGGCTGCGCAGTGAATAGGTGTTGGCGCCCAGCTCGATCCGCGCCACGTCCTTCAGGCGCACCAGACCGGTCGGCGTGCTGCGCACGATCACCTCGCCGAACTCCTGCTCGTCCTTCAAGCGCCCCTTGGCATTGATGTTGAGCTGGAAGTCCGCGGCACCGTGCGCCGGCGGTGCGCCGAGCACACCGGCGGCGACCTGCACGTTCTGCTCCTGCAGCGCTCGCACCACGTCGGTGGCCTGCAGGCCGAGGGCCGCGAGCTTGGGCGGCTGCAGCCAGATGCGCATGGCGTAGTCGCCGCCACCGAACACTTCCACCAGCCCCATGCCCTCGATGCGCTGCAGGCGGTTCTTGATGTTGAGCACCGAGTAGTTGCGCTGATAGAGCTCGTCGTAGCGGCCGTCGGGCGAGGTCAGGCTCACCACCATGGTGAGGTTGGGCGAACTCTTCTGCGCCACCACGCCGATGCGCCGCACTTCCTCGGGCAACCGCGGCAACGCCCGCTGCACGCGGCTCTGCACCTGGGTCTCGGCCTTGTCCACGTCCGAACCCACCTTGAAGGTGATGGTGAGCTGGTACGAACCATCGGCCGTCGACTGCGACGACATGTAGAGCATGTCCTCGACGCCGTTGATCTGTTCCTCGAGAACCGCGGCGACGGTATCCGCGATCACCTGCGGATTGGCGCCGGGGAACTGGGTGCGGACCTGCACCGACGGCGGCACCACGTCCGGGAATTCGGCGATCGGCAGCCGCAGCATCGACAGCAGGCCGGCGATGAAGATGAAGATCGAGATGACCGCCGCGAAGATCGGGCGGTCGATGAAGAAGCGCGAGAGATTCATGGGGGCGGTTCCAGGCGCTTACTTCGACTCGGGCTTCTTGGGTTCGGCGGCCGCAGCCTTCGCGGCATCGGCACCTTCGAGCGACGGGCTGACCGGTTGCCCCGGTCGCACGCGCATCAGGCCGTTCACGATCACGTGCTCGCCGGGCTTGAGACCTTCCAGGATCACGCGCTGCCCTTCCGTGACCTGCCCGATCTTCACGACGCGGTACTCGGCCTTCTTGTCGGCACTCACCACGTAGACGAACTTGCGGTCCTGGTCGGTAGCCACCGCCTTGTCCGGCACCACTACGGCGTCGTGCATCCCACCCGGGTCGCCGAGCCGGGCCCGCGCGTACAGGCCGGGCACCAGCGAACCGTCGCGATTGTCGAGCAGCGCGCGCAGGCGCACGTTGCCGGTCGCGATGTCCACCTTGTTGTCCACGTAGACCAGTGTCGCCTGGTGCGGGAAGCCCTCTTCCGCCGCCAGGCCGATTTCCACCGGCAGGCGGCCGCCCTTCACCGTGCCGCGCCCCTTCAAGCCGTACTTGACGAACGTGCGCTCGTCCACGTCGAAGGTCACGTAGATCGGTCCGGACGAAACGATGGTGGTGAGCACCGGCGATTCGGGACCTTCGGTCTGCACGAAGTTGCCGGCGGTGATCTCGGGCTTGCCGACGCGGCCTGAAATGGGTGCAGTCACGCGCGTGAAGGACAGATCGAGCCGGGTCGCGTCCAGAGCCGCCTGCGCTGCCTTGTACATCGCCTCGAGGTCCTTCAGGGAGGCGGACTTCTCGTCGACTTCGCGCTGCGAGGTCGCCTGGCTCGCGAGCAGCTTCTCGGCTCGCGCCAATTCGACCCGGGCGAGATCGATGCGCGTCTGGCTCGCGATCAGGTCGGCCTCGGCTTTCGCCACGCGCGCCTGCACCGGCCGCGGATCGATGGTCACCAGCAGGTCGCCCTTGCGCACCTCAGCACCCTGGGCGAAGTGGACCTCCTGGATGTAGCCGGTAATGCGCGAGCGCACCTGCACCTGCTCCACCGCTTCGAGGCGCGCCGGAAACTCCTGGCGCTCCACCACCGGTCGCAGCTTCGCTTCGGCGTAAGTGACCGGCGCTCCGCCGCCGCCTGCCGGTGGTCCACCGGCAGCCGCTTCGTCCTTCTTGCCGCACGCGGCGAGAGTCACTACGGCCAAAACGGCGGTGGCGACCATCCAATCCCGAGACTTCGACATGCCGATGCTCCCTTCCAGCGCGACGCGACCCGCGTCGATCAATGAATCTTTTCCGTGGCGAGGCGCGTCAGCACCTTCGCGATGCGTTTCTTGTCCTGCGGCTCGAGCGGCGACACGCCGAGCATCTCGAGCAACCACATGCCGTCCAGGGCGAGAGTCACGATCGCTGCCTGGTCCCAGCCCACCGATGTCTTCGCCAACTGGGCGAAGTGATGCTTGTAGAACGCCCGGATCGGTTCGAGCAGTTCCGGATTCGACGCAAGCGCCGGGATCAGCGAGCAGGACGTGTTGCCGAGTTTCTCTTCCGCCGACGTCACCGCTTCCAGATAGGCCTCGAGCATGCGGGTCGGGTCGTTGCCCATGCGCTCGCTCGCTTCCTTGTACAACCCCTGGAATGCGCTGGTCATGCGCTGGACGAGCGCCACCAGCAGCGAGTCCTTGGTCTGGAAGTGATACAGGACCCCGCCCTTGCTCAAGCCCGCGCGCTCGGCCGCGGCGTCGAGCGTCAGGTGGGCAGCACCCTGCTCGCGCACGATCGCCTCGGCGGCATCGAGAATGGCATCCCGGGAACTCTCTCTGGACATGTGGTTGGCAGACTCCGTGTGGATTCAGCGGGCAGTCTCTGACCGTCCAGCCGGTATAGTTTGGCCGCGACCATAAACCGTCCAGCCGGTACAGTCAACCTTGTTTACATCATGACTCTTCCGTGACGGCCGGTGCTCCGGAATCCGCGCACCCGTGAAACAATGGCGGGGTTTCCGATGCATCCAGCCCTGAGCGAGCGATCCATGTCCCACCAGACTCCCCGGTCCTACCTGTTCGTCCCCGCCAACCGTCCGGAGCGCTACGACCGCGCCTGTACGGCCGGGGCCGACGCCGTCATCGTCGATCTGGAAGATGCGGTCCCGCCCGGGGAGAAGCAGACCGCCCGCGAATCGTTGGCCGAATGGCTCTCGCCCGAGCGGCCGGTATTGGTGCGGGTCAACGCCGTCGATACGCCATGGCACGCCGAAGATCTCGCGCTGTGCAGCCGCGCCGGGGTCGCCGGCATCGTTCTGCCCAAGGCCGAAATGGTGTCCGGAGCAGTCGCCTCGCTCTGCGGCGACGGATCGCGTCAGCTGCTTCCTCTCATCGAAACCGCGATCGGCCTCACGCGCGCACGTGACATTGCCCAGGCACGCGGCGTCCGGCGGTTGGTCTTCGGCAGCATCGACTTCCAGGTGGATCTCGGCATCGATGGCGACGGCGAGGAACTCCTGTATTTCCGCTCGCAGCTGGTGCTGATCTCGCGCCTGGCCGGGATCGATGCGCCCGTGGACGGGGTGTGTACCGAGATCGACGAACCCGAACAGTTGCAGGCCGAGACCCTGCGGGCGAAGCGGCTGGGGTTCGGCGGAAAGCTGTGCATTCACCCGCGCCAGGTACCGCTGGTCAACGACTGCTTCACCCCATCGGCCGAGGAACTCGAGTGGGCTGAGCGCGTGTTGGCCGCCGCAGCCAAGGCCTCGGGTGCCGCCATCGCTGTGGACGGGCGGATGGTGGACCGGCCGGTGTTGCTGAAGGCGGAGCGGTTGCTGCTGCAGGCGGGACGATTGAAGGGGTAGTTGCCCCCATCCCGACCTTCCCCCACCGCTGATGGGGGAAGGAGCGTAGGGCTACCTCCCCCGCCCCCGGCGTTGCCGAGGGCTGTACGGCGCACGCATCTAGCTCGGCAATCCTACAACTCGTTCCACCACTGAAGCCCGGGTACGGTAAACCCAGGCACTCCTTCCCCCAGCAAAGCTGGGGGAAGGTTGGGATGGGGGCAGGCAAAAAATCGCCCCCACGAAAACTTGATGTCACCACGGTTGCATTGGGGCGATCGGCCTCCGTGTCCGGTCGATCGTGCGGCCGGCAACCAGGGACGGAGCTCAGGCGCGCATGACTCCGCAGACGCGGAGAGTGATGCCTATGCTCTTGCTCGTCTGAACGACGAGCTGAGTCGCCCGGGCACCCTGGCGCTCATGGGTGCTGCGGACAGGAGCAGGAGTCGGATTTCTTGACATTCTGGACCCCGCTTGCTCGCGAAGACCCGTGTTGTCAGAGGGTCGCTGAGCGCCGGCACGTCGTTTGCCTGCCGCGATTCGAGTGAGTCGCGCTTGCCGACGGAGACTGATCATGACCAGACAATCGACCGAGGTTGGAGACCATCACGTCGCCCCGGATTTCCTTGGCGGTTCCGACTGCGGTGCGCAGACAGCACCAGATCCCGTCGCACCGCGCGGGCGCGGGCTCGGGCGCGGGCTGACGCGCGCAACCCTGTTGACGGTGCTGGCACTTGCCACTGCCGCGCCGGTCTCGGCACAGGATCGCGACTGGGACGGCGAAACCAGTACGTTGTGGAGCACCAGCACCAACTGGAATCCCAACGGAGAGCCGTCCTTCGGTGCTACAGCCATCATCGACAGCGGGTCGCTGAGCAATCAGCCGACGCTTAACGTCAATAGGTCAGTGACCGCCGTCAACGTCTCCAGCGGCACGCTCACGGTCGACGCCACCCTCACTTCAACGGTGACCCTGTCGGGCACGGGCAACCTGACGATCAATGTGGCTGGCGGAGTGGTAGGCAACATCAGCATGGGCAGCAGCGGCACGCTGGTGAACAACGGCACCATCACAGGCAATCTGAGCATCGCCAACGGCACGACAGACAATGCCGGCGTCGTGACGAGTGCGACGTTCGTCTCGGGCGGCCTGTTGCACCTCAACGACGGAACGAACCTGTCCAACTCGGCGGGCTTGAGCATCAGCGGTGGTACCGTCTCCGTGTTGAGTACCGAGACGGTTGGCTTCCTGACCTTGAGCGGCGGCACGCTCGGCGGCTCATCCGAGCTCCGGGTGGTCGGGTCATTCAGTCAACTGGCCGGCGTTCTCGCCATCGGCCTCACCGTGAACGCCGCAGGCGACAAGACCCTCGAGGGCGGCACCATCGCCGGCACGCTGGAAGGAGCCGGGGCAACGACAGTTCAGAGCGGCACCACGCTGCTCTCGGGCACCATCAGCGGGCCGGTGACCGTGGCATCGGGTGCGCTTGACATCGACGGCACCGGCTCGATCGGCGGTGCCGTCGAGATCGACAGCCTGGGCCACTTCATCGGGGGGACGTCCGGTTCGGTCGTCGGCACCCTCAAGAGCTTGGGCCGATTCACGCCCGACGGCCTCAGCATTGAAGGCGACATGACATTGGCGGAGTCGGCACGCCTGTTCGGCGGGCTGAACGGCCTGGTCATCAACGGCGTCGCGACTCTGGATGGCGAATTGAACTTCGATAGCGCCGGTGTGGACTTCACTTCTGGCTTGGTCGAGGCCGAGGTGTTCCGGGCCGACAGCATCGTCGGCGATTTCGCCACCTTCAACGTGGCGGGACCTGCCGGATTCGATGTCGGGTACCGCATCGATAACGCCGGATCCGATCTGCGTTACCTCATCACCTACACGCGCGTCCAGGTGGTGCCGGAGCCGTCCGGCCTGGCGCTGGTAATGCTCGCCATGCTGGCTGGTGCCGGCGCGACTCGCAGGCGAGCACGGTAAGTTCCGCTGCGATGCGCCGCTGACGCCCGTTGCGGATATCGGGCAGGGGCGGGCTCGCCCCCATCCCAACCTTCCCGCGGCAAAGCCGGGGGAAGGAGTGTCTGCGATGGCCAGCGTCGCAAGTGGATGCACTCCTTCCCCCGCGACGAAGTCGTGGGGGAAGGTTGGGATGGGGGCCAACTCGCCCATCGATGATCAGTTCCACCGACAGCCGCCCCGCCCCTTACCTCGCGCCGACCTCGGGACGACGTACCGCTACCCCGCCCCCACCGCCTCCTCCGCGTCCTGCGCCGGCGTCGGTTCCGTCACGACGCGCACCCTTCGCGCCTCCACGTGAACCGTAGGCGCCGCGGCACCGGTCGCCACCGGACGGATGCCGAGCGATTCCAGCGTGGCCACCAGTTCCTGCAACACCGCTTCGCGTCTCAGCACCAGCGCCGAAGCGAAACAGCGCCAGAACACCCAGCCGGTGCGCTCCAGCGCCCGCTGCCGCCGCACGTCGTCGGCCCAGCGGGTCGAGCCTTCGTAGCGATCGCCGTCGCATTCGACGGCGAGCCGCGCATCGTTGGCACCTTCGACCAGCAGGTCGACCCGGTAGGCCCCGATCTTCGCCTGCGGCGTCACGCGGTAACCGCGCCGTGCGAGCCAGTCGAACAGCTCACGTTCCATCGGCGACTCGCAGCGGTCGCGCAAGTCGCCGGTCGCGTCCGCGTGCTCGGCGAACGGCTGCGCGAAATGGGCAATCAGGCCGCGCCGCAAGCGGTCGGCTTCCGACAGATCGTCCAGGTCCACGGACCGCACCAGCACCATGCGATCCCGCGCCCGGGACGCCGCGACGTTGAACCGCTGCGCGAAGATATCCCGCGACAACGGCGCCCCCACGGCATTCGGGGCCGACACCATCGACAGGAACATGATGTCGCGTTCGCGCCCCTGGAATGTGCGCGCATCGCCGCAGGCGATGGCGTGGCGCTGCAGGATCTCGGGCGACAGCGTTTCCACCAGTTGCTCCCAGATGCGCAGCGCCTGGGCCTCACCGAGCAACGACACCACGCCGATCGAGCGCTGCTGCATGCGGGGGTCCGCGGTGATGCGCCGGATCTCCCCGACGATGTAGTCGGCCTCGGCCGGATTGATGTCGTCCTTGCGCTCGGCATTCTGGATCCACACGTCCACCAGCGGCGGATCGATGCGTTCCGACGGCCGCGGCAGGCGCAACGGCCGCAGCTCGTGCGCGTAGAACTCGCGCTTGGAGTACTCGATGATCGGCGCTACGCAACGGAAGTGCTCCTTCAACATCACGCCGCTGCCAGCGAACACCACCTTGGCAAGATCGTAGATAGAGCGCTCGGGCGACATCTGCGCGCGATACAGCGCTACCTGGTCGCCCAGGAAGCGCTGCATCATCGCCTTGATCTTTTCCTCTTCCTGACCGACGCCTTCGGGCGAGACCTGCTTGTCGTCGCCGACGATCAGGAGCTTCTTGGCCCGCAGCAGCGCCGGCAGCGCCGAGAGGTCCGATTGCGACGCCTCGTCGATCACCACCAGGTCGAAGCAACCGAACTGCGGCGGCAGCGATTCGGACACGCGGTGGTGCGGCATGATCCAGCACGGCACCGCCATGTTGGCCTCGGCGGCGGCTTCGCGTGCGTCCTGGCGATAACGCGCCGCGCGTTTGCCCGTACCCTTGCCGATCTTCTGGATCGCGTTGAGGTAGGCCTGCAGGGCGGAACGCACACGCGGCGTCGCGTTCTCGGCGAGCTTCAGCCACGTGCGCTGCACCACCAGGTCGTGATACAGGCGCGCGAGGTCGTGCTCGAGATCGCGGCGCAGCGCCGCAAGGCGTCGGAATTCCGCCTGGGAGTCGATCGCGGTGAGATGGCTCGCGAGCCGGCGCAGGCGCCAGCCGGCCCGCCAGTCCTCGGGCGGAACGGTCATCGCGCCGGCAACGTGAGGCTGGCGCAGTGCCGCGGCGAGCTTCGGAGCGCCGGACTTCTCGATGCGTTCCACCACGTCGCTCACGACCGCGAACGCGTCGGCCATGCCGTGCAACCGGTTGAGTTCGGTTGCGAGCGCCGACCAGCCGGCCACGAACACCTGCTCGCCGGTGGCCGGATCGCCCAGCGACATCGACACGAAGCGGCGGATGTTCTCCGCCACCGCGCCGCTGGTCCCGTCCAGGGCGGCTTGCAGCCGTTCCTTGACCAGCCACACTTCCCCGAGCCGATAGGTGCCGAGGTAGTGGCCGATGATCCGCTGCAGTTCCGCGAGGGCGTTGTCATCGTGGGCGACGCGCCGCGCCAGCGGCCAGCCCGGAAACAGCCGCGCCGACTGCCGGACGAGATCGGATTCGGCGGTGGCGAGCGCCTGGACTTCGCGATACAGGCTGAACTCTTCCAGCGCCAGCGGCACGGCGCGCGGGTCTTCGATGGGTACAGCATCCAGACCCACTTCCGCGGCAAGACCGTTCCAGCGGGCGATCAGTTCGCGTGCCTTCAATTGCGTCTTGAGCCACGCGGCCACGTGTTGCCAGTCGGCGGCGTCGGCGGGCGGCCGGCCGCTCAACTCCACCGCATCGAGCTTCGCTTTCGCTTCGCTGCGGAAGAACACGCCGGTCAGTCCGAAGGCCCGGCGACCGGCCGCCAGGTTCTCGGCCGCCTGGATCAGTTCGCGATCGCGTTCGGCACCGCGCGGTGCGGTCACCGGCCGCTCGAGGAAGGACCCGCGCTCGGCGTTGGCCGCCTGGAGCTCTTCGCCCAGCGCGTCGATCAGGCGGCACTCGTTGGTCACGACCCCCGCCTTCAGGCGCGTGGACAGGTTCGATGCCCAGGGACGCCCGGCCGTGGCGATGCGTTCGCGCAGGGCAACGATGCGCTCGATGGTCTCGCCGGTCTCGTGGAGGCGCTCGAGTGTCTCGTGGCCGGGATCGGCGATCATGGGGACGTCGCCCGCCCGCGAAACGCCGGCGAGCTGGGCGAAGCGCACCAGGTCGTCATGCGTCTGGAGCAGCGTGCGGGTATCGGGGAAAGCCTCGGGGGCAGGCAGCCGCCGCCCGGCGTACTCGATGTCTGCACCGAGCTGTTCCCGGGCGGCACGCAGCCGCGCGACATCGTCATCCGAGAACAACGGCGCGTACTGCGGGCCGGCACCCAGGGCATCCGGCAGCCATTCGATGCTCACCGCACCGCGGGCCACTTCGTGCGCCGCGTCGAGCGGATCCACGTTCTCGCCTTCGAGATCGATCCGCATGAGATTGATGCGGGCCCAGCGGCTGAGATCCGCATCGAGGCGCGCGAGGCGTTCGTGCAGCGCGTCGATGCTCGTGGCGATGCGTTCGATCTCGCGTCCCATGCCGACCGGATCGATGCTCTGCACTTCCGAGGCGATCTTGTGGACCGAAGCCTCGAACTGCTTCATGCCCTCCTCTTCGGTCACCAGCAGCGCGATGGCGAGCGGACGGATCTCTTCGGGCAGCTTTTCGCGCAGCACTGCCAGGGCCGGATCCTTCATCGACGTCACCAGCACGCGCCGGCCGTTGGCCAGCCAGTGGCAGATGATGTTGGCGATGGTGTGGGTCTTGCCGGTACCGGGCGGGCCCTGGACCACCACGCCGTCGTGCATCTCGAGCAATTGAACGATGCGCAACTGCTCGTCGTTGAATGCCTTGGGAAACAACAGGTCGCCGGCGTCGGCACTGGCCGCCCCGGCGGTGCTGCTCACGCCCCGGAACGCCGGCAGTGCAACCGGCACGACTTCGCCGGCAGGCTCCGAGACCAGCGCGCGCGTGGCGGCGGGCAACCCGACGTCGTCGCCGGCGTCCCGCAACGCCCGGGCGAAACGGTCGAGATCCTGGATCAGCACACTCGCGCTCCGCGGCCGGGCGAACAGGACCCACGAGCGATTGATCTTGAGCTTGGCTTCGCCCTCCCCGACCACGTCCGCGTCGGGGTCGAGGCAGGCGCGCGCGATGTCGAGCAGCGGCTCGAAGGTCTCCGGTTCGAACGGCGACACCGGTGCACTCGCGGCGGCCAGGAACTCGCGCGCCAGGCGCTCGGCCTGGGCGACCCCGGGTCGATCGATGGCGGCATAGAAATCGAGCTCGAGCCGGGCATCGCCGTCACGGGGGCGGATTTCCGCTGCGCCGGTACCCGGGTTGAACTTGAGTTCCACCGGACAGGTGACGAGGGGATAGGCCGCGGTGGCACCGCCGTGCTTCCACACGCCGAGCCCCACACCCCAGACGAGTTCCAGTTGACCGTCGACCAGCGCGCCGGTCAGCTCCTGCTGCAACGTCAACAATTGAACGTAGAGCCGGGCGCGGCGTCGGCGCCGACGTTCGAACTCGGCCCAAGGGGCCCATTCCTGCTCGAGGTAGCCGGCGAGCTGCTTTTCCACCTCGCTGCGAAACCCGTAGTCCGACAGCCGTACCACTTCACCCGGGAGCACCGCAGGATTCGCGGCTTGCGACAGATCCGCCGCCGGCATCGTGGCATCGCGATGGGTCCCGGCAGCGATCAGGGCAGCCCCCTCCACCGCCGGCGCGAGTTGCGGCGCAGCGAGCACCGCGTCGCCCACGCTCAGCCACGGCGACAACCACGCGCTCGTCCCCTTGGGCGGCAGTTCCGGATTGGGCGGCCGCGGGATCGACAACCAGACCGGCTCGTCCCCGTCCGCCCCCGTGGCGTCCAGCACCACGCCCTCCACACCCGCGACGTGATGGTCGAAGAGCAGGAAGCGACCGTGGTCGGCCACGTTCGATACCACTTTCGCCCGCGAGCGGGCCGACTGCTGCACGTAGTCGATCAGTGCCAACAGTCGCGAGCGTTCGATGCTCACGGCATGCGCAGCCTGTTCTTGACGTCCGGTAGTTGTGGGTAGATCTCCGGATGGCATCGTACAGAAAAAAACGACCGCGAGCGCCGCGCATCCCGAACTCCGGCTGCATTTTTTCCGCGGCTGCCGGCACCGCCGTCATCTTTTGTCAGAACTTCCCGACAGCAGGATTCAGCCGACGTGCCGTAACTGTTGCCATGAACCCGGAGCTTCCGACCACGAACCGCACGGATACCGCTGACCCGCCGGCCCGAGTCGCGGTCGTGGTGGATGATCACCGCCGCATGCGGCGCGTGGAGCGCGATCTGCTGCGCAAGTACCTGCCCCAGTTCAGCGTGGAGCAGGCGGAGAACGCCGAGCAGGCCATTGCACTGGTGCAGCAGTACCAGCCGGAGCTGGTTCTGATGGACGTGCACCTGCCCGGTCTCGACGGGCTCGAGGCGACCCGGCGCATCCTCGAACTCGCCCCGCACACCACGGTCATCGTCGTCTCTCTCGCCGACGACTGGCGCTATTTCCGCCTGGCCATCGAGGCCGGCGCCCGGGCCTTCGTGCCCAAGGCCGACCTGTGGGAACGGCTGCCACCGTTGCTCGAACACCTGGCGGAACCGCGTCACGGGCCGCCGCGCTGAGCCGCTCCGATACTAGACCAGGGCCTGCCGCACGGTGGCCCTCGCGCAGTCGCTACTGGATCGCTGCGACGTTTGCTGCATAATCGGACGCGAGATTCCCCTCGTTCACCAGCACGATGGAGGGTTGCGAATGCGATCAGCGGATGCGGCGGCGGCATTGTCGTCCGCGCACCCACTGCCATGGCCGGCGGGCGACCGGGACTAGGTTCCGGCGTCGGCACCGCCGCACTGCGCCTGCGGGTGGTGCTGGCCGACGATCACACGATCGTGCGCGAGGGGCTCGCGGCCCTGCTCGGACAGAGCCCGGGCATCGAGGTAGTGGGCACCGCGAGCACCGGCCTCGAGGCCGTGCGGGCGGCCCGGACATTGGCGCCGGACGTGCTCGTGACCGACATCTCGATGCCAGATCTGAACGGCATCGAAGCCACACGGGCCATCCGCGAGCGTGACGAGCGCGTCGCCATCGTCGTGCTGTCGATGCACTCTTCCAGCGAGCACGTGGCGCGTGCGTTCGCTGCCGGCGCCAACGGCTACGTGCTGAAGGACGCCGCCAGCGAAGAGATCGTCGCTGCCGTGCGCACCGTGGCGAGCGGCGGGCGCTACCTCAGCCAGGAACTGGACGATGCCCCGGCAACTCCCGGGACATCGAGCAATTCACCGCTCGCCAGCCTGTCGGCGCGCGAACGGCAAGTCCTGCAACTGGTGGTCGAGGGCCGATCGAGTGCGCAGATCGCCCTGCAGATCCACCTCTCGCCCAAGACGGTCGAGACCTACCGCAGCCGGCTCATGAAAAAGCTCGGCGTCGCCGACCTGCCCGCGCTGGTCAAGTTCGCCGTCCAGCACGGGGTGACGGCGCTCGATTGACGCCGGGGCATCACCAGATGTTGCCGGCCCCCGGCGTATAGCTGGAAGCCACGACCGAATCCGCGATGAGCGTCGAGCACTTCACCGTGCCGCTGACGCGGGCCATGCCCGTGTCCATTTCCACCATCCCGGCCGACACCTGGACGATGCTTGCCGCCACCTCCACCCGCGCACTTGCCACGATCTTGACGCCACCGGCGGTGAGCTTGATCGAGTTGCCGTTCTGGTCCGCGATGGTCACCTCGCCGGGACCGTCCTCCAGCACGAGCTTCTGACCACCCGGCGTCTCCACCTGGAAGCGTTCCATGCCGTCCTGATCGTCCAGCGTGATCCTCACGCCGTTGCGCGAGCACAGCACCTTGCGGTCGTTGCGCCCGGCACCGTCCATGGACTCGGGCGGCGCATCCTTCCCGTTCCACAGGGAACCGATGACCACCGGACTCGATGGATCACCGCCCTGGAATGCCACCACCACCTCGTCACCCACGTCCGGCACGAGCCACATTCCGCGATGGTGGCCTGCCATCGGTACTGCCAGCCGCGCCCAGATCTCGTACGCGGCGCTCGCACCTTCGCTCCAGGGCAGCGTGATCCTCACGCGGCCTTGGCCGTCGGGGTCCCGCACGTTGGTGACGATGCCGGTGTAAACGCCGAACAGGCGGGTCCGGGACGGGGCGATGCTTGGATCCATGATGACTCCTCGGGTTTGTGCAGCTCTGGCACTCGGCCCTCGCCGGGCCGTGCCAAGAAGGCTGGACTCTTGGGGTGAGAGGCCGAAAGCCTGCTGGGGGTAGTTACCTCAGCCGGCGGCGCCGAGCCACGGTCGTTCGATGGTGAAGCTCGAGCGCCAGCCGCCGGTGGTGTCGAATCGATGGGTCACGGTCTCGATGCGATAGACGCCGTTGAACAGCCCGCCGGCGCCGCGCAGTTCGACGCGCCGGCCCGGCAGGGCTTCACGGACCTCACCCAGCGAGGCGATGCCTCGCGCGAACGTGCGTGCGCGGTCGGCGAAGGAAACGGCAGCAGCCGTCTGGGTATCGGCGGCCGAGACCAGGGCGGGTGAGCCTTCGAAACGTTCCACCACGCCGAAAGCCGTGGCGCGAATCGCCGTGCCGATTGTTCCCCCCGCGCCGACTTCACCCGCCACCGACTTCCCTTCCGCCGTGGCCGATGTCGCCGCCTTGTCGGCGACGTTCCAGCCACGCGCCTGAACTCGCGTCGATTGACCGCGCGCGTCCGCCTGGATGCGCAGGTCACGCAGGTTGCCTCCGGCTTCGAGCACGATGGCGGCCTCGCGGCCGCCGGGGTTCCGGGCTGCGCGCAGGCGTCCGGTGGCGTCGATCCAGCAGTAAGCATCTGCCGCACCGAGACACGCCTGCAGGAACGCGAGATCGCTCTCCCCGGCCTGTGCGATGACCGAGCGCTTCGGACCGCTCATGTCGATCTGGGCACGCAGGCCGTGGTCGGCGGCGATGCGCTGTATCACGTCGGCATCGGTCGCATCGGCGAAGCTGCGAAAGGCGTTGCGCTCCCACAGGGCCGCGAGCGCATCTTCGCTGGTCACGCGGATGCACGGCGGCGCGTTCTCGGGAAAGTCGCCGGCAAGCGCCGCGATGCGGCCGTGAAACAGCGCACCGTGATCGATGCTCACGGTGAACCCCTTGCCGAAATCGAGCAGCTGCCGTCCGAAATGGAGATAGCCCACGCCGGTCGCCGTCGTACCCCAGTTCGAGAACGTGGCGACACAGGTGGACGGCATGCTGCGGCGGTGCTCGATGACGCAGTCGATCAATCCCGCCTGCAGTTCGCTCGACTCCTGCCCGTCGATCTTCAGCTTGATGGACGGTGCAAGTACGGCGACGGCCTGCGGCTTCACCGGCAGGGCGGTGGTCGTGATCGAGCTGAGCGCCATGGGGTTCTCCTCGGGGTCGCACTTTGGATGCGGTCGGACATCGGTACTGTACTGCGGCGCACTCATGCAACGGCGCCCCCACCCTCACCCTCCCCCGGCTACGCCGGGGGAGGGAACGTACAGCTCCTTCCCCCAGCTCTACAGCTCCTTCCCCCAGCTTTGCTGGGGGAAGGTTGGGATGGGGGCCAGCTATTGCGCCTGCGTCCCGCCCCCCGTCGCCGGCAGCAGCTTCGTCGGCAGCTTGAGAGTCCGCGCGAAGATGCCGGTCAGTTCCGACGTGATGGCCGATGGTCCGAGCGGCACCACGAGCGGACTGCGAATGTCGCCGCTCACCCCCACCGGAATGCTGGTGAGCGCTCCGCCGAACACGTAACCCACGATGGGCAGCTTGCGCACCAGACGATCGATGCGGCCGAAGGGTGCCACGAGTACCGTGAGCCGCGACTTGTCGCCGGTGAGATCCACCGAGCCGTTGGCGGCCAGTCCGAGCGCCGGGCTGTCGAGCGCAGCCTCCTCGACCGCGAAAGCCCCCTTGCCGAAGGCGCCGCGCAGATCGAGCTTCTTGTACTCGAACCCCTCGCCGCTTACCTTGGTGCCTTTCTTGAGGACGCTGGTCACGCTCTTCAGCGAGAGGATGTTGCCGAGCAAGGCGAACTTCCGGATCTCGCCATCGCGGGCATGCAGTTGCACCGGACCTTCCAGTGCGTGGATCAGTTCCTTCGGGTTGCCCTTGGCCCGCAGCTTCGCGTTCAGATCGAAAATGCCGGTCAGCACCAGTTTGTCCTGCCCGAAACAACGCGATACACCCGTGAGTTCCTGCCCCTGGGCCGAGAGCACCACGGCCGCGTCCACTTCGCCGGGCACCGCCACCAGCGAGAACGGAAAGGCGATGCCGCACAGGTTCGCGTCGGACACATTCATCTGCGCCCGCTCCGGCTCGAGCACGAGATCCGCGCGCACGGGTTCGACCCGATAGGTGCGCCATTGCAGGAAGCCGGCGCGCACCGCGAGAGTACCCGTCACCCGCAAGGGCCAGATCTTCGAGGGAACGGCTTCTTCCCCTGCAGCGTCGCGAGGCACTTCGGAACCGGCGTCCGACTTCGGTGCCGGCAGCAAGGCATCGATCACGACGCCGGGCGACTCCACTTCCGCCTTGATGGACGCCCCGTAGGCCCGTCGCTCGATCTCGCCGCGCAAGGTGGCTTTCTGCTCGTTCAAGTCCACTTTCAGTTCGCGTACGCGCAACTTCTGGCCGGTACCTTCCACGTCCACGCGCTCGAGCTTGAGCGGTACGGGGAGCAACCGGGCCAGGTCGATGTTCTCGGCCAGCACGCGGCCGTGTGCTTCCGCACGGCCTTCGAGGTCGCGGTCGAGCGTGACGCGCAGATCGCCCTGCAGCTTGCCGCCGTAGTCGCGCGCCGCGTACTGCAACAGTGCGGCCACGCTGCGGCTTGCCAGGGCACCCGCGAACGTGATGTCGATCAGGCGGCCGCGCGTGGCGGCGCTGAAGGTCGCATCGCTGGCGTCGTCCTTGATGGCGAGCCGGCGCAGATCGAGCGCGCCGCGCGCGAGGGCGATGTCGATGCCGACGGCGGGCCCCTGGTCCACCCGGGCCTCCGCGGCGACGTCCAGTTTCCCGTCGCGCCATTGGATGCGTCGTGCAGCCAGACTGATCGGCGTGGCTGGCACGACAGGCTGCGGCAACTGGAAGCGCTGCCAGATCCAGTCGATCAACGCATGGCCGATCACACCTGCGTCCACTCGCGCATCCACACGCCGCTTGTCGCTGCGGTAGGTATCGACCCGGCCCGACAGCATCGCCCTCGCATCCAGCATCCGCGCGCCGACACGCTCCACGAGCAGCGCGTCCGGCGTGATGCGGATCGTTCCACCGTCGACCGCCGCGGCAGGCCATTCGGCCGTCTCGACCTTGATGTCGTGGGGCTCGATGCTCACGTCGAACGCGAGCGCTTCGGGTTTGTCGAGGCGGCCCTGCACGCCGCTCAGCGTGACCGTCGCACGGCCGCCGATGCTCGTGATCGGCTGCAGGCTGCTGGCGAGTGCCTTCTGGCTGCGCAGCCATCGATACAGTTCGTCCACGGCCACGGCGACCCGCGCGCCGCCCGCCCTCACCGACGGCGGTCCACCCAGGGAGATCTCGCCGCCGCCTTGCGACAGCACGATGGGGCCGGCGCTGCCGTGCAGTCCGCTGAGCGCCACGCGCGCAGGCGAAGCTTCGACACGGCCTTGCTCGAGCGCGATCGGCCACGGCACCTGTGCGACCCGGACCACGGCGTCCGATCGCGCGATGGCGACCTTCGCGCTCCACTGCTTGTCGCGCAATGCGAACGACGCGTGCCCTTGCGCGGCGCCGCGGGCAGATCGGATCATCGCCAGGGACGCGCGCTGCTGCCGGGTGAGCAGCGGCCGAATGATCGCCAGCGCTTGCGGCAAATCGAGCGCGAAGGCGGTCTGCGAATCAACGTGCAGATCCTCGAGGCCGAGTTCGAACGTGGCGCCGTTCACCCGCGATGGCCCGAGCTTCGCCTCCGCCGAGTTCACCTTCAACACCCCGCCGCTCAACTCCACCTTGCCTCCGACGCCACTCACCTCCTGCTCGATCACGGGCACCAGCATCGTTCCGCCATCGAGCCGCAGGCCGGCATTCGCGTTGCGCCAGTCGAACAGCGTCGCGAAAGTGTCGGAGGCTGCGGCAAAGCGCATGTCCGTGACCCTGCCGCCGCGGATCCGTCCGACGTAGTCGCGGATCACGGGTTGATCGTCCAGCATCGCCAGGGCGGCATCGCGCAACCGCGTGAGATCGACCGAGTCCACTTCCACGCTGAACTGCGGCTGATGGTTCGCGCCGACCAGCCGCAATCTGCTGCGAGCCGACGGCACCATGTCGCCGAGGTGGATGTCGGTCAGGGTCACTTCGATGTCGGCACCCCGCATCGCCGCGACGGCGTTGACGCGAGCTTCGGCCACGTCGACAAAGCGCTCGCCGCGCCGCACCCGGGTCCGGGGTGCGTCCAGGCCCACCGCGAGGTCGAAAGAACTGCGACCGTCGGTACCGGCCTTCACGTGCAGGCCCACGGTCGGAATCTCGACGGCTGGTTGCACGCCGGCGAGCAGGCGATCCAGCACGTTCTGCGGCTTCAACCCGGATGCATCGGCCGCCGCCCGCGCCTTGAGATCGGCATAGTCGAGCCGCAGGTTGATGCTCACGCGATCCCAATAGGTGCCACTCATCACGCCGTCCAAGGCCACGCCGGTGCCGTCGGTGCGCACGTTCAGATTCATGTCGGTCGCGCCGATCGGCGGCAACCCCGGCGCAATGACCTCCAGGCGGCCGTCCCGCAGCGACAACGTCGTTTCGGGGGCGATCTCGCGCAGGACCTGCGCCAGCGGTTCCGCGATGCCGCGATAGATCTCGATCGGGCTCTTCGGCGGCGCATCCGCAGCCGGTTTCGCGGCCGGAATAGTGAGCCGCAGCACCGGCCGTGCGATGACCACGGAACTGATCTCCGCGCGCCCGAACACGAGCGGCCGCAGCCGCAGTTCCAGTTCCACCGCGTCGACGGTGCCATCGAGCACGCCGGGGATCGCGACGCGGGCCCCCTCCAGGACTGCGCGCGGCATCGGAAACAGCCGGACGTCGAGCGCGGACCACGTGACGGATCCGTTCACCGCCTGCGACACCTGGCGCTCCACCTGCGCCCGCACCGCGGGCAGGTCGATGAGCCAGGGCAGCGCCAGCAGCAGTCCGGTGATCAGGGCGACCGTGCCCGCCAGCAGGCCGATCGCCCAGCGCAGCCCTACCACTTCAACGATTGGCGACGGTGCATGCCGCACTGGCGACCATGAGTGAGAGACGCCATGCAGGAAGGATAGCACCCCGGTATCGGCCGGGACGCAGACGCACGCCCGCTACGCCCTGCTATCGCAACGGAAATTCCACGTGCTTGATGTAGACGATCTTCCCGTTGTCGTTCTTCACCACGTGGTACCCGTGCAGCCCGTCGCCGAATTCGTCGAACTCGTAGCGTCCCTGGACACCCTGATAGCCCTTGATGGCGAGGATCGCCTTGCGCACTGCTTCGGGTTCCGTGCTGCCGGCGGCTTTGATCGCCATGACGAGGACGTTGAGCGCGTCGTAGGCCCAACTCGCGTAGGTGTCGGGCGTGAGGTCGTAACGCTCGCGGTACTTCCGGGTAAACGCGCGCGTCGTGTCGCTCGCTTCCGTCGTGAAGTCGGTGATGGCGTACGAGCCGTGCAGCGCCGCGCCCGCGAGATTGAGTGCCGTCACCGATATGGTAGTGGGCGAACCGACCCACGTGATGTTCACGCCGAGCTGGCGCATCTGCTTCGCGAAGATGCCCTGGTCGGGCGAATTGGTCATGTACGTGCCCATCACTTCCGCGCCTGATTTCTTCACGGCCAGCACGATGGGCGTGAAGTCCTGGGAGTTGTTGGTGTAGCCCTGGACGAGCACCGGTTCCACGCCCAGCGTCTTGAGTGCCGCCACCAGGGCGGTCTTGCCGCCGGTGCCGAAGGCATCCGTGGAATGCACGATGGCCCACTTCCGCAGCTTCAAGGTGTTCACGCCGAAATCCGCGATCACGCGCGACGAGTAGGTGTCGTTGGGTCGGGCCCGGAACACCCAGCGATTGTTCATGTGCGTGAGGCCCGGCTCGCTGCCGCCGATCATCGTGGGAATCCCCGCCTTGGCGATGGTCGGGGCAATGGCCTGGATCTGCGTGCTGCGGATCGGGCCGATGATGCCGGCCAGCCCGCCTTCGCTCACGAGCCGGGAAAACGCGAGCACCGTGCCGGGATTCGTGCTCGCATTGTCCTCGATCCGCAGCTCGAGCCGCTTGCCCAGCACGCCGCCACCCTTGTTGATCTCGTCCACCGCGAGCTTGAGGCCGTTGACGGTGAACAACCCGCCTTCGGCCTGGGGGCCGGTGATCTCGTTGACCACTCCGATCTTCAGCGTGTCGGCGGCCTCGATGGATGCACTGAAGTACACGCTCGAAAACACCAGGGCTGCCAGGACTCGTCCCATGACTGATCTCCCTCGAGAAACGGACGCCATCGGACGATGGACGCGGACAGCGGCTACGGCAAGACGGGTCGCACCTGCGCCCAGGGCCGCACGGATTCGAACGCACGCGCCGCCTGCAGCACTCGCAGGTCCTGGAAGCGGCCGGCGACGATCTGGATGCCCACCGGCAAGCCCGCCGGGGTGAACCCGCACGGACAGGTGGCCGCCGGCAGCCACGTGAGGTTGAACGGGTAGCTGAAACCGGCCCAGCGCAGCCAGTCCCAAGGGTGCTGCTCCCAATGTTCCGGAATCAACCGCGTGGCATCGAACGCCGCGACCGACAGCGATGGCGTCAGCAGCAGGTCGTAGCGCTGGAAGAACGCGTGCACCTTGTCGTAGTACTGCAACCGCTCGCCCTGCGCGCGGCAGTAGTCGGCGGCGGAGTATTTCATCCCATGCCGGGTCAATGCGACGAGCCCGGGGTCCAGCCGGTCCGCCCACTCGTCGAGCAGGTGACCGAGCATGCCGGCATAGCCGCCCGTGAACAGGACGTGCTCCATCTCGATCGGATCGCCCCACCCGGGATTGACCACCTCCACGTCGCATCCGAGTTCCTCGAATGCGCGCGCGGCCGACTCGACGCTGGTGGCGACTTCGGCGTCCACGCGCAGGTACCCCAGGTCCGGACTGTAGGCCACCTTCAGGCCCGCGATCCCCTCGTCGAGCCGAGCGATGAAGTCGTCCGGCGGACTTTCCAGGCTGGCCATGTCGCGGTCGTCCGGGCCCGCCATGGCTTGCAGCATCAACGCTCCGTCCGCCACGGTCCGCGTGAGCGGCCCGACGTGCGAGATCGCGCCGTTGTTCGGCATGGGCCAGTACGGAATGCGGCCATACGAAGGTTTCAATCCGAACACGCCGCAAAACGCTGCCGGCATGCGCACCGACCCCGCGCCGTCGGAGCCCTGGTGCAGCGGCGCGATGCCGGCCGCCGCGCACACGGCGGCACCGGCACTCGATCCGCCGGCATTCATGCCGTGCCGCCATGGGTTGTGCGTGATGCCGGTCACGGGACTGTCGCCGTTGCCCTTCCAGCCAAGCTCGGGCACGGTGGTCTTGCCGATCGCGATGGCGCCAGCGTCGCGCAGGCGCTCCACGTGCACATGATCGAAAGTGGGAACCCGGTCGCGATACAGGTTCGACCCGCCCATGGTGCGGATTCCCTTGGTCAGCGACACGTCCTTGATGGTCGTGGGAATGCCATGCAACGGCCCGAGACGCTCCGAGCGCATCACCGCGGCCTCGGCCGCCCGCGCCTGCTCCATGGCGCTCTCGAAAGTGGGTGTGCAGATCGCGTTGAGCTGCGGTCCGAGCTTTTCCGCGCGGGCGATCGTCGCGCGCACGATCTCGACCGGCGACACCGCCTTGCTCCGGATCATCCGCAGCAACTCCGTGGCCGGCGTGAAGCAGAGGTCTTCGTCGTTCATCGGGAAAACGGTGGTGTCCTTGGGGTACCGCACCGCGCACCGGCAACCCGGGGCGTCGCATCGCGCGAGCGATGCGACGCCCCGCCGTTCAGATGGAAAGATCGAGCAGGTTGTAATCCTTGAGAGCCGCCCTGGCAGCGGCATCCCACCGATAGGTCTCGCCCAGCTGGGGCCGGTAGGCGAACGGGGTTTCGTGCGGAAAGCGTTGTCGCCGTGCATCGATGGCGTAGCCGATCGCACGGGCGCGGCTGCGAATGCGCGCGTCGTCATAGACCGCCGGTGCATTGTGCAAGCCACCGCCCTTCACGCCGAGCACCGACTTGCGCCGATGGAAACCGAAGTTGAACGTGACTCGCCAATCGGGGCTGGTATTCGCGAACGAACCATGCACCACCTGGCGGTTGGTGATGGCCACATCGCCGGGCGCGCAGAGGATGGGCACGGCATCGGGCAGCCGTTCGGTGCCGGCCGCGGCGACGAGCGCGCGAATGTCGACCCTGCCGGTCTTGTGCGAACCCGGAACGACCCACACGCCGTTGGCGGCCGTGCAGCCATAGAGCTGCGCCATGAAATTGAAGCCGTGGGAACCCTCGTCCCAGTCGGGACTGTCCCAGTGCGTGATGCCGTCCTGGTGCCAGGCCACCGAGGCGCCGCGCCCGGGTTCCTTGATGAAGATCGCTTCGTTGAACGGCGCGAAGTCGTCGCCGTTCACGGCCGCGGCCACCGCGAGCAGATGCGGGTGAGCGTAGGCGCGTACCGCCGCGTCGGAAAACTGCAGCGAACCGAGGATCAGGTAGACCACTTCGTCGGGTGCGTCCTGCGCGGCCTTCGGTTCGAACATCTTGACCGGATGCCGGCCGCCGGCCAGTTCGGTACCGCCGAACGGATCGCCGAGCGGTCTCGCCCAGAACAGCGTGTTGGCTTCGAGATCCGCGCCGAGCGCAGGCCGGCCCCGGCGATCCACCGGCGAGCCGCGGTGGGCCGGCAGGCGCTCGAGGATGTCGAGCACGTCCGCTTCGATCTCGGCGAGTTCGTCCGCGCCGATCACGCCCTCGAAGACATAGAACCCGCAGCGCCAGTAGGCATCGAGGATGTCCTGATGTACCCGGCCGCCGGCATCGAACCGGATCGGACCGCGGTTGCCGAGGTCCGCCGCGCGCTTCGCGCCGGCCTCGCAGTACGCGCGCATCGCGGCCTCTTCCGGGCCGTAGTCGGCACTCCACTGTGATTCCGTTTGCATCAGGTCCGTCACCTTTTCACAGTTCCCGCGTCACTGGCAGCACGACGCCAAGATGCTCGGGCCGAATTGTACCGATTGCCTCGCAGGTCATTTGATGTCGGTCAAATCCGCTAACGGTAGACGATCAGTAAGGAGGCGAGCGCTACAGTGCAGCCGTTCGTCCCAGCCCCGAAGCAGAAAAGGAACTCCACGATGCGTATCTTCGCCGCGATGCTCTTCGCAGTCATGCAGTTCGGTTGCGCCTCGTACTTCACCGCGAGACCGCCGGTCATCGAAGACAAGGTCGGACTCAAGGGACGCGAGATCGTCGGCACCTTGGCCACGGCTGCCGACTATCGGGTCGTGTATGTGAAGCTCGACGACAAGGCGAAGGTCTGCGCGGAAGCACCTCCCGACGCGGCGGCACAGTTCAGCCAGACGTTCGCCGCCGCATTGAAGACACCGACGGGTCAGACCCCGCCTCTCAGCGTGGAAGCGAGAGCCGGGCTCGCTGTGGCCATGAAGCAACTATTCAAGCGCTCCCAGGGAGTCCAGTTGTTCCGCGACGGCGCGTTCGCCCTGTGCAACCTGTACCTGAACGGCGGGCTCACCGAACAGGAATACCTCGCCGAGCTGGGTGAACTCCGCAAATCGGCCGTCTATCTCGTGGAAAAGGAAATTCCGGTCCTCGAGAAGGTAACCATCGATCCGATTTTCGTACCTACGGCGCCGGTGCCGCCGGCGCCGACGGAACCGTCGCAACAACCGGCTGCACCGCCGAAGTCATAAGTGCGCTCTGCTACTGCGGCACCTCGAACTTGCACGTGGTGGGCAACGCCACGTCCTTGCTCTCGAGCCGCACGTCGGTCTTCCAGCCGTAACCGGTGCCCTCGGCGTCGTATTTCACCGGGCCGCCGGTCTTCGAGAACGTGGCGATGTACTCCGGCATGATGGCCTGGTGGTCGTCGGGCCGCATCCACACTTCGCTGGTCTCGCTCTGGAAGCGCATGCCGTGCAGCGCCTTGGCCACCTTGACCGGATCGGCCGAACCAGCCATGTTGATCGCCTTCGCCAGCATGTCGATCTGCAGCTTCGGCAGCGCGAGCCACATGTCCTCGTTGAAGCGCTTCTTGTAGTCGTTGGCGAATTTCTCGAGCTTGTTGTCGGCGATGTTCGCGTGCCACGAGAAGATCTGCCGGATGTGGCCCTCGCCCGCCTTGCCGATGGAGTTCGGCACCCCGACGTTGTGCGCGTTCAGGGTGTAGTAGACCACGTCGAGACCGGCCTCCTTGCTCGCCTTGATGAGCAGCGACAGGTCCGGGCCCCAGTTGCCGGTCAGCACCGAATCGGCGCCGGAGGCCTTGATCTTGGAGATGTACGGTGCGAAATCCTTCACCTTGCCGAGCGGATGCAGGTCGTCGCCCACGATCTTGATGTCGGGCCGCTTGGCCGCGAGCATCTCCTTGGCGCCCTTGCTGATGGCCTGGCCGAAGGCGTAGTCCTGGTTGATCAGGTAGACCTTGGGCGAACCCTTCTGCTTCGCGATGAAATCGCTCAGCGCGTTGACGCGCATGTCGGTGTGCGCCTCCCAGCGGAAATGCCAGAAGCTGCATTTCTCGTTGGTGAGGGGCGGATCCTGCGCGGCGATGTTGAGCAGCAGCACGGCCTCGCCCGGATTGCGGCTGTTGTGCTTGTTGATGGATTCGTTCAGCGCGTGCGCGATGTGCGAGCCGGAGCCGAGCGAGATGAAGCGGATGCCCGAATCGACGATCTGCTTGAAGATGAGCACCGCTTCCTGCGGGCTGCTCTTGCTGTCGAACGACTGCAGGTCGAGCCTGGTGCCCCCCAGTACGCCGCCGTTCTCGTTCACGGCGTCGATGGCGGCACGCAGCATGCGCGCGTTGCTCTCGCCCACCAGGGCGAAGGGGCCGCTCATTGGATCGACGTGGGCGATCCGGATGACGTCGGCCGCCACCGCCGGCACTGCCAGCAGCAGCGCCGCGAGGGCCCCCAGGAACTGCGATCGGCGTGCGGGCTGTTTCATGTGCGGCATCCTCCCCGAAACTCTGGTTGTGTAATGCCGACACTATAGACCGCGGCTGCGAGCGCGGTCGACTCGACCGACTCAGCCGTTGGCGATACGCGCCACCAGCGCCTGCGTGAACGCGGCGGTACTCGCGCGCCCGCCCAGATCGCCGGTGCGCACCTGGTCGACGTTCAGTGTCTGGTCGATGGCGGTGCGCAGCCGCGAGGCGAGCGGCTGCAGCTTGCAGTGGTCGAGCATCATGGCCGCCGCGAGCAGCAGCGCCGTGGGGTTCGCCACGCCCTTGCCGGCAATATCGGGGGCCGATCCGTGCACCGCTTCGAAGATGGCGGCGTCGGCCCCGATGTTGGCACCGGGCGCCATGCCGAGGCCGCCCACCAGGCCCGCCACCAGGTCCGACAGGATGTCGCCGAAGAGATTGGTCGTCACCAGCACGTCGAACTGCCACGGGTTGAGCACCAGCTTCATCGCGCAGGCATCGACGATCACGGAGTCGAGTTCGAAGCGCCCCTTGTACTTGCGCTCGTACAGCTCCAGCCCGGTCTCGAGGAAGATGCCGGTCAGCGCCTTCATGATGTTGGCCTTGTGGACCAGCGTCACCTTCCTGCGGCCGTTCGCGATGGCGTACTCGTACGCATACTCCAGCAGTCGGCGGCTGCCCTGCCGCGTGTTGACGCCGGTCGCCATGGCCACCGCGTGCGGATCGCCGTCGATCGGCACGTAGTGCTCGTGGCCGATGTACAACCCTTCGAGGTTCTCGCGCACCACGGTGAGGTCGATCTTGTCGAAGCGCCCGCCCGGTACGATGGTGCGTGCCGGACGCAGATTCGCGTAGAGCTGGAATTCCTCGCGCAACCGCACGTTCGACGAGCGATAGCCGCCGCCTGAAGGCGTTTCGAGCGGTCCCTTCAGGGCGAGGCGCGTGCGGCGAATGCTGTCGAGAGTGGACTCGGGCAGCGGGTCGCCGGCCACCTTCACCCCTTCGAGACCGGCCACGTGGCGCTCCCATGCGAACGGCGCCTTCAGGGCCTCCAGCACCGCGAGGGTCGCATCGACGATTTCAGGGCCGATGCCGTCACCGGGGATCAGCGTCGCGGGTATGGATGTCGGCATCGGGATGACTTTCTCGGGTTCTCAGGCGGGAACGAGGCACCAGCGCGCCCAGCATAGCGGATGCATTCTTGCAGCGCATCAGCGGCACCGTTCCCCTGCTGCCTGCACCCTTGCCGGGCGTTTGACGGGGGCATTTTGCTGCGCCGCCACAACTCTGCAGACCCATTGGACAAAGCTGCCTTCGCTGCTAGGATTTCCCCCGGGGGAAGTGCCGTCCGGATGGAGCGCGTCATGCCCGACCTGATACTGCGCAACGTCGAAGAAAGCATGGTTGCCGCCTTGCGCACGCTCGCCTTGCAGCATGGGCGCAGCGCCGAAGCGGAACACCGCGAGTTGTTGGCTGCCGCGCTGTCGCAAGCGCGGCGCAAGAAAATCGCCGAAGTGCTCGCGACCATGGCAACCGGCAACCTGCAGCGTGCCCGCGCCCGAACGGGCGACGATACGGGATAGTTCCGCCGCTTCAGCGGCTCGAAGCGAGCGGTAATCCGTTCGGATCGGTCCGGTACGCGTGCCGCAGGTACAGCGCACCGCCGACCAGGGCACCGGCGACGTGGCTCAGCCACACCGATGCGAAGCCGTCGTGCTGCCAGTCCTTCAGGCGCCACCCCGCAGCTTCGGCCACGAGCTTGGCGCAGAGGAGCACGAGCGCGAGCATGCAGACCACGCGCCACCGGGGGTGCTCGTGCAGTCCGCGCAAGGCGAAGTATCCGAGCAGTGCCATTGCAACGCCCGAGGCACCGCGAAACTCGGCGATGCCCGACTCGCCGATCAGCAGTGCGACGCCGATCACGACGGACGCGCCGAGTACCAGCGGCAATCCATCCTTGGGGTAGCGCGTCTCGACCAGCCACGCGGCCGGCACCAACGCCAGCAGGTTGTTCGCGAGGTGCGGCCAGGAATAGTGGATGAAGTGCCCGGTCACCACGCGCCACCACTGCCCTTCCGCCACGGCGATACGGTCATACACCATCCAGTCGGACGCACCCGGTGCCCATTGCGCGAGCACCAGGACGGCCACCAGGGCCAGGGTCCAACGCGGCGTGGGCATCACGCCGCGCGCCGCGACCACCAGAACCCTCCTGCCATCACCGCCCCGAGCAGCAGCGCCATCCAGAACTCCATCGACCCGCCACCGCGCGAACCGTCCGACCGCACCACCTGGTATTCCTCCGGCGCGGCCTTCACCTTCTCACGGAACATGGCCAGTTGCTGATTGAGGTTCGGGATCATCTTGTCCACGGCCTCGTTGAAGCCCTTCTCGCTGTCGGCCCGCAGCTCTTCGCTGAGGTTGATCGGGGTCGAATAGCCCTTGATCTGGCTGGTCCCCGGTGCCCGGAACAGCAGCTTGCGGCTGGGGATGTGCATGATCACGGTGTCGACCATGGTGTAGGTGGAGTTCTTCTCCCCCGGCACGACATAGGCACCGACGATGGTCCAATAGACGATGGAGGCAATGCCCTCGTCGGTGAACTGCTTCTGGTCGTAGGAAACCAGTGCCATGGTCTCGACGCCGTGCATGGCGCGGATCTGCTCCAGGTTGTTGAATCCGCCCTGCGGGGTCAGGTAGGCCGAGGGGATGATCTCGATCGACTTGATGAAATCGAGCGATTTGAAATTCGCCGCCACCTTCTCGAGCAGTTCGGTCTTCTTCGCTTCAGTCAGGTGGGACACCCCGCGCTCCGGCACGAAGGCGATACCCACGCGCATCGGGAGGTTCAGCACCGGGATCCCCTGCTCCGCGACCGGCTCCTTCTTCGCGTTCGGGTACAGGTAATCGACCACGCTGGTGGTTGAATGCTGCCCGCGCATGCCGGCACAACCTGCCGCCAGCACGACGACCGCTGCGAGCAGCGCGGCTTGCAGCAACCTGATCCAGCCAGCACGATGGTAAGTCATGGTGTTGCCCCCGTATTGTCGATGAAAGGCCACGCGCGACGCGATCCGGCCGGCCGCGCGCGGTAGCAGCATCTTCGCGGCCGGCCACCGCCCTGCGCCATCGCTTCCGGCGAGGCGTGCGAATTGCCTCTGCAAGTATCACGCAACGCGGCCCCGAAATTTCTCAGGAACTGAACGCGAACCCCTGGTAGCCCTTGGCGGCGACCTCGGTGCAGATCTTCCGGTAGCGCGCCATCCCGCCCGCGTACGGCATGAACACGCGCGGTTTGCCCGGCACGTTCGCGCCCAGGTACCACGAATGGTGCGCCTGCGGCAACAGCGTCGCATTCGCCGCTGCGTTGACCTCCTGCACCCAACCGTCCATCGCCCCGGTTTCGGCTTCGACGCGGGTCAGCCCGCGCGCGCGCATGTGGGCGATGCAGTCCGTGATCCACTCCACGTGCTGCTCGATGGCCACGGGCATGTTGCAGAGCACCGAAGGGCTGCCAGGACCAGTGATCGTGAACAGGTTGGGGAAGCCCGCCACCTGCAGACCGAGGTAGTTGCGCGGGCCGGCCTTCCACAGTTCGGCCAGGGTCAATCCGTCGCGCCCGCGGATGTCCATGCGCAGCAACGGGCCGGTCATCGCATCGAAGCCGGTGGCGAACACGATGATGTCGAGCGGATAGTGGGCAGTGCGTGTGCGTATGCCCGTGGGCGTGATGGCCTCGATCGGATCTGCCCGCACGTCCACCAGGCTCACGTTGGCGCGGTTGAAGGTCTCGAAGTAGTCCGTATCGATCGGCGGGCGCTTCGCCGCGTACGGGTGGTCGATGTCGGCGAGCTTGGCCGCGGTGGCCGGGTCCTTGACGATCGCGCGGATCTTGGCCTTGATGAAATCGGCCGCCGTGTCGTTGGACGCCTTGCTGAGCAGCAGGTCGTGGAACGTGGCGCGGAACTGCAGTCCGCCCTTTTCCCACGCCGCCTCAAAGATCCGTTCGCGCTCCTCCGGCGTCACGTCGAAGGCGCAGCGCCGGTCGATATAGAACGGATGGCCGTTGGTGGTGCTGTGCATCACGTTGCGGACCTCGTCGAAATTCTCCTTCGCCCAGCGCTGGAACTCGTCCGTCAGCGGTGCGTTGCGCGCGGGCACGCTGTAGTTGGCCGTGCGCTGGAACACCGTGAGGTGCGCGGCAGTCTCGGCGATCACCGGTGCCGCCTGGATGCCGGTGGAACCGGTGCCGATCTGCCCCACGCGCTTGCCGGTGAAATCCACGCCTTCGTGCGGCCATTGGCCGGTGTGGAACCAGCGGCCGGCGAAGTGCTCGAGCCCGGGAATCTTCGGCACGTTGGCGGTCGAGAGGCAGCCGACGGCCGTCACGAGGAACTGGGCGGAGAACTGCTCGCCTTTCTCGGTGGTCACGCGCCAGCGATTGGTCGCCGCGTCGTAGTGGGCGCTGCTCACGCGCGTGCCGAAGCGGATGTCGCGCCGCAGATCGAAACGGTCCGCCACATGGTTCAGGTAGCGCCGGATCTCCGCGTCGCCCGGATACCGCTCCGTCCACTGCCATTCCTCCAGCAGCTCCCGGGAGAACGTATAGCAGTACGAATGGCTTTCCGAGTCGCAGCGCGCCCCAGGGTAGCGGTTCCAGTACCACGTGCCGCCGACACCCTCGCCCGCCTCCAGCACCTGCACCGAGAGTCCGAGCCGGTCGCGCAGGCTGTAGAGCTGATACAGGCCGGAGAAACCGGCGCCGATGATCAACGCGTCGAACTCGGTGACGCTCCGCGCGGCATCCTTCATGCCGTTTCACCCTTGATTGCCGTCAGGCGTGGAAGCGTATCCGATACGCCGAAACCGCGCAGGCCGGCCCGGCACCGGGACATGCAGATTCTTGTTCCGAAAGGTACTCGAATCGACGGCCGCAGCAGCGAAAAAATTGCGCTCGCGGTGGAGGCAAAAACCGCTTGACTTCGCCTCACGAAAGGCGCCAACTGAAGTTGCTTCAGCGCACCGGATTGAGGTAGATCCTCAAGCACAAAGCATGACGATCCGGTTGCTGCCCTGGCTCCGCTGTTGTGCGCGCTCGATCGTTCGGGTGCGCCTGAAGCGAGCGGGCCGCGACCACCCTAACCCCGATGTTTGGGGGTTATCTCGATCGGAGCGCGGAAGCACATTGCACTGGGCGTGACGTGAGTCGCGCCCTTTGCATTTCTACCGACGGCCTCGACTACGTAGACACTTGCCGGGCGCGGGTGGGCGATCGGACCTATCATCATCGAGGTCCTTCACCGCATACCGTTCCGCCCCGCGCATGTTCGACCTGCTGATCCGCGCTGCCACCGTTGTCGATGGCAGCGGCGCCGCTCCCGTCACCGCCGACGTGGCCGTGCGCGCCGGACGCATCGTCGAAGTGGGCCGCCCCACGGAGGGTGCCCATCGGGTGGTGGATGCCCACGGCCTCGCGTTGATGCCCGGCATAGTCGACGTCCACACCCACTACGACGCGCAGATCACTTGGGACCGCACGCTCTCGCCCTCGCCTGCCCTCGGAGTCACGACCGCGGTCATGGGCAATTGCGGTTTCGGCATTGCGCCATGCCCGGCTTCCCAGCGCGAAACGATGTTGAAGAACCTGTCGGTGGTCGAGGGCATGGACCTCGATGCGCTTCTCACCGGCACCCGCTGGGAATTCGAATCGTTCCCCGACTACCTCGCGCAGTTGCGACGCATCGCACCCTACGCCAACGTGGCGGCGCTGGCGGGGCATTCCAGCATCCGCACCGCGGTGATGGGCGACGATGCCTCGACCCGCGCCGAGCCGACGCCGGAAGAACTCGCACGCATGCAGACCCTGGTGCGCGAAGCGCTCGACGCCGGGGCGATCGGTCTCGCATCGTCGTTCTCGCCCAATCACGCCGGCTTCGGCGGACGGCCGATGCCTTCCACCATCGCCTCCGACGCGGAGTTGCTGGCGCTGGCCCGCCCCCTGGCCGAACGCCGGCGCGGCATCTTCGTGATGGCAACCGGCCCGCGCGCCACCACCGAGTTCATGGAATCGCTGGCCGCCGACACCGGCCGCCCCGCCTTCATGGTGACCGTGCTCACCATGTACAACGATGCCGCACCGGACGTGGCGATGGGCTACTACGAGCGCTGCGCCGCCGCCCGCGCGCGCGGCCGCGAGGTCTACATCCACGCCAACTGCCACCCGCTGTCGTTCGACTTCACGCTGCGCGATCCGTATCTCATGTTCTCGCACCCGGCCTTCGCGCGGGTGAAGGCCGCCAGGCCGGAAGAGCTGCCCGGCATCTACGCCGACCCGGCGTTTCGCCGCCAGTTCCGGCACGACCTCGCCAACCCGCAACCGGGCATCCTCTTCTACGGTGACTGGTCGAAGGTGGAAGTGGACGAACGACCGGTCAGTGAACTGGCGCGCACCGCCGGGCGCGATCCGCTCGACTGGTTCTTCGATCTGCCGATCGATACGCCACTCATCGCCAAGCTGTTCCAGAACAACGACGCCGGCGTGGCGCCGTTGCTCCGGCACGAGTCCGGCGTGCTCGCCCTCTCCGATGCCGGCGCGCATCTCATCTTCCTGTGCGATGCCGGATTCGGCCTGCATTTCCTCAAGCACTGGGTGCGCGAGACGGAAACATTCACGCTGCCGGAGGCCGTGCGCCGGCTGACGTCCGACCCCGCGCTGAAGTACCGGATTCCCGATCGCGGCCGGATCGTACCCGGCGCATGGGCCGACCTGCTGCTGTTCGATCCCGCAACCGTGGGGCCGTCTGCGCTGGAACGCCGCCGCGATCTGCCGGCCGGCGGCACGCGCATGCTCCGGCGGGCGGAAGGCGTCCACGGCGTGTGGGTCAACGGCACCCAGGTGCACGACGGCAAGGACTACGTGCCGCTCGCCACCGGTCCCGGACAGGTGCTGACGACGTTTCTGCAGTGACGCCAGGGCGCGGACCCTCCGCACGACCGGTATCCTTGTCGTCGTGTGTACTCCATGGAGCCCAGCGATGAAACTTCTCGCCGGTATCGCGCTCGGCCTGTTCGCGATCGTCGTCGCCTGCGCTGCCACAGCCGCCGGCCCGCTCAGCGAGCTGACCATCCACAACACCGCGATCCAGAAGATGCTGATGAACGAACTGTTCATCGACGAGGGCCGCTACCACCTGCTGCCCACGACCGCCTGCCAGTACGCGTACGTGGACTCCCCGGTCGTCACCCTGTCGCAGGGCCGCGTCCGCATCAAGGCGCGCGTGAGCGGAAAGATATCGATGGAGGTCGGCGATCAATGCGTCGGCACCCGCAGCGACGTGGTGCAGGTGGCCGTATCGGCCAGGCCCGTGTTCTCGGGCGAGAAACTGGTCCTCACCGATATCCGGGTGGACGAGATCTCGAACGAAGGCTATCGGGTGCTGCTGCAGCAGTTCCTCGCCAGTGCAATCCCGCGCGCCATCGAGATCGACGTGCGCGAAGGTCTGCAGCGCATCCTCGCCGACCGCCAGTCCACCTACGAGGTGGTGGTCGACCGCCTGTCCGTCACCGACATCACGGCCGAGAACAACCGGCTGCACGCACGACTCACCTTCGGGCTGACCGCACGATGAGACTTCGAAACCACGCCGTCGCCGCCGCACTCTGCCTCGCCAATGCAGCCGCCGCAGCCGATCCGCAACCCGTCTATGGCCCGGAGCTGGAGGGCTTCGACTACCCGCATGCCGTTGAGCGCTTCGTCTTCCCGTCCCAGGGCCGCGAAGTATCGATGGCATTCATGGACGTCGCGCCCCGGCAATCCAACGGCAGGACCGTCGTGCTCCTGCACGGCAAGAACTTCTGCGCCGCCACCTGGGAAGCCACCATCGCGACGCTGGCAGCGAACGGCTATCGCGTGATCGCCCCCGACCAGATCGGCTTCTGCAAATCCACCAAGCCCGAGCACTATCAGTACACCTTCCACCAGCTCGCCGCCAACACGCGCGCGCTGCTCGCCGCACGCGGCGTGGAGCGCGCCACGATCGTCGGCCATTCCATGGGCGGCATGCTCGCGGCCCGCTACGCGCTCATGTTTCCCGATGCCGTCGACAGTCTCGTGATGGTGAGTCCGCTGGGGCTGGAGGACTGGAAGGCCGAGGGCGTGCCCTACGCCACCATCGACCAGCTCTACCAGGGCGAACTCAAGACCACGTTCGACAGCATCAAGAACTACCAGCTCAAGTACTACTACAACGGGAAGTGGCTGCCGCAGTACGACCGCTGGGTCGCGATGGCCGCGGGACTGTATGCCGGCCCGGGACGCGAGTCCGTGGCGCGCAACCAGGCGCTCACCTCCGACATGATCTTTACCCAACCGGTGCTCTACGAATTCGGTGCGATGCGCGTACCGACGTTCCTGATCATCGGCGGCCTGGACCGCACGGCGCCGGGTGCGGCCCGTGCCCCGGCCGAGGTCGCGAAGCGTCTCGGCAACTATCCCGAACTGGGCAAGCGCGCCGCCGGCGCCATCCCCGGCGCCCGGTTGATCGAGTTTCCGGAGCTGGGACACTCCCCGCAGGTCGAAGCGCCGGATCGCTTCCATTACGCGTTGCTGCGGGCGCTGGCCGCCCCTTGAGTTGATTGCAATAGTCCCATTCTGGGACTACTCTGCACCATGCGTGTCATTGCCTTGCGAACCCTCAAGCGGTTCCTCGACAGCAAGCCCGAGTACACAGACGCACGACAGCCGACCTTGGCATGGTACCGGCAGGTCCTGCTGGCCGACTGGGCAACCCCCGCGCAGGTTAAGCGCGACTTTGGCACCGCAAGCATCCTGATGGATGGTCGCGTGGTGTTCAACGTTGCCGGCAACAAGTACCGAATCGTCGCGTGGATCAATTGCCCCTATCGCATCCTGTACGTCCGCTTCATCGGAACACACCAGCAATACGATCGCATCGACGCGCAAAGCATCTGAGGAGGTCAACACATTGAACATCAAGCCAATCCGCAGCCGACGAGACTATGAGGCCGCACTCCGTTCCATCGAGGCGCTCATGACGGCGAAACGCGGAACCTCGGAAGGTGACACGCTGGACGTGCTTACCACTTTGGTTGAAGCTTACGAGGCCAAGCACTTCGCACTCGATTTGCCAGATCCGGTCGAGGCCATACGTTTCGTGATGGAGCAGCGCAACCTGACGGCGAAGGATCTCGTCCCCTATATCGGCCGAGCGAATCGCGTCTACGAGATACTCAACCACAAGCGCCCGCTCACCATGGACATGGTCTGGAAGCTACACAAGGGCCTGGGCATTCCCGCCGAGTCGCTCATCAAGCAAGCCGCTTGACGCACACACCCACTTGAACGAAGCCCTTACGGCATGAAGATCACCGCCATCCGCACCACCCCTGTCCTCGCCCCCATGCCTCGCCCGGTGCGCACCGCCTCCGGCACCATCGACCGCTTCCCGCTCGTGCTGATCGACGTGACCACCGACGACGGCGTCGAAGGCCACGCGTACGCGCAGGTGTATCTGCCCGAGTTGCTGCCCGCGCTGGATCGCACCGTGGCAGGGCTCGCCGGCATGATCGCCGGCATGCCGCTCGCACCGCGCGACCTGCACACGTTCCTGCTGCGACGCTGCCGCCTCTTCGGTGCCAAGGGCCTCACCGGCGTGGCGCTCGGCGGGCTCGACATGGCGCTGTGGGACACTTGGGCGCGCGCCCGCAAGGAGCCCCTCGCCCGTGCCCTCGGCGCGGCATTGCGGCCGTTCAAGGCCTACAACAGCGTCGGCCTCTACGACGCGAAGTCGGTGATCGAGATCGCCGAGGAAACGCGGGCCGCAGGCTATGCGGGCCTCAAGATCAAGGCCGGCTTCCCGACGCTCGAGGAAGACATCGCCGCCGTGCGCGCGGCACGCAAGGCGCTGGGCGACGACATCGCCCTCATGATCGACTACAACCAGTCGCTCGGCGTCGCCGAGGCACTCATCCGCTGCAAGGCCCTCGATGGCGAAGGCCTCGCGTGGATCGAAGAGCCGGTGCTGGCCGACGACCTGGAAGGTTGCGCACGCATCGCCGACGCGATCACCACGCCGCTCCAGATCGGCGAGAACTTCCACGGCCCCTCCGATATGCGCGCCGCCATCGCCGCCCAAGCAATGGACCTGGTCATGCCCGACGCCCAGTTCATCCACGGCGTGACGGGCTGGCTCGAAGCCGCGGCGCTGGCGCGCACCGCCGGTCTGCCCATGTCGTCGCACACTTTCCTCGAGGCCAGCATGCATCTGCTGTGCGCCACGCCGACCGCGCACTGGCTCGAAGTGATGGATGCCGCAGGCGGGCTGCGGCAGGCGCCGCTCACGGTGCGCGACGGCATGGTGACGCCGTGGGATACACCGGGCATCGGCATCGAGTGGGATGCCGCCGCCGTGCAGCGGTGCAGGATCTGAGGACTTCACTACTAGGGTGAAGGCGGGGTCGCGGAAGGATTTCCGCCGTGCCACCCGCGGGCAGGCCCCCACCCTGACCCTCCCCCACGCGAACGCGTGGGGGAGGGAAAATACGTTACTGCATCGAGCAGCCCGCTCGTGACATCTGCGCTTCGATCATCTGTGTATCGCTATCGGCTTGATGCACGTCCGATGATCGGTCGATAGCGGTACAGGATCTGAGGACGCCACTACCAGCGTGAAGGCGGCATCGCGGAAGGATTTCCGCCGTGCCACCCGCGGGCAGGCCCCCACCCTGACCCTCCCCCACGCGTTCGCGTGGGGGAGGGAAAGTACGTCACTGCATCGAGCAGCCTGCTCGTGACATCAGGGCCTCGATCGATTGAATGTCGGCGTTGGCTTGGTGCACCTCCGTCGACCGATCGATGTTGTCCTGCCGGCTGGCTCGCATCGCGCCATTGCGTCGCCCGTACGCTGAGGCGCGCCTGTTGTTGAGGCCAGCGCAATCGGCATTGGCGGCAAGCACAGTGTTCCGCGCCTGCTGCTCGGTGCGGTCCTCTGCACGCTGCAGGATGCGCCGGTCGGCCGCCGACGCTTGGGATCGGTCTGCGGCCGCGCGCTTCTTCGCCTCCTGGATATCACGCTCGCTCGGGCCACGAGGGAGTTCGACGACCTTGCCTTGCCCTTCGCAGGGTGCTGCCTGGTAGACCGTCTTGCCGTCGACCGTGCACTTGAAGACGCCTTGCGCCCAGGCAGCGGGACTCGGGGCCAATGCGAGAACGAGCATGGCCCCGGTGCAACGCCAGAACGTGCCGCCGCTCATGTGGACCTACGCCGCGTGAGCGGGCTCGAGCTCGCGCTCGTCCGCGCCGGCAGGCATGCCCGCATCGGTCACACTCGTCACGGCCAGCGGCCGCTTCAGCGCAGCCAGCGCCTTCATCGACGAGAGCATGCCGGGGCGACACAACGCCGATTCGATGGATGCATCCAACGCTTCGAGGCGCTTGCCCTGAAACAGTGCCCGCACCGACCGGATGGAAGGCTCGAGATCCGCATCGATGAGCGGATGCCCGTGCACACCGCGATACTGTTCCGAGACGGAGTGCAGCAGCGACAGCGACAGATACATGTCGTCCATCAGCCCCAGCATGCCGAGGCTGTCCGACAGCAGGTCTTCGGCATCGAAGAAGTAGCTCTCGGCGACATCGAGAATGGGTGCGACGGCGTCGTAGACGCGAGCGACCGCGGCCGCTTCGGCGACCGCATCGATCAGGTCGGGCACCTGGTCGAGCTGGGCTCGCCAGCTCTCCACGATCGAGCGCGCCATCTGCTCGCGCTCTTCGAATGTGGACGTGGCGAGGGACGACTCGTCGCGCTTGGCAAGCTGCGAGCGAATCAAGCTGGCGAAGGTCTGGTGTTCCAGTTCCTCATTCCACGCATCCTGAATCTGGGCACGAATCTGATCGGTGGCCATGGGCTCCTCGTCCATGTTGGGTGACGACCCGGGAAGAGCAGGAACGGTGCCGGAGCACCCTGCAACCCGGGTGTCGCCAACCAGCTACAGATCAACAACCCTTTCCAAGTCCCTGGAATGACAGGCCCGTTTGCGGGCTGACCCCTCAGCTTTCAATCGGATGAGCGCCTCCGACGAACGGCGCGCCTGACGCCGATTGGCAGCGTCGGCCGATTCTTGAACGCCGGGTTTCCCGGTAATCTCGTCATGCACCGCACCATGCGGTTGCCTCCGGCATTCCATGGCTCCGTTCCACCAACCACCCGGGAGTATTTCCATGCGATCTGTCGCGCCCTGCCTGCTGCTGTCGGCCGCCCTCACCTTCCCCGCCGCCGCGCAGGACCTCGCCGCCACCGTCGACCAGCGCATTCGCGCCATCGAACCGAAGGTGATCGCCTGGCGGCGCGACATCCATCAGCACCCCGAGCTTTCAAACCGGGAAACGCGCACCGCCGAACTGATCGCCGCACACCTGCGCAAGCTCGGCATGGAAGTCACGACCGGCGTCGCACGCACCGGCGTGGTCGGGTTGCTCAAGGGTGGCAAGCCCGGCAAGGTCGTCGCATTGCGCGCCGACATGGATGCGTTGCCGGTGGTGGAGGAAGTGGACCTGCCCTTCAAGTCCACGGTGAAGACGGAATACCTCGGCCAGCAAGTGGGCGTCATGCACGCCTGCGGGCACGATGCGCACATGGCCATCCTGCTCGGCGTGGCGGAAGTGCTGGCGAGCGTGCGCGAACAGTTGCCCGGCAGCGTGAAGTTCGTCTTCCAGCCGGCCGAGGAAGGCCCGCCGCCCGGCGAAGAAGGCGGCGCACCCCTGATGATCAAGGACGGCGCGCTCGAGAACCCGAAGCCCGACGCGATCTTCGGCCTGCACGTGATGTCCGGCATGCCCGCCGGCATGATCGCCTATCGATCCGGCCCGCTCATGGCCAGCGCCGACTGGCTCTACATCACCGTCAAGGACAAGCAGACCCACGGTGCGTGGCCGTGGTCGGGCATCGACCCCGTCATCACGTCGGCGCAGATCCTCGGCGGGCTGCAGAACATCGTCGCCCGGCAGATCGACGTCTCGAAGGAACCGGCGGTGGTCACCGTCGCCACCATTCACGGCGGCACACGCAAGAACATCATCCCCGACCAGGTGGAGATGAGCGGCACCATCCGCAGCTTCGACGAAGACATGCGCCAGGACATTCATGCGCGCATCAAACACATCGCCCAGACCATCGCCGAGGCCAACCACGCGAAGGCCGAGGTGAAGATCGACCAGGCCGTGCCGGTGACGGTGAACGATCCTGCGCTGACCGAGAAGATGGTGCCGACGCTGAAGCGCATCGGTGGCGAAGGCGGCCTGCGCGTGAATCAGCGCGTGATGGTGGCCGAGGACTTCTCCTACTTCCAGCAACAGGTCCCGGGGTTCTTCTACTTCGTCGGCATCACGCCGAAGGATCAGGACATGGCGCAGGCGGCGCCGAACCATTCGCCGCGGTTCACCATCGACGAGTCCGGTCTGCTGCAGGGGGCACGGTCGCTGGCGGCGCTGACGGTGGATTTCCTGTCCGAGTAAGGCGCGACGCTCACTGCCGCAACCCGGGTCGAACAGGTGCGGATCACGGCTCCCGGCGTGACTTCACGCCGAAGCCGCCACGACTCCGAATCGCACCGCGATCGCATAAGTCTCGTCCGGCGCCAGCACCACCAATCCCGGCCGCACCTCGGGTGCCGGAAAGTTGAAGGCGTCGGCCGGATGACTGATGGGCTCGAAGCAGAAGTAGGGCCGGCCCGGCGGTGCGTACACCTGATAGAAGCGCAGCGCCGGGCTCGTGCCGATCTCGAGTGCCATGCCGGCGTCGAGCCAGTCGATCTGCGCGCGACCGTTCCAGCCCGTGAACGAGTTGTCGATCAACCGCTCCGGCAACCCGCGCGGCTGATTGAAATCCACGTCCGCCGGGACCGGATCGTGCGCGATGGGCAGGAGATCGTCCGCCACGGTCAGGATCCCGCTTGCTGCCGCGGTGATCCGGACATCGGGCGTACGCACGAACCAGGGATGCAGCCCGAGCCCGAACGGCAGCGGCACGGGGCCGGCGTTGCGGACCGACAAGCGCACCTCGAGGGCCGCGCCGATCAACCGGTACTCGAGGCTGCCGTAGTACGTGAACGGTGCGATGTCGCCCATCACGGCGAGCGTCACGGCCTGTTCGCTGCGTTCCACCACCCGCCACGGCCGCTTCCATCCGTCGCCGTGCAGCGGGTAGCGCTCCTTCGGATCGGTGCACGCCACGCCATGGGTGATGCCGTTGAACTCGAACGCACCATGACCGATACGATTGGACCAGGGAATCAGCGGATAGCACGCGAGCTCGTTCGGATGCGGCGACGCGCCCGGCGGTGAATCCGCGCTCGGTGCATACGGCCGCAGCAGCGGAAACTTTCCCCCGGGTCGCAGGCAGTTGAACTCGCCGAGCGCGCCACCCACCTCCGGCAGCACGATCGCTTCGACGGCGCCGGTGCGCAGGACGATGGCTTGGCTCATGCCCAGCCTGCGTCGACGACGAACTCCTGGCAAGTGCACATGCGGCTGTCGTCCGCCGCGAGAAACAGCACCATGCGGGCGATGTCGGCCGGCAGCAGGTCGCCCTGCAGGCACTGCTCGCGCGCCAGCGTGCGCTTCCCCTCCTCGTCCAGCCACAGCTCGCGCTGCCGCTGCGTCATCACCCAGCCCGGCACCACGGTGTTCACGCGGATGCCGAACGGCCCGAGGTCGCGCGCGAAACCGCGCGTGAGCCCGTTCACCGCCGCCTTGGCCGCGGTGTACGCGGGCATGCCGCCGCTGCGGGTCTTCCAGCTGATGGACCCGAAGTTGATGATGGAACCGCCGCCGGCCGCCTTGAGATAAGGGATCGCTGCCTGGGACGCGAAGAACTGGTGCCGGAGGTTCACCGCGAGGCGCTGATCCCAGTACTCCGGCGTCACCGACTCGATCGAATGACGGTCGTCGTTCGCTGCGTTGTTGACCAGCACCTTGAGCCCCCCCAGCGTGGCGACCACGCCTGCCACCAGCGACTTGATGCCGGCGGCATCGGTCAGGTCGTAGTCGATGAAGGTGGGCCGGTTGCCGGTTTCCGCGGCCAGCCGGTCGGCGAGATCGCGGCCGGCTCGCACCGCGATGTCGACGAAGGCCACACGCGCGCCCTGCTGGCAGAAATGGGTGACCAGTCCTTCGCCGATGCCGGTGGCCCCGCCGGTCACCAGCACCGGACGGTCCTTCAGGCTCGGATACACCGCATAGACGTCGTTCATGGATTGCTTCCTCGTTTTCCGTTGCGCCGGGGCGGCGACGCGCGCGTCAGTCCGACGTCCGGCTGCGCAGCCGTTCGAACAGCACCGCGATGATGATGAAGCTGCCGACGAACGTGCCTTGCCAGAAAGTGCTGATCCCCAGAAGCGTGAGACTGTTCCGGATGAGCTCGATCAGCGCTGCACCCACGACCGCGCCGAACGCGGTGCCGACACCGCCTGCCAGGTTCGCACCGCCGATCACCGCGGCGGCGATGACTCCCAGCTCCATGCCCTGACCGAGACCGGTCGTGATCGTCCCCAACCAGCCTACTTCGAGAATGCCCGCGATCCCGGCGCACAGGCTGCAGAACATGTAGACGCTCAGTTTCATCCGCCGCACCGCGATGCCCGTCAGGTTTGCCGCCACCTCGTTGCCGCCGATGGCGAACAGGTGCCGGCCCCAGCGGCTCCAGCGGAATGCGGCCCCGGTGAGAAGCGTCATGACCACCAGGAACAGCACGGGATTGGGCACCTGGATCGTACCGAGCAGCGGAAACCACATCTGCAGGGAACCGCCGCCGAGTGCATGAAGGTGCGCCTCGTCCGGACCGAACTCGTACACCATCTTGTTGTTGGACAGCACCATCGCGAGACTGCGCGCGATCGACAGCATGCCGAGTGTCACGACGAAAGGCGGGATGCCGACGTAGGCGATCAGGAACCCGTTGACCGCACCCACCGCGAGCGCAGCGCCGAGTGCCATGGGAATGGCGAGCCAGATCGAAGTGCCGGCGTTCATGGCCATGCCGATCACCATGCCGGAGAGCACCAGCACGGCGCCCACCGAAAGATCGATGCCGCCGGCGATGATGACCGCCGTCATGCCGAGCGCGATGATCGCGACGAAGGCGAAGTTGCGCGTCACGTTGAAGAGGTTCTGCTGCGTGGCGAACACGTCGCTGAAGATCGACAGCAGGATGAACGCGAGCACCGCAGCGGCGGAAACCCAGAACGCATGGCGGCTGACGAGCCAGCTGATCCAGGAGCCGTGCACCTGCTGGCCGATGACTTCTTCGATGGGGCGCGCCATGATGTCGTTGTTGTCGGTTGCCTGGATGACGGCGGTTCACGCCGTCTCGATTGCTCCGGTGATGAGGCCGGTGACTTCCTCCGGCGAACTGCCTGCGATGGCCTTGTCGGCCACCTTCTCGCCGCGTCGCATGACGACCACCCGGTCGGCCACCGCGAAGACGTCCGGCATGCGATGGCTGATCAGCACCACCGCGATGCCGTGATCGCGCAACCGGCGGATGAGGTTGAGCACCTCGGCCACCTGCCGCACGCTGATGGCGGCCGTCGGCTCGTCCATGAGCACGATCTTCGGATCGCTCAGGCGCGTGCGTGCGATCGCGACCGCCTGACGCTGCCCGCCGGACATCCGGTGCACCAGATCGCGCGGCCTCGTCTCGGACTTGAGTTCCGCGAATAACTCTGCCGCGCGCTGGTACATCGCCCGGTAGTTGAGCACCCGGAACGGACCCACGCGACGCATGAGTTCGCGACCGAGGTACACGTTGGCCGCCGCCGACAGGTTGTTACACAGCGCGAGATCCTGATACACGATCTCGATGCCGGCGCTGCGCGCGTCCGACGGTTTGTGGAACGACACAGGGCGATCCTGGATCTCGATCTTGCCGCTGCTGGGCGCGAAGTTGCCGGCGATGATGCGCACCAGCGTGGACTTGCCCGCGCCGTTGTCGCCCATCAGGCCGACGACTTCGCCCTCGCTCAACGTGAGGGAGACATTCGACAGCGCCTTGATCGCCCCGAAATGCTTGGATACTTCGCTCAGACGCAAGAGCGCCATCGCCCAACCCCTGCCCGTGGTTCAGCCGACCCGGGCACGATGCGCCCGGGCAGGATTTCTGACTAGCGTGAGAAGGGGCGCCGCAGAGGCGCCCCGGTGGCTGTTGCGATAAAGCGCCGGCTTACCGGGCCGGGCACTTGTCGAGGTTGGTGGGCGTGCACTCGTCGAGACCCGTGAAGAGCGGATCCTGCGGCTTCTTGCCGTTGATGATGTCGATCAGGACGGTGGGCGCACGATAGCCCATCTCGAACGGCCGCTGGCCGATCTGCACGTGGCTGCGGCCGGCCTTGAGCGCATCCAGCTGGGGCGGCAGCGTGTCGCCCGCCACGATGATGAGCTTCTTCGACTTGAGCTTCGCCATCACCTGGTCGGTGACCTGGGCGTAGGCCTGCGGACCGAACTGGGCCCAGCCGCCCACCAGGATGAACGCGTCGAGGTCGGGATTGGCGGTGAAGGTGTCCTGCATCTGCTGGTTGGCGAGGTCGATCTGGTCGTTGGTGAACAGCGGGCAGCCCTTGATCTCGGTCCAGCCGCCTTCGCCGGCGAGCCGGGCGATGCCCTTCTTGCCGGAGATGGTGTCGCGGAACCCGGCGGCGCGCGCATTGATGTTGTCGGCCGCGACGTTGCCGAGCTGCATGCACACCTTGCCGCCCTTGGCATTGAGCCCCTTCAGGTGCTTCGCCATCAGCACGCCCATGTCGTAGTTGTTCGTCCCGAGGTAGGTCCGGCGCAACGCGCGGTCGGCCGCGGCGAGGTCGGCATCGATGGTGATGATGGGCATCTTCGGCTGCTTGGCCTTGAGCATCTTCGCCATGGCCGGCGCGTTGGACGGCGAGATGGCGATGCCGGCCACACCCTTGTTGATGAGGTCTTCGACGATCTGGACTTCACCGGCCTCGTCCGCGCTGGAGGCAGGGCCTGTGTACAGGCACGTGTATTCGGAGTTGGGATTCTCCTTGTTCCATTTTTCGCAACCGTTCCCCAGAACGGTGAAGAACGGGTTGTCCAACCCCTTCACCACGACGGCGAGGGTCTTCTTCTCCGCCATGGCCGGACCGCCGAACGCAAGCGACAGCACGGCAGCGCCGATGACTGCAAGCAGGCTCTTCTTCATCACGTCTCCTCCAATTTGGCAGTTGTTATCCCTCGCTCCGCCGGGCTGCCTGCGAAAAGCGCCAGGCGACTTCCACCGATCATGGTCAGAGTCAAGGCGGTCCGATGGTAAACTGGTCTTACCAGTTACGCAACCAGCCGCCCGGAGCACCTCCGGGGGTGGGTGATAAGCTTCGGCCCTGTCCCGATGCATTCCACAATTCGCATTCGTCCATGCCCCTGACCCTTCTCGAACCGCGCCGTATCTATCAGCAGATTGCAGAACAGATTGCCGCCATGATCGCCAGCGGCGAGCTGGAACCGAACGCCCGCCTCCCTTCCGAACGCGAACTCGCCCAGCGCCTGGGCGTGTCACGGCCACCGGTGCGCGAAGCACTGATCGCCCTCGAAGTCGAAGGGCTGGTCGACGTGCGCATGGGCTCCGGCGTCTACGTCCGACGCGAAGCGGCCTCGCGCGTCGTGAGCCGGCGCGCCCGCAAGGCGACCGAGATCGGCCCCTTCGAACTGGTCAAGGCGCGCCGCCTGATCGAAGCCACCATCGCCGCAGAGGCAGCCCGCAACGCCACGCCCGAACAGATGGAAGCCATGCAGGAAACCGTCGACGCGATCCGGCAGGACGATCATCGCTACGACCTGCGTCACCCGGCCGACCGCCTGTTCCACGTACGCCTCGCCGAGGCGAGCGGCAACTCGGTCCTGGTCATGGTGACGAACATGCTGTGGGACATGCGCGACGGCACCCTGCATCGCCGCATCGAGGAGCATTTCAGCACCCGCGAGCTGCGCGATCGCAGCAATCAGGACCACGAGGACATCCTGGGCGCCGTTCGGGCGCGGGATTCGCAAGCAGCAGCGAACCTGATGCGGCGCCACTTGACGCAGTTCGAGCGCGAGTTGTCGCGGGCGTGGTCGACCATCACCGCCGACTCCGAGCAGCAGATGCCCGTCGTCACTCCGGGAAAACGTCGAGCGAGGGCTTGAACGAGCGACCACCGGCGCAGCCGCGCCGACGCGACCGCGACGCCGGCTGCAAGGCATCGGACTTACCAGCACTTAACTCCAGGGCCGTCTTCTTCCTGATCACATTGTCGGTCTGTGCCGGGGCCCGCGGCGAGATCGACGGCCCGCCGATCGTGGACAACCACTACAACCTCGACGTGCGGCAAGGCCCCGTCCTGGGCTCGGCGCGGCAGGTGGCTTTGGGGGGCGCCTACATCGGGTTGGCCGAAGGCATCACGTCGCTCAACTCCAATCCCGCGGGCGTGGCGTTTCGACTGGAACGCTCCACGACGAAGTTCGATTGGGACTGGACCGCCGGCACCAGCAATCTGAAGAGCAACGACTTCGACAACAATGGGCAATCACCGCCGGACTACAAGAGCCACCGGGTACGTTCTCTCGGGCTGATGGGCCAGTACGGACCCTGGGGGGTTGGCATCCTGAACAGCGGCGAAGTCCTCTCGCTGAAAGGCCGGACCGGAGTCGACGATGAATACGTCTTGAGCGTCACCTCCGTGGCATTGGGGCGGCAGTTCCTGGATCGTGAGCTGACGGTCGGTGTCGGCTTGCGTGCCACGATGACCAAGCTGCGCACCGAAAGGCTCGATCCGTCGCTCGGGAAACTTTCCGGCACCGGTTGGAACGTGGGTGCGGTCTGGAACCCGGGACGCGGACCGTTCCGGCTTGGCGCGGCCTACACCTCATCCATCAGTTCCGATCAGTCGCTCAGCAACACGAGTGGCATCCCGGTGACCGTCAACGGCCTGATCGTTCCACAGCAAGTGGTCTTGCCCGCGAGCTTCGGCTTGGGAATGTCGTATGCAGTCGACTCGGCGCCGTTCTGGCCTTCGCACAAATGGCTGGTGGCTGCCGACCTGGTTTTCACCGGGAAGAGCACGAACGCGGTGGGCGTGGAGTCGGTACTGGCCCAGCGGATGCAACCCGTCGGAACGCGTGACACCGTCAGCTTGCGTATCGGGTCGGAGCTGGAAGTCATGCCGGGCCGATTGCGCCTGCGACTGGGCACCTACTACGAACCTTCCTACTACGAAGGCGTGTCGAGCCGAACCCATCTGACCGGCGGGTTCGAGTTGCGCCTGTTTCACACCAGCTACTTCGGTGAACACGACTGGGGGCTCACCGGCACGGTGGATTCCGCGCGGGACTACGTGAACGTGCTGGTGGCGCTGGGCTTCTGGTATTACTGACGGGTTCGCGACGAGCGGCTCTTTGCACGAGCTGGTGCCAGCCTACCGCCGGCGCCGACCACCGGCACCAGCGTCTCACCGAATCGCTCGACCAGGAACTCGATGAAGCTGCGCAGCTTGGGTGACAGCCGCCGATCCGGCAGGTAGACGAGGTGCACCGGCCGCGGCGCGGGCTGGTAGCGTGACAGCAATGGCACCAGACGGCCCGCGGCGATGTCGTCGGCCACCAGTGTCTCGGGTTGCAGAATGATCCCGATGCCCTGGAGCGCCGCCTCGAGTAATGCGGCGCCGTTGTTGATCTTGAGGTTGCCCTTGATCGCAATCGTCTCTTTGCCCGCTGGACTTTCGAACAGCCACCGGTGGCCACCGCCGTAGGTGAACTCCAGACAGTTGTGCTGTAGCAGGTCCCGTGGTGCCTTGGGTTTGCCATGCTTCGCGAGGTAAGCCGGGCTCGCACAGACCGTCAGGTGGAACGGGGCGAGCTTGCGCGCCACTAGGCCCGAGTCGCCCAGGGTACCAACGCGCACGGCGAGCTCGTAACCCTCCTCTACCAGATCGACCACGCGATCGCTGAGCGTGAGATCGACTTGCACCTCGGGATACCGCTCGAGGTAGTCCGCAAGAGCAGGCGCCAGCTGCATGCTGCCGAACGAGGCTGGCGCGTTGATGCGCAATACCCCACGCGGTGACGCACGCATCTCGCTCACCGTGTTCTCGATCGCCTCGAAATCCGCCACGAGCTGCCTGCAACGTTCATAGTAAGTGCGCCCCAGTTCCGTGAGGCTCTGCCGCCGAGTCGTGCGATTGAGCAAGCGCCCGCCGAGCCGCTCTTCCAGAGAGCGCACGTGCTTGCCGACCATGGTGGGCGAAATGGCGAATGTCTCGGCGGCCGCCGACAAGCCCCCCTTCTCCACGACGCGGAGGAACACTTCCATGCTCTGCAAACGATCCATCGATTGACAACTCCTGGTTCTCAATGATCGAACTCTACCCGCGTTTATCAACCAGCGGTTAGTGCCTAGAGTGCGCCCATCCAACCTGAACGGAGGCGGCAATGAGCAAAGCAACAGCGCCCGTGGCGATCATCGGCACGGGCAAGATGGCAACCGGTCTGGCAAGACGTTTCGTCGCGGCGAATGTGCCATTCGTGGTGGGCTCTCGAGAGCCAACAAGGGCTCCTTCGGTCGGCGGCGCAGTGCAAGTGACCGACTTGGCGGACGCCTGCCGGCAAGCGGAGATCGTGGTGCTCGCGGTTCCGTACGCGGCGATGGTCGAAACCATCCGATCGCTCGGTGACGTTGCCGGAAAGATCCTGGTCGACATCTCGAATCCGATCACGCCCGATTTCATGGCCCTCACCATCGGTCACACGACCTCGGCGGCGGAAGAGATCCAGAAGCTGGCCCCGAAAGCGGTCGTGGTGAAGGCGTTCAACACGATCTTCGCGCAGATCCTCGATCTCGATCCGAAGGCGCTGCCGCAGAAGATCCAGGTGTTCCATTCCACCGACGACGAAAACGCCGGAAGCAAGGTGGCCGCCCTGATCACGCAGATCGGCTACGAACCCGTTCACTCAGGCCCGCTTCGCAACGCCCGGTACATCGAGCCGATCGGTGAACTCAACATCCATCTCGGCTTCGCACTCGGTCGCGGCCCTTTGATCGCTCCGGTCTGGATCACCGTGAGCTGAACGCACGCCCAGATGCAACCCGTTTCAATCCCTTTCACCACAGCGAAGGAAACACCATGAAAAGAACGTCCCTCAGCATCCTCATCAGCGCAGTTGCCCTATCGGCCGGCCTCGCCTCGGCTCCGGTTTCGGCCGAGACCCGCGCACCCACCGAAGGCAAGGGCATCAAGGCAGCCGAACCCGTCCTTGTCGACCTCGGACCCGGCCTCAAGCTGCGCACGCGGGTCTTCATCGTGGAACCTGGCGGCGTCATCCCGCTCCACGCCCATAAGGACAATCCCACGGTCGCGTACTACTACGGCGGCCCATTGTCCGAGTTCAATGCGGACGGCAAGGCAGTCGGCCAACGCGGCGGCGGGAAGGCGTACTCGGACGATCGCACCGTGAATCATTGGTACGAGAATCACAGCAAGGAAACGGCCACCGTCGTGGTATCCGACGTCGTGAAGCAGTAGGACGGACCCGCATCGCATCCGACCCGGTCCTGCGGGGCGCAGCTATCCCCCGCAGGGTTTCGGGCGGTTTGCCCCGGCGCAGCTGGGCCGCGTAGACTCCCGGCCAGTTTCTTGGCCGGAGACTCGCGAGCATGGCTGTGCACGGGTGGGACTTCGACGTGGCCGTCGTGGGCGGCGGACCGGGCGGCTCCAGTGCCGCGACCGCGCTGGCACGGCGCGGCAAGCGCGTCCTACTGCTGGAGCGCGAGCGGTTTCCGCGCTTCCACATCGGCGAATCGCAGCTGCCCTGGAGCAACGAGGTGTTTCGTACTCTCGGCGTGGACCAGGCGATCGCGGAGGCAGGGTTCGTCAAGAAATGGGGCGCCAGCTTCCGGCCGCCCGGCAGCACCAAGGAGCAGTACGCGGACTTTTCAGCCGCCGTGGAGACGCCGACACCGCAGACGTTCCAGGTGTTGCGCGAGCGCTTCGACGAAGTTCTGCTGCGCCATTCGCAGCGGTGCGGCGTGGACGTGCGCGAAGAGCATCGATTGCTGGACGCGACCTTCGAGCCGGACTCGGTCTCGCTGCGCTTTGCAGATGCGGGCGGCGCCGAACAGACCGCCCGCGTCGGTGTCGTCGTCGATGCGTCAGGGCGAACCGGCATCATCGCCAAGCGCTTCGGCCAGCACGAGTACGACCCGCTGTTGCGCAACATCGCCATTCATGCGCAATACGAAGGCGTCCCGCGCGCGGAGGGTCGCCGCGCCGGCGACATCCGGATGTTCACGCGCGACGACATGGGCTGGCTGTGGTTCATCCCGCTGTCGGACACGGTCATGAGCGTGGGCGCCGTGATCCCCAAGGCCTCCCACCAGCGCGAGGGCAAGCAAACCGCCGAGGAAAGCCTCGCCCACTACCTCGCGTGCACGCCCCTGGCGGCGGCGCTGCTCGTGCAAGCGCGACAGATCACGCCGGCGCGCATCGACGTCGACTATTCCTATCTCGCTACCCGAATGGCCGGTGACCGCTGGGTCGCGGTGGGCGACGCCGCTGCATTCCTCGACCCCATTTTCTCGACCGGCGTTCTGCTGGCCATGCAAGGCGGGCTGGACGCCGCCGAAGCGATCGAAAGCGGACTGCGGACCGGCGACCTCTCGGCACGAGCCTTCACCCGCTACGAGAGCATCGCGCGGAAACGCTACCACCACTTCCGGCGATTCGTGATCGGCTTCTACGATCCGGCGTTTCGCGACCTGTGGTTCACGCCCAAGAAGGTGTTCGGCATCTACGGGGCGATCGTATCGGTGCTGGCCGGCAACTGGCGGCCCTCGGTGCTGACTCGGGCGAAGATCAGGCTGTTCTTCGCGTTGGTCGCCCTGCGGCGGGTGGGCCGCCGCTTCGAGAAGGCGTGAGTCGGTCGGCCTGGCCTCCATGGCGGAAGCCAGCGGCGTCGTGAACTCGCCCGTCTGCTCGAAGCATTCGGTTCCTATTCGGACACAGCAGGCACCCCCGGCCTCGAAAAGAACAAGGCGGACAGCTTGCCGGGCCCAAGAACGCGGCCGATCTCCCAGAACGCGAAGAACGGCACGAAAGCCACGATCAGCATGATGACCCGGGCCAGCAGCTCGTAGACGCCCAGTTCGGTGACGCCCTGCACCACGCCCGCCCAACCGCTCTTGTGGATCCAGGCTTCGATCAGGTGCTCGAGAACGCCGAACAGGAACACGAGCACGCCGAACAGGACCGACTTGTACACGACCGAGACAATCGGCGGTTCGTGCTCGAACCGCTTGCCCAATCCGAATGCCCGGCCGATCAGGATGACCTTGGCGATGATGAGCGCCTCGACGAGGGCAAACCCATAGTGCAGGTAAGCGACCCCGAACTCCCTGAGGACCAGCCTGCGGTACACCGTGAACGAGCCGAGGAATACCGCGAGGTAGAGCGTGATGATCCAGTAGATCTTGAATTCTTCCAGCGCCCGTTCCTTCAGGCTCTGGTGCTTGGGCACTTCGGCTTCCATGTTCATGCTCCAGGCAGGGTCTGAATAGCCCCGGGTTCAATGAGACGGACCAACGACGAACCGTGACAGATACCCGCTTTCGATCAGCATGCGTCGGCGTGGCATCGCTTCGTTCGAAGGGCGTAGCGTAGCGCGCCGTGCGGATTCTGGCTGCGGCAGGCGGGCGTTAAGGATGGGAGAGCTACAATCCCCTGCACCAGGTCGAGGGGCAACGTGAATGTCGGTGCTGAACTACATCCAGGATCCGCTGAACGGCTTCAACGCCATCGAGCAGGCGATGCTGCACCGGTGGTACGACGACTTCGACATCGACGACGCCTGGCGACTCATCCGCAGAAACTTCGACCGCGACTGCGATCGGCAAGACATCGATCACGCGCGTCTGCGCGCCTATCTGCACGACATCGCGCTGAAGTACCAGCCCAACGTGGGCGACGCCCCGCTCGCCGTGATGGACCAGGTGTACACCGCCCGCAAGAGCTATTTCCTGCTCCCCGGCCAGCCGCTCGCCCCGACGGGCGGAAACGTGAAGCGCGTGATGCGGGCGGACCACCTGCTCAAGTACCAGCTGCATCCTGCAGGCATCGCCGTCACCATGGGGCTTGCGGCGGTCGTTGCTGCTGTTCAGGCAGGCGCGATCCAGGGGCGCGATCTGGATGGCTCCCACATGGGCCGCGCGGATCATCCCGTCTGGGTCTGCCCGGCCGACCAGCTGCCGGGCACTGCGGACGAATGCCGGGACCAATTGGGCCTGCACCACCTCGCTCATGGACACCTGGTATTGATCGAATACCCCGAATCGATGCTAACCGGTCCGTTCGCACTCCGCGCGCCGACCACCCTCGACGGTGCAGCGGGCGGCGCCGACAACTGGATCTTCGGCAAACGCCCTGCTCCCGGCGGCCCTGGTTGGGGCCACGCCGTGGACCTCAGCACCTCCGGACCCGGCATCGACGAGGCCGTCCATCGGGATTTTCCGATCGACGCAGCCAAGGCCGCTTCGATGACATTGAGCTACGTCGGCCAGATCGGCAGCTCGCCGCCGGCGATCGACTACTCGAACCTGTCGACTTCGATATGACCGAGCCCCGCCCCGCCTTGGGAGAACTCGCCGCGCGCCTCGTCGATCTGGATGGCGAAAGCCTGCAGGACATCGTCCGCGCGCGCCTCTTCCGCGAATCCGTGGAAGAACTTCCGCGCCTGGGGCGCGACGAGGACCCTGCCGACATCCTGATCGACCTTGCGGAATTCTTGCGCGAACGCGATTACGCGTGGACACCGCTCTCGGACGCCTGCGCCCGATTGGCCGATGTGTGGGTGGATCCATATCGGGTTCGGGCTCGTCCCGGGCCCGTCGGCGAACTCCACTACCTCTGCGCGCGCATCGGCGCGGTCAAAGCCCGCCACGGGATCGCCGAAGTCATCCGCCGCGCGGACCTCCGCGGCATCCTATTGCCCGCCGGAGAAGACCTGCAATTGCGCGCGCTGCGTTGCCTAACCGGCCTCCTCGCTCAAGTCTCGCGAGACGAGCGCGAAGAGTTCCTGCCGCTCTTCACCGAAGCACTCGACGTGCCGCAGCACCTGCCGATCGCCCTCACCGCCCTCGTCACCTTCGATCCGGAAGGCCGCGACGCCTATGTCACACGCGTTGCCGAAGCCTGGCCGCTGCACGTCGACCATGTGCTCGCTCATCTCGAGCGCAATGTCGAGTTATTGAAGGCGGGGGTCGAGGTGCAGGTGCCGCAGCGGTAGCGGGTGCTCGACTTGCCTTGCGGTTCGTAGGTTGTCGGTTTCTCCTACGCAAGGCGCGCGTGCGAGATTCAGGTCGTGCTCCCGGGCTCCCTACCGGGGCATTCATCGTGGCGTCCGTGACGGTGGCCCCGGTACCGGGCACGGAGGCATTGGCGGGTCGTGCGCTCATGTCCATGGTCCACCGGCGCGCCAGGTCGCTTCACGCTTTGTCCCCGACCTCAGATCTCCCAGCACCGGGGCAAGGAATCCATGCAGTAGCCGCGTGAACTCCTCCGCCGGCTCGACTGGAACCTCGAGTCCCGCGCGTCGGGCGAACGCGCGTATCTGCGCCGGTCCCTGGAACGGCTGCGGAGCTTGCGCAAGGCACCCAAGTGCTTGTTCGTGGACATCGGCTCAGAGTTCTCCGACCGACTCCTGGACCTGTGGGCCTATCACCATCACGTGCGAATCGACTTTAGTCGCCCAGGCAAACCGGTGGACAACTGCTTCGTGGAGACCTTTAACGGCTCGTTGCGAGACGAGTGCTTAAACTCGCACTGGTTCGACACGCTTGCGCAAGCGCGCGAAGTGATCGAGGCTTGGCGCGTGGAGTGCAACGAGAGTCGCCCTCACATGGCTCTCGGAATCCTTTCACCGCATGAATTCGCCTGCCAGGCAATGCTTTTGAGCCTTAGCCAGGTGGCGATTGGGTGGAATTCCCCCGGTTTCCCGGACACATCTGATGATGCGAAACTGGCAACCGGAGGTGTCCGATGGGAACGAAGG
>JAIEQG010000010.1 GCA_019747905.1 Burkholderiales bacterium
TCCAAATGCTCGCAAACACTTGGAAAGCCTCGTGCTTCGGAGGTTTCGCCTCCTCACTAATGAAATATCCGGGCTAGTTCGACGTCTCCGCCGTCTCCGGCTCGACCACAGGAATCGGCAGCGACCGCTGCATGCTGATCGGCCCGAACAGCCATTGGGAGTATTCCTTCACGCTGGCAAGCGCCCGATCCTCCGGCCACAGCCCATCGGCCTCCATCGGCTTGGCGTGCGAGGTCGAGTGCACCGCGGTGATCGCGCCGCCCGCCGTGCGCACCGTGCCCCATTCGGTCTTGCCGGTCATCGGGTCGAGCGGAATGCGGCGCAGGTGGCGCATCGGCGGATCGACGCGGGTATCGAGCAGCAGTTCGTCCAAGGTCTTCGGCATCGGCGTCTGCCCCTCGGGCGTGACCAACGCGTAGCTGCCGAGCGCCTTGCCGAGCTGGCGACCGGCCCAGCGCAGTTCGCGCTCCTTGTCGCGCTGGGAGTCGGTCTCCCACAAGCGCGCCAGTGCCGCGAGCGTGATCGAGACGACGAAGGCGAGGAAGACGATGGCGATCAAAACCACGCCGGATTGCGAGGAACGTTGGTTCACCATTGGCGATAGGGCACACCGTTGATGCCGGTGCCGTCGGTAAGGGGATAGACGTCGTAGATGTCGGCACCCGCCTCGGGCTTGTCGGGAGCCGAGGCATAGCTGCGCTTGCCCCAGGTGTCCTCCGCCGGCGTGCGCTCGTCGGCAAAGAAGGGGTCGCGCGGTACTCTGCGAAGGAAATAGATCCGCCGGCCTTGCCCATCGAGCGCGTCGGGAACACCCAACGCCAGCACCGCGAGCGATTTCGGATAGCCGCTCTGCCCGGGCAGGCGCGGGATGCGGCCTTCGTCGCCGGCCTGCTTGTAGTCGTCGATGGCCTGGCGGATCTGGCGCAGCGCGGTGCGCAGCTCCTGCTCCTTTTCGCGCTTGATGGCGGTCACGACCATGGGCGTGACCAGCGCCGCGAGAAACACGACGATGGCGAGCGACACCATGAGCTCGATCAGGGTGAATCCGCCTCTTCGGGTACCGGCAGCCTGCATGACTGGCATTATCGGCAGGTCTCTGCGAGACTCGAGCGGGTTTTCCCGGGGCAGCGGGCGCGCGGCGAGTGCGATCCGTCAGCGATCAGTAAGCCTGGGTGGACCATCATGTCCCGGATTCCGCCGTCATCGAGAGAGGAGCTGTTCATGTTCCGTCGACTGCAAGCCTGCGTGTGGCTCGGTCTGCTTCTGCTGTTCGCCGGCTGCGCCAACATGACCACGACGAGATCGCCCGAGGCCGATCTCACGAAGATCAAGACCATCTACGTGCAGAAGCTGCAGGGCGAGGAAGCCAACATCGACAAGCTCCTCGTGGAGCGCCTGACGGCGATGGGCTACCAGGCGAGCTCCGGCCTGCCCGAGAAGCCGGCGCAGCCCACGGATGCGACCATGACCTACGTCGACAACTGGATGTGGGACATCACGATGTACATGATCCGCCTCACGGTAAACCTGCGCGACGGGTCGTCCGGCGCCATCATCGCGACGACTGAATCCTACCGGCCCTCGCTGCAGCGCAAGTCACCCGAGGCGATGGTCGAAGAGGTGCTGAACGACCTCTTCGGCAAGACCAAGCCGAAGCCGTGATCGCCCGCCTCATCGCTGTCGCGGCGTTGAGCGCCGCCGCGACGCTGGCCGGCTGCTCGACACCCTCCACGGTGAAGGGCATGACGGCGCAGAAGGTCACGGTCGCCCATCGCGCCAGCGAGCCGATCTCCATCTCGGTGATTGGCGGCAAGGCCACGAGTTCCGCCGGCAATTCGCAGATCGCCGATGCCGACTTTCGCGCAGCGCTGGCGCAGTCGATCCTCGATGCCGGACTGTTCCCCTCGGTCGCCGAGGGCAGGAACGGTCCCTACCACCTGGAAGCATTCATCGGCAACCTCGCCCAGCCCATGATCGGCTTCTCGCTCACGGTGGAGATGGAAGTGTCCTACAAGCTGGTGGACCTCAAGGACAACAGCAAGGTCTGGCACGAGTCGTTCCGGACGACGCATACGGCAACCACCAGCGACTCGATGGCGTTTCCCACCCGGTTGCGACTCGCCAACGAAGCCGCGGCACGCAAGAACATCGAGCTCGCGCTGGCTGCCATGGGGCGGCTCGATCTGCGCTGAACCCTTCGCGTTGACCCATATCGAAACCTGACCTAAGGGACCGAGCGCGACCCTGCCGCGCCGGCCGCCGGCTCTGGGAGTGGACGGCCTCGGATCAGATGCGCTCGTGCAGGCAGAGGATGTTGCCTTCGGTGTCGTTGAACCACGCCGCCTTCTCCGCCCCGAGCACGCACACGTGCTCCACGGTCTTGAGGCCGGGCAGATCGTAGTCGTTGAAGATCACGCCCCTGCCCTCGAGTGCGCGGATCTCCGCCAGGATGTCGGGCACCTCGAAGCTCACCGCCGTGTGGTCGGCCTTGGTCGGGGTGCCGCGCGGGAACAAGGCGAGGATAGTGCCGCCGCAGCGATAGAGGAACTTGCCGTCGGGTTGCGCTCCGACCGGGGTAAGCCCGAGCTTGTTCTCGTAGAAATCGCGCGCGCGGGCGAGGTCCACAGTGGGCAGCATGGTGGTAACGGTGGCGCCGTTCAGCATGGCAACGACCTCCCTGGCAACAATGCGCTCGGCATACAGCACTGGGACTCGGCCCGGCACCGAGCATACGCCTGCTTCAGGTGCTGCGGCTGTCGGCCTGCCGCAGAGCGCACCCGTCTATGCGCCACGCGGCGTCGGGCTGCCGCTGCATCCTGTAGACCGCAAGCCATACGTGACCGGTGGCATCGGACATCTGGACCACCTGGACCGGTTCGCCGTTGACCACCTGCAGCGGATGAAACAGCACCGAACTCGGCCGGTAGACCACCGGGTAGCCGGTCCGCACCATCATCAAGAAATCCTCGGGCGTGCCGAACATGCGTTGTATGGTCGGCGAAGCAAAGGAAAACGCCTTCACGGCGTCGTCTGCCGCGAAGGCCGCGAGTTGCGCTTCGATGACCGCGCGGATCTCGGCCGCGTCGCCATCAGCCGCGCGAACCGGAGAGGCGGCGAGGCCGGCAAGTGCCACGATCCACCCGACCAACCACATTTTTCCCATCCAGCACCGCATCTGAACCCTCCCATCCTGCCCTTATGCTGCAATGCGGAGTCCGTCATTTACCGGGCGCTATCCCGCCGCCCAAGTCCGGGCCAGGGTTGCGTTCCGGGCACCAGCCCGCTAGGTTAGCGGGAGTCCTTCCGGGGTAACCCCTCGCTTTCATGGCAAATATCCTCCTCGTCGACGCCGACGCGCAACTGCGCGAGTGGTGCCGGATGCACCTGGCAACCCAGGGACACACCGTGAAAGCGCTGCAGGACTCGCGCCAGGCCTTCGAGGTCCTGCGCGGGGACCAGGCACCCGATCTGGCGTTGCTGTCCACCAGCCTCGACGCCGGCAGCGCCTGGGCGCTGACCGCGGCGATCCGTTCGAACCAGCGCACGGCAGCCATACCGATCCTGTTCCTCGTGCCGGAAGGCGACCAGGCCGCGCTCGCACAGGCCGGTGCCATCGATGCCGACGGGATACTGGTGAAACCCTTCGGCCGGCCGGCGCTGATCGAGGCGGTGGAGACGCGCCTGGGCCTGCGCAGCCTCGGCGGCACGGAGCGCGCGAATTTCCGCAACGCACTTACCACGGACAGTTGGTCGCCGCCCCCCGGATCGTCGGCGGTGCTGATGGAGACCAAGTCCGCCAGCGTTCTCGTGGTGGTGCTGCGCAATCTCGTGTCACTCGCGCGGTCGCTGCGCGGGCGCAGCCTCGATGCGCTGCTGCAGCGCTTTCTCAACGAGGCGCGCGATGCCATCACGACGCAGGGCGGTTGGGTGGTCCGCATGGACGCGACGGGATTGCTCGCGCTGTTCGAGAACAGTCCCCATGAAGAGCGCAGTCACGCTTCCCACGCGATCGAAGCAGCGTTGCTGGTGGTGCTCGCGACGCGACGGGTGAAGCGCTGGGCCGAAACGACCCTGTCGGAAGCTTCCACGCCGAACCTGTCGGTGGGTTGCGGCGTGCACAGCGGCGACGTGGTGGTCGCCCGCCTGTCCATGGGTGGTCAGCTGACCCCCAGCATCGCCGGGCAGACCGTGGATGTCGCGAACCGGTTGAACGGGCGCGCGAAAGGCCTGGGCTGGAGCGTGGCGGTCTCGGAAACGTCGGCACTGCTCGCAGAATCGCGCTTCGAATTCCGCCGGCGCGCCACACTGACGGACACCGATCACGACGTGACCATCCCGATCGTCGAGGCGGCCGGATTCAATCCGGCTTCCGCGCTGCCCGGCGAACTGCCGATCATGGCCGAAGTGCGCGAAGCGATGCTCGCCAACACCGTGATGGCGCGACTCGCGGGCGACGTGGATCCGTACACAGCGGATCAGACGGTGGTGATCAACGCAGCGAGCATCGTCGATCGCATCATGCCGAAGCTGCCCGACCGGCGCATCGCGCGGCGCCTGGGCCAGGGCGAGCAGGTCACCACGTACATGACCTTGCATGTGCCGTCCGATCGCGAAGAGGCGGTGAAGACGGTGCAGCTCGCTCAGGTCTCGCCGGAGTTCGTCGAAGGGTATCTCGACATCTATCGGCGCATCGAGAACATCGGCCAGCGCAACGTGGTTTCCATCTACGAGATCGGGCGCACCAACGACATCGTGTTCGTGGCCACCGAGTGGCTGTCCGGTTCGTCGCTCGCCGACATGGTCCGCAAGAAGATGTCGATCGGAGTCGCGCTCAACCAGCTGGTGCAGATGTGCCTCGCGCTCGACTCGATCCATGACCTCGGTCTGTACCACGGCGCACTGCGCGCCGAGCATTTCCTGCTGCGGGACGAACGCGTCATCGTGCTGACCGACTTCAACGCGAGTGCGCGCGTGTATGCGTTGCTCAGCGAACCCGACGATGCGGAGCAGAGCCCCGAGCAGCAACTGGCGGCCGGCGTGCGCGCCGACCTGCGCTCTCTCGGTCTCATTCTGCTGGCGATGCTCACCCACGACGCCACGCTCGCGGAAAGTGCGCTGGCCGGCAACGTGCCGGTTGCGTCGCTGCGTGAAGCATCGCGCCTGCCGCTGCAACTCTCGCCGTTGCAGCCGTGCCTGGACGGCCTGCTCGGCGTCGGCGTGGGCCAACCGTTCCAGCGCGCCCAGGAAAGCCTGGCCGAACTGGTGGCGGTCAAGGATCTGTGGAGTCGCCCGGTGTTCTCCGGCAACTGAAGTCCTGACCATCCGAGGAAAGGAAAACCATGAAACCGCACCTGCTCATCGTCGCCGTCGCCGCATCGCTGATCGCCGCCCCTGCATTCGCCCGCAAGTCGTGCGACGAACTCAAGGCTGAGATCGAAGCCAAGCTGAAGGACAAGGGCGTGTCGGGCTACACGCTGGAAGTGGTCGGGAACGACGCCCCCGGGGATGGAAAGGTGGTCGGCGGCTGCGACGGCGGGACGAAGAAGATCGTGTACAAGCGGGGGGGCTAGGTTCCTGTTCCTGCCCCCCACTCTGACCCTCCCCCGGCAGAGCCGGCGCTGCGCTGCCCCCACCCTCCGCCCTCCCCCGGCAGAGCCGGGGGAGGGGACTTACACTCCTTCCCCCGACTTCGTCGGGGGAAGGTCGGGATGGGGGCCATGCGAACGCAAACTCAACGCCGCTGGTCTCACGTAGACGCAAACCCTGCGACCGCACCATGACTCGACCCCTGCTCTTCACGCTCTTCGCCCTGGCAACCCTGGCGGCCCACGCCGAAGACGCCCCCGCGCCCGCCGAAAGCAGCAATGGCGGTTCATCCTTCAAGTCCACCATGAAACGCATGGGCAGCGACATCGGCAGCGCGGGCAAGAAGGTCGGCCACGAGTTCGCCAAGACCGGCAAGCAGATCGGCCAGGGCACGGCCAAGACAGCCAAGGAGATCGGCCACAAGATCTCCACCGACGTGAAGACCAACAACTTCAAGCCGAAGGCCCAGGGCAAGGCCCCCCAGGGCGACACCGGACGAGGCGACGACCAGAAGCCCTGAACGAGCTGGTTGGTGACCGAGGTCACGCGGTCGACCCCCGGGACCTGTTAGTCTTGCGGCGCAGTCCGCAGCAGCCACCCGGAGCATTCGATGCTCGCCGACCCTCTCCTCCTCGCGCGCGTCCAGTTCGGACTCAACATCGGTTTCCACATCCTGTTCCCGACGATCTCGATCGGGCTGGGGTGGGTGCTCTTCTATCTGCGCCTGCGCTGGTCGCGCGGCGAAGCCTGGGTACCGCACGCCTACCGCCTGTGGGTGAAGATCTTCGCGCTGACGTTCGCGCTCGGCGTGGTCTCCGGCATCACCATGAGCTTCCAGTTCGGTACCAACTGGCCGGGCTTCATGCAGACCGCCGGCAACATCGCCGGGCCGCTGCTCGGCTACGAAGTGCTCACCGCGTTCTTCCTCGAAGCCACTTTCCTCGGCGTGATGTTGTTCGGCAAGGACCGGGTGGCGCCGTGGCTTCATACGCTGTCGTCGTTCCTGGTGGCGTTCGGAACGACGGTCTCGGCCTTCTGGATCCTCGCGCTCAACTCGTGGATGCATACGCCGCAGGGGTACGAGATCATCGACGGCCAGTTCCACGCGAAGGACTGGATCGCGATCATCTTCAACCCGAGCTTTCCTTATCGGCTCACGCACATGTTGATCGCTTCGGCGCTCACCACGTCGTTCGTCGTGATCGGCATCTCGGCCTTCCAGTTGCTGCGTAACCGGACCTGGGAACCCGCGCAGCGGCTCCTGAAAACCATGGTCGTCGTGGCGGCGGTCCTGACGCCGGTGCAGATCTTCGTGGGCGACTTGCACGGCCTCAACACCCTGGAGCACCAGCCCGCGAAGATCGCGGCCATCGAAGGCATCTGGCATACCGAGCGCGGCGCGCCGTTGCTGCTGTTCGCCCTGCCCAACAAGGCGGAGCAACGCAACGATTTCGCGGTCGGCGTGCCGAAGGGTGCCAGCCTGATCCTGCGACACGATGCGGAGGCCGAGTTGGTGGGTCTCTCGGCGTTCGACGGCAAGCACCCGCCCGTCATGCCGCTGTTCTTCGGTTTCCGCCTGATGGTCGGCATCGGCGTGCTGATGCTCGGCCTCGCGTGGTTGGGGGTATGGCAACTCGTCCGCAAGCGGGAATGGCCCCGGTGGCAGCTGCGTGCCTACGCGGCCATGACGTTCTCCGGCTGGGTCGCGACCCTGGCCGGCTGGATCGTGACCGAAGTCGGCAGGCAGCCCTATGTGATCCAGGGCCTGCTCACCACGGCCGATGCGGCATCGAAGGTTCCCGCGGCGTCCATCGGGCTGACCCTCGCCGCCTATGCGGTGGTGTACGGCTTGCTGATCGTCTCGTTCATGGTCGTGGTGACGCAACTCGCGATCAAGGAAGCGGCCGGCGAGAAGCTGCCGCCGTCCGTAGCCGAGGAAATGGCGACGGTTCCCTCATGACGAGCCTCGACCTGCCATTCGTCTTCATGGTGCTGATGGGGCTGGCGATGCTCGCCTACGTCATCCTGGACGGCTTCGATCTCGGCGTGGGCATCCTGCTGCCGTTCGCGCCGCGCGAGGAACAGGATCTCATGGTGAGTTCCATCGGCCCGTTCTGGGATGCGAACGAGACCTGGCTGGTCCTCGGCGTGGGCATCCTGCTGGTCGCGTTTCCCCACGCGCACGGCGTGATCCTGACCGCCCTGTACCTGCCGGTGGCCGCGATGCTGATCGGCCTCATCGTTCGCGGCGTGGCTTTCGAATTTCGCGCGAAAGCGACCGGCTGGCATCGTGATCTGTGGAATCACCTGTTTTCCGCCGGGTCCCTGGTGGCGGCACTCGCACAAGGCATCATGCTGGCCGGAGTCGTGACCGGTTTCGCGGACGGAGCGAAGTACACCGCATTCGGGTGGGCAGTCGGTGCCGGCCTCGCCGGCGCCTACGCGCTGCTGGGCGGCACGTGGCTGGTAATCAAGTGCGAAGGCGACCTCCAGCGCAAGTCGATGGCGTGGAGTCGTTACGCGGCGGCGTTCGCGGCTGCCGGCGTGGCGGCGATCAGCCTCGCGATGCCCTACGCGAATCCCGGCATCTACGCGAAATGGTTCACCGCGGAAAATCTGGTGCGGCTGGCACCGTTGCCGATCCTCACGGCTGCGGCCTTCGTCGGCATCTGGATCGGCCTCGGTCGATTGCTGCAGGGCAAGAGTCGCAAGGAATGGCTGCCGTTCGTGCTCGCGGTCTGGGTGTTCGTGTTCGCCTTCGCGGGGCTCGCCTACAGCCTGTATCCCTACCTCGTCGTCGACCGCATGACGATCTGGCAGGCCGCAGCCGCACCGGCGTCGCTGCGGTTCGTGCTGTGGGGCGTGATCGTCGTGCTGCCGATGATCGTCGGCTACACGCTCTTTTCCTATCGAGTGTTCTGGGGCAAGACGCGGCACCTCACTTACGGTGCGTAAGGCTTTTCAGTCGCGCCGCCTCACCCCCGGCAGCACGCACAGCATTTCATAGAGCAGGTTCGCGCCGAGCATCGCCGTGTTGCCGGAGGGATCGTAGGACGGTGACACCTCGACCAGGTCACCGCCGATCACGTCGAGACCGTAACAGCCGCGCACGATCTCGTAACCCTGGATGCTGGTGAGACCGGCGAACTCGGGGGTGCCGGTGCCGGGTGCACACGACGGGTCGAGGCCATCGATGTCGAAGCTCACGTAGACGGGTCCACCGCCGACCTGCGCACGCACCTCGTCCATCAGAGGGCTCAGCGACTGGTGCCAGCACTCTTCGGCCGGCACGACGCGGACACCCTGCCGGCGGGCCCAGTCGAAATCGTCGGCTGCATAGCCGGTCGCGCGCAGGCCGATCTGCGCGGTGCGCGCGGGATCGACCAGTCGCTCTTCGATCGCGCGGCGGAGCCAGGTACCGTGCGTCACCTTCTCGCCGAACATGTCGTCGTTCACGTCGGCGTGTGCATCCACGTGCACCAGGCCGATCGTGCCTCTGCCGTACTTCTTCGCATGCGCACGCAGGATCGGCAGGGTCACCACATGGTCACCTCCGATGGACAGCGTCTTGCACGGATGGGCGAGTACGGCGTCGTAGAACCGCTCCACGATCTCGACCGTCTTCGACAAGTTGAACGTGTTGATGGGTACGTCGCCGAGGTCAGCCACCTGCAGGCTGTCGAAGGGTGCCGCGCGCGACGCCATGTGATACGGACGGATCATCACCGACTCGTTGCGCACGCCCCGCGGACCATAGCGCGCACCTGGACGATTCGAGGTGCCCGCGTCGACCGGGACGCCGACGACCGCGACATCCAGGCCCTGCGCATCGGCCTGCGACGGCAGACGCATGAAGGTTCCAGGGCCGGCGAAGCGCGGCATCTCGTTGCCGCCGAGCGGCTGATTGAAGGACACGATGCAATGGACCTCACGGTGAACAACGGACCCGATTATCGCCCGAGAGCCCCTTGATATCGCCCCCGTCCAACCGCACGTTCGAGGCGCGGCGGGGCTGCCCGGTCATCGCCCGCACTCATCCCAATTCAGGAGAACTCCGATGAAGATGCGTCATTTCTGGCGGTGGCCGGTGCTGTGCTCGATGCTGTTCGGACTGGCCGCTGCGGGCTCTGCGGCTACCACCGCGAGTGCCCTGCCGGCCGCAGGGGCCGTTTCGCCGTCGACCGGAGCGGCACCCCGGCTGGCCCACGATGCCCGACTGCACGCTCGCATGTCCGCGATCAGGGCTGCGCTGCAGGAAGCGCGGCAGGCGCAGCAGCGGCCGGCAGCCCTGCGCGGCCTGGCGGCCGCAGTGGAAACCGAAGCCGGGCGGATGGTCGAGGAATCCTTCGCCGGCACGGCAGCAGGGCGGACGCTCGAAGCCATCGTCGCCGACCTGTACACCGCCGCAGATGACCTGCGGCATGCCAGCAAAGCAGTTCGATCCACCGGCTTGGCGCGTCTGGATGGTGCGTTGCGAGAGTACGGCTGCCAATTCGAACAACATTACGAAACAACATCTTAAACTCGAAAACCCATCCGGTTCATGCTGCGATTGCACATGCGGCGTGAATCGTGCATGCTCCGCGCCCGGCGCATCCGGGGCAGTTCTGCCCGGCACCACAGGCTTTAATCGGGTCCCAGGTCACGAGCCTGGAGCTTGAACCCGTCAACCAGCCCGCGCCTCGAGCTGTTCGCCAACTACAAACGGAGCATTGCTGACATGACTGGTGTGATTCTGCTGGGCGGGCCGTTGTTCGTGGTCCTGGGTTGCCTTTATTGGGTGCTGTCGCTGTCGAAGAAGCAAGCCGTGGTGATCGCCGAAGTCTGGGCGCGTCATGGCGTGAAGGCCTGACCCTCCGGTCCCGCCGGACGGAAGAAAAGCCCCGCAGTTGCGGGGCTTTTTGTTTTCCGGCAGGGCGGAAATGAAAAAGGCCCGGTTACCCGGGCCTTCGTGACACTGGTGCGGCTGTCTGATCAGTCGAGCGGGCGAATGTTGGTCGCCTGCTTGCCTTTCGGGCCGGTGGTCACTTCGAATTCGACTTTTTGATTCTCGCGCAGGGTCTTGAAGCCGCTGCCCTGGATCGCCGAGAAATGCGCGAAGAGGTCCTCACCGCCTCCGTCGGGTTTGATGAAGCCGAAGCCCTTGGAATCGTTGAACCACTTCACAGTGCCGGTACTCATGCGTATGTCTTCCTCATTCAAAAAATAAACGACAGGGCTTGCGCCCGAACGCGGGAACGCCAAGAAGGGGAAGAACGTAGACCTGAGGTACCGTTTGGCGGTAACGACTGACCAGCGACTTTCACTGCTCGAGCTTCTCGCAAGCGGGCTTATACAGCCCGACTTTGGACCGGTCAAGCGTTTTTCCGGACAGCCCCAAGCGCATGTCCGTGGCATGGCGGCATGCCCGATGCTTCACTCGATGCGGAAGATGATCGGCACTTCCATCGTGAACTCCCGGCCGCGCAGCATCTCCGGCGGATCGGGCAGGCCTCGAGCAGTACGCACCTTCTCGAGCGCCGCTTCGTCCAGCATTTCGTAACCGCTCGATTGCCGCAACCGGGCGCTGTGCACCTGGCCGTCGGTCCCGATCAAGGCCACCACGAGCACGCGGCCCTCGATACCGTGCTGCAGCGCCTCCGACGGGTAGTGCTGGTCCTGGATGACACGCGCCGCGACGCCCTGCGAGTAATTGCGGATCGCATTGCGCGCCGCCGGATCGGCATTCGGCGGCGAGCCCGCGAGGGCTGGCAAAGCACACAACAACCCCAGCGCGGCGAAGTGCCGCGACTTCAGGTATCTCATGGTCTCTCACCCCACCTGGCTTGTAGTCGCCAATGCGGGCGGAGCATACGCCGGAATCGCGCCGCGAATTCGTGCGCTGGCACACCAAGATCAGCATCGACCTCCGGCAGCCGGCCGGCGGCTTACTTCCAGGTGATCAGCGCGCCCGCGATCATGATCGCAAACACGACCACCACCGCATTCCGCAGAAACCAGTAGGCCATCATCTCGCCCTCGCCGATGAAACGACTGCCCTCGTACGTCTGCAAATGCAGTGCCTGCTGCAGCTCCCGTCGGCTCACGACGGATCCAGTCGTGGCGCCGCTGCGCCATGCCTCGACAGCGCACTTCCGCGGTGCGTACGCGCCGCCCAGCGCACTGCAACGAAGCTCAGGATCCGTATTCCTGCCATCCCTGCGGACTGCACGTGGTGCGGTGCTCATTGCCATGCCGTCGGCAGGACAAAGCACAGAAAGACCGACGAGATCCACGTCATTGCCGGTGGCCCATGCCTCAGTCGAATGTCGCTCGCGAGCGACTCGTCGGCATCCAGGCCGATGCCTCTACCGCGAATGCTCGCCGCATCGACGCGATTCACGTAGTCTGATCGCGTCAATCAACGGCTGCGCGTCCGGCGCCCAGGGTGAGTTGCTCGGGGGCGCAGCCAAGCGAGGCTGGAATCGATCGATGCAAACACTCTTCCACATCGTTGCGGGCGCCCCCGAACAGGTGGGTCCGTTCTCGCACGCCACCGAGGTCGACGGCTGGGTCTTCGTGACCGGCCAGATGCCCACCTTTCCGGGTGAGCCCGGGCACCCGGTGCCCCCGGGCATCGAGGCGCAGACTCACCTCGTCATGGACAACCTGAAGCGGGTACTGGCGGGCATCGGACTCGGCCTGGAGCACGTGGTGCGCACCGGTGCCTACCTCACGCAGTTCGAAACGGACTACCCGATCTTCAACGCCATCTATCGCAAGTATTTCCCGGCAGATCGCCTGCCGGCACGCACTTGCATCGGCGTGACGGCTCTCGCCAAAGGCGCGCTGGTGGAGATCGATTTCGTCTGCCGCCGTCCGCCGCAGTAGGAAGTCCCATGCAACCGTTCATGCGACCTCTGCCGCTCGAACGCATCCGCATCGAGGACACCGCACTGCTGGTGATCGACATGGAGCGCGACTTCGTGGACGCAGGTGCAGTGCAGGAAACACCCGGCGGCCGGGCCATCGTGCCGACGATCAATCGGCTCATCGCGTGGGCGCGAATGCATCGCCTGCCGGTGATCTTCACGCACGAGATGCACCGCGCCGATCTTTCCGACTACGGCATCGAACTCGAGTTCGACCCGATCCATTGCCTCGAGGCAACACCGGGCTGCGAGCTCACCGATGGCCTGGACGTGCAGCCGCACGACTGGCACATCCGCAACAAGCGCCGCTACGATTGTTTTCTCGGCACCGATCTCGACCTGCTGCTGCGCTCGCGCCGGATCGCGAATCTCGTCTGCTGCGGTGTCACCACCCATTGCTGTGTGATGAGTACTGTCTACACCGCGCGCAACCTAGACTACCGCGTCATCGTGCCGAGCGACGCCGTGGCAGCCGTATCGCCGGAGCACCAGGCGGCTGCACTGCTGTGCATGAGCGACGTGTTCGCCTACATCTGCGACGCGGACACCGTGACGAGCATCTGGGGCGTGAAGCAAGCAGCGGCTTAGGACAGCACCGACGGAAAGACATTCTCCACGCAGAACTCGGGGCTACATGGAGAGCCTGGTCCTGCTTTCGACTTTCTCCGTGCCCCTCCGTGATCTCAGCGTTTCCGCTTGGCCTTTCCCAGCTTGCCTAACCTCGCCCGCTGCACGCAGCGCGCAACCGCCTGAGCTGCGTCATGCTCTCGGGGAAGAGCGTCGGATCCTCGTCCGCATAGAGCACGCTGTCGGTATCGGTCGTCCCGTCGGGTCCGAAGCCCCTCACAGGCTCCGTCGGGGGCAGCAGATCGCCCGCGGTCACCCCGAGGCGCGCCATGTCCGATTCGCAGGCGTAGATGATGCCGCCGTACTGGCGCACCAGGTCGAACCCCCTCACGAGCGCATGGTCCGCCATGCCGTTGCCCTTGGTCGCCAGCTTCACCTGATCGCCCGTGATGACCACCCAGAACGGCGTCACACGCCCTGGCCGCCGCTTCACCAGGACTTCTTCCATCACGTCCTCGAGGGTGAAGGCATCGTCCGCGACCAGCACGGTGCCGTCGAGCGGCTGGTCGGCGCGCGTCATGGGCGCGGCGGCGACCAGCGCCCATGCGAGGACTCGACAAATCATCGTTCGGCCGAAGCTCATGGTGCGATCCCGCGGAAAGTCGAACACAGGGAATATAGTCTAGGCGTTCCGACTGGCGGCGCGCTATCGTCCGCTCGGGCCTGTTGGTGCGAGTATTGCATCGGGTCCGGTGTCCTTCGGAGGCGGTCCATGCAATCCACCGACTTCAATGCCACTCTCGCGCTGGTCGACAGCGTCGGGCGCCGCGCACCCGCGCCAGGCCTGCCGCGGGCGCTGGAACCCCTGTTCGAACATCTCGCAGGCTGCCAGGACGCTGCGGAGGCAGCAGCCGTGGAGCAGCGCATCTGGGACCTTTGGATGTATCACCCGCACCGGCTCGCCGCCCGGGACCTCGACCGGGCCGCCACCGAGATCGCCGCCCATTGCCACGATCTTGCCGAAACCCGGCTCACGCGCCTGCTGCGGGCCGCACCCGATTACTGCGAGGCGTGGAACAAGCGCGCATCGCTCTACTACCTCCAGGAACGCGACGACGAGTGCCTGCGCAACCTGCACCGCGTGCTCGAACTGGAGCCGCGCCACTTCGGCGCCCTGTGCGGCGTGGCCGAGATCCTGTTGGCCCACGAGGACCGGGACGGAGCCTTGTTTGCCTTCGAGGCCGCGCTGCGCATTCACCCCCATCACGAGGATGCGCGCCAGAGGGTGAGCGAGTTACTGGGAGGCACTGCAGCGACCCACTGACGGGTGGCCCGCGCCGAGCGCTGTGCGAGGCCGTGATAGGCTCGCGGGCATGTCCGAATGGGTCGAGAGCGCCGAGTGCTTCACCTGCCGCGAACCGCTCGCCGCGTATCTCGCTCGGCTCGACTACGTGTCCAGCTCGGCGCTGCGCCGGTTTCTGCGTACCGGCCGATCGGCGGCGCAGTCGATGGTGCCCGATCCGACGCCGCGCGACGCTTCGCTCGGCGACGCGTTACACGCGCTGCTGCTCGAGCCGGAACGCTTCGACGAAAGCTACCTCGCGCTGGATGCAGGCATCGCGCCGCCAGCCGACCTCGACGAAGCGGGTGTGGCCGCGCGGGTGACCCTCTCGGGCGATGAATCGCTGGCGCTCAAGGCCATGCGCCGGGCAGTGCTCACGTACGCGCGCGCCCCGCTCGCACAGTGGTTCGCACAGGGCGAAAAGGAGTTGTCGATCTACTGGACCGATGAGCATGGCGGGCGTTGGAAGGGCCGACCCGACTGTTTCACGGACGAGGTGATCCTGGAACTGAAGACCGCGTCCGACGTGCGTCCCGCACGGTTCGCCAAGTCGCGCCGGCGCTTCGGCTATGACCTGCAGGCCGCGCTCTACATCGAGGGCATTGCCCGCCTCACCGGGCGCCGCCCGCGATTCCTCTACGTGGCGGTCGAATCGTCGCGACCGCACACGGTCTGGCTGCACGAACCGACCGCAGCCGAACTGGACCACGCCGAGCAGGCGCTCAACGATGCGCGCCGACAGTTTCGAGCTGCCCTGGCGCGCTCACCGGTCATGGCTGCGAACCCCTGACGGCCGTCGCGAGCCGACTCTCGCAAGGCGGTCCCCGAACAGCGCAGGTCAGTTACTGGCAGGCTTCTCTGCGGAGTCGGCGGCTGGTTCAACCGCCGGCGATTGGGCAGGCGCAGACTGCGTCACGGTGCCAGGTTTGGACAACTCAGGCCGCCCGCCCTGCCCCACCGTCAGAAACTGCCACGCCGGATCGCCATACCACCAGGGGCCCTGCCGCAATTCCTTCTTGCCGATGGACCCGAAGGGACGCCAGGCGGGATCGTCGTGCCATGCCGTGGTACGCCAACCCTGAACCGGCACCGTGGCCCCGGATCCCGGGTCCGTGGTCATTGCCGTACCGACGCAACCGCCGGTCGCTACGGCTGCAAGGATGACTGCAACCGCGCTTCGTCGTGGAACCATCATCGCTGCCCCCCGAAAACGAGAAGGCCGGTTCGCCACCGCCGTGCGAACCGGCCTGTCATCGTGATTTCTTGTCGCTGCTGCTCGGGCACGTCGTCCGGGAGCGCTGCTGCAGGGTACCGGTGTCACGCCTCGCCGATCGCTCAGGCGGCGGCGAGGGGATCCGTGAACACCAGCCCGGGATCAGCTCAGGTGGTTGCTGACGAGCTTCGTGAGCTCGAACATCGTGACCTGCTTCTTGCCGCCGAACACTGCCTTCAGCTTGTCGTCGGCGTTGATGTTGCGCTTGTTCTTCGCGTCCTGCAGGCCGTGCTTCTTGATGTAGTCCCAGATCTTCTTGGTGACTTCGGTACGCGGCACGGCCTTTTCGCCGATGACCGCGGCGAGGATCGCGCTGGGCGTGAGCGGCTTCATGAACGCCGCATTCGGGGTGCGCTTGGCGGGTTTCTTGGCGGGAGCCTTCTTGGCCGGCGCTGCTTTCTTGGCCGGCGCTGCCTTCTTGGCCGCGGGCTTCTTGGCGGGGGCCGCCTTCTTCGCGGCGGGCTTCTTCGCTGCCTTGGCAGCGGGTTTCTTGGCAGCGGGTTTCTTGGCTACGGCCATTGATGCCTCCAGTAGAGTTTTTGTGCGGTGGTGAAAGTGAGGGAACTCGGACGACGGAAATCTTGTGTCCCGTAGCATTTCTTCTCAGAGGGGACGCGCGCTGGAGAATGCACAATTCGCCCGAATATGACAAGGGCCTTGCGGTACATTTTCACTCGGAGAGAAGCACTTTTTCCGCATATGCGCGACAGCATGATCGGCGCGTCGCGCGATGCGCGCGATCGCTGGTCGCGCCGATGATCGAGCGATCGAGCAATGCATGTCGCCGCACAGAGACAGGATTCGCAGGGCGAAGCGCTATAGCGCGCTGCGTCACGCTCGCTGCTTCATGCGGTCGCCGAACTCCTTGCGGAACTTCGCCACCTTCGGCGCGACCACCACCTGGCAGTAGGGCTGGTGGCCGTTTCGCGCGAAGTAATCCTGGTGGTAGGCCTCGGCCTCGTGGAACGTGGCGGCCGGCGTCACCTCGGTGACGATCGGATCGCGCCAGACCTTGCGCGCCGCGAGGTCTGCTATCACCTCCTCGGCGATGCGCTTCTGCTCCGGGGTGTGGTGGAAGATCGCCGAGCGGTATTGCGTGCCGACGTCGTTACCCTGCCGATTCGGCGTGGTCGGATCGTGGATGGTGAAGAACACGTCGAGCAGGTCGCGGAAGGAAAGCTCGGCCGGGTCGAACTCGATCCGCACCACCTCGGCGTGTCCGGTGTCTCCTTCGCACACGTCGCGGTAGGTCGGGCGCGCCGTGTGGCCGCCCATGTACCCGGAAACCACCCGCTCGACGCCGCGCAGGCCCAGATACACCGCCTCCAGGCACCAGAAGCAGCCGCCTGCGAGAGTTGCCACCTCCAGTCCGCCGGATGATTTCGTAGCCATTCTGCACCGTCCCCCCGCTGCTCGCGTCGCCCGCGCGACTCACTGCATGGGAGCATCGTACTGCGCTTCGCGTTCCCCTGCGATGCCGAGCGCGCGTCGGTGGGTGTCGGCAACTTCGGCATACAGCGCGGCCATGCGTCGGGCGAGTGCATCGGCGTGCCACTCGCGCACGTAGGCACGCGCCTCCAGCGCCAGCCGGGCGCGCAGCGCAGGGTCCCCCACCAGTCGCTCGATCGCTTCGGCAAAGGATTGCTCGTCATCGTCGGGCACCAGCGCCCCGCGGCGCGGCCCGACGATGTCGCGCGTGCCCATGACGGCGGTGGAGACGACCGGCAGGCCGACCGCCATCGCCTCGAGGAGGACCAGGCCCTGGGTTTCCGTGCGCGATGCGAACACGAAGGCATCCGCGGCGGCATAGCAATCGAGCAACGTGGTGCGCCGATCGAGGTAGCCGACGAAATGCACGCTGCGGCGCAGGCCCAGGCGATCGGTCAGGCGCTCGAGCCGCGGCCGTGCCGGACCCTCGCCGGCGATGACCAGTACGGCCGACGGTATCCTGCGGCGCACCCGTTCGAGCGCGCCCAGCAGGAATTCGATGTTCTTCTCGTGTGCCACGCGCCCGACGAAGAGCAGCATCGGCGTCCCGGCATCGATGCCGAGCCCGGACCGGAACCGCGCGCCATCGCCGCCGGCGAAGTCGGCGAGCGGAATTCCGGTCGGCAGCACGTGCATCGCGGTGCGCACCCCGTAGCCCGCGAGCACATCGCGCATCGCCGTCGACGGCACGACCAGCGCATCGACGCCGTTACCCTGGGTGCGCGAGAAGCGCCGTGCCGCCGCCCGCAACCAGCGCCGCGGCAGGAACGGTACGTAGTGGAACAGGTACTCCTCGAAGAACGTGTGATAGGTCTCGACCACCGGCACGCCGAAGCGCCGCGCCAGTTCGAGGCCGAGGTAGTGGGCCACGAAGGGGGTCTGGACGTGCACGAGATCGAAGCTTTCACGCTCGAGGCGGCCGGCGGCGGCGCGGATCGCGCGCGCATGCATGCGTCGGTCTTCGGGATCGAGCGGCAGGTAGCTCGACGGGATGCGCACGATACCCGGCTCGTCCGGATAGGCGGCCGGATAGGCCGGTGCGACCAGATGGATCTCGTGACCAAGCGCCGCGAGCTCGCGTCGGAACGTCTGTATCGACGTGGACACCCCGTTCACCCGGGGAAAGTACACGTCGGAAATCATGAGGATTTTCATCGCCAGCGCGGATAGTGGGCGGTCCTCGTGACCGTCGTGTGACAGTCGGCATGGGACGCTCGATTACACTGGTGGCCCCATCCCGGACTTCGAGGCCGATGCTTGCCCTGTTGCAGCGCGTTACCAACGCCCGCGTGGAAGTCGGGGATCGCAATGTCGGGGCGATCGGGCACGGCCTCCTGGTACTGATCTGTGCCGAGCCCGACGACACGGAAGACGGCGTGAGCCGTCTGGTGGATCGCCTGCTCGCCCTGCGCGTGTTCGCCGATGCCGATGGCAGGATGAACCTCGATCTGAGAGCGGTCGGCGGCGGTCTGCTGCTGGTGCCCCAGTTCACCCTCGCCGCCGAGACCCGGAAGGGCACGCGCCCCGGGTTCTCCCGTGCTGCGCCGCCGGAGCTCGGCCGCCGTTGGTTCGACCGCGTGCTGGCGCTGGCCCGAGAACGGCATGCCCCGGTGGCCGCGGGAGAGTTCGGTGCACACATGGCCGTGACCCTGACCAACGACGGCCCGGTCACACTCTGGCTCACCTCCGCGCCGGGCACCGAGCGATGATGCAAACCCTGCCGCCACCATCAATTATTCCGCCGGCGGACCGAAGTTAACTGGATGCGGAATGGACCAGACGGTCCGTGCCGCCCGCAGTCCGTGCTTGACTCACACTTGGCCGATACCGCCGACCGCTACGACGCCCGACTCCTGCACGCCGCCTTGCTGGCCGGTGGCGTGGGCATCTGGCAATGGGAGCCCGAAACCGGCCGATTCCAGATCTCGCCCCATGTGGAATCCCTGCTGGGCCTGGTCCCGGGGCGCTTTGCGGGTACGCGGGAGGCATTCGTCGCGCTGCTGCATCCTGTGGACCAGAAGCGTTTCGTCCAGACCCTGGAGGCCTCTGCGCACGGCGGCACACCGGTGTTGCTGGAGTTCCGCGTCAACTCGGACGCCGGTCAGGTACGCTGGTTCAACGCGCGCGGCGAGGCGGTACGCGACAACGCTACCGGCGCCACTCATTTCCTCGGGACGATCCAGGAAATCGCGGCCGCCATCGTGGCCGAGCGGCGCATGCGGCGGCAGCAGGCGGCGCTGCTCGAACTGGTCACGCACGACTGGTTGCGCGACGCGCCATTGGCCGACGCGCTGGCCCGCCTGTGCGTCACGGCGGCGCAAACGCTGGAAGTATCGCGCGTCGGCATCTGGCTGTACGACGCTGCCGGCCAGGCGATGCATTGCCTCGAGTTGTACGACCGCGACCGCAACGAACACTCGAGCGGTGCACGCCTCGAGGAAGCACGCTACCCGCGCTATTTCGCCATGCTGCGCGAGAACCGCGCGGCGGGCATCACCGACGCGGTGGGCGACCCGCGCAGTGCCGAACTCGCGCGCGACTATCTCGAACCGCTCGGCATAGCGTCGATGCTCGACGCGCCGATCCGCCGCAGCGGCGGCACGGCGGGTGTGATCTGCCACGAACACGTCGGGCCGCAGCGCACTTTCACCCTGGACGAGCAGAACTTCGCCGCCTCCGTGGCCGACGTGGTCGGCGGCCTGCTGGAAGCCGATGAACGCCGCCGCATGGAGACCTTGCTGCGGGCGAGCGAGGAGCGCTATCGCGCCTTCATCGAGCACAGCACCGAGGCGATCTGGCGCGCCGACTTCGCGCGACCAATCCCGACCGACCTCCCACGCGCGACGCTGCTCGATCGCGTCGAGTCCGAAGCCCTGCTCGCCGAATGCAACGCGGCCATGGCGCAACTGCTGGGCTACGCCGACCCGCAGGCCATCGTCGGCCTGCCCCTGGCCGAGCTGGCCGGCGAGCGGCGTTCGCGCATCGCCGTCGGCGCCTGGATCGACGCGGGATTCCGTCTGCGCGATCTCGAGATCGCGACCAAGACCAAGGACGGCATGCCGATCTGGTTCGCGGTTTCGATGATCGCCGTGATCGAGCAGGGCGCGATCGTGCGCATCTGGGGCATGTGGCGCGACGTGACCGACCGGCGTCTCGCGCTCGACGCGCTCGAACACCAGACCCTGCACGACTCGCTCACCGGTCTGCCCAACCGGAAGTGGCTCGCCCGCGAGCTCGCGGCGGAACTCGCCCGCGCATCGCAGGACGGCCGGCAGCTCGCGCTGATGCTGATCGACCTCGATCACTTCAAGGAGGTCAACGACACGCTGGGCCACTATGCGGGCGATCAATTGCTGCGCGCCGTCGGGCCGCGCTTCGCCGCACGGCTCGGCGAGTGCGACGGCGCGCTGGTACGCCTCGGCGGCGACGAGTTCGCCGTGCTTGCGCGACGCCTGCCGCAGGCCCGCGATGCCGAGGCCATCGCCATCCGGCTGCTGGAGGAGATCCGCCAGCCCTTCATGGTGGAAGGCGCGCGCCTCGAGATCGGTGCCAGCATCGGCATCGCACTCTATCCGCAGAACGGCGAGGACGTGTCGACGCTGCTGAAACGCGCGGACGTCGCGATGTACGTGGCGAAGAAGCACGGGCGCGGCTACGGTCTCTATCGCGCGGAGGATGACCGCCATTCGCCGCGGCGCCTCGAGCTGCTGTCCGAACTCGGTGCGGCAATCCGCAACGGCGAGCTGACACTGCACTATCAGCCCAAGGTGCATTTCGCCACCGGCACGGTCGCGGGCATCGAGGCGCTGGTGCGCTGGCCGCATCCGCGTCACGGCATGGTGCCGCCCGACGAATTCGTGCGGCTGGCGGAGATGGGCGATCTCATCACGCCGCTCACCTCCTGGGTGATCGGTGCTGCGATCACCCAGTGGACGCAATGGTCCGCTACCGGCTTCAGCCCACGGCTCGCGGTCAACCTTTCGGCCCGCAACCTGATCGACGAGCTGACACTGCTCGACCTGCGCGAACTGATCGAGCGGCACGCGTTTCCGCCCGAGCGCCTCGAACTCGAGATCACCGAGAGCGCGTTCCTGGTGGACCCGGAGCGTGCCCTGGGCGTCCTGCGGCAGATGGAAGCGGTAGGGGTCAAGCTCGCGATCGACGATTTCGGCACCGGCTTCTCGTCGCTTTCCTACCTGCGCCAGATGCCCATCCACGCGCTCAAGATCGACAAGTCGTTCGTGCTGCGGATGAGCGAGAGCTCGGCCGATCGCGCGATCGTGAATTCGACCATCAATCTCGCGCACAACCTCGGACTTACCGTGGTGGCGGAAGGCATCGAAACCGAAGCGGCAGCCAGTACTTTGCAGGCGATGGGATGCGACCAGGGCCAGGGGTACTGGATCGCCCGGCCGATGCCGGCAGAGGCCATTCCCCAGTGGTGCGCCGGGGCGCGGTGGCGCTGCGTCGACTAGCCTCGCGAAGGGCCTGAAGCGCACAACGCTGCGGACGAGGCGCAAGTCCCTGCACCCAGGGTGTGGCCTTGCCTAGCGCGGCGGCCCAGGTTTCCGCCGCGGCAAGTGCCTCCTTTACCCACCCGCCACCGCCTGTTTCACTGATAAAAATCGCGCTCGAATCTTGCTGACGGGGAGGGCATCGCTCCGGTGAGGACCGGACGGAGTCCGTGCCCAACCCCGTCTTGCATGTTCAAGTCGCTGAATTCTAGAGCAAACCCGGCAACTCGACCGCTCTTCGAAGCGCTCGAGCCGCGGTGGCTCCTTTCGGCGGACCTACCCGGGCTGGCAGTCCCCATCGACGGCACGCACGTGACGGACGTCGCGGCTCAGCATGCTGTCGAACTATCGGCAGCAACGCGGCACGAAATCGTCTTCGTGGATGGCGGCGTTCCCGACGTAGACACCCTCGTCGCAGCCATGCAGGCAGAGCCCGGCGAACGCCAGCTCGAAGTGGTGGTGCTCGATCCGAATGCCGATGGCATCGCGCAGGTCACCGCCGAGCTCGCCAGACGGCACGGGCTCGATGCGATTCACCTGATCGGCCACGGTGCGGACGGCAGCATCCGTCTGGGCACCAGTCTCCTCGACGCGGGGGAGGCGAGCCGGCGTGCCGCCACGCTGGTGCGCTGGCACAACGCACTGAAGCCCGACGCCGACATCCTGCTCTACGGCTGCCGCAGTGCCTACGGCATCGGCGGGGAACGCCTGCTCGCGACCCTGGCCGACCTCACCGGCGCCGACGTGGCGGGCAGCACCGATGCCACCGGCGCCGAAGATCTCGGCGGCAACTGGGTGCTGGAGCGGCAGACCGGCCGGGTCGAAGCTGCCCTGGCACTGTCGCTGCGGACGCAGCAGCGTTACGCGGCCATCTTCGATGCTGCAGCCGGCGGCGGCGAGACCCGGGCCAACAGCAGCACGGCCAATACGCAGTCGCTGCAACCGGGATCGCAAAAACAGGTCGCGGTGGCGCTGGACGGCAGCTACGTGGTGGTATGGGCGAGCGATCACGCCTCGGCGGGGAACAGTGAAATCTACGCCCGGCGATTCAACGCCAACGGCACGGCCGCTACCGGCGAGATCCAGGTGAACACGACCACCAGCGGCACTCAGAACACCCCCGCGGTCGCATGCGACGCGAGCGGCAATTTCGTGGTGATGTGGCAGGGTGCCGATGCGAGCGGTACCGGCACATTCGCACGGCGCTTCGCCGCCGACGGCACGGCGCTGGCCGCCCAGTTCCAGGTGAACACCACGACCGCGGGAGATCAGCGCGAAGGCGCCATCGCCATGACGGCGGACGGCAGGTTCGTCATCGGCTGGTCGAGCGAAGGGGGGCAGGACGGCAGCGGCTCCGGCGCCTACGTGCGCCTCTACAACGCTGCCGGAACGGCGCAGACCGGCGAGGTCCGGGTCAACTCCACGACCGCCGGCAACCAGTACATGGACAGCCTCGCGATGACCTCGGACGGAGGTTTCATCGCGGTGGGCAGCGGCGAGAACATCGACGGCAGCGGCATGGGCGCGTTCTATCGCCGGTTCGACAGCAGCGGTGCGGCCATCGATGCTTCGCAGATCACCGCGAGTACGACCACGAGCGGCGACCAGTCATATGTCTCGATCGGGACCGCGCCAGACGATCGCTTCACCATCTCGTGGAGCAGCGCGGGGCAGGACGGCAGCGGTGTCGGCGTCTACGTCCAACGGTTCAACGCCGACGGCACCCGGTTGGGCAGCGAGTTCCGAGCCAACAGCACGACCGCCAACGACCAGCACCGCTCCTCGGTCGCCATGGACGTGGATGGCCGCATCGTGGTCGCCTGGGACAGCGCGAGCCAGGACGGCAGCGGGTTGGGCGTCTACCGTCGCGAGTTCAACTGGGATGGCAGCTCGAACGGTTCCGAGACCCGCGTCAACACGACGACCACCAACAATCAGACCAACGCATCGGTTGCGATGAACGCGCTCGGGCAGTACGTCGTGGCATGGTCGGGGGAAGGTACCGGCGATACCTCCGGCGTGTTCGTCCAGCGCTACTCCGCCGCGTTGGTGGTCGACACCACGAGCGACGTGGCCGACGGCACCACCACCTCCATCGCCGCACTGCTCGCGAACCGCGGCGCCGACAGCCGCATCTCGCTGCGCGAAGCGATCCTCGCGACCAACAACACGGCGAACGTCGGCGGCGCCGATCGCATCTTCTTCAACATCTCGGGCAGTGGACCACACACGATCACGGTCGCGGCCGGTGGTCTCCCCACCATCACCGGGGCCGTCGACATCGACGCGACCTCGGAACCGAACTACGTCTCCACGCCGGTTGTGGTCCTGACCAGCGTGGCCTCCGGAGGATCGAGCGGTCTGGTCCTCGACACCGGCAGCTCGGGCAGCACCATTCGTGGCCTCGCCATCAACGGCTTCGACCTGAGCGGGATCCGCATCCTCAATTCCTCGAACAACACGGTGGCCGGCAACTTCCTCGGCACCAACGCCGCCGGGACGGCCGCGGTCGCCAACCAGGTGGGGGTCTACATCACCGGCGGCTCCAGCAACAACGTGATCGGCGGCGCGACGGTCGCGGACCGCAACGTGATTTCCGGCAGCGACGTGGACGGCGTGCAGATCTTCGGTGCCGGCACCAGCGGCAACCTGGTCCGCGGCAACATCATCGGCCTCGACGTCACCGGCACCGTCGACCTGGGCAACACCAACCAGGGGGTGGCGATCTTCAATGGCGCCACCAACAACTGGATCGGCGGCACCGGCACAGGTGAAGGCAACGTCGTCTCCGGCAACGGCGGTGACGGCGTGATCGTCAACACCAACACGTCCACCGGCAACCGCATCCTCGGCAACAGCATCTACGCCAACGACGGGCTCGGGATCGATCACGCGAACGACGGCGTCACGGCGAACAACGGTGCCACCGGCGGCGCTCCCAACCAGGGGATGGACAGCCCGGTGATCACCCGGGCCATCGTGAACGGCGGCACGTTCATCGTGGAAGGCTATGTCGGCAACACGGCGAGCTCGGCGACATTCGCCAACGCACGCGTCGAGTTCTTCCGCGCCGCAGCGGATCCGAGCGGCTCGGGGGAAGGCCGGACCTACCTCGGCGCGCTCACGACCAATGCGTCGAGCCAATTCTCCGGTTCGTTCGCAGTGGTCGGCCTCAACGTGGGCGATGTCATCACCGCCACGGCCACCGACTCTTCGGGCAACACCTCCGAGTTCGGCGTCAACTTCGCCTCCATCGGACCGGAGCCGGTGGCAGTCAACGACAGCTACAGCGTCAACGAGGACACCACGCTGACGGTGGCGCCCGCTTCGACCGGGCTGGTCGACTGGTACCGCTTCGACGATGGCGGCACCAACCAGACGCTGGCCAACTCGGCCACGCCGGCCAATACCGGCACCCGTGGCAGTTCCTCTGGGGTCGATGCGGCGGACCCGGCGTTCGTTGCGGGACGCGTCGGCAGCAACGCTCTTTCGTTCGACGGTTCGAGCGACTACGTCACGGCCCTGAGCACGACGGCCCGGACCGCGAACAATTTCACGCTGTCGGCGTGGTTCAAGACCGACACCACCACGGGCCAGCATCACATCCTCTGGCAGGGCCGCAGCGGCGGCAACGGCTGGGGCGAACCGAGCGCGACGACCGCCGACGCCGAGATGAATCTCTCGGTGGGCCACTACAACCTGGACAACCGCATCACGTTCTTCCTCGGCTACGACGCCGAGACGGGGAACCCCATCAACATCATCTCGTCCAGCACGTTCACCGACACGGCGAACTGGCACCACGTCGCCGTGGTGGTTTCGGACCAGGGTGGCGGCACGCTGCAGGCCAATCTCTACGTCGACGGCGTACTTGAAGGGTCCGATACCGGCACGCAGAACGACCGCTCTGCCTGGAGTGGCCCGATGCGGGTGGGTGCTCCCAGTGCATCCACCCGGTTCTTCGACGGGCAGATCGATGAAGTCCGCGTCTACAACACCGCCCTTTCGGCGAGCGACGTGGCCGACCTGGCGCGCGCCGGCGTACTCGACAACGACACGGACACAATGCGGGCGGGACTCTCGGCCGTGCTCGTGTCGGGCCCGTCGAACGGGACGTTGAGCCTGAACGCCGACGGCTCGTTCACCTACACGCCGAGCGCGAATTTCACCGGCACCGACAGCTTCACCTATCGGGCCAACGACGGCACCAACAACTCCAACGTCGCCACCGCGACCATCACGGTCAATCCGGTGAACGACGCGCCGGTCAACACCGTGCCGGGATCCATCACGGTCACGGAGGACGTGGCCACCGCGCTCTCCGGCATCTCGGTGGCCGACGTGGATTCCGCCGCATCGAGCCTGCAAATGACCTTCTCCGTGGGCAGCGGCACGCTTGCCGCCACCAGCGGCGGTGGCGTCACGGTGAGCGGATCGGGCTCCGGCACCGTCACGCTGACGGGCACGGCCACCAATCTCAACAGTTTCATCTCCGGTTCCGGGCTGACGTTCACGACGGCCGCCAACGCCACCAGTGCGATCACCCTGACGGTCAGCACCAACGACCAGGGCAACACCGGCAGTGGCGGCGCGCGGTCGGATACCGACAACGTCACGCTCAACGTCACCGCGGTCAACGATGCGCCGGTCAACACGGTCCCGGCTTCGATCGCGGTCACGGAAGACGTTGCCACCGCGCTCACCGGCATCTCGGTCGCGGACGTGGACGCCGGCGGCGCGAGCCTGCAGATCACCCTTTCGGTGGGCAGCGGCACGCTGGCCGCGACCGCCAGCGGCGGCGTCACCGTCAGCGGGTCTGGCACTGCATCGCTGGTACTCACCGGCACCGCGTCCAACCTGAACACGTTCGTGAGCGGCTCCAACGTAGCGTTCACCACTGCCGCCAACGCGACTGCCGCCGTCACCCTGACCGTGGCGACCAGCGACCAGGGCAACACCGGGTCCGGCGGCACCAGGACCGACAGCGACAACGTCACTCTCAACGTGACCGCCGTCAACGATGCACCGGTGCTCGCGGGCGCCAACAATCTCACGGCCATCAACGAGGACCCCTCCAGCAACGGGGGCACGCTGGTTTCGGCGCTGCTGAGCGGTCAGGTCACCGACCCCGACAGCGGGGCACTCTCCGGCATCGCCGTCGTCTCGGTCGACAACACCAACGGTACCTGGCAGTTCTCGACCAACGGCGGCGGCGCCTGGAACAATTTCGGCTCGCCGGATGCCACGACGGCGCGACTGCTCGCAGCCGACGCTAGCACGCTGGTGCGTTTCGTTCCGAGCGCCAACTACAATGGCACCGCAAGCATCGTGCTGCGGGCCTGGGACCGTACGGCCGGCACGGCGGGCAGCACCGCGAACGTCACCAGCAACGGCGGCTCGACACCCTATTCCTCGGCCTCCGCCACCGCGTCGGTGACCGTGAGCGCGGTGAACGATGCACCCACCGTGACGGCGCCGGGATCGATCGCGCTCACCGAGGACGTCGCAGGCGCGCTGACCGGCATCAGCTTCGCCGACGTGGATGCGGCCACCGGCAACATGGTCGCCACGTTCGCGGTGGCGCAGGGTGCGCTCGCGGCCACGTCGGGAGGCGGTGTCACCGTCGGCGGCACCGCCACTGCCCTCACGTTGACGGGTACCCGCGCGGACCTGAATGCATTCATAGCTGGCAGCGCCCTCACCTACACCCCGGCGGCGAACGACACGACCAGCGTGACACTCGGCGTCTCGGTGGACGACCAGGGCAACACCGGCAGCGGTGGCGCTCAGAACTCCGGCGTGACCAACGTCACGCTGACTTTCAGCGCGATCAACGACGCTCCTCAGAACACGGTTCCCGGCGCCCAGACGGTCAACGAAGACACGGCCCTGGTCTTCTCCACGGGCAACGGCAACCGCATCTCGATCGCCGACGCGGATGCCGCGTCGAGTTCGGTGCGGGTCACGCTGTCGGTCACCAACGGCACGCTGACGCTCTCCTCCGGCGCCGGCCTCACGTTCACGACCGGCGACGGCACCGGCGACGCGAACCTGGTGTTCTCCGGCACGGTCGCCAATATCAACGCGGCGCTGAACGGCATGCGCTACGACCCCACGGGGGCATACAGCGGTCCTGCGCTGCTCTCGATCACCACGAACGACCAGGGCAATACCGGTGCCGGCGGCGCGCTCTCCGACAATGACACCGTCGCCATCACCGTGGACGCGGTCAACGATCCGCCGCTCAACACGGTCCCTGCCGCGCAGTCCACAAACGCGAACATCGCACTGACGTTCTCCTCCGGCAACGGCAACCGGATCTCGGTTGCCGACAGCGACGCCGCCGGCAATCCGGTGCAGGTGACGTTGACCGCGACCAACGGTGCGGTGACGCTGGCAGCGGTGAGCGGACTCGCCTTCTCGGTCGGCAGCGGCAGCGCCGATGCCACCATGACGTTCACCGGCACCATCACGGACGTCAACGCGGCGCTGGACGGCCTGGTGTTCGACCCGGCGCCGGCCTTCGTCGGTGCCGCGTCGCTGCAGATCGTCGCGTCGGACCAGGGCAACACCGGCTCCGGCGGTGCACAGACCGACAACGACACCGTCGCCATCACGGTGAACGCATCGACCTCGCCGACTGCGGTCGACGACAGCTACGGCGTCGGCGAGGACGGCACGCTACCCGCCGCTGCTTCGGTGCTGGACAACGACACCGACCCGGACACGGCACCCGCGGGTCTCACCGCCGATCTGGTAGCGGGGCCGGCGAATGCATTCGCGTTCGCGCTGAACGCCGACGGGACGTTCAACTACACCCCGAACGCGAACTTCTCGGGCACCGACACCTTTACCTACCGCGTGTTCGACGGCACCACGTACTCCAACATAGCTACCGCCACCATCACCGTGGCAGCGGCCAACGACGCGCCGGTCAACAACGTTCCCGGCGTGCAAGCCGCCACGGAAGACACGGCACTCATCTTCTCGGCCGGCAACGGCAACGGGATCGCGATCGCCGACGTGGACGACGCCGGAAGCAACCTGCAGGTCACCCTCACCGCGACCGACGGCACCGTGACCCTGGCCGGGTTCGCCGGCTTGAGCTTCTCCACCGGCGACGGATCGGGCGATGCGCTGATGACCTTCACCGGCACCAAGGCAGCCATCAACGCAGCGCTCGACGGTCTCGCCTTCACGCCGACGACGAACTTCTCTGGTGCCGCCGGTCTGCAGATCGACGCCAGCGACCTCGGCAACACCGGTGCCGGCGGCGTTCTCACCGACTCCGACGCGATCACCATCAACGTGGCAGCCGCCAACGACGCACCGGTCGGCAACGTGCCGGCAGCGCAGGCCGGCACGGAGGACGTCACCCTGGTCTTCTCGGTCGCGAACGGCAACGCGCTCACCGTGACCGACGTGGATGCAGGCGCGAGTGCCGTCGAGATCACGCTCACCGCCGCCAACGGCACAATCACGGTGGCGTCCCTGACCGGTCTTTCCTTCAGCGTCGGCGACGGCAGTGCCGACGCCGCCATGACGTTCACGGGTTCGATTGCCGACGTCAACACCGCCCTGGACGGCCTCGCGTTCATCCCTGCCGCACAGTTCAACGGGGGCGCGACACTGACTCTGGACGTGGACGATCAAGGCAACGCGGGCGCGGGTGGCGCCCTGTCTGACAGCGGGGCCGTCACGATCAATCTGGCGGCCGCGAACGACGCACCGGTCCTGACGGCTCCGGCCACCATTGCCGTTACCGAGGACATCGTCTCCGCCCTGACCGGCCTGTCGGTCGCGGATGCGGATTCGGCGGTCTCGGACGTGGAGATGACGCTGTCGGTGGCGACCGGCACGCTCGCCGCCACATCCGGCGCCGGCGTGACGGTGCTCGGGTCCGGCAGCGGAACATTGGTGCTGACCGGCACGACGGCAGTCATCAATGCGTTCATCGCGGCGTCCGAAGTCACGTTTACCACCGATGCTGATGCCACGGCCGCCGTCGCGCTCAGCATCGCCGTGAGCGACCTCGGCAACACCGGCGCCGGTGGCGCGCAGTCCGACAGCGACTCCACCACCTTGAACGTGACCGCGGTGAACGACACCCCGGCCAACACGGTGCCCGGCGCCCAGACCACCCCGTTCAACACGCCGCTGGTCCTGTCGATGGCCAACGCCAATCGGTTGTCGATCGCCGACATCGACGCCGGCAGCGGGTCGCTCGCCATCGTGCTGACGGCCACCAACGGCACCCTCACTCTCGGGTCGCTCGCGGGTCTCGCCTTCTCCACGGGCGACGGAACCGCCGACGCCGTCTCGGCCTTCACCGGGTCTCTCGCCGACGTCAACGCCGCACTCGACGGGATGATCTTCACGCCGACGCCAGGCTACAGCGGCCCGGCGAGCATCCGGCTGCAGACCGACGACCAGGGCAACACCGGCGGCGGCGCGCTGACCGACGACGACACCGTGTCGATCACGGTGCTGCCGCCCAACAACGTACCGGTGATCACCAGTAACGGCGGCGCCGCGACCGCCACGGTGAACGCGGCCGAGAACACCATCGTGGTCACGACCATGAACGCTGCCGATCCGGACGTGCCCGGCCAGACTCTCACCTGGAGCATCGTAGGTGGTGCCGATGCGGCGCTCTTCACCATAGATGCGCTGACCGGCGAACTGCGTTTCGCGATCGCACCGGACGCCGAAGCGCCGTCGGATGCGAACACCGACGGCGTGTACGCGGTGGACATTCTGGTGAACGACGGCGACGGCGGCACCGATTCACAGTCGCTCAGCGTAACCGTGGTGGACGTCGACGAATTCGACGTCGGCCCGGTGACCGATGCTGCAGCGGGAGCCGACACCGTGGCGGAGAATTCGACGGCGGGCACGACGGTGGGTTTCACCGCGTCGGCGTCGGACGCCGACGTTTCCGACAACACGATCACGTACACCCTGGATGTCGACGCCGGCGGCCGCTTCGCCATCGACGCGACGACCGGTGTGGTCACGGTGGCCGGACTGCTCGACTTCGAGACGTCGGCAAGCCACAACATCACGGTACGGGCGACTAGCAGCGACGGGAGCTTCAGCACCCAGGTCTTTGCGATCAACGTCACCGATGCGAACGACGCGCCGGTCCAGACCTCGAATGCGGGCCTCGCCTTGAACGAGGGCGCGACGGCGACCATCGGCAACGCCCGGCTCAATGCGACCGACGTGGACGACGCGCCTGCCCTGATCGTCTATACGATCGGCACGACGCCCGCGCGCGGTGCCCTCCGATTGAACGCAACGCCGCTTGCCTCCGGCAGCACCTTCACGCAGGCCGATATCGACGCCAACCTCGTGAGCTACATGCACGATGGTTCCGAAACGACCGCCGACAGCTTCACTTTCACAGTACGCGACGCCGCGGCGGCCACCCTGCCGCTGCAGACCTTCTCGATCACCGTCAGTCCCGTGAACGATCCGATCACGCTGTCGGCTGCAAGCCTCATCATCACTCCCGACGGTGCCACGTCCGTGGGTCCCGCGGCCTTCACCACCACCGACCCGGACGGGCCCGCACCCACCTACACGGTCCAGAACGTCACCGACGGTCACTTCGAGCTCGTCGGTGCTCCCGGTGTGCCCATCACGACGTTCACCACCGCCGAACTCGTCGGCGGGCAGGTCGTCTTCGTGCACACGGGCGGCGCCGCCGTACCGGCCTTCGAAGTCTCCGCGAGCGACGGCACCTTCGTGACGCCGTTCCTTGCCGCCACCATCGCCTTCGCGACCACGGCGCCGGCGAACCCGACCGACGGCATCATCGCGGACTTCAGTCCCCCGCCGTTGGTCGTGGTACTGCCGCCCGGCGTGGTCACCGGGAATGCAGGCACCGTGACTCCCATCGTCGTCACCGGCGACGACGGCCTGGACAGCGGCGTCGACACACCCTTGCTCACGTTGCCGGTGCCGCGCCGCCCCGCGTCCCCGAAAGTAGCGTCGGCACAGCAGACTTCCGGATTGCCGGCGGAGGTCCTCGTGCAGCAGCGCAACGACGTCGGCAACATCGACCGGCGCACGCTCGGCGCTGCCACTTTCTCGCTGCCGGCCGTGAGCCTGCCGCCGGTAAGCCCGCCCACAACTCTTTCGAATTTCGAACCCGAGCTGACCCCGGCGGCGCGGGCGCAACTCATCGCCGACCTCGCCGGAGTCCTCGACGAGGAACCCGAACCCACACGCCTCGAACTCGCGCTGAAGTCGATGCAGCTTGCCAGCCTGGCGCTGTCCGTGGGTGTGGTGACGTGGATCCTGCGCGCGGGCGGGCTCATCTCCAGCCTGCTCGCCTCGTTGCCCGCGTGGCGGCACATGGACCCGCTGCCCATCCTCGCACGGGACGATGAAGAGGACGATGAAGAAGGGCCGGAATGGCAGAAGACGGCGTCCACCGACGAGACCGACGAACGCCGGCTCGAGCGCGTGCTGGGTACGGAGGCCGCGACGTGACGGGCATCCGCAAGCTGCTCGCGCGCTTCGTCCGCCCCGGCGCCGGGCCGGTCGCGCGCGTGGTCGTGGGCCTGATCGCGCTGTCGATCTGCGTCGCGCTGCTCGCGGACATCGTCTTCAACCTGTTCCGCAACGACGAGCAGGTGGCCCGCGAGATCCGCAAGCGGGTGAGCGAGAACGTCGCGATCCAGCTCGCCGTGCTGGCCCAGGGCGGTGACCGGATCGCCATCGAGAAGACCGTGGCCACCATCATCAACCGCGAAGCCGACATCGTTTCCATCGGCTTGCGGCAGGAGGCGGGTGAGCTCATCTACGCCTCGCCCGGCCACCTCACCAGCTGGCAGGCGCTGGGCGGCGGCAAATCGACGTTGACGCATGTCGAGGTACCACTGTTCTCCGGCGGCAAGCAACGCTGGGGGCAGATCGAGATCTCGTTTCGACCGGTGGGCGCGACTGGCTGGCGCTACTGGTTCGAACGCCCGGCGGTCCTGATGGTACTCACGTTGGTGATCGTGGGCGGTATCGGATTCTTCGTCTACATGCGGCGCGTGCTGACGCACCTCGACCCGACGGCGGCCATTCCCGAGCGCGTCAAGCTCGCCCTCGACACTTTGGTGGAAGGCGTGCTGATCCTCGACGTGTCCGGCCGCGTGCTGCTCGCCAATCGTGCATTCCTCAGCATGGCCCCGGCCGGCGAGCGCAACCTGGTCGGCCGCAAGGCCTCCGACCTCGCATGGCTGGTGGCCGAACTGGGAGCCGACCGGATGCTGCACCCCTGGCATCGGGTGGCACGTTCCCACGAGGCGGTCACCGGACAGGTGATCGACCTCGCGCGCGGCTCCGACGGGGCCACGCGCGTCGTCGTGAACGCCTCGCCGGTCCTGGATGCAAAGAACGCCGTGCGCGGCGTCATCGTCAGCGTCAACGACGTCTCGGCGCTGGACCAGGCCAACGCGGAACTGCGCAAGGCGCTCACCGATCTGCGCGAGTCGCAGGTGGCGCTGGAGGCCCGCAACGAGGAACTGAAGCGGCTCTCGGAAATCGACCCGCTCACCAGTTGCCTCAACCGCCGCGCTTTCATGCATCAGGCGGGCAACGAGTTCGCGCGTGCCGTCGGTGCCGGCACGCCGCTCGCCTGCATCATGACCGATATCGACAAGTTCAAGAACGTGAACGACACCTATGGACACTCCGTCGGTGACGAAGTGATCCAGCAGACGGCGCGCATCCTCAAGCTGGGCCTGCGTCCTACCGACCTGCTGTGCCGGTACGGCGGCGAGGAGTTCTGTTTCGTGTTGCCGGGACTGGACCTGGCGCAGGCCGCGGTGATCGCCGAGCGCCTGCGCGAGAAGATCCAGTCGCAGGCGGGGCCCGGCGTGCGCGGCATCCCCAACTTGAAGGTCACGGCGAGCTTCGGCGTATCGTCGATCGAAGTCGGCGCTACCACGCTCGCCCAGTTGATCGAAGAAGCCGACCAGGCGCTCTATGCGGCGAAGCAGGCCGGCCGCAACATCGTGTCGACCTTCACCGACACACCGTGGCTGGACGCCTCCACGGAGGCCTCGAACCCGAAGGGCGGGACCCAGGGCGTGGCCGCGGCGATCGACGAGATCTTCGATCCGACCCGCTAGCACGTAGTCCCTCGGGCGTTGCCCCGGTAAACTCCGGCGCAAATCGACTCTTCGCGCCACCCGATCGATGGATCTGGTTCGCAGGCCTTCAGGATGAAACGGCCCGCACGCTCGCTTCGCTCCCTGGTCCAAGGTCGAACCTGCATGCCCGACCGCTGTGGGAGGCACCACTGACGATGCCGGACGAATCGCGGCGCGTCCTGCGTGCCTTCATCGCGAGCATAGGCGTCGGGTTGGTCGGTGCACTGGTGTGGCTGACACCGGTCGGTCCCGGGCTCGAGGCGAGCTTCGGGTTGGGCGCGCTGTTTCACCTGCGCGGCGTGCACCCGGTCACCGAGCCGGTGGCGATCGTCGCGGTCGATCGTGCGGCCACCGGACGGGTCTGGTTGCGCCGCACGGCCGCGCGCGTGAACCCATGCGACGGCGCCCAAGTCGGTGCCATCGCTCCCGGCCCCGAATGGGTCAATCCGCCAGCGCCCACCCGGCTCTCCTCGTGGCCCCGCTGCCTGCACGGACTCCTCGTCCGGCGTCTGCACGAAGCCGGCGCCCGGGTGGTCGTGTTCGACATGCTGTTCCGCCCGCGCGAACCGGCGTTCTACGGATTCGACGTCGATGCCGACGACGCCCTGTTCGCTGCAGCGCTGCGCGCCGCCGGCAACGTCGTCGTCGGCCACAAGCTCGAGCAGGATGCAGCCGGCCCGTCCACCGGGCAGGCCGGCCTTGCACCGCTGTCGCGAGACATCCATGACGCCGCGCTCGCGGCGGCGCCGTTCCCGTTGCCGGAACCCCGTGACCAGGTGCGGCGCGCCGCCCTCTTCTTCGACGGGGAACCGCCGCTGCCCACGTTGCCCGCGGTCGCATTCCATGCCTTCGTGGACGACGCGGCTGCGGGAGCCGCGTTGGCCCGTGCCGTCGGTCAGGCCGCAGCAGTTTCGCACCGGCTCCCGCTGCTGTCGCGGACCGCGGCACTGCGCCAGCATTTCGTGACCGACAGCAGCGCACTGATGCGAGTCGGAACCGGTGCACCCGACGCGGCGGCGGACGGACTATTCGCAGCGTTGCTCGATCTCGTCAGCGGCCCGGCCGTGCGGTACATCAACTTCCATGGCCCCCCCGGCACCGTGCCGACCATCGGCTACGATGCCGCCATCACCGGAGATCCCGCGTCGCAGACATTGGTGCGCGGTCGCACCGTCTTCGTCGGCTATGCGGAATCGGCGCAGGCCGAGCCGCACGACGACCACCGGACGGTGTTCGCCGGTCCGCGCGCCAACATGCACGGCGTCGAGATCGCCGCCACCACGTTCGCGAACATCCACTCCCGCGCATTCCTGCGCAAACCGCCGGCATACGTCACCGCGCTGATCGTCTTCGCCGCCGGTGCCGTCGCCACCGCCGCAGTGCTCGCCGGAAGCGTCAGCATCGGGCTTCTCGGCGTGGGCGTGCTCGGTGTCGCGTGGCTCGTCGCCGCAGCTATCGCATTTCGCGCTAGCTTCCTCTGGCTGCCGATCGTGGGACCGCTCGCGCTGCAGCTGCCGCTCGGCGTCCTGGTAGCCCTCGGGTGGCGCTATCGGGAAGCGCTGCAGCAGCGGGCGCGCTTGCAAAGAGCGTTTGCCAACTTCGTGCCGCCGGACGTGGCGAGCCGCCTCACTCAAAATGCGCAGGCCCTGCACACACTGCGGCGCCGCGTGCAGGCCGCGTGCATGGCGACCGATGCTCATCGCTACACTTCGCTCGCCGAGCGGCTCGCTCCCGAGGCGCTGCTCGAGTTCCTGAACCGCTACTACGAACCGCTGTTCGATGCCGTCGCCCGCCACGGCGGCTTCGTGAGCGACGTGGTGGGCGACAGCATGGTGGCGATCTGGCCCGAAGGCGAGGACGGCGCCGGCGCCCGCGCCAGGGTGTGCGCTGCATGCCTGTCGCTCATCGAAGGCGCCGACCGCCTGGCACAGCTCGAACCCGAGACGGCGCTCCTCACCCGGGTGGGTGTGGCCTGGGGGCCGATCGTGCTGGCGCCGGTGGGAGCGCTCAACCACTACGAGTACCGTGGCGTCGGCGACGCGGTGAACACCGCCAATCGGCTGCAGTCACTGGCCGGCAAGCTCGGGGTCCGCATCGCCGTATCGGCGGAGCTCACTGCCGGGCTCGATAGCGTCGTGACACGCGAGCTCGGCGACTTCCTCTTGAAGGGCAAGTCCGAACCCGTGCACGTGGTGGAGATCGTGGCCGCCGCCGATCGCGCCGATACGGCAACCCGCGAGCGTTGTGCGGCATTCAACGATGCGGTGGCAGCCTGGCGCCGAGGGGACATGGCGGCGGCGCGGCAGCGGCTCGAACACCTGCGGCTGTCGCAGCCCGGCGACGGTCCGGTGAACTACCTGCTGGGCCGGCTCGGGACAACCGGGACGCGCGAGCGCCTGGAAATTCCAGTGGTATAGACGCCCCGGGCTGCGCCGGAGTTGAAGCGCGGGCCACGGCTGCGTATCGTTCATGATCAGGCGCGTGAGCCGCAACGCGCCTCGACCCGATAGGCTACCCGATGATCCTGCTTCACCGTTGCGCCCGTGCGGTTCCATGGTCCGCGCTCGTCCTGCTCCTGCTGTCGGCCTGGAGCGTGCTCGCGACGGCGCAGAACACCGTTGCCTGCGCACCGGTCATCGCGCGGCTGGTGTCGATCGAAGGCGCGGTGGAGATCCAGCGTGCCGGGCGCAGCGACTGGCTCGCCGTGAGCGCATCGACAGTGCCGCTGTGCGGCGGCGACCGGGTGCACGTCGGCGCGCGCAGCCGCGCGGCGGTCACGATGCAACCCGAAACCAACATCCGTCTCGACCAGTTCACGACCGTGGCGTTGACCGCGAAGCCCGACGAGACAGTCGTGGAACTGTACCCGGACGATCGCGTCGCGCCGGGCGCTCGCGGACAGTCATGCGGGGCCGGTTACTTCACGACACGCTTCCCGCGCCGGTTTCGCGTGCTGACACCTTTCGTCAATGCCACCGTGGAAGGCACCGAGTTCGAAGTCACGAACGCATGCACCGCGTCGCGCGTGTCGGTGTTCGAAGGGACCGTGCTGGCCGAGGCAGGCGGTGCGAATGCGCGGTTGCAGCGTGGCCAGAGCATCGCCGCCACGGATGGCGGGCTCGATGCCGTGACACTCGCCGCACGCCCTGTCGATGCCGTGGCCTGGACCATCTACTATCCACGCCTCGCGGACCGCTCTGCGGTGCCGGCCGAGGACTGTTCGACGGTCGGCGAGGCGGCGCGCACCGACTGCGCGATCGGCCAGGCCGAAGCGCTGCTCGGCGTCGGCCGCGTGACCGAAGCGAGCGAGCTGCTCGAGGATGCGGACGACTCGGCCGAGGTGGATGCACTGAAGGCGATCATGGCCGTGGCGCGCAACGATCACGACCGCGGACTCGCGCTCGCGCAACGGGCGTTCGAGCGCGACCGCACTTCACTGCGCGCTTTGCTGTCGCTCAGCTTCGCGGAGCAGGCGCGGTTCGACGTCGATGCCGCGCTCGCGAGCGCGCGCCACGCTGCCGCCGCTCACCCGCAAAGCGCGCTCGCCCAGGCGCGCGTCGCGGAGCTGCTCCTATCCATGGGCAAGAGCAGCGAAGCGGAAGCGGCTGCCCAGGCCGCCATTGCCGCCGACGCGGACGAACCCCGCGCTCACCTCGTCGCCGGGTTCGCGCAGCTTGCACGCACACGCACGTCCGCGGCGCGCGCTTCGTTCGAGCGCGCGATCGCGCTCGCGCCGGGGGATCCGCTGCCGCGCCTGGGCCTGGGACTGGTACAGATCCGCGAAGGCAATCTGACCGAAGGTCGCGAGCAGTTCGAAGTGGCCGTGGCCTTGAATCCGGTCGACCCGCTGGTGCGCTCGTACATGGGCAAGGCCTACTTCGACGAGCGTGATCCACCGCGGGTCGCCCTGGCCGGCGTGCAGTTCGACATCGCCAAGGCGCTCGACCCGAGGGATCCGACACCGTGGTTCTACGACGCAATCCGCAAGCAGACCATCAACCGGCCGGGCGAGGCGTTGATGGATCTCACCCGCTCGGTGGAGCTCAACGACAACCGCGCGGTATATCGCTCGCGCCTGCTGCTCGATCAGGATCAATCGGCACGCGCCGCGAGCCAGTCGCGCATCTCGAACGAGCTGGGATTCGACCAGCTCTCCCAGGCGCAGAGCAGCCGCGCGATCAGCTTCGACCCGGGCGGCTTCCCGGCCCACCGCAACCTCGCCGACAGCTACCTGCTGCTCCCGCGCTATGAGAGTGCGCGCGTGAGCGAGCTGCTGCAATCGCAGATGCTGCAGCCCGTCACCGCGGTACCGGCGTCGCCGCGGCTGGGCGGTGTCCGCGCGCCGGTGCTGGAAAACGAAGGCCCGACGACACCTTCGTTCCAGGAGTTCAATCCATTGATGGAGCGCAATCGCAATGCCTTCTATCTCTCCGGGTTCATGGGCAACGAAGGCACGCTCGGCAATGAGGCGATGGCGGCGTTCGTGCGCGGCCGCCACGGCCTGCGGCTCGGTCAGTACTTCATGGAGACCGACGGCTTCCGACCGAACGCCGACTTCCGTCAGAACATCCGCAATCTCTTCTACCAGTTCGACTTGAGCGATCGGAACAGCTTCCAGGCGGAGTACCGGTACTCCGCGATCGCCAGCGGCGACCTGCGGCAGAATTTCGACCAGAACGACTACGATCCCTCGCGGCGACAGGATCTGCGTACGGAGATGTACCGCGCGGGCTTCCGCCATTCGGAAAACGCAACGGCGCACTGGCTCGCCTCGATCACACGCCAGAGAACCGATCGGGTCGATACGAGTTACCTCGAGCAGTCGACCGGTTTCGGATTCCCGTTCGACCTGCTGTACAGCCGGTACGATGTTCGCAACGACGCCGATGCGTATACCGGGGAGATTCAGCACCTGCGCGACCTGCGGCGGGTCCACATCACGGCCGGCGCCAGTGCCACGGAAATCAAGGAGCGGCCCAACGAGCTGCTGGAGTCCGGCCTGGTCGCATTCCCGGTTCCGCCGCTGACCAGCCAATCCAACGTCACGCCGACCAGTCCGGAGTATTACAACGCCTACACCTACCTTGGGTGGCGCGTGGCACCCGGTGCGCAGCTCATCACGGCCCTTTCGTGGGACCGGTCGGAGTCCTTGGCACTGTCCAAGGACCGCTTCAACCCGAAGGTCGGTCTGGTGTGGAACGTCACCGAGACGACCACGCTGCGGGCCGCGGTCGTCGAAGGCACGAAGCGTCCGTTCGCCGCTGCACAGACTCTGGAACCCACCCAGGTGGCCGGCTTCAACCAGATCTTCGACGACATCAGCGGGACCCAGGCGAAGCGCTTCGGCGTGGCGCTGGACCAGCGCTTCGGCGAGCGCTGGTTCGCGGGGCTCGAGGCTTCCGGTCGCAATCTCGAGGTGCCGGTCACGAACCTCGACGGCACCCTCGCCCGCATGGAACGCCGCGACGAGCAGCTCTACCGTGGCTTCGTGAGCGGCCTCGTCACGCGGCAGGTGGGCCTGTCGGTCGAGTACAGCTTCGACGATCAGCGACGCATCATGGACCCGGGGCTGGACGACAACTTCCCCCATCGCGTGACCACGCAACTCATGCCCGTCCGCGCGACCTGGTTCGCAACCAACGGGATCTTCGTGCGAACCTCGTTCACGTTCGTAGATCAGCTGATCGAGACCGCGAACTCCAGCGGCACCCTCGACCGCGACCGGCATCGCTTCGGACTCACCGATCTCATGCTGGGCTATCGCTGGCCCGGGGGGCGTGGCATCGTGAGCCTCGAGGCGCGCAACCTCTTCGATCGGCAGTTCGGCTTCCAGGACACCGATTTCTCCGGCATCCCGCGCATCCCGCTGTTCCGACCCGGACAGTCGCTGATGCTGCGGGTGACGTTCCAGTACTGATTTCAACCAGAGAGGAGCAGGACATGAAGAACCTCGGCAAGTGGGGACGTTGGTTTGCGATGTGCGCGGCGATGGGAGCGATGGCGCTAGGCGGGTGCGCCGCCTTGCAGCCGAAGGCAGAGACCCCGGCGCCGGCACCCGCCCCAGCACCGGATCAACCCTCGGCCGGAACGCCGACTACACCCAAGCTCGCGTACCGGCCGTCGAAGGATGCCGCCGCGGTTATCGAGATCAGCGACGCAGGTCTGGTGCGCTTCTTCAATGCCGACACGGGCAAGAAGCTGCCGTCCTGCCAGCTGTGTTCACCGGCGCTCGAAGAGAAGTACGGCCCGAAGTGCATGAAGGCGGCCGAGACGCAGACGTCGATCTGCCAGGGTTCGGTGGGGGGTACGGTGTTTAACTTCGAGCAGGTGGCGGTAACCCGCTCGCGCGTGAATCCCTACTGCATGGTCTTCTACAGCGGCGGCCGCATGATCCAGGGCCCGTGCTACTGCAAGGTCGGCGAAGTGGTGCCGCCCGGTATCGTCTGCAGTGTCTGGGTGCCGTGAGATAGCGGTGCGGTAGCGTCCGCCGCAGTCGGGAACCGCGGGGCACCGCGAGACGGGCTGCGCCGAAACGGCATCGCCGATCGCAAACGTGCGATCGGCGTCGCGGGAAGACCTATAGAATCTCGTCCGCCCGAGCGAGGGCGGAGGGAGAAGCTTGAGCTGGATCACGGGTGCAGGACTCACGGCGTTCGGGAAACACCCGGGTAAGACCACGCTCGACCTGATGTCCGCGGCCGCGGCCGTGGCCCTGGCCGATGCCGGATTGGAGCGTGGCGAGGTCGACGGCCTGCTGACCGGCTACTCGACCACGTTTCCCCATCTCATGCTGTCGACGGTGTTCGCGGAGCATTTCGGCTTGCAGCCCCGCTACGCCCATGCGATCCAGTTGGGCGGCGGCACCGGGTTCGCCATGGCAATGCTGGCGCATCACGTCGTCGAGGCCGGCCTCGCCCGGAACGTGCTGGTGGTGGCGGGCGAGAATCGGCTCACCGGCCAATCCCGCGACGCCGCGGTCCAGACCCTGGCCCAGGTCGGGCACCCGGCCTACGAAGTGCCGATGGGTGCGACGATCCCCGCCTATTACGGGCTGGTCGCCTCGCGCTACATGCACGAGATCGGATTGACGGATGACGATCTCGCTCAGCTCGCCGTGCTGATGCGCAGCCACGCGCAGCGTCACCCCGGGGCACAGTTCCGCGATCCCATCGGCGTCGCGGACGTGCTGGCGTCCAAGCCGGTGGCGACACCACTCAAGCTGCTCGATTGCTGCCCGGTATCCGACGGCGGCGCGGCGTTCATCGTGAGCCGTGAGCGGGTCAACGGCTTCGCCGTGCGCATCATCGGCACCGGCCAGGCGCACACGCACCAGCACGTCAGCGCGGCACCGAGCCTGACGCAGTTCGGGGCGGGCACTTCGACGCGGACCGCAATGCAGGAGGCGAAAGTCGGCATCGACGACTTCGATTACGCCGCCATCTACGACAGCTTCACCATCACGCTGGCGATCCTGCTCGAGGAGATCGGTCTCGCGCCACGCGGCGCATCGGGTCGTCTCGCCGCCGAAGGACATTTCTCCCGCGGCGGCAGGCTGCCGCTCAACACGCACGGGGGTCTGCTCTCCTACGGCCATTGCGGCGTCGGTGGTGCCATGGCGCACCTGGTGGAGAGCCATCTGCAGTTGACGGATCGCGCCGCAGATCGCCAGGCCGGTGCGCCGCGCCTCGCGCTATTGCACGGTGACGGCGGTGTGCTGTCGTCGCACGTGTCACTGGTCCTGGAGCGCGTGGCATGAACGACTGGACCCAGGGTACCGCGGGCATCGTCTTTCAGCGTTGCAGCGCCTGCAGGCACGTCTGGTATTTTCGCCGCGGCTTCTGCCCGCGCTGCGGGTCGACCGTCACCACCCTGGTCCAGGCTTCCGGATCCGGTGTGGTGTACGCGGTAACCGAGGTCATGCGCGCGCCCAGCGAGCAGCTGCGCTCCCATGCCCCCTACGCGATCGGCCTGATCGATACCGATGAGGGCTTTCGCATGATGGCGCACGTCGACCGCGGCATCGGTATCGGTGAGCGCGTCCGTGTCCGCTACATCGCCTTCGGCGATGCCTTGCTTCCCCAGTTCACGCGAGATCTCTCTTGAACAACACGCTGCACGCAGTCCTCGATCCGAAGTCCATCGTCGTCATTGGCGCCTCGGAGAACCCCGACAAGATCGGCGGTCGCCCGCTCTTCTATCTCCAGCGCCACGGCTATCGCGGGAAGGTCTTCGGAGTGAACCCGAAGCGCACCGAGACCCAGGGTTACCCGACGTTCCCCGCGCTCGAGGCATTGCCCGAAGTGCCGGAGGTGGCGATCGTCGTCGTGCCGGGGGATGCCGCTGTGCAGGCGGTGGAGCAGTGCGCGCGCCTTGGCGTGAAGGTGTGCGTGACCATGGCCTCCGGTTTCGGCGAGACCGGCACGTTGGAAGGCATCGCGGCCGAGCGCCGCATGGTGGACGCCGCACGGGCCGCCGGCATGCGCATGGTCGGACCGAACACGCAGGGCCTGGCCAACTTCGGGACCGGCGCGATCCTGTCGTTCTCGTCCATGTTCATGGAATCGCAGCCGCTGGACGGTCCGGTCGGCGTGGTGAGCCAGAGCGGTGCCATGAGTGTCGTGCCGTACGGCATGCTGCGGGCGCGCGGCATCGGTGTGCGCTACGCGCACGCCACCGGCAACGACGCGGACGTCAACGTCGCGGAGATCGCGGCGGTCGTCGCCGAGGATCCCGATCTCAAACTGCTGTTGCTCTACCTCGAAAGCATTCCCGATCCGGCGCCGCTCGCGGAAGCCGCCCGCATCGCGCACGCGCGCGGGCTGCCGATCGTCGCATTGAAATCCGGCCGCACCGCCGCCGGCCAGCAGGCGGCGAAGTCGCATACCGGTGCGCTTGCCAACGAGGACCGCCTCGTGGATGCGTTTCTCGAGCGCCATGGCATCTGGCGCGCGCGCGACCTGCAGGAACTGGTCGCGGCCACCGAGCTGTATCTCAAGGGGTGGAAGCCGAAAGGCCGCCGCCTCGTGGCGATCAGCAATTCGGGCGCCGTGTGCGTCATGGCGGCCGACGCCGCAACGCGGCTTGGCATGCCCATGGCACAGCTGGCGCCAGCGACGCGTGCGGACCTGAATCGTGTGTTGCCTTCCTTCGCCACGACCACCAATCCGATCGACATCACCGCGGCGTTGCTCACCAACAGCCGTCTGTTCGGCGACATCCTGCCGGCGCTGGCGCGCGACCCCGCGGCCGACGCATTCCTGATCGGCATCCCGGTCGCCGGTGCCGCGTACGACGTGGACGCCTTCGCACGCGACACCGCGGCGTTCGCGGAGTCCACGGGCAAGCCGACCGTCGCGGGCATCCCGCAGCCGCAGATTGCGGCACCCTTCAAGGCGCTCGGTGTGCCGGTGATGGAAACGGAGACCGAAGCCGTCGCTGCACTGGCGCAGTTCGTATCGCACCACGAGCGCATGACGCTGGCGAAGCCGACCTCGGCGGCACGCCCCGCCCCCATCGGCTCATCGCGGATGCTGAACGAAGCGGAGAGCCTGGCGCTGGCAGGCGCGGCCGGCATCGGCGTCGTACCCCATCGCCTGTGCACGACGGCCGACGCGGCCGCGCGCGCGCTGTTGGCTCTCGGCGGCCCCGTCGTGGTCAAGGGCTGCTCGCGCGCCGTTGCCCACAAGTCGGAACTCGGGTTGGTGCGCCTAAAGCTCCGTACCGAAGCCGAGGTGCGCGCCGCGTTCTCGGACATGGAGCAGGCGCTGCGATCTCGCAATCTCGATTTCGACGGTGTCATCGTCGCGCGCATGGCAAGCGGCCGCCGCGAGCTGATGATCGGCGCGCACGTGGACGCGGTGTTCGGACCGGTCGTGCTCATCGGCGACGGCGGCAAGTTCGTCGAGGCGTTGCCCGACACCCAGGTACTGTTGCCGCCCTTCGACGCCGACGACGTGCGGCGCGCGCTCGGGCTCCTGCGCATCGCCCCGCTGCTGGCGGGTGTCCGCGACGAACCGGCGCTCGACGTCGATGCGTTCGCGGCTGCGACCGTCGCAGTGGGCGCTCTGATGGAACAATCTCATCCGCGGATTGCGAGCCTCGACCTCAATCCGGTTCTGTTGGGCGCGCGGGGCGAAGGGTGCACGGCGCTGGATGCCGTCGTTTTTGTCGCAGACTGATGGAGGAAGTTCGCATGATCCGCATACACGCCTTCGCAATGGTGCTCGCAGTGGCAGGCACGGCCCAGGCCGCAGAGACCGAATCGATGAGTGACATCGTCGAACTGGGCCAGGAGCGCTGGACACCGAACACTTCGGTGCCCGCCGGCATGGACCTGATGATGATCTACGGACATCCGACCAAGCCCGGGCCGTTCATCTTTCGCGCCCGGGTGCCCGCCGGCTACCGGTTGCCGCCCCACGTGCATCCCGATGCTCGTGTCGTGACGGTGCTGAAGGGCACCTACTACTCCGCCGCCGGCGGGGACTTCGACGAGTCGAAACTGCGCGCGTTCCCGCCGGGCAGCTTCTACTCGACCCCGGCCAACACACCGCACTTCGCCGCGACCCGCGATGAAGAAGTGATCATCCAGGAAATGGGTTTCGGCCCCGGCAGCGGCATCCAGTACGTGCATCCGCAGGACGATCCACGGCCGCGCTGAGAGGCGGATCGTGAAGCTCAAAGGGATCCTCGGCATCGCGCTTGGCGCGATCCTGCTGCTGGTACTGGTTCTCGCGTACAACACCTGGAGCCGGCCTTCGCGGCAGATCGAAGTCGCTCCGGCGCCGGCTGTCGCGGTGAATGCCGAAGCGGTCGCGTCCCATCTGGCCGATGCCCTCAAGTGCGCCACGGTCACCGGCTTGCCCGAAACCGCGGCGACCGACAAGGAGTTCGCTCGTCTGCGCGAGCACTTGCGCGTCAGCTTCCCGCGAGCCCATGCCGCGCTGGCGCCGGAGATCATCGGCGGGCGCAGCCTGCTCTACACGTGGCAGGGCACCGATCCGTCGTTGCAGCCGATCATGATCCTGGCGCACATGGACGTCGTGCCGATCGCGCCCGGGAGCGAAGGCGACTGGCAGCATCCGCCCTTCGCCGGCGCCATCGCGGACGGATACATCTGGGGCCGCGGTGCCTGGGACGACAAGGCCAACCTCGTGGCCTCCCTCGAAGCGGTGGAGCTGCTGCTCGCAGAGGGTTTCCGGCCCAAGCGGACCGTCTACATCGCCTCGGGGGCGGACGAGGAACTGGGCGGCGCGCAGGGCGCCTTGCGCATCGCGGAACGCCTGCGTGAGCGCGGCGTGCGGCTCGAGTACCTGCTCGACGAAGGCCTAATCATCACCCAGGGCGTATTTCCCAAGCTCGATCCGCCGCTCGCGCTGATCGGCGTTGCCGAGAAAGGGTATGTGAGCGTCACCTTGCGCACCGAGGGCACGCCCGGTCATGCATCCATGCCGCCGGCGCAGACACCGATCGGGATCATGAGTACCGCTATCGCGCGGCTGGAGGAACGACCGCTGCCTGCGTCCCTCTCCGGTACCGTGCGCGAGATGATGGAGGTGGTCGGTCCCGAGATGCACGGGATCGATCGAATCGCCCTCACCAATCTTTGGTTGTTCAAGCCGCTCCTCGTCGCCCGCCTGCAGAAGCAGCCGAGCACGAACGCCATGTTGCGCACCACTACCGCGGCGACGATGTTCCATGCAGGCAACAAGGAGAACGTGTTGCCCTCGGAGGTGGCGGCCACCGTCAATTTCCGCCTCGTGCCCGGCGATTCGATCGCACGCGTGCTGGAGCACGTGCGCACGACCATCGCGGACGATCGCATCAAGCTCGCGACAACCCCGATTCGTGCGGAGCCTTCGAAGGTGTCACGGACCGACGTGCCTGCCTACGCAGCTCTCGAACGCAGCATCCGTCAGGTCTTTCCCGAAGCGATCGTGGCACCGGGGTTGATGATCGGTGCGACCGACGCACGCCACTTCGCCGACGTCGCGGACAACGTCTACCGATTCTCGCCCATGCGGGCAAAAGCCGAGGATCTCGCCCGGTTCCACGGCACCAACGAGCGCATCGCGGTCGCCAACTTCGTCGAGATGATCCGGTTCTACCGGCAACTCATCCTGAACTCGATGTAGCGGGAACCCCCGAGTGCCCTACGGACTCGACGATGCAGCCCGAAGCCGCAGGCGCAGTTCCCCGGCGGTCTGCACGACTTCGAATCGCCGCAGGAAGTTCTGACCGAGGAGACCGATCTCGTCGAGCCCGGGACTCACGGCCACGGTGAGGTCGTCCACTTCCAGGCACGCGGCCCGCACTTTCTGTCGCGGGACGAGTCGACCCTCGACACGGCCGTTGGCAGTATTGAAGAATGCCGGCAGGCCCTCAGGCAATTCCGCTTGCCGGGCCCAACGACCGCCCACCGTGACGTTGCTGGCGCCGGTGTCCACCACGAAGCTGACCGCACGGCCGTTGACAGCACCGTCAAGATAGAAATGTCCGTCGTTTGCCACGGCGAGGACGATCTCGTCACCACGACCCTCGCTGTCGCAGCCTCGCACCGCTGGCGTCGAGGTGACGGAGCGGTCGACGAGATACCAGCCGCCGGCGAGCAGACCGACCCAGACCACTATGGCGATCGCGTGGCCTCGCAACTTTCAGCCTCCGAACGACCTTGGGGACGGAACCATCACTTTGTCGGCTTCCAGCGGCGACTCGCCTTGCCGTCGATCCCCGGCCCATGGCCGGGGCCCCTCGCCGGGTGGCTCACGCCGCCTCTCCGGATCCGTAGCTGGTACGCGATGACGGCAACCACCACCACGAGCGCACCGACGCATTGCAGGGGCGTCAACGTCTCACCCAATGCAACCCAGGCGATGGCAGCGACCGCGACCGGTTCGAGGTTCAGCACCACTGCCGTCTGCGCGGGACCCAGCAAGGGCAGCAACAGGAACAGGCCGGTGATACCCATCGCGTAGAGCAGGGACAGCCCTATGAGTCCGGTCCACGCCACGCCACCGGTCGGCCATGCGAAATGGTGGGTCACGCCAGCCGCAGTGAGAAAGACGATCGCGGACGTGGTCATCATGTAGAAGGTACGCATGGGTGCCGCCATGCCGGAGGCGAGGCGCGGGGTCAGAACGAGCGCTGCGGTGAATCCGACCGATGCGCCGAACGCCGCTGCGACGCCGAGCAGGTCCACCGCCCCGGTCCCCACACCGAGTACCATGGCGAGACCGGCGAAGGCTGCCAGCAAAGCGGCCAACAACGGCGCGGACAGGCGGTGCTCGCCGAGCAGGCTGGTGGCGACGCTGGTCAGAAACGGGTAGGTGTAGAAGACCAGGATTGCGAGGGTCACCGGCAACCGCGTGACCGCGAACTGGAGGCACAGGGTCTGCACGATGACACAGGCACCGAGGACAAGGGTGCCGCGGAATTCCACCGGCAGCGGCAATGGTGCCATGCGCCGCATGGCGAGAAGCGCCAGCAACAGCGCGCTCGCGCTCAACGACCGGACGGTGGCGGCTGTAAGCACAGTGACTCCGTGCGTGAACGCAAGACGTGCGCACACGTGCCCGCCGCCGAGCGCAACGGCAACCGCCACCAGCCCGGCCACCGCGAACCAGGGCGAACGCGCCGTGGTCACGATGACGTTCTGCCGCGCACCGAGCATACTGCCGCGGACAAAGCCAACGGCGGATCGACTGGAAGAATGACGCGGCAGCGAACGGGTGGCATGGTGGGAGGAGCTCGGCGGTGCCGATGATGTTGTTCGAGAACTTCGTGCCCGGTGTGGCGCTCGGGAGCCATGCTGAAACCATCGACGGGACTCTGCTCGCGCAGTGGCGGGCAGCCTTTCCCGACCGCCCCGACGAACCGTCACCAGGCGGTCTCGCGATGGCCTTCGCGATGCGTGCCTACCTCACGATTCTGCCAGAGCGGCCGCCGGGCAACATCCACGCGCGCCAACGCCTCGCTTTGCACAAGGCAGTGCGGCGCGATGAATCGGTCGTCGCGGTACTGCGATGCGTCGGGTGCGAAGCGCGTCAGGATCGCCGCAAGGTGACGCTCGCCGTGGATGCGCGGGCGGACGGCCAACCATGGTTCGAAGCCGAGATGACGATCCTGTGGGCGCAATGAGCGCAGAACCCGAGCGACTCGCCGAGGCAACGCTCGACGTGCGGCAGGCGATGCTGGTCGCCTACGGTCCGCTCACCCGCGACTCGAATCCGATCCATCTCGACGAAGCCTTCGCCGCCACCACCAGCTACGGACGGCGCATCGCGCACGGCACGCTGTCGCTGAATGCGCTGTGGCGTTCGATCGACGCGACCTTTCCGGCAGACGTCGCGGCGCAGGTGGCGATCGACGTGCGTTTCACGGCGCCGGTGTTCGTGGACGAGCACCTGACCGGCGGCGGTGAACGCACCGGGGCCGGCACCTACGACGTGTGGGTCAGGACGGTGGACCGCGAAGTGATCCGCGGAACACTGACACTGCCTCGGGTAGTGTCGCCGGACTGAAGGAAGTGCGGGTCGACTCGCGACCCGCCAAGGCTCCGCGACCCACGTCGGCCGCGGAGCCGGCGCGCACGTGCACGCGCCAGAGGGAGGAACGTCGAAACTGCAACTGCTACGGAAGATCAGCCGAACAAGCCGCCGAACTCGCGCAAAGACAGCTTGCCGTCCTTGTTCGCGTCGGCCTTCTCGAAGTTCGGCGCCAGCGTCGGGTCGACCGCGGACAGCTCTTCCTTGGTCACGCCACCGTCAGCGTTGGCGTCGGCCTTGCGGAACATGGCGGTGATGTCTTCCTGCTTCATCGGGGCGGCAACTGCCGATCCCAGACCGAACGTGGTGAGGGCGCTGGCAGCCAACAGCGCGGCGAGCGCGCGATTGCGGTGCTGATGGAGTTTCATCGGGGTCTCCTGTTCTGTGAATGGAATGGACGGTTCCGGCAGCACCGGTACCGTCACGCCGCTCGTTGACTCACACAACGTGCCAACCGCGCGGATCCCCCAGGATTCAGGAACATACGTCACCTCAGGGGCGATGTGTCGGCCGGCTGCGACTGTCGTTGTGTCGGCGATTCACAACGACGGCAGCGTCGTTGGCATCGTCGGCGCGTGCCCTGCCATGCGCCGCACCGAGGGGAATCCTGGCCTGACGCGACGTGCGCCCGGGTGTCGCACATCGGCGGCAGGCGAGGTCGCGTGGCGCCGTGCGCTAGAGGCGTGGACGATCGCGCAGCGTGGTTACCCGCGTGCGTCCTGGATGATGAACTCGGAGCCCTTCTCCGCAATCATGACCGTCGGTGCATTGGTGTTGCCCGACGTTATGCGCGGCATTACCGACGCGTCGATCACGCGCAGCGCCGCGACCCCGTGAACCCGCAGCCGGTCGTCGACCACGGCCAGCGGATCGCTGCCCATCTTGCACGTGCCCACCGGATGAAAGATGGTGGTCCCCAGGTCGCCAGCCGCATGGGAAAGTTCATCCTGGGTCTGCACCGTCGGCCCCGGCTTCCATTCCTCGGGCCGATAGCGTTCCAGCGCCCGTGCCGCCATGATCCGGCGCGTGAAGCGCAGCCCTTCGACCGCGATGCGCCGATCTTCGTCGGTCGCGAGATAGTTGGGGCGGATCTCGGGGGCGGCGTGCGGATCGCGCGAACGGATGCGCACCCAGCCGCGACTGCTCGGGCGCAGGTTGCACACGGACGGCGTGATCGCGGGAAAATCGTGCAGAGGTTCGCCGAAGCGATCGAGCGACAGCGGCTGCACGTGCCATTCGATGTTGGCGGACGGCTGTGTCGGGTCGCTCTTGGCAAAAGCGCCGAGCTGCGAGGGCGGCATCGTCAGCGGCCCGGTGCGGAACAACAGGTACTCGAGACCCATCGCGGCCTTGCCGAGCATCGAGTTGGCGCGCTGGTTGAGGGTCGTGACGCCGTGCACCTTGTACACCGTGCGCACCTGGAGGTGATCCTGCAGGTTCTCGCCGACCCCGGGCAACTCGTGCGTCACGGCGATGCCGTGTTCGCGCAGCAGGTTCGCCGGGCCCACGCCGGAGAGTTGCAGCAACTGCGGCGAGCCGATGGCTCCGGCAGCGAGCACCACTTCGCGCGTTGCCGCCACATCGAGCGTGGTGCCATCGTCCATCCGCAGCACCACGCCGGTGGCACGCCTCGCCCCGTCCCTGGATTCGATCGTCACGCGCTCGACATGGGCACCGGTGACGATCTCGAGGTTGGTCCGGTCGCGCACCGGCCGCAGAAAGGCCTTGGTCGCGCTCCAGCGCACGCCACGTCGCTGGTTCATCTGGAAGTAGGCGGTGCCGAAGTTGTCGCCGCGATTGAACTCCGCGATCTTGGGGATTCCGCATTCCTCGGCGGCGTCACGCCATGCGTCGAGGATCTCCCATGACACGCGCCGCTCTTCCACGCGCAGTTCGCCACCGGCACCGTGCAGGTCGTCGGCACCATGGGCATAGTCTTCGGTGCGCTTGAAGACCGGCAGCACGTCGTCCCAGCTCCACCCGCGATTGCCCTCAGCGGCCCAGTGGTCGTAGTCGCTCTTCTGCCCGCGCATGTAGATCATCGCGTTGATGGACGAGCAACCACCCAGCACCTTGCCGCGCGCATACAGGATGCTGCGGCCATTGAGTCCGGGCTCGGCTTCGGTCTTGAAGCACCAGTCGGTGCGCGGATTGCCGATGGTGTACAGATATCCGACCGGCACGTGGATCCAGAAGTAGTTGTCCGGGCCGCCGGCCTCCACGAGCAGTACCCGCTTCGAAGAATCGGCGGACAGCCGGTTCGCCAGCACGCAGCCGGCAGTCCCCGCGCCAACGACGATGTAGTCGTATGCCCCCGAAACCGTTGCCACGGCCGCTCCCTATCGTTCCGATCAGGTCGCGATGGTAATCGATCGGCGCCGTTCGATGGTTCCCGGGCGACCGACGATGCGGCCGACCACGAATGCGGTCAGCGACTGATCTGATTGCGGCCTTTGTTCTTGGCGCGATACAGCGCCGCGTCGGCCGCCCGCAGCACTGCGTCCGGTGAATCATTGCGTCCGCTGGGCTCGGCCACGCCGATGCTCACCGTCACCGAAACGCTCTGCCGCTCGCTGCGGCCGCTGCGGCCTCGCCGCGCTTCGTCGCCCTGCTTCGGCCGATCCGGCGCACGGATCGCCAGTGCGTAGTGCTCGATCGCCTCGCGGACCGCTTCCACGTGCGGCAACACATCGCGGATGCTGCGCCCGCTGAAGACCAGTGTGAACTCTTCACCGCCATAACGGTAGCCGCGTCCCCCGGCCGCCACGCGCTCGAGGTGAGCCGCCACCATCTTCAGCACCTGGTCGCCTACATCGTGACCCCAGCGATCGTTGAACTGCTTGAAGTGGTCCACGTCGACCATGGCGATGGTGTAACGATCGCCGAGGGCCAGGAGCCGTTCGTTGAGCGCGCGCCGGCTCGGCAGGCCCGTGAGTTCATCGCGAAATGCGAGCCGATAAGTGTCCTGCAGCACACCGACGGCCAGCATCATGCCGCCGAAGGCGATGAAGACTTCGAAGACAAGCGGCACGGTGACGTCGTGCACCGCGAGCGCCACCGCGACGATCGCTCCGGCGATTCCGGCCTCGATGGCGGAACGGCGCATGCAGGTCGCGACCACAGCACCGCCGAAGCCCAGAGCGAGAGCGAGTACCCCGAGAGGAGGGATCGGCGATGCGGCCAACCACGCGAGCCCCGTCGGTGCCCCCCAGGCCGCCTGCGTGAACGCGGTCGGCCGCCCGGTGGCAAGCGCCAGCACCGCCGTGGCTTGCACGACGATGGCACCCAGACGCCGCGCGCCCCAGCGGCTCGACAGCCCGCGCTCCTTCAACAGGGCGAGCGCGCCCAGGTTGAGCGGCAGCAGGATGGTGATCGCCGCATAGACCGTCAGCGACAGATGTCCGCCCGTATCCTCGTTCCACGCGAGGTGCAATCCGGTGTAGGCGATCGACAACGCCAGCACCGCCAGCAGCACGCGACCGCGATTGAAAGCGATCGCGATCGCGGCGGCGAACGCGAGGACCGCGACCGGCCCCAGTTTCTGCAAACCGGCCAACTCCGGCGGCAAGTCCGCCACCCACGGGGCGGCAAGATACGCCATCAGCACGACCAGGGCCGGGGCAACGAACAGCACCACGACCTTCACAGACGAACTCGCCCACATGTTGGTGAACCGCCTCGGCACGCTGCCTGACGGGAATAGGGTGAACATGGAATTATCGGCACGTTCGAGCGTTGCAGCAGTGTCGCGATTCGACGACCTTTCGATCGTCGCCGTAGCTTCCGGCGACGGTAACGCAAAAAAGCGACCACCCGTCCGCGGGGTCGGAGCGACTGGGAACGAACCGATAGGCGTTCGTGACCCTGCGAGCGCGGCGCGCCCCGTACGATCTCACCACGCCTGTGACGGCGGAGGTTCGATTTGGTTGCAGCGTACCGGGCCCACATCCGCGCCTGTGTTTGCTTCCGAACGCTGGCCGGGTCCTTTCGCACGGGGCGGTAGAATGGGGGTCCTTCCGCACAACTCTCTTCGAGGAACGATCATGAGCTTGAGCCCCGTGCGCGCCAGCGCTCCGGAAACCATCGTCACCCGCGACAACCTGATCGATGGCCGCTGGCAGCCGGCCTCGGACGGTCGCACAGTGGACGTGGCGAGCCCCAGCGACGGCCAGGTGTTCGCGCGCATCGCCCGCGGTACCGCCGCGGACATCGACGCGGCTGTCAAGGCGGCTCGCAAGGCCTTCGAGGAAGGACCCTGGAGCCGCATGACCGCCGTGGAGCGCGGCCGCATTCTCACCAAGCTCGGCACGAAGATCCTCGAGCACTTCGAGGAGTTGGCCCAGCTCGAGGCGGCCGACACCGGCAAGCCCATGAAGCAGGCGCGTGCCGACATCACTGCGGCGGCGCGGTACTTCGAGTTCTACGGCTCGGCCGCGGACAAGTTCCATGGCGACGTGATTCCGTTCCTCGACGGCTACATGGTGACTGTCCTGAGGGATCCGAAAGGGGTCACGGGGCACATCATCCCGTGGAACTATCCCGCGCAGATGTTCGGCCGGACCGTGGCGCCGGCGCTGGCGATGGGTAACTGCACCGTGTTGAAGCCTGCGGAGGAAGCTTGCCTCACGCCGGTCCGCCTGGCAGGGCTCGCGCTGGAAGCCGGCCTGCCGCCCGGCGTGCTGAACATCGTGACCGGCATCGGCGAGGAGGCCGGTGCGGCGCTAGCCAGCCATCCGGACATCGATTTCCTGTCGTTCACCGGCTCGCCTGAAGTAGGCACGCTGGTGCAGATCGCGGCAGCGAAGAACCACATCGGCTGCGTCCTCGAACTCGGCGGCAAATCGCCGCAGATCGTGTTCGACGATGCGGATTTCGACGCAGCCGTCCCCGTGGTCGTGAACGCCATCGTGCAGAACGGCGGCCAGACCTGCTCCGCAGGCAGCCGCGTGCTGGTGCAGAAGGCCATCTACGACAAGTTCGTGGGTCGCGTCGCGGAGCGCTTCGCCCAGCTGCGCGTCGGGTCGGCGGCCATGGATCTCGATTGCGGTCCCCTGATCAGCGCGACCCAGAAGCAGCGTGTGACCGGCTTCATCGAACGCGCGGGCAACGATCGAATCGGAGTCCTGGCCCAAGCGAAGGTCGCTGACGGCGTCCCGGCCGACGGCTACTACGTGGCACCCACGCTGTTCGGGCCGGTGCCGCGCGAGAATGCCCTGGCGCGCGAAGAAGTGTTCGGGCCGGTGTTGTCCATCATCTCCTTCGAAGATGAGGCCGATGCAATCAAGCTTGCAAACGGCACGGACTACGGTCTGGTCGCAGGCATCTGGACTGCCAACGGCGGTCGCCAGATGCGCGTGGCGAAGGCCATGCGCTGCGGTCAGGTGTTCGTCAACGGCTACGGCGCCGGCGGCGGGATCGAGCTGCCCTTCGGCGGTGTGAAGAAATCTGGCCACGGCCGCGAGAAGGGCTTCGAGGCCCTGCGCGAGTTCTGCCACTCGAAGACGATCGTCTTCAAGCACGGTTGAAGCGTTGCCGGCCGGTATCAGGTGCCGGCAACCCGATCGCAGGCGACGAAGTGCCCGGGTGCCAGCGGCCGCAATGGCGGCTCGCGCTCGGCGCATTGCGGGACGGCGATCGGGCAGCGCGTGCGGAACCGGCAACCGCTCGGCGGATCGAGCGGACTCGGCAGGTCGCCTTCGAGCAGGACGGGTCTGCGGTCGGCTGCCTTGGCAGGGTCGGCAACCGGAACCGCCGCCATCAGCGCCTGGGTATAGGGATGCAGCGGTCGCGTCCATAGCGTGCGCCGGTCGGCGATCTCCACGAGCTTGCCGAGGTACATGACCGCGATCCGGTCGGACACGTGCTCCACCACCGAGAGGTCGTGGGAGATGAAGAGGTAGGCGAGCCCCAGGTCACGCTTCAAGTCCATCAGGAGGTTGATGACCTGGGCGCGCACCGACACGTCGAGCGCCGACACCGGTTCGTCGCAGATCACGAGCTTTGGTTCGAGCGCAAGAGCGCGCGCGATGCCGATGCGTTGCCGCTGACCGCCCGAGAATTCGTGCGGGTGTCTTTGCAGCGCTTCCGGCCGCAGCCCAACCTTGTCCGCGAGCCAGCGCACGCGGTCGCGTCGCTCCGCAGCGGTGCCGCGACCATGAACGATCAATGGCTCCTCGAGCGTTCTGCCCACGGTCAGTCGCGGATTGAGAGAGGCGTAGGGATCCTGGAAGACCATCTGCAGCTTCGACCGCCAAGGCCGCAGGGCGCTGCGCGACAGATCGGAGATCTCGTGGCCGTCGAGCCGGATGGACCCTGCCGTCGGTCGGGTAAGCCGCATGGCGGTCTTGCCCAAAGTGCTCTTGCCGCAACCCGATTCGCCGACCAGCCCGACGGTCTCGCCCGGCGCAATGTCGATCGACACGCCGTCGACCGCACGGACCAGACCGGCGCGCGTCGGGAAGTGCATCGCCAGTTCGGACAGCGACAGGATCGGGCTACTCATGAACGCCTTCCGATGCCGCTGCAAAGCAAGCGACGCGACGATTCGCCACGACCGAGGACAGCTCCGGTCGTTCGCGATCGCACCGCTCGAAGGCCAGTGGGCACCGCGGCTGGAATGCACAGCCGCGCGGCATCGCGGTGAGGGCGGGCACCATGCCAGTGATCTCGGTCAATCGATCGGATACGCCACCGCCCTTCGGGATCGACGCAAGCAATCCGCGCGTGTAGGGATGTTGCGGGTTCGCGAACAGGTCGCCGATCGGCGCCTGCTCGACGATGCGCCCCGCGTACATCACGGCGACCCGCTGCGCATGCTGAGCCACGACGCCCAGGTCGTGCGTGATCAGCAGCACGCCCATCCCGGTGTCGCGCTTCAGTTCACCGAGCAGGTCGAGAATCTGAGCCTGGATGGTCACGTCGAGTGCCGTAGTCGGCTCGTCGGCAATCAGCAGCTTCGGTTCACAAGCGAGCGCCATGGCGATCATGGCGCGCTGGCGCAGACCACCCGACAGGCGATGCGGATACTCGTGTGCGCGGCGCGCCGCATCGGGGATACGCACGCGCTCCAGCAGTTCGACGGTCCGGCGCCATGCGGCTTTTCGATCCAGAGCGCGGTGTTGCAGCACCGCCTCGACGATCTGCTCACCGATGGAAAACACCGGGTTGAGGGCGGTCATCGGCTCCTGGAAGATCATGGCGATCCGGTTGCCGCGCACGGCTCGCATCTGTGCGTCGGTCATCGCCAGCAAATCGTCGCCATTGAGCCAGATGCTGCCGCCGACGATGCGACCGGGCGGATCGGCGATCAGGCGCAGGATCGAGAAGGCCGTGACCGACTTGCCGCAACCGGACTCGCCCACCAATGCCAGGGTCTCGCCGGCCGCGATGTCGAAGCTGACACCGTCGACCGCCTTGGCCACGCCGGCACGCGTGAAGAAATGCGTCTGCAGGTCCCGGACCTCGAGCAGCGGCGCATTCATCGGTTCTTGAGCTTCGGGTTGAGCGCGTCGTTCAACCCTTCACCGACCAGGTTGAGCGCGAGCACCGTCAGCAGGATTGCGATACCGGGGATCGCCGTGACGTAGGCCGCGGTGCGCAGCACGTCGCGACCGGCACCGATGATCGTCCCCCAGCTCATGACATTGGGGTCCCCCAGCCCGAGGAACGCCAACCCGGCTTCCGTGAGGATGGCCGTAGCCACCATCAACGACCCGGTGACGATGATGGGCGCCAACGCGTTCGGCAGGACGTGCAGCACGATGATGCGCAAGTCACCCATGCCGATGGTGATACATGCTTGCACGAACTCGCGACTGCGCAGGGTGAGGAACTCGCTGCGCGTGAGACGAGCCACCGGTGGCCACGACACGGTCCCGATCGCCAGCACGATGCTGGTGACCGACGGCTGGAAGATGGACACCAGCACGATCGCGAAGATGAACGCCGGGATGGTCTGGAACAGCTCGGTGACGCGCATCAGCGCATTGTCGACCCAGCCACCGTAGTAACCGGCAATGGCGCCGATGGTGACGCCCACGGCCAGAGCAACCAGCGTCGCGACGATTCCGATCACCAGGCTCACGCGGGCTCCATGGAAGATGCCGGCCGCGAGGTCGCGGCCCATCATGTCAGAGCCCAGCGGATGTGCGCGATCGGCACCGGGTACCAGGAACGGCTCGGCCACCATGTCCCACGGGCTGTCCGGATACAGCACGGGAGCCAGCAGTGCCAGCGCGATCACGACGAGCAGGATCACGACACCGCCGATGGCGGCCTTGTTGCGGGCGAAACGGCGGAGGAAGTCCTTCATGCTCTAACCGACTTCGATGCGCGGGTCCAGGCGCGCGTAGGTGAGGTCGATGACCACGTTGATGAACACCACGAGCACGGACGACAGCAGCAGGATGCCCAGCAACAGGTTGTTGTCGCGCTGGAACACCGCCTCGAACGCGAGGCGGCCGAGACCCGGCCAACCGAACACGGTTTCCACCAGCACCGAGCCGCCCAGCATGGATCCGATCTGCAGGCCCAGCATGGTGACCATGGGCAAAAGTGCGTTGCGCAGGACGTGCTTGAAGGCCACGCGCCGTTCGGTCAGCCCTTTCGCGCGCGCGGTTGTCACATAGTCGAGTGAGTAGACCTCGAGCATCGAGGCGCGCATGAGTCGTGTGTAGAGGGCCATGAAGAACAGCGATAGCGCCGTTGCGGGCAGGACCAGATGCCGGGCTATATCGATCACATAGCCCAAGCCCGTCAGATCGGCGCCGATGGTCCGCATCCCGCTGGATGGCAGCCAGCCGAGCTGCACTGAAAAGAGCAGGATCATCATCAACCCGATCCAGAAGATCGGTGTGGCATAGGCCAGCAGGGCTCCCACGGAAATGATCGTGTCGAGCGGTCGGTTCACGTGCCGTGCTGCGGTGACGCCGAGCAGTACACCCAGGCTGAAGGCGAGCACGATCGCCGCACCCATCAGCAACAATGTCGCGGGCAGGCGCGAGAGGATCAGATCGACCACCGGCATGTTGTGGCGGAACGAGAAGCCGAGATCCAGCCGAGCTACGTTCCACAGGTACTTGCCGAGCTGGACCGGCACGGGCTGATCCAGGCCGAAGCGTGCCTTGAGCTGGGCGATGTACTCAGGGGTCGCACCACCGGCTTCACCGGCCAGCACGTCCGCGGCGTCGCCAGGGGCAAACTGCAGGAGCATGAAGTTGAACACGGCGATCCCTGCGACGATGGGGATCGCCTGCAACAGGCGCCACGCCAGGTAGCGGACGACTCTGGGCATGGGACGACTGAAGCGTGCCGGGCGGGACGCTAAGGCTTCAGCCAGACGTTGGAAAAGGACGCGTAGACGCCTTCGGCCGAACTGGTGTGGTTCTGTACACGCTTGCTGGCCAAAGTGAAGAAGCGCACCTCGAACAGGTCGAGCACGGGAATGTCGTCCGCGGCGATCTGCTGCATGCGGTTGAGGATCTCGCGCCGCTTCTTCCTGTCGTGCTCGACCTGGGCGTCTTCGATCACCTTGTCCATCTCGGGGTTGCTGTAGCCCGAAGCGTTGGAGAAAGGCACACCCTTCTTGATGTTCTTCGACCAGTAGATGCGCTGGACGCCGATGGTGGGGTCGGGCAGGGCGTAGAAGAAGTTCGTGGTCATGTCGAAGTCGTTGTCGGTATACACGCGCTTCAGGAATGCGGCCGTGTCCTGGCTGCGGATCTCCACGTCGATGCCCGCCTTGCCCAGCGCCTGCTTGATGTACTCCGACGTCCGCTGGTAGTCGGCACCATACGGTAGGAAGTCATGGACCAGCTTGAAGCGCTTGCCTCCGGCGCCGCGCTTGAAGCCCGCGTCGTCCAGCAGTTGCTCGGCTTTTTTCGGGTCGAAGGAATACTTCGGGACGGTCGGGTCGTGGAACTGGGTGAGCACCGAGGGAACGGGACTCACGGCGGGTTTGCCGAAGCCGAACCAGATGGTCTTCACCACCACGTCCTTGTCGATGGCGTGCGCGATGGCATGGCGCACGCGCTTGTCCTTGAGGTACTGGTTGGCCAGGTTGAACTCGATCAGGAACATCGGCGCGAGGTACTCGTAGCCGCGCGTCTCGATGTCGAACTTGGCCGTTCCCTCCAGGCGCTTCACGTCGCTGAGCGGCACCGGGCTGAAACCGCCGAGCAGCACCTCGCCGGTCTCGAACGCCGCAGCGCGTGCGGAGGCATCGGGAATGATGCGAAACACGATGCGGTCCAGGTAGGGTTTGCCCTTGTCCCAGTAGTTGGGGTTGCGCTCGAGCTGGATGAAGTTGCCCTTCTGCCACTCCTTGAACACGAAGGGGCCGGTACCGACCGGCTTGTTGTTCCAAGGGTTCTGCGCGATGTCCGTGCCATCGTACAGGTGCTTGGGCAGGATCTGGCCCTCGTATCCCGAGAGTGCGGACAGGAGCGGCGGCGAGGGCTCGGAGAGCTTGATGATCACCGCGGTGGGCGACGGCGTCTCCACGGCAGTGACCTTCGCGAACGTCGACCGTCCGCGCGGATGCAGTTCTTTCCAGACTTTCAGCACGGAAAACTGCACGTCGGCCGAGGTGAAGTCCTTGCCGTCGTGCCACTTCACGCCCTTGCGCAGGTTGAAGGTGATGCTCTTCCCGTCCGCGCTCAGCTTCCAGGTCTCGGCGAGCACCGGTCGGGGGTTCATGTCGAAATCGTAGGTGAGCAACCCTTCGAAGATCTTGGTCGACACGACGCCGATGGGCGCAGCGGAATTGAACGCCGAAACGAGGATCGGCGGCTCCGGCTGGGCGATCATGGTGAGCGTGCCGCCCTTGACCGGTTCCTGCGCGAACGCAGGCAAGGCCACCAGACAGGCGAAAGCGCACAGCGAAGCGAGGATCGATTTCATACCGGTACTTTCAAGACGGGCGGATCCGACAGCGAAGCCGGCCTGATGGTACAAGAACCCACTGACGCGATGGTCTCGCGCGCAGACTTCGGGCACGCGCTTGCGTCTGCGCTCCGACGTGGTGCACATCGGAGCGGCTTCACGCTTTTCGTGGACGCAGAAACGCCAACGCCCCTGGCTACAGTTTGAGTAGCGAGGGGCGTTGGTTTGGAGATGGGAGCCTTGCGGTGACCTACTTTCGCACGGGTTGCCGCACTATCATCGGCGCGGTCTCGTTTCA
>JAIEQG010000047.1 GCA_019747905.1 Burkholderiales bacterium
CGGGGTCAGGTCTTGCATTCCACTAGGCCCGCATTGATCTACATCCGCGAGTTGTTCAGTGATTACAAGACCTGACCCGGTTCCGAGCGTTCCGCGTTCTATGGACCATATTCTCCAGATCGGGGTCCAACCTAATGCTCGCGCCGACACGAGGAACAGTGTGGCCTTTCTGCTAAGTGTTTCGTCGCGCCCCTCATCTCGTGCGTTGGGCCGTGCGATGATGCGGCTGTTCGTGGCAAAACACATGCCAATGTCACTGGTGGCGACGCTCGTGTGTGGCCATACGTTTGCAGCGGGTCTGACTTTCGCGGAAGCGCACCGCCTTGCAGATGCCCAGCCCCACGATGTTGCATCCGCATACGAAGAGAAGTGGGACGCCTTCAATAACAGAAACAAACTTGATGAAAAGAATGGTTGCTATCAGATAGCTCGTGACGTCACCCAGCAGGTCTTGCTTCTGGACAAAACTGGCTTGGTCACTTACAGACGTAGTACTTGACATCAAGAATGCGAAATCTCTGTGTTTTCGGAAAGGTTACCTCCACGTACGGTTTCCTGCGCCGCCGTTTGCGCCGTACTACATGTACCTGAAGATGCATTGATCATCATGCCCAACCAAGTGTTCAATGAGGGCGCCAACAGCAAGGTTCGCCAGCTGTTGGCACCCTGTTGATTTGGCGCTAGGCCGCATGAACCGCCATGTACTGTCCATCGTTGCTTCGCTATTCCTGGCTGTGGCTCCGCCTTGCCTTTCGCGCGAGGTCCAGATCCTGAACTGGCGGCTCGAGATTCCCGATTCGTGGTACTCCGAAGGCGGCGGGCCGAACGAAGGCAAGTTCTTTGCGACGGGCAGCGCGTCTCGAGGAAAGCTCGCGCCGCCAATCATTCTCGTCGAAGCGTGCGTACCCACCGCGGCGGAGAACTGTGACGACGCGCAATTGCCGGACCCTCCCAAGGACTTCGGAACTGAAGGTTGTGGAGCCTCCGTGAAGCAAGTCGCCACGTTGCGCGGAGGCATCGAAGAGGCGCGGTGGGTCTGCGAGACGGTCAAGGCTGTGGATGGGCCATTGACTGTGGGCATCAGCATCTACCGCCACAACGGCTCGTTCTTGTATCTGGCTCACTTCTCTGACATTGGTCCCGACGAAGTGTCCCGATTCCTGGATAAAGTTTCGCAGTCACTGGCCGCCAGCCCCAGCGGTGAGATGCCGCGATGAAGCCTGAATTTGCGATCCGCCCGGCTGGCAACGGCCTGCTTCTCGGGCTGTCGCCGTCAAGCGATTCTTGGAATCCTGCTGCCATCAGGCGGGTGAATTGAGTCACCTTCGTGCGCTCGCTGACGTCCCGGATCCCAAGTGAATGAAATCATCCTCTCGTTTCTCGGGCCCTATGCCGGCTGGGTAATGGCGCTTTCGCTGGGCCTCGTGCTCTTCAAGCGCCGGTCGATCCGCAAGCGCCACGTTGTAGTACTGCTGACGTCGACCGTGCTGGGGTTCGTCGCCTTCTTCGTCCTGCTGGTCCTGGGGCTTGCCTACTGGTCCGGCAACGCGGTGCTGTTCCAGGGTGTCATGTTCGTGGTGGCCGCCATCACCATCGGTTGCGGGTCCGCCATCGGTTTCTGGTTGATACTGAAGAGTGTCGGGCTCACCGCAGACGAGGAGGTGGTAGCCCCGTCGACGCGATCTCGGCGTGCGTCGAAGTAGGCGGCGACCATCCAGCCTCAAGGTTACCCCGCAGAACCTCCAACTTCGAGTTCGCGGCCATGGATCGACGCCTGCGAGGGCTCGCGCGCCGCGGGTCGGAACGCCTGGATTCGAAAGGGCGATAGCTTGTAATGTAGTTACACTGTAACTACACTTGAGTCCGTGGCGCTCCTCCGATTCGACTGGGACAGTCGTAAAGCTGCACAGAACCTGCGCAAGCACGGCATTTCGTTCGAGGAGGCGAAGACGGTATTCCTCGATGAGCGGGCGCGCTTGATCGACGATCCCGATCATTCAGAGGAAGAGGATCGATTCGTCCTCCTGGGCCTGAGCGGTGCGCTTCGCCTGCTGCTCGTTTGTCACTGCTATCGAAGCGAAAGTGGCGTCATTCGAATCATTTCCGCGAGAAAGGCCACCCGCGCGGAATCGAAGTTCTACCGATGAAGGTGCGGCATGCGCAAAGAGTACGATTTTTCCAAGTCCAGAAAGAGCCCCTACGCGGCCAAACTGAAGAAGCAGATCACGCTTCGCCTCGACGAAGAAGCGATCGAGTACTTCAAGTCCATCTCCCAGGATGTCGGTATACCGTATCAGAGCTTGATCAACTTGTATCTCAGGGAGTGCGCGGCCTCAAACCGGAAGCTCAACCTGCAGTGGAAGTAACGGTGAGCGTTCCGCTCTCCGGCCCGCACGGGCTCCAACCGAGTTGGATAGCTGCTTGGTGCCGACGCTGCCTCGTCGCAGCGTGCGCTCTCGGTCCTTGCGTGTTGCCAAGCGCCTACGCCGAGACATTGGTCGCGTCCGATGCACACAGCCGTCTATCCTTGGCGTTCAAGGTTGCCGATGCCCCGCTCCGGAAGCACCTGCCGCCCGGATGGCTGCCCAACTCCGCCGCTGCAGGGCCGACGAAGGAAGCCAACCTCTTGCTGAGCTTCGTCGACCGCTTGATCAACCTCGATCCGGACGGAAAGCCGGTCGCGGGCGGACGCGATCGCTATGTGGTCGTGGCTGTTCCGGTCAAGGAAATCGCGACTGGTGCGACGGGGTCGATGGTCATCCGCTCGTATACCGGCAACGAGAAGATCCTGCCGGGCGCGTATGGAACGACGTTGCTGGCTGATATCCGACATGAAGCCAGTGCCGGAGGCACGAACGTGGAGGCTGGCCGTGCTACCGATGCCTGGCAAGTTCGTCCCGGCGACGCGGGTCGCGTGAACCTGACGGTGCGCTACGCTCGAAGCACGCCAAGCCGGATGACGACGGAGCAGAAGGTCTACTCGCCCCTGCGTCCAGAGTTCCATCGCATCTACCGGTCCGACGTGATCGCCGAAGTCGTGAGGAGTGTTTCGTCCGGCGTGGATCGTGTCGAAGCGCTGGATCTCGAGATCGACCTGAACGAGTTCTCCGACCTGTTCGACGGGACACAGCAACTCGTCGGTGTCACGGTCGCACCGTGGGTTGCCAGGAAGATCTACCTTCCGTAGTCGGGGCGAACAGCTGGCTCGGAATCGGGAAGAATCGGCATGGCGACAGTGAAGTACGATGATCTACTAGGCGGATTCGAGTGGGTCAGCGCCTCGCCCGACGAGAGCACGAAAGCCTATGTGTCGCTTGAAACAGGTACGGTCTACTGGGACGGCCCAGAGGGCGGCGACGAAGTTCTACCCGAGGACCTGGATGACACCTCGCGCTACGCGCCGATTCCTCACAAGGCCGAGCTCGACCTGGGATCGCGCCTGCCGGTGCGGTTCGCGGACGAGCGCCTTCCCCATCGATACGATGATGTCAGAGCGATCTTCCGGAGCAAGGGCGCCTACGGTCGCTTCAAGAGCCTGCTGATGGCCGAGCGCGCGCTGGACGATTGGTACGCCTATCACGACACAGCAGTGAAGGCCGCGCTTACCGAGTGGGCGGCGGACAACGGCCTGAATGTCGTATTTCGCGACGATGCCGTGCAGGGCTGATCGGGTACGGATCGTCTCCGGGAGCAAGGAACTCCGTCTGCCATTTCGTACTTGCGCGGTGCCGGGATGCAGGACCTGCCGGAGTGAGCGCGAGCGAAGCGCAGGGTCAGGTCGTGCAGTCATGCACCGCGAAGCCCGTGTGTCATCCCTGCCAACTGGGTTGCGGCAGCTTCGTGGCCCCCGACTTCTCGGTGCCGCCTCACGCCCAGTTGAGAGGCGTCGCCCGCTGCTGCGATAATCCTGCCGACAAAATGTCGACAACAAGAGGGTTCCATGAGAAACCGTCTCGCGTCCTTGGTTGTGTTGACCTCGATACTGCTGCCGAGCCTGGGTACAGCCCAGGAGAGCCTGCCTTTCCCCGCAGCGCCGTCACCGAGCACGGCGGGCCCGACCATTGCGCAATCGAGCTACAAGGCGGCGAAGCCCGTAAGCCACCTGCCTAAGGGCGCACCCAACGTCGTCGTGATCATGCTCGACGATGTCGGGCCGGCTCTTCCCGACACCTATGGCGGGCCGATTCATACACCGACGCTGTCGCGCGTCGCCAATGCCGGCATCTCCTACAACCAGTTTCACAACGCCGCCATGTGCTCGCCGACACGGGCAGCGCTGTTGACCGGTCGCAACCACCATCGCACCGGATTCGGCCAGATTGCCGAACTCGCCAACAACTGGGATGGGTACACGGGTCACTGGCCGGCCACTACAGCTTCGGTGGCCAAGGTGCTCGGCTACTACGGTTACAACACCGCGGCCTTCGGCAAGTGGCACAACACGCCCGCGGAGCAGACCACGGCGCAGGGGCCCTATGACCGCTGGCCGGCGGGACGCCTGGTCGGCTTCGATTACTTCTACGGGTTCCTCGCCGGCGAGTCCTCGCAGTGGGAGCCGGCCATCGTTCGCAACACGACGCGCGTCGAGACGCCTGAGCACGAGAAGTACCACTTCACCGACGATATCGCCGGCGAGGCCGTGAGCTGGATGCGCCGCCAGAACGCCATCGCACCCGATCAACCGTTCTTTCTCTACTGGGCGCCCGGTGCTTCGCACGGGCCTCATCACATCTTCAAAGAGTGGGCCGACAAGTACAAAGGTCGCTTCGACAAGGGTTGGGACGTCATGCGTGAAGAGACCTTCGCGCGACAGAAGTCGCTTGGCTGGATTCCGGCCAACACCCGACTGACCGCGCGTCCGGCCACACTGGCGGCCTGGGCCGACATTCCCGAGGACGAGAAGCCGTTCCAGCGCCGCTTGATGGAGGTGTTCGCCGGCTTCACCGAACATGCCGACACGCAGGCCGGCCGCTTGCTCGATGAGCTGGAGCGGCTCGGTATCCGCGACAACACCCTGGTGATCTACGTCTGGGGCGACAACGGGTCGAGTTCGGAAGGGCAGCGCGGAACCATCAGCGAGCTGCTGGCGCAGAACGGCATCGCCACCGAGATCAAGGACCATCTGCGAGCGCTCGAAGATCTCGGCGGGCTCGATGCGCTGGGCAGCCCCAAGACCGACAACATGTACCACGCCGGCTGGGCCTGGGCTGGTTCGACGCCGTTCCAGGGCACCAAGCTGACTGCCAGCCACTTCGGCGGGACCCGGACCCCGATGGCGATCTCGTGGCCGAAGGCGATCAAGGCCGACAAGAAGCCGCGCACCCAGTTTCACCACGTCAACGACATCGTACCGACGCTCTACGACGTCATCGGGATCGAAGCGCCGAAGCTGGTTGACGGCGTCACTCAGCAGCCGATGGATGGCGTCAGCATGAAGTACACCTTCGCGAACGCCGACGCACCGGGGCAGAAGCAGGCCCAGTACTTCGAGGTGATGGCAGACCGCGGCATCTACTCGCCCGATGGCTGGTACGCCGCCGCCTGGGGCCCGCGCACCCCGTGGGTACCCGGCCTGCCCCCCGGCATCGCGACCTGGAGCCCGGATAACGATCCATGGGTGCTGTACGACCTCAAGCAGGATTTCTCGCAGGCGACCGATCTGGCCGCGCAGCGTCCCGAGAAGCTGGCCGAGCTGAAGCAGCTGTTCGATCGCGAAGCGAAGGCCAATCTCGTCTACCCGATCGGCGGTGGCCTCTGGTCGATCATCTGGAGCCCGCAGTCGGCACCGCAGAACCCGGCGACCGAGTTTCACTACACGCAGGATGTCACGGGCGTCCCGGAGTTCGCCGGACCGAAGATCGGTGCGCGCAGCAACCTCATCACCATCGAAACCGAGTTGAAGCCGGACTCCAAGGGCGTGCTCTACGCGCTCGGTGCGTTCTCCGGCGGTGTGGCGCTGTGGGTCGAGAACGGTAAGATTTTCTACGAGTACAACCTGTTCGAGATCGAGCGCACGCGGATCGAGTCGACCGGCACCCTGCCCACCGGCAAGGTGAAGATCGAGATCGAAACGCGCATCGGCGCGCCACGCGGTGCCGCCGATGTGGTCGTGCGGGTCGCCGGCACGGAGGTCGCCCGGGCCAAGGTGCCGCGCACCGCGGTGCTTGCCTTCACCGCCAACGACGCCTTCGATGTCGGCACCGACAGCTACTCCCCGGTTTCGCAGGCGTACTACGATCGCAAGCCGTTCAAGTTCAATGGTCGCATCGACAGGTTGCACATCAAGTATCTACCGTGATTTCCTCTCCAGCGAACGGCAACGGTTGAGATGCCGAATTTCATGGGAGCGCATGGAGCACTCCTGAGCGGAGCTCTCGGCTTGCTCTGCTTTTCGACGCTCGCACTGGCTTCGGACGAGTACGTCGGTGTCGTCACGCGCTCGGACACCCGCGAGATCGGACAGGAGTTCAAGTTCACCAGCCTCGATGTACGCAGGCCCTTCGTCACATTCCCTGGCGGAAGCGTGGGCGAAACGACCAAGGCGTTCGAAAGCGAGGAGCTGGTCGTTCTGTCGTTCGTGGCCCGGAAGACCGGCAGCACCGAGACGTTCTACCTGGACAGGCAGCACAAGCGATTCACTCTGATCGAAGTGGGTGCACTCGAAGCGGTCGTCACCGGGTCGGAGATCCGGCCCGCGGTGACGTATGGCAAGCTCCGCTGAGACGGAGCCGTCCATCCGGCGCGCGTTCGCGCACCTACACACTCGCGGGCGGTCGTGAACCCCACCATGCGCCGGCGCGCTGATCGGCTACCGATTAGGCAGTGGTGCGGCCGGGTCCTTGTGGCTTTCGTTTCACTGCAGTCGGTGAGCGGCTTCCCGGCTTCCCCTTCAGACCCGTTTCCCCAGGTCGCTCGGGCGTATCTCGTGACGGTGGACGGAACGGCCGTTTGGGAACACGCCGCCGGCGACCGCGTCGCACCGGCCAGCCTCACCAAGCTCATGACCGCGCTGCTGGTGGACGAGACAGCGAAAGCGGACGAGGTGGTGGTGGTCAGTCCGAAAGCAGCAAGCGAGACCGGGTCACGCATGGGGTTGAAGGGTGGCGAGAAGCTCCGCGTGAAGGATCTGATGGCGGCAGCGATGATCGCTTCGGCCAACGACGCCTGCCGCGCGCTCGCCGAATGGCGGGACGGTTCGGAGGCTGCGTTCGTGCAACGCATGAACCGCAGGGCCGACGCGCTGGGCTTGAAGGACACGCGTTTCGCGAATGCATGCGGCCACGACGCGAAGGGTCACTACTCGACGGCGCGCGACCTGGCGGCATTGTCGGATGCCGCCATGGCGCGCCCGGCGATCGCCGAGTTCGCCCGCCGGGTGGAAACGACCATCGCCACCGTCGACGGGGTGCGCAGCTACCATCTGGTGAACCGCAACGCACTGATCGGCCGATACGACGGGGCGGTCGGGGTCAAGTCCGGCTTTACAGCGCAGGCCGGCAAGTGCGTCATCGCGCTGGCGGAGCGCGGCGGCGTGCGCGTGCTCCTGGTGATGCTGGGCGGCCGCGACCGCTGGTGGGATGCGCACGCGATGCTGAATCACGCCTTTGCCTACGCCGCCGGAGCACGCTGAACGGGTTCGCATCGCGCTGATCGTGCTGGTCACGGTCGCTGCGTACGCGAACGGCCTCCCCGGGGCGTTCCAGTTCGACGACTGGAACGTGATCGTCCACAACCCGGCCGTGCACTCCTTTGCGGCGTGGTGGGAAACCATGCCGGGCATCCGTGCGCTGCTCAAGGCGACGTATGTCGCCAACTGGGTGGTCTGGCCCGACCCCGTGGGATTCCACCTCGTGAACATTGCCATACACGCAGCCAACACGTTCCTCGTGTACTTGCTGATGCAGCGCCTCCTGCCGCTGATGGACATCCGCGCCGCGGCCGCAGGCAGCCTGGCGTTCTGGATCGCGGTGATGTTCGCGCTGCATCCCGCGCAGACGGAGTCGGTCACCTACATATCCGGGCGTTCGGGGTCGCTCATGGCGTCGTTCTATTTCCTGGCGATCCTCGCCCACCTGCAGTCGCGCTGGTTGCTGTCCGCGGTGCTGCTGGTCGCGGCCCTCCTGTGCAAGGAAAACGCCTGGACGCTGCCGGCGGCGCTGCTCCTGATCGAGGGTCTGCGACCGGAGTTCCGTTGGTCGCGCGCGCTGCGCCGGGTGGTGCCGCACCTGCTGGTCCTGGCAGGGCTTGCAGTGGCGGTGCTGCTGATCCCGTCCTACTGGCGCCTGCTCGGAGACAGCCTCGAGACTCGTTCGCTCGGCGCCAACCTGCTCTCGCAGATCGACGGGCAGTGGTACCTGATCACGCGGCCACTGCTGGGTCTCGTGCTCAACATCGATCCCGAAGTGCCGGTGCGGACGGAGTGGGCATTGGATCTCGTGCGCAAAGGTGCGGTGTTGCTGGCACTCGTCGGGATCGGCGTCTGGCAGTGGCGGCGTCGGCCCTGGCTAGGCTTCGGGCTGTTATGGTTCTTCATTCATCTGCTGGCCACCAATTCATTCCTGCCGCGTACCGACATCGCCAACGATCGTGCGCTCTATATGGGGCTGCTCGGTCCGGCGACGATCGTAGTGGTCGCGTTGCATCGCACGGTGTCGAAAGGCCCTGCCCTGGCGGCCATCGCGGTGCTGGCAGTTGCCCTGGGAGCCCACACGGTCCTGCGCAATGCCGACTACCGTACGGAGATCGGTCTTTGGGAAGTGACCGCGATCGCGTCGCCGCACAAGAGCCGGGTCTGGAACAACCTAGGGTTCGTGCTGCACCAGGCGGGAGAAATCATCCGGGCCCGCTACGCCTACGAGGTCGCCATCGAACTGGACCCGGAGAACTACCGGGCGCAGGTGAATCTCGGGAGCCTTCTGGCCGAAGAGCAGGAAAAGGCCCGCGTCTCCGAGGAATCCGTCGACGGTTCATAATAGTCGGCGCAGGTCCAAAAAAAGGAGGGGTGCGGCAATGGCGGGGATCTTCAGTGCGGAGCAGCGCGCGGCGTGGGACCGCGACGGCTACGTGATGGTGCGCAAGTTGTTCGACGACGAGGAGATCGCGATTCTGCGCGCCGCGATCGAAGGCGACGAGGCTCTGCGGTCGAGCATCTACGACCGGCGCGATGCGTCGGGCAAGGCCACGCGGATGGCCATCTGGAATCATCCCGGCGACAGCGTCTATGGCTTGGCCGCCCGCTCGCGCCGCGTGGTCGACACCATGGAAGAGGTGCTGGGCGGCGAGGTCTACCACTATCACTCCAAGCTCACCGCCAAGGAGCCGCGCGATGGCGGCGCCTGGGAATGGCACCAGGACTATGGCTACTGGTACCACAACGGCATCATCTACCCGCACATGGCGAGCGTGATGGTGGCTCTCGATCGCGCCAACCGCGAGAACGGCTGCCTGCAGGTGGTGAAGGGATCACACCTGTGCGGTCGCATCGAGCACGGCGTGCTGCCGGGCGAGCAGGTGGGCGCCGACCCGCGACGGGTCGACGAGATCCTGAAGCAGTTGCCGATCGAGTACGCGGAGATGGAACCGGGCGACGGCCTGTTCTTTCACGCGAACGTGCTGCACCGTTCCGACCAGAATCGTTCCGAACATCGCCGCTGGACCGTGCTGCACTGCTACAACGCGGCGCGCAACAACCCGTACGTGGAGCACCACCATCCGCAATACACGAAGCTCGAGAAGGTGGACGACGACGCGATCAAGCGTGCCGGCGTGAAATTCGCCTCGTCGAAGGGCGAGTTCCGCGAGCGCTCCGCCAATCCGCCGGAGTTGAAGAAGCGGATCGCGTGAAACCAGTTTTGCGGCTGCCTGAAGCGGAACTGCGGGTGCCGGCGTTGCATACCGGCACCTTTTGGCTCGGAGTATGATCAACCTATGCGAGTCGTGTTCGGCACCGTTGTGGACGGCAAAGTCGTCGTAGAAGGCGTGTCGTTGCCCGAAGGGACGGCCGTCGCCGTCTTCGCACGCGAAGCAGCCTCGACCATCACACTATCGCCAGCTGACGAGGCTGAACTTGCCGAGGCTCTTGACGAGGCCGACCGCAATGAGGGCATCTCGGCCGAAGAGCTTTTTGCTCGGCTCCAGAGATACGGCTGACTTTGCCGCTCGTCGTACGGATCAAGCCGCGAGCGCAGCGGCAGATCGAGACGGCGGCTGAATGGTGGGCGGCGAACCGGCCCGCTGCTCCCGGTGCAATACGCAATGATCTTCGAGCGGCGCTTGACGCGTTAGTCGAGCAACCCAGCATTGGAACGAGGATTGAAATCTCGCGGGCGGACGAGGTACGGCGCCTGTACCTCGTTCGCACCGGGTACTTTGTCTACTATCGGGTGAGGGGACGGTTACTCGAAGTAATTGCGTTCTGGCACGCCCGTCGGGAAGTCGGACCTCGATTCTGACGCGCGGCTGGACGGCTATGCGTCGCCCGCCTTCACCTTCGCGAAGTATTCGTCGATGGTGATAAGGCCCCCGGCCTTGGCCGCCTTGCCCTTGTCGCGTGGCGTCAGCGCGTCTTGCACGAGGTCGATCCGCTTCCAGCTCACCAGCGGGGTTTCGCAGGCGGGGCGCGGTACGTACTTCGAGGCCGTGTCCTTGCGATATCGGTGCACGTAGCGCGGGCAGTTGATGAAGATCTCCTCCACCTTCACCCGCACGATCAGGTCGGCCTCCGTGTATTCCATCAGAAGCGGATCCTCGCCCGATACGGTGGCCGTCCCGTGCAAACGCAGCCGGTGCGGCGTTTCGAAATCGATGAAGAGCATGCCGACTTTCGCCTGGCCGGCGATGTTGCCCATGGAGTAGAACATGCCGTTGCCGTCGTAGCTCGGGAAGGCGATGGTGCGGTTGTCGACCACGCGGATGAAGCCGGGGTCGCCGCCTTTGTAGGAGCACGACGGAAAGCCGCGTGCGTCCACCGTCGCGAGATAGAACATGTCGCGGCTTTCGATGAAGGCGCGATCTTCGTCGCCGATCTCGGCGTGAACGGCGACCTGATCGACCAGGTCGGCCAGCTTGCGGCTCTCGAAACGGTCCTGCAGGGCGCGGTGTTGTGCGCCGTACATATTACTCATGACATCTCCTCCGTGATTGCGCCTGCTATCGGGCGCTCAGGCAGACTCTAGCATCCGTTTGCGGGTGAGGATCAGGCTGCTGGCCCCCATCCCAACCTTCCCCCACCGAAGGTGGGGGAAGGGGTGTACGGCTCCCTCCCCCGGCTTTGCCGGGGGAGGGCTGGGGTGGGGGCAGCGCCGCCGACTACCCTACAGCGCCTTCCCCTCGCTCTCGCTCCAATTCTTCATGAGCGCATTCGAAGGCAGCTTCTCATCCACCAGCTTGCGCGCCGTCTCCACGCCGGCCACCGGCAAACCCTTCGGATCGAGCTTGCCGATCTGCACCAGCACGCTCGCCTGGTCCCAGTAGATGTGCTCGTTGTAGAGCTTGTCGCCGCGGAACTTCACGATGGCGACGAGGGGGATCTCCACGTACTTGCCGGTGGGTGCGACACCCGGGAGCATCCAGTCGATCTCGATGTCGTGGGTGAAGCAGAACAGCATTTCGTCCACCACGATGCCCTCGCCGATGGTGCGCGAGATGGGCACCAGTCTCGTGTCCTGCGGGGTCTTCGGGATGAAGTGGTACTTGTAGAAGCGCTTCAACTGGTCGTGACCGACGCCACCGGTCAAGGTCGGAATGTGGTTCACGTACGGCTGCGGCACCATGGTCGCCATGGTGGCGTTCACGTCGCGCGTACCGAATTCGTACTCGCAGTGCTTGTCCCACAGTGTCGAGTAGTCGTAGTGCGGACCCATGACGCGATGGAACAGCGCGATGGACCGGTGGTGCGCCATGAGCGCCGAAGGCTTGTGGTAGTGCGGGGACGGCGGACGCGCGAACGCGTGGTCGACGCCCGGGTACACGTAGATCTCCGCGCCCGCGTGGCTCGCCAGCGCCGTCTTGATCTTCGCCACGGCTTCCGGTGGGGCGTACTTGTCGTCTGCCGCGAAGTGCAGCACCAGCGGCACCTTGATGTTGCCGGCCTCGCCGAGATACTGGTCGATGGTGACGCCGTAGTAGCCCACCGCACAGTCGACGCCGGAGCGAGCCGCTGCCAGGTACGCGAGACGTCCGCCCAGACAGAAGCCGAGCGCGCCGATCTTGCCGGCGACCTGCGGCATGCCGCGCATGGTCTTCACCGTCGCCGTGATGTCGGCCATCCCCTTGTCGGTGTCGAACTTCTGGAAAAGCTCGAAGGCCTTCTGCCAGTCCTGCTCGGTGTAGGCGAGTTCGATCCCGGGCTGGATGCGCCAGAAGAGGTCTGGTGCCACCACCGTGTAGCCCTCTTCGGCGTAGTAGTCCGCCACCTCGCGGATGAAGCCGTTGATGCCGAAGATCTCCTGGCACAGCACGATGCCGGGGCCCTTGCCGGCCTTGGGAACGGCGAGGTATGCCTTGAACTTGCCGCCGTCTGCGGCGGTGATTTCGATCCAGGTGCCGGCCATCGCGAAGGTCCTTTGGGTGTCGTGGTTCGGAAGCGGCCGGGTGCTCCGCCGGCCAGGGTGGGGCGTTGTACCGTGGCCCCATCGGCCAAGTCAACCGCCTTCCTTGACAAGGTTCTCGGCGACCCCATAGATTGCCGCGGCTCGGCCCGCCTGCCCACGATGTTCATAAGAATGAGGAGATTTGCCATGTCCACCCGGTCCCGTCGCGACTTCCTGAAAGCTTCCAGTGCGCTCGCCGCAGCCACCGGACTGCCGGCGTCCCTGATCGCCGGGGCGGACGCCGTCGCGGCCGATGCCACCACGCTCACCATCGCCTACAACGTGGCGTTGCCGTCGTGGGATCCGACCGTCGGGGCGTCGGCCGTGAACCCCACCATCCAGTCGCTCTACAAGGCGGTGTTCGACACCTACATCGATCAGAACCCGGACCTGTCCTTCCGCCCCGGCCTGCTCACCAAGTGGGGTTGGAACAAGGACCGCACCAAGGTGGAGATGGAAGTGCGCAGCGGCGCCTTCTGGCACGACGGTTCGCCGGTGACACCGGAGGACGTGGTGTGGTCGCTCGAGCGCGCCGGCGATCCGAAGAGCGGCAATCCGATCCAGTTCGTCTGGGGAAAGATCGGAAGCTTCAAGGTGGAAGGCCAGAAGATCACGGCCGACGTGAAGGAGTTCGAGCCGACGCTCTTCAAGTGGATGGCGTTCCTCACCGGCTACGTGCTGCCGAAGAAGGCGTACACGGCGGCGGGCGCCCAGGGCTGGGAAGACAAGCCGGTCGGCAGCGGCCCGTACATGGTGGAAAAGTTCGAGCGCAATGCTTACGTGCGCCTCAAGGCCTTCCCGAAGTACTGGGGAGCCAAGCCGGCGTTCGAGACGGTGATCTTCAAGTTCGTGCCGGACGCGACGGCGCGCGTGGCGGAAGTGGAAAGCGGCGGCTCCGATCTCACGCTCGAGATTCCGTACGAGGAGTTCAACCGCCTCACGAAGACCAAGGGCATGGGCGGCAACGCCTCGCCGGTGTCGGACATCGGCATGATCTTCCTCACCAACAAGGACGCGATGCTGGACGAGAACGTGCGGCTGGCCCTCGCCCACGCCATCGACAAGAAGGCCATCGTCGACAAGCTGCTGCTGGGCTACGGCGTGCCGATCGATACGCTGCAGGCGCCGCAGTACGCCGCGTTCGACCGCTCCATCACCGTGAAGCACGATCCCGAGGCCGCGAAGGCGCTCCTCGCCAAGTCCGGCTACTCGGCCGCGAAGCCGGTCAAGTTCACCATCCAGACCACGCGCGGTTTCAAGCCCAAGGACTACGAGATGGTGCAGGCCATTGTCGGCATGTGGCGCAAGGTGGGTGTGGAAGCGAACATCGAGATCTACGAGATCGCCAAGCACTACGAACTGCGCTCGCGCCACGAGCTCGCTCCGGCCGCGTTCTACAACTGGGGCAACTCCATCGGCGATCCGGCCACCTCCACGGGCTTCTCGATGTTCGGCCCGAGCCCGCACAGCGCCTGGAAGACCGAGGACGTCGACAAGCAGATCGGCCCGCTGTGGGGCGAGAAGGACGAGGCCAAGCGCATTGCCGGCTACAAGGCGGTGGACAAGTACATCGCCGAGCACGGCCTGGTGATTCCGCTGCTGCAGTACTACCAGCCGGTGGTCTATCGCAAGGGACTCAAGTTCACGCCGCACGTAGCAGGCTTCGTGCTGCCCCAGAACGTCAAACCGGCATAACGCCATGGAAAATCATTTCGACCGCCGCGGGTTCCTGCGGACCGCGGCGGCGTTGCCGCTGCTCGGCAGCGCGATCGCGCATGCGCAGGAATCGCGCACGCTCACCATCGCCTATCACACCGCACTGCCTGGCCTCGATCCGACGCGCAATGCGCAGACGTCTAACCCGGCGGTGCAGTCGATCTACAAGGCGATCTTCGATCCATACATCGACCAGAACCCGGATCTCTCGTTGAAGCCGGGAATCCTGACCAAGTGGGGTTGGACCGCCGATCGTCGCGGCATTGTTCTCACGATGCGACGCGGTGCGCTGTGGCATGACGGAACGCCGGTCACGCCGGAGGATCTCGTCTGGTCACTGGAGCGCGCCGCCGATCCGAAGACCGGCAACCCGATGAACTTCGTCTGGAAGAAGCTGGGTCGCGCGCGCATCGACGGCGACACGGTCACGGTGGAACTGAAAGAGCCTGAGCCGGCGATGCTGAAGTGGCTCGCGTTCCTCACGGCCTACATCCTTCCGCGCAAGGCGTTCACCGAAGCGGGGCCGGAAGGTTGGGATGATCGACCCGTGGGCAGCGGTCCGTATCGGGTCGAGAAGTTCGAGCGCAACGGCTACATCCGCCTGAAGGCGTTCCCGCAGTACTGGGGACCGAAGCCGGCGTTCGAGACGGTGATCTTCAAGTTCGTGCCCGATCCGGCCACGCGCGTGGCGGAAGTGGAGAGCGGGTCGTCCGATCTCACGCTCGAAGTGCCCTTCGAGGAGTTCGACCGGCTGCGTGCGAAGCCGAATCTCGTGGGCGTGACGACGCCGGTGTCGGACGTCGGGTTGCTGCTGCTCAGCAACAAGGCGCCGCTGCTGGATCGCAACGTGCGACTGGCCGTATCGCACGCCATCGACAAGAAGACGCTGATCGACAAGCTGCTGCGCGGCTACGGCACGCCGCTCGACACCCTGCAGGCGCCGCAGTACGCGGCCTACGATGCGAGCATCAAGGTGGGCTACGACCCGGAGAAGGCGAAGGCGCTGCTCGCGAAGTCCGGCTACTCCACGTCGAATCCGGTGCGCATGAAGATCCAGAGCACACGCGGCTACAAGGCCAAGGACTACGAAATGGTGCAAGCCATCGTCGGCATGTGGCGGAAGGTGGGCATCGAGGCTGACATCGAAGTGGTCGAGATCGCGCGTCACTTCGAGCTGCAGCTGCGCGGCGAGCTGCCGCCGGCCGCGTTCTATCACTGGGGCAACGCGATCGGCGATCCGTCCACCAGCACGGGCGCGACGATGGTGGGGCCGTTCGCGACGTGGCGTACGGGCGAGATGGACCCGCGTGTCCTGCCGTTGCTGACCGAGATGGATGAGCCGAAACGCATCGCAGGATACAAGGCGGTGGATCGTTATCTCGCGGAGGAAGGGATCGCATTGCCGCTGCTGCAGTATGTGCAGCCGGTCGTGCATCGGAAGGGACTGAAGTTCACGCCCCACGTGGCGGGCGTGGTGTTGCCGCAGAATGTGGTGAAGGGGTAGGAGAGCGGCCTTGCGCGACGCGCGACCTCTCTGCACTCCTTCCCCCGGCTTGGCCGGGGGAAGGTTGGGATGGGGGCCATCCCTAGCATCGCAGCCCCCATCCCAGCCTTCCCCCATCTGTGATGGGGGAAGGAGTGCCTCGGCGTGCAGTGTCGCCAGCGCAACGCGATCGCTCAACAGAACCGGAATGTGTCGGTGTTTGCTGGTTACCTTCTGATGCGCCTGCTCCGGACTATCCTCGCAATGTTCGGCGCGCTCGTACTCGGCACTCCTTCCCCCGGCTTGGCCGGGGGAAGGTTGGGATGGGGGCAATCGTTCGCGACGCGGCCCCCATCCCAGCCTTCCCCCATCTGCGATGGGGGAAGGAGTGCCTCGGCGAGTAGGGTCGCGAGCGCAAACGCAATCGCTCACCAAAACCGAAACGTGTCGGTGTTCGCCATTCACCTTCTGATGCACCTGCTGCGGACAATCCCCGAATTGCTCGGCGCGCTCGTACTCGGCACTCCTTCCCCCGGCTTCGCCGGGGGAAGGTTGGGATGGGGGCAATCGTCCGCGACGCAGCCCCCATCCCAGCCTTCCCTCATCTGCGATGGGGGAAGGAGTGCCTCGGCGTGCAGTGTCGCCAGCGCAACGCGATCGCTCAACAGAACTGGAATGTGTCGGTGTTTGCCGCTTACCTTCTGATGCGCCTGCTCCCGGCAATGCCCACATCGCTCGGCATGCTCGCACTCGGCACTCCTTCCCCCGGCTTCGCCGGGGGAAGGTTGGGATGGGGGCAATCGTTCGCGACGCGGCCCCCATCCCAGCCTTCCCCCATCTGCGATGGGGGAAGGAGTGCCTCGGCGTGCAGTGTCGCCAGCGCAACGCGATTGCTCAACAGAACCGGAACGTGTCGGTGTTCGCCGCTTACGTTCTGACGCGCCTGCTCCCGCCAATGCCCACTTTGCTCGGCGCGCTCGCACTCGGCACTCCTTCCCCCGGCTCTGCCGGGGGAAGGTTGGGATGGGGGCAATCGTTCGCGACGCAGCCTCCATCCCAGCCTTTCCCCATCTGCGATGGGGGAAGGAGTGCCCCGGCTTGCAGTGTCGCCAGCGCGACTCGATTTGCCACCGGAACCGGATTGGGTTCGTGTCCCCTGCCTATCTCCTGAAACGCCTGCTCTGGGCCATCCCCACGTTGTTCGGCGTGGCGGTCATCGTCTTCGTGCTGCTGCGCGTCGTCCCCGGCGACCCCATCGCGATGATGATTCCGCCCGGTGCGTCCACGGCGGATGTCGAGAATCTGCGCCGCCTCTACGGTCTCGACGAACCGATCGTCATCCAGTTCGGCACCTGGTTGGCCGACGTGGCGCGCGGCGACTTCGGCACTTCCATCAGCTTGCGGCAGAACGTGATGAAGCTGGTGCTGGGGCGGTTGCCCGCAACCATCGAGTTGTGCCTGTTCGCGATGGTGGTGGCGGTCGCGTGCGGACTGCTGCTCGGCGTTGCGGCGGTCTACTGGCGTCGGCGCTGGCCGGAGACCGTGGTGGACGGTTTCGCCGGCCTCGGACTGGCGATCCCGGATTTCCTGTGGGGGCTGTTGTTCATCCTCGTGCTCGGCGTGCTGTGGCCCGTGCTGCCGGTGTCGGGACGCATCGACCCGCGTACCGCGTTCGATCCGGTCACGCAGTTCTATCTGGTCGAGGCTCTCGCCACGGCCCGATTCGATGTGGTCGATGAACTGCTCCGGCACATGCTCCTGCCTGCCGTGGCGCTCGCGCTGCCGCTGGCCGCGGCGCTGGCAAGGGTCGTGAAGAACTCGCTCGCCGACGCGATGAACCAGGACTACGTGGTGCTCGCGCGGGTCAAGGGCTATTCGCGCGCCCGCATCATCTGGCGTGTCGCATTGCGCAATGCGCTGATCCCGGCCGTGACGCTGACCGGCGTGCAGTTCACTTTCCTCGTGGGCGGCACGGTGCTGATCGAGACCATCTTCAGTTATCCGGGGATCGGCAACCTCGCAATCGGCGCGGTGGTGCAGCGCGATCTGCCGTTGATCCAGGGTCTGGTGCTGATGTTCGCCGTGCTCTTCATCGGCATCAATCTCGTGGTGGATGCCACCTACGCGTGGCTCGATCCGCGCATGCGCACGGGGTAGATGCCGACCGCATCGTCGCGATCGACGATGCCGCTCGCATGGTGCAGGTCGGTCGAACCGGTGTTTCACCGGTGATACAGCCTCGTGCCTTCACAAGTCGTTGAAATGCCGGTCGTCGGACATCGGCGATCCGGCGAACCGGTCGACGCGGTGTTTCAACGGTGAAACACATCTAGTGTTTCGAGCAGGATCGGTCCTTGGGGGTCGCAGAGGTTTCGACGGAAATTCAACGCGTTCCTTGCAAATTCGGACCCGGGCGCAACTGTTGCGATTGGCAGGTTTCAGGGGGGCGGCATGGTGCCGTGTCTTCCTCATCCTTTCGGAGGGACCGTCATGAACAGAACCTTGATCGCGACCGCAGTGGCCTTGGCATTCGGGACGCCAGGTGCCTTGTGGGCGAACCCGACCAACACGAACGAGGGCAGTACCGGAGCGGGTACCGAAGCCGGGCCCGGCGGGTCGATCACGCAGAACGCTACGGCAGACTCGATTCAGAAAAGCAACAAGGGCGCGCAGGCGAACGAGGGTTCGACGGCCACCAACACCAATAACCTGACGGACGTTCACAACGACAAGAGCGTCCTCAACAAGACCATCAACAAGTCTTCGACGAAGACCGACAACAAGACACTCAACAAGACGTCGAGCAGCACGAAGTCCTTCAGCGCCAACGAGAACGGCGACTATCGCAACAACACGCTGAACGGCGTCTACAAGGACATCTCGAAGTCGTTCAACGTCGCCGCGGTGAGCAAGCTGAGCGGCAGCGTGAGCGGCAACACCATCTCCAATATAGGTAACGTCATCCAGAACGCCGGCGTCAACAACGCCAATGGCGGCAAGGGCGGTGCCGGCGGCAAGGGCGGGACCGGTGTCGGTGGCGACGGCGGCAGCGCTTCGTCGAGCGGCACCGGCGCGGGCGGCGGTACCGGCACCAGCGGTGACGGCGCCGTAGGAGCATCCGGCGGCGATGCGAACAACGGCAGCGCCAGCAACGGCAGCGCGTCCAACGGCAGCGCGAAGGCCGGCCACGGTGGCGACGGCGGTAACGCCGACGGCGCGACCGGCGGCAATGGTGGCCGCGCGAGTGCCAAGAACGGGGATGGCGGCAACGCGAAGACCTGGGGCGGCGACGGCGGTGGCGCGAAGAACAAGAGCGGCGACGCCGGCGCCGGTTCGGCCAAGGCCAACGGCGGTGACGCGTATGCGTCCGGCGGCGATGCTCGCGGCAAGGGCGGCGGTTCGAGCAACGACGGCGGCGGCGGCAAGGCGTGGAGCGGTGACGGCGGCAAGGGCGGCAAGGCCTCCGGCAGTGCGGACGGCGGTTCCGGCAATCACAGCGCGAACAGCACTGGTGGCGAAGGCGGCACCGGCGGCAATGCCAGCAGCAGCAACAACACGGGCGGCAATGGCGGCGCGGGCGGTTCGGCCACGGCAGGCGGCGGGACTGGCGGTGCCGGCGGCGCGAGCACCGGTGGTGCGGGCGGAACGGGTGGTGCGGGTGGCGGTGCCACGGCGACGGCGGGTGCGGGTGGTACCGCGAACGCGAACGGTGGCACGGCCACGGCGACCGGCGGTGCGGCGGGCGGCAACACATCGACGGCGGCGGCGGGCGGCGCAGCGACGGGCACCGGCGGCAACACCACCGGCGGATCGAGCACGGGCGGAGCTGGCGGTGCAGCGGCCAACAACGGCGGCGCCGGCGGCAACGGCGGCACGGCCACGAACGGCAGTGCGACCAACGGCAGCGCCACCAACGGGAGTGCTACGGCGGGCAACGGCGGCAACGGCGGTTCCTCGGGCGGTGGCAACTCCGGCGGCGCCGGCGGCCACGGCGGGACCAACACCGCCAACGGTGGTGGCGGCGGTGTGGGCAACGGCGCGGTCGGCGGTGCCGGCGGTGCCGGTGGCAACGGTGGTGCGATCACCGTGTCGGCCGGTACGTTCGACATGTCGAACTCCATCAACTCGAGCTTCAACAACACCGCGGGCATCGTGGTGAACGTTCAGAACAGCGGCATGTCGTCGCTCATCCAGCAAAGCATGAGCATCCAGAGCAATCTGACGGTGCAATGAGCGGCGGTCAGCCAAGGAACGACTGAACAGGTGGCGGGGCTCAATCGCTCCGCTACCGACACCACGATACGGAGGCACTTCACATGAACAGGACCTTGTTGGCGACCGCACTCGCGCTGGCCTTCAGCGCCCCCGCGGCACTGTGGGCGAACCCGACCAATACCAACACCGGCAATACCGGCGGCGGTACCGGCACGGAACCGCAGGCAGGCGGCGGCCACATCAACCAGACGGCAACCGCGATCTCGCGGCAGAAGAGCAACTCGGGCGCGCAGGCGAACGAGTTCTCGCAGGCAGAGAACACCAACACGCTGAACGACGTCGGCAACGACAAGAGCCAGCGCACCATCAATGTCACCAGCACGCGCGAGAAATCGCGCACCAGCAACGTCACCACGAACAAGACCGAGAGCAAGACGGTCGAGGAGAACGGCAACGGCAATTTCCGCAACAACGCCCTGTCGAACGTGTACACCGGGCTGCGCGGCTCGTTCAACGTGGTTGCGGTCAGCAAGTTGAGCGGTACCGTCACCGACAACGCGATCAGCGCCATCGGCAACGTGCTGGCCGGCGAGGGCGCGACCAACAATGCCAACGGCGGCCGCGGTGCGGCCGGCGGCAAGGGCGGCAAAGGCATCGGCGGCGAAGGCGGATCGGCCAACACCTACGGCACGGGCGCCTCCGGCGGCGAAGCCACCAGCGGCAACGGCGCGGTCGGAGCCGCCGGCGGTTCCGCCGAGAACGGCAGCGCGACCAACGGCGATGCGAGCAACGGCAGCGCGAAAGCCGGACGTGGCGGCCGCGGTGGCGATGCGAGCAACGCGGCCGGCGGTGCCGGCGGTTCCGCGCACACCAAGACCGGTGACGGCGGCAGCGCCAAGACCGCGGGCGGCGATGGCGGCAAGGCGTCGAATCGCAGCGGCGACGGCGGCGATGCACGGGCCAAGAGCAACGGCGGATCCACTACCGCCAACGGCGGCAATGGCAGTGCGCGTGGCGGCAGCACCTACAACGACGGTGATGGCGGCAAGGCCGGCGCCGGCAATGGCGGTGGTGGCGGTCGCGCACGCACGACGGCGGACGGCGGCAACGGCAACATGAGTGCGAACAGCACCGGTGGGGCCGGCCTCGAAGCGGGCAACGGCGGCAGCGCGAACAGCGACGCCAACCAGGGCGGCAGCGGCGGCAATGGCGGTACCGCGTCTGCAGCGACGGGCGGTGGCGGCGGCGCGGGCGGTACGGCCGGCGGCGGTCTCGGCGGCAACGGCGGCAATGGCGGTACGGCTGCGGCGACCGGCGGTAACGGTGGCGGGGCCAGTTCCATCGGTGGCACTTCGAACGCGACCGGTGGCGACGCAGGTGGCAACATCGCCGCGGGCGGTGCGGGTGCACAAGCGGGTGGTACCGGCGGTGCATCGCAGGGCGGCACGGCAGCAGGCGGTGCCGGCGGCGGTGCAACCAACACGGCAGGGGCCGGTGGTGCCGGCGGCAGTGCGACCAACGGCAGCGCGACCAACGGCAGTGCGACCAATGGCAGCGCCACGGCGGGGAACGGCGGCAACGGCGGCAGCTCCGGCGGCGGCAATGTCGGTGGTGCCGGCGGCAACGGCGGAACCAATGCCTCGACAGGTGGTGCCGGTGGGCAGGGTAACGGCGCAGCCGGTGGCGGCGGTGGGGCCGGCGGCAACGGCGGCACCATCAACGTCAATGCCGGAACGCTCAGCATGTCCGCGACGATTGCCGACAGCTTCAACAGCACCGTCGGCATCCTGAAGAACGTTCAGAACAGCGGTATCTCGACCATGCTGCAGCAGAGCGTGACCATCCAGAGCAACCTCACTGTGCGCTAGCGGACGTATCGCGTCCGTCTTCTGTGCACCGCGGTCATGGGGCGCACTTCCCACGCACCATGACCGCGCTCAACCCGGGAGGCTTGCCGTGACGACGAAGACCACGAAGCTCGCTCTTGCCGGGTCGATCCTGGTGCTGTCGGCCGGGATCGGCCCGTTTTCCGCGCTTTCGATCGCGGAGGACACGCGCGCGCTGCTGCGCAAACCGGTGACTGTCGAGAAGCTCTCGCGCCAGCGCGGCGGCAGCGATTTCAAGACGGTGATCAACCTCAACGACGTGCGCGGCAGCGTCGACAACAACGCGGCCACCAACGTGGTGACCGGCAACAACACCATCAGTGCCTCGTTCGCCGGTGCCGCGGGCATGCCCATGGTGATCCAGAACACGGGCAACAACGTGCTCATCCAGAACGCGACCATCGTCAATGTCCAGATCCAGTAGTGCTCGCATTCCGGCGCTGGCGCTGGCTGCCGTTCTGGGCATGGTGCCCGGGACGGCCGGGACTCTTGCAGCGGAGGTCTTCCTGACGCCGGACATCCCGGGCGGACCGTACGCCGTGCCGGTGAAGAGCTTCCGCCAGTTGACGCTGGAGATGCGCTACCGGTCCACCATTCCGCAGCAGTTCGACTACAGCTGCGGCGCCGCAGCCATCGCGACGTTGCTCACGTTCCACTACGGCAGGCCGGTGGCGGAACGGGATGTCGTCGCCTTCATGTACGCGCGCGGCGATCAGCCGAAGATCCTGAAGGAAGGCTTCTCGCTGCTCGACATGAAGAACCTTCTCGAAGCGATCGGCTACCGCGCCGACGGCTTCGAGGTCGAACCGGGGCAGCTCGACCAGTTGATCGCCGAGAACGTGCCCTTCATCGCCCTCATCAAGGACGGGGGCTACAACCACTTCGTCGTGGTGAAAGGTACCAACGCGACCCACGTGCTGCTGGGCGACTCCGCCAAGGGCGGACGGATTCTGCGGCGGGCGGAATTCGAGCGCATCTGGGACGGTCGCATCGCATTCCTCATCCACAGCCATCAGGACGTGGCGCGCTTCAACATCCCTTCGGACTGGCACATCGCGCCGCGGGCTGCGCTGGCGGAGCCGCTGGTCCGCGATCAACACACGACCGCGCTCCTGATGCGGCCGGGCCGCAATGACTTCTGACGGAGCTCCGTTCGTGCACGCACGCGCCATGTTTCTCGTCTGGATGCTGCTGGGTGTGCTGGTGATCGTGACGATCGGCAGCGCGCGGGCAGAGCAAGGCCGCACCAACCTTCCCGCGGCGTCCGTGTTCCTGGTCTGGGAGCCGCTGTCCGCCGCGGCACTGGATCGCATGCGCGGCGGCTTCGTCGACCTGAGCGGGCTCAAGATCTCGTTCGGGCTGGAGCGGATGGTGTTCGTCAACGGCGAACTGGTGCAATCCCTGACGTTCACCGTTCCCGACTTGACGTCCCTCCGCAAGGGTTCGATCGGGTCGGTGAGCGTTCAGGGACCCGCGACGCCTTTCGTGCCGCCTGCACCGCCGGCGAACGCGGGGGCGTTCGCCGCCGAGCCGGCAGTCGCACCACCAGCCGTGGCGAGCGCCGGCACCTCGCCACCGGCGGCCGAAGCGGCAGTGCCCGCCGCGTCTACGTTGCAGCAGGCGCAGGCCGCGGCGTCAACGTTACCGACACCGGCAAGCAGCGTGGCGCCCACCACCGTGGCGCCGGGTGCCGCGGGGAGCGTCGTGCAGATCGGACCGGGCAACGTCGTCATGCCGGAGGTGCTCAACAATCTCGGGCCTGGGGTGCTCACGGTCGTCCAGAACTCGCTGAACGGCCAGGCGATCCAGGGGCTGACGGTGCTCAACGCGCAGGTCAGCGGCATCGGCGACTTCCTGCGCAACAGTGCCCTGATGGACCTGCGGCTCACGATCCGCGGCGCGGGGCGCTAGGGATTCCGCGCGGTCTCAGAAGCGGATCGGCAACCGCACCGTCATCTGGACGTCCGGCGCGTCCTGGGTGACGCCGATCCCGAGCGAGACGTTGAAGGTCGTCTTCTGCGACAACTTGTAGGAATAGCCGAACAGCAACTGTCCCAACTGCACGGTCAGCGCGAGCGGGGGTGTCACGCCGTTCTGCTTGGGCTTCTGCAGGATCGTATGGTCGTAGGCGATACTGAAGGACGCGCGCTCGTTCAACGCGAGGCCCATGCCGAAGTTGAACTGGGTGTAGTCGCCCGGGTCGATCTTGCCGAAGCCGCCGCCGACATTGCGTGCGAAGTTGTGGGCATACAGCAGGCTGCCGAAGAACACTGCGGGGTCGCTCGGGAACAGCATGGTGACCGAGGGCTGCAGCGTGTAGAAACCCGACCCGGTCGGCAACTCGGCCTCGAGCTGATCCGCGCCCGCGAAGGGTGACACGCGCTGCACTTCGAAGGGATCCTTCCCGGTACGCGTCTTGAGCCGCAGCCCGCCGATGAAGTACGGCCGGTCGGCACCGCCGTCGTTCAACTGGTAACGCGTCGCGAACTCCAGGTCGCCGATGCCGTTGCCGCTCGCGTTGAAGACGGAGTCGGTGGCGGTTGGGTCGTTGAACGGCCGCGCCACCGTGGAATCGCTCCGGTAGACGTAGGGCACGCGCATCTCGACCTCGAGCCGATTGGTGAGCCCGTATCGAGCGGTGAGCGCACCCACCCATGCGCTGCGATTGACCGTTCGCACGTCGATCAGACCGATGACGACGGCCGGGATGATGGAGAACCCGATCACCGCCACGCGCGTGTTGGTCGAGTGGGCGTACTGGAGCGAAGGCTCCAGGATCAGGGTGCGCGGCGGTGTCAGCACGCCGGCCTGCCGGCCGATCGGGGCGATCTCGGGCGGGCGCCGTGGCGCCTCGGGGGCCTGCCCGACGGTGGCCGGTGTTTCCTGCGACGGTGTGCCCTGGGCCGGTGCCGCGGGCCGCTGTCCCTGCGCCTGGCCACCGCGCACGTCGCGCTGCGATTCATCCGGCAACGGCGCGGGTGCCGCAGAAGTCGCTCGGGTCCGATCACGCTCCAGCTTCTCGAGCGCCCGACGCTGCTGCTCCAGCGCTCGCGATCGCTCGTCCAGGGACTCGCGCAGCGCATCGAGTTTGCGCCCTTCGGCTTCGAGCTGGCGCGTCAGTGCCTCGACTTCGCGCTCGCCGGCCGTCGGGTCTGCGCCGGCAGGAGTCGCCGCTGCCAGAATTGCGGCGGCGAAGACGGCGCCCGCGGGGCGCCGGCGTGCGATGGGTGCGTCCATGATCCCCCCCTCCTTCGCGCCCCGGAGGGCGCATCAATCGCTGCGATCGATGTCGAACTTCTCCATCAGGCGGTACAGGGTGATGCGCGAGATGCCGAGCTTGCGTGCGGCTTCGGAGACGTTGTTCTCGGCGCGCTTCAGTACTTCGACGATCACGTCGCGCGAGGCGGCAGCGCGCGCCGAGGACAGGGTCGTGACGTTCGTGTCCTCGGGCACCGGCGGCAGTTCGAGGTCGGCCGGCGTGATCAGGCGGTTGTCACTCATCACGAGCGCGTGCTGCATGCGATTGATCAGCTCGCGCACGTTGCCGGGCCACGAGTAGGCGCTCATCGCGCGGATGGCGTCCTGGCTGATGCCACGCATCCTGTGGCCATTGGTACCCTCGAACTGCGTCAGCAGCATCTCGGTGAGCAGGTGCAGGTCACCCTCGCGCGACGCCAGCGATGGCACGTGGATACTGAGCACGTTGAGGCGATAGAACAGGTCTTCGCGGAAGCGTCCCGCGTCGACCGCCTGCTTCAAGTCGACGTGCGTGGCCGCGACGACGCGGACGTCCACGTGCATGCGCTGCGTGGAGCCCACGCGGACGATCGTCTTGTCCTGCAGGAAGCGCAGCAGGTTCGCCTGGAGATCGAGCCGCAGATCGCCGATTTCGTCGAGAAAGATGACACCACCCGCCGCGGCCTCGATGCTGCCCACGCGGCGCTGGTGCGCGCCGGTGAAAGCCCCGCGCTCGTGTCCGAACAGTGCGGACTGGATCAGGTTCTCCGGCAACTCGGCGCAATTCACCGCCACGAACGGTCCGGTCTTGCGCGCGGAATGCTTGTGGATGGCGCGCGCGACCAGTTCCTTCCCGGTACCGCTCTCGCCCGTGATGAGCACGGGGGCGTCGACGCCCACGACGCGATCGATGCGGCGGTAGAGCTGCAGCATCGCGGGGCTTGCCCCGATCATGTCGTAGCGTCCGCGCCAGTCGCGCCGCCGCTCGAGGTTGTGCTGCAGGTCGGCCTTGCCGAAGGCGTGCCCGAGGATCACCGCGAGGCGATTCGGATCTACCGGCAGCGTGTGGTAGTCATAGAAACTGTCGAGGATCAGCCTGGCACAGGCCGGGCGCAGCAGCGCCTTCGGCGAGAGCACGGCGATCCACTCCATGCCGGGGTGGGCCGTGAGTCGCTCGACTTCGGACAATTCGAAGGCATCCGGCGGGTCCAGGACGATCAACCCGACGAGTGCCCGGCCCCTGCCGGCCACTGCACGAGCTGCCGCGGGATCGGCGACGACCTGGATTTCCCAGCCCCACGACGCGATCAGCTCGGACAGCCGATGGTCACTGCCGTCCTGCTCGAGGAGCAGGACCTTCCGTTCCGTCACTTGAATCCCCAACCGCGGAGTCGTCTCCATACCCCGCGGTGCCCACTAGCGCGGACCGCGAGGTCCGCCTGGACGTGACACCGGGTTCGACCGTCGAGGGCAACCCGGCCCGAACGGGTTGATCGCGACGTGTACCGTTTCGACCCGGCACTGGTCTCCGCTTGTATGCCGGCGGCGTGCAGTCGTTCGCAAGCCACGCGACACCTCGGAAATCCACGACTCCCATAGCAAGATTTGGGCGGAGATTTCTTAGTGAATGATTTACAGGAGATTCCGAAAAACGGTCGTAACGGTAGATTTGAAACGTGTAAGCCCGATCGACATTTGGGGCCGGTGCAGCCCGTTGCCGGCGGCGAAATGCGAATCGCTTGGTTTGACCACCGTTGCGTCGGCGTCGATACTTCGGCGTTCACGGCGGGCACCTTCCGATCAACCTCCGTCGCCGTGCGATTCATGAAAGCGCCCGTTCGTCTCCGATTCGGCCTCGTCGTCTTCGTCGCGCTCGCGGCGCTCGCGCTGCTGGCACCCTGGGTGGCGCCGCACGATCCGCTCGAACAGGATCTGCTCAACACGTTCCAGTCCCCGGCATGGGCCGAGACCGGCAACCGCGACTTCCTGCTCGGCACCGACAGCCTTGGCCGCGACATCCTGTCGCGCCTCATCTACGGCACCCGCGCAGCGATCACGGTCGCAGTGGTCGCTGCGGTGCTCGCCGGCGTGCTCGGTACGATGCTGGGCCTGCTGGCCGGATACCTGGGCGGAGCCGTCGATGCCGTCGTCTCGCGCCTGGTGGAGATCTGGATGGCATTCCCCCCGGTGCTGCTGTCCATCGTGCTCGCGGCCGTGCTCGGTGCCGGACTCCACACCGTGGTCATCGCGATCGTCGTGATCGACTGGACCCGGTTCTGCCGCGTGGTGCGCGCCGAAGTGATGGTGCAGCGGTCCCGGGACTACGTGGCGTCGGCCGTGACCATCGGGCTGCCGCCGATGCGCATCCTGGCGAGCGAGATCGTGCCGAACGTCGTGCCGCTGTTCGTGACCCTGCTGTCGCTCGAGATGGGCATCGCCATCGTGGTCGAGGCGATCCTGTCGTTCGCCGGTCTCTCGGTGGCGAACGACACCGCCACCTGGGGCAGCATGATCCAGGAAGGGCGGCAGTACGTGCGCCAGGCGTGGTGGCTGATGGCCATGCCCATGGGCTGCATCATCGTGGCCGTGCTCGCAATGAACGCATTGGGTGACGGCCTGCGCGAGGTCCTGGACCCGCTCACGCGGAGTGCCCGGCGATGAGCCCCTTGCTGGCACTGCGCGATCTGCGGCTTGCCATCGGCGGCCAGGCGATCCTGCGGGGCGTGCACCTCGACGTGCACGCAGGCCAGGTCGCAGGCCTGGTCGGTGAATCGGGGGCCGGCAAGTCCATGGTCGGGCGCGTGATCCTGAGATTGCAGCCCGAGGACGCCCGCATCGACCGCGGCGAGGTACGGTTCGAGGGTCGGGATCTCACCATGATGTCGGAGCGCGAGCACGGGATTCTTCTGGGCCGCGAGATTGCACTCATCCCGCAGAACCCGATGACGGCGCTGAACCCCGTCGCCCGCATCGAACCGCAGATGACCGACGTGCTGCGCATGCATCTCGGCATGGACCGCGATGCAGCCCTGGCCCGCGCCCTGGAGTTGTTGCACGACGTGCAGATCCGCGAACCGGAGCGGGTGCTGCGCCGGTACCCGCACGAATTGTCCGGCGGCATGCGCCAGCGTGTGCTGATCGCCATTGCCTTCGCCTGCCGGCCGAAGCTGATCATCGCCGACGAGCCCACCACGGCACTGGACGTGACGGTCCAGAAGCAGGTGCTGCGACTGCTCAAGAACCTGCAGGAGGCCCATGGCACGGCGATCCTGTTCATCACCCACGATCTGGGCGTGGTCGCGAAGCTGTGCGACACCGTCTCGGTGATTCATGCCGGGCGCATCGTCGAGTCGGGACCGACGGCGCAGGTGTACCGGGTGCCGGGCCATCCGTACACGCGGGCACTGCTGGCCGCGACACCGCGCTTCGATCGCCCGGCCGAGGCGCTGATGCCGATTCCGGAAGCGCTGACCGAGCAGCTCTGGAACGAGGCGCGCGCCCTCGACGCGGAGGCAGTCTGACGTGCCCCTGTTGGCCGCAAGAGGTCTGCAACTCTCCCTGCCCGATCGCTCCGCGCAGCCGCTGTTCCGCCGCGCACCGCTCACGCCGATCCTGCGAGGCATCGATCTGGAACTGGAACCGGGCGAGTCGCTCGGCATCGTGGGCGAGTCGGGATCGGGCAAGACGTCGCTCGGACGGACGCTGCTGCGCCTGTACGAACCGACCGCCGGGGCCTTGTCCTTCGAAGGCCGCGACATCACGCACCTGCCCGAGGCGGCGATCCGGCCGCTGCGCGAGGGCATGCAGTTCATCTTTCAGGATCCCCTGTCGTCGCTGAATCCGCGCCAGCGCATCGAGGACATCCTCGCGCAGCCGCTGCTCGCGTTCGGCCGCGTGGCGTCGCGCCAGGAGGGGCGGGTGCGAGCACGGGCCCTGCTGGAGCGGGTGCACCTGCCGGCCGCGTTCGCGACCCGGTATCCGCACGAACTGTCCGGCGGCCAGCGTCAGCGTGTCGGCATCGCGCGTGCCATCGCCCTGAAGCCCCGCGTGATCGTCGCCGACGAGATCGTTTCCGGGCTCGATGTGTCGACGCAGGCGCAGATCCTGGTGCTGTTGAGGGAACTCAAGCGTGAGGATGCACTGATCTTCATCTCGCACGACCTGTCAGTGGTGCGGGTGTTGTGCGATCGCGTGATGGTGCTGCGCCAGGGTGCGGTCGTGGAGCAGGGGCCGTGCGCCCAGATCTTCGCCGATCCGAAGCACCCGTACACGCGAGCACTGCTGGAAGCCATTCCCTTGCCGGATGTCGATCCCGGTTGGGTAGCGGCGTGAGCCACCCGGCGAGGCCCCGTTCGAAGAACGGGGTCGACGGTCAGGCGAGTCGCCGCTGGAAGCCGATGCGGTGGCGCATGCATGATGGGGACGGTTCGGAGGCGCATCGGAATGGCGTCGAAGGCGAGCGCGCTACGGAAGTGTCCTGAGGGTCAGTCGAACCGCCACCGGGCAGCAACCGTAGGCCAGATACCGCGTTCCATCGCTTTCGCTCCATCGAACAGGAGCCAGCTCTGCTTGCCGTAGTGCGGTAGCGGGCGAGCGAGTGCGGACAAGGCGGCCGGATCGCGGGCCGCGATGAACAGCCGCACGTTGCCCTCGACGCGCTCGATCCACACCTGGGAGCTACCCGCAGTTCCGGCTTTCGATGGAGCAGCGAGCCCGATCCGGCGACGGTAACTCTCGATGTCCGCTCTTGATCCGATCACCACCAGCGGCGCGGTGGCGGGGCCCGAGGTGCCGTCGACGAAGCGCGGCCTGCCGTCGAGCAGCTTCGCGAGCAGATTTTGCGCTGCATCCATCCAGGCGCTGTCCGTGGGGAGGACAACCGCGGCCGTGTCGGGATGGACCATGGCGTCGCGCAGGATCGGCGGTGCTTCGTCCGCAGCCAGCCGGCGGAACACGCGCAGGTCCGGATCGAGCGTGATCGCACTCGGCCGATGCGGTACGTCGAGTTCGGTGCTGCCGGTGCCTGCTGCGAGTTCGACGATATGCGGGATGGGGCCTTGATCCGTTTCCACGGACACCGGCACCCGCAGCCGATAGACAGGCCCGTCCTGGGCGAGCGTGACGCGGATCTGCCAACGCCCGCCGACCTCCCTCCGGTCGGCGCTTTCGATGCGCACGCGCGGCGCGCCCGCGCGCGTGGTCCATTGCGCGAAGAACCATCGCAGATCGCGGGCCGCTGCTTGCTCGAGTGCGATCCGCAGATCATCCCATGAGGCGAAGGTGAATCTGCGAGCCGACCAGAATTCCTGCACGCCGCGATCGAAGGCCTCCGTGCCGATCAGATCGCGCAGCATCGAGAACGTCATTGCCGCCTTGTGGTAGCCGACGATCTGGGAGGTGCCGTGCGTCCTCGAGGTGAAGGACGCGAGGGGCTGGTCCGAACCTTCCGGCACGGCGGCGAAATCGCGCAGCCAGCCCAGGCGCACTTCACGCGCGGCGGTCGCGCTCTCGCGTTCCTTGTAGTGATAGTCGGCCATGAAGGTCGTGAGACCTTCGGACCAGTTGCCGCGCGCGTAGTCGGGGTAGACGCCGTTGCCCCACCAGTTGTGCAGCACTTCGTGGCCGAGCGACGTGGCGCGGATGAACGGCTGCTTCAGCACATCCGCGCCGAGATATGTGAGCGTGGGCATGCCGAAGCCGGTCGGCGTCGGACTCGAGACGACGCTGAACTCCGTGTAGGGGTATGCGCCGATCCAACGGTCGTATAGGGCGAGGTACTCGGCGGTCGACGCGAGATAGCTGTCCGCCAGCCCTTCGAGTCCCGGCGCGAACCAGGTGCGCAGGCGCACGCTGCGACCGGCGAGCGTCACGGTGCGTTCCGTGATCGAGTACGGGCCCGCCATCAGATCGATCCCTTCCCCGGGGTGGGTGAACTCGAATACGGCGCGATAGCCCTGGGCGTCATCACGCTCCTCGAGCAACCGGCCGGGAACGAGGCCGCGCTGGCCCCGTGGCAACTCGAGAGTCACGCGCCAGGTCTCGAGCAGTCCTTCCGCGCTCGGATACCAGTGGCTTGGCGCCGGCAGGAACGTGCCTTCGGGCGCCGCGACCGGCGCCGGTGCGGCAAGCGTGTCACGGTGGTCCATCGTGAGGTCGAGGCGATCGAGCGTGCCTTGCCAACGCATCGTGACCCGGCGCGTCGTGGTGGCCGCCGGCAGGACCCACGCGTCGGTCCGGTCATGGGCATGCGGAAGCGGCTTGCCCTCGAAGCTCATTTCCGCTGCCACGAAGCGCCGGTCGAGGTGTATGCGCGTTGGTGCCCCGGCGGGAACGTCCAGTGTTCCTGCGCCGTGCAGCGTGCGCGTGGCGGGGTCGATCACGATCCGGAACTCCAGGTGTGCCGCGGCCGGTCCGGCAGCCTCGACCGACATCGTGAGGGCGAGAAGCAGGAGGCTGCAGACGCAGCGGAACATGACCGGTGCGACCGCCGCGCTCAGGACGACGGCGGAAACTTCGCGATGATCTCGAGCGTCCGCCCGTCGCGTTGCACCTTGATCGGAAGCCACGTACCGGGCGCCTGCCGCTGCACGACTTCGCTGACGTCGCCGGGCAGGCGCGTCACGCGGCCGGCCACTTCGATCAGTACGTCGCCCTGCCGCAAGCCGGCGAGTTCGCCGAGGCCGCCTTTCTCGATGTCCTTGATGGCCACTCCACCGGTCACCGATTCGAGCCACAACCCCAGCTTCGGATGCGTCGTAGTCGGCTCGGACCGGGGCCCGAGGCCGAAGACGGCATCGGCGTAACCGGGGATGAGCTTGGCGCAATCGTTCTCCGGCTCCCACGGCAGCAGCACCGCGGGTCCGTGTACCGCGAGGGATTCGAGCTGATGTGGCACGCCCCACCCGTTCATCACGTGGCCGGACCCCATCAAGGCCACCATCGTCGCAGCCGGACGCGCCGCGAGCGCGGCGGCGATGCGTTCGGCCATGGCACGGTCCCACACGAGTTGCGCTTCGAGGAAGCGGCGGAATTTCACGTCGTCGCGCGATGCGGCGCGGCCGTCGTCACCGCGCGCATGCTGCGCATAGCTGTCGAACACGAAACTCTCGTAGGCCGGCAGCGGTGCCGCCGGATCGGAGATTCCCTCGCGGCGCGATTGCGGAATCGCCGCCAGGCCGGAGGCGGCGATTTCCCGCGGGAGCGCCGGGTCGACGTTGAGTGCGACCATCGGGATGCGATTCATGCGCGCGAAATGGAAGATGGGCAGGTACATCCGGGCGTCGTAACCCCAGGTGCGTTTCCAGTCGGTGTCACGCAGCAGTTCGGTTTCGGTGAGCTGCCCCGTCACCCACCGGTCGAGCACCGGTTGCATCGAGCGCGGGAACATCTCGAAGCCGAGCACGAGTTCGGGATGCAAGGCGTGCAACGCCGCGATGGTCTGCAACTGCCACCGGTGGTGCTCGGGAATGTCGTGCCCTTCGCCGAGCAGGATGACGCGCCGCTGCGCGAGCGAACCGATCCATTCCGCGGTGGACTTCGCGCCGCCGCCTGGCGCGACCCAGCTGCCCATGGGCACGCACGAGTCGCGGGCCGGGTCGGCAGCGGGTGTCGTCGCGATCGGCGCCGCCAGCAGGGCGGTGATCGCGCACGCTCGTGCGATGCGGTTCATTCTCATGCGCGCGGCCCCAGTGGTCCGAAGAACCCGATGATGCGGGCGATCCTGCCGTCCGGTGCGAGCTCCGCGAAATCGATCCCTTCGGGTAGCTCGTTGCCGTCGGCCTCGATCACGCGCCATGCGAAACGGACCAGCCCGTGATGCTCGTCGATGGCGCTGGTCCGAACCACGCGAGCACCCGGACGGCTCTCGAGGATGCGGCCGATGTGCGCGGACAACTGTGCCACGCCGACCGCGTGGGCGCGCGGATCGGTGTAGGCAGCCCCAGGGGACCACACCGCTTCGAGCTGCGCTGCCCGCTGCGTCGCATCGGGCTCGTTCCACGCCGCGCAATAGGCGTCGATCAACCGCTCCACCGTGCTGGCGTTCGCCGACATCGTCAATACACCGAGCGGCCGCCGCTGATGTCGAAGAGCTGTCCCGTGGAGAACGAGCACTCGTCCGAGCAGAGCCACGCGACCAGGGCCGCGATCTCGGCCGCCTTGACGAAGCGGCCCTTGGGCACCTGCTCCACCATCCACTTCACCTTCTCGGGTGTGAACTGGCTCAGGATGTCGGTGTCCGCCACCGACGGCGTGACGGCGTTGACCAGCACTTCCGTGTCGGCCGTTTCGCGCGCGAGCGCCTTGGTCAGCGCGATCACCGCAGCCTTCGAAGCGCCATAGGCGGAGAAATTGGGCGAGCCGTTCTTGCCGGCGATGGAGGCGATGTTGACCACGCGCCCGAAATTGCGCTCGCGCATGCCGGGGACCAGCGCCTTGCAGCACAGGTACACGCCGGTCACGTTGACGTCGAGGACGCGGCGGAAGGTGGCCACGTCGTACTCCCAGGTCTGCAGGATCGGGCCGCCAATCCCGGCGTTGTTGACCAGCAGATCCACCGCGCCGAGCTGGGCCTCCGTCTGCCTGACGGCGGCTGCCACGGCGTCTTCGTCGGTCACGTCGACGACGATGGGCGCCACGGCGCCGCGCGCCCGCAAGGCCGGCGCAGTCTCGTCGAGCTGGCGGTCGTCGAAGTCCCAGAGCGCCACCGCGGCGCCGCTGGCGAGCAGCCGGTCGGCGATGGCGAGGCCGATGCCGCGGGCGGCGCCGGTGACCACGGCAACCCGGCCGGACAGGTCTATCTCATTGTGTTTCATGGGATTCCTTCTGGAACATGGACGCCAGTCTCGCAGGCTGTGGCGGTCCAGGCAATCCCGCGGGACGGCATCGGCATATGACTAGTCTCGTATGGCGATGGCATGGGGACGGGAACACATTGCCTGCCATGCGAACCGAACCCACATCGCCGGTCGTCGTACCCCTCCCGGGGCTTGCCAACGGCATCTCGCGGTTCGACGGTGCCGTGGCCGTGTACCGGGCGCCGGCCGAGCGGCTGCATCACAAGGAAAACGCGTGGCTGCCCGACGCCGCCGTCCGCATCGCTCGGCGCGATATGGCGATCGAAGTCCTGTGTCTCGCGCAAATGCTGGTGCTGGCGGGCCGGCGCCAGGAGGCGCTGGACCGGCTCGACCAGGCGCTGCGGACGGCACAGCACAACGACGACGCAGAGCTGGTGCTGCTGCTGCAGGCGGCGCGCCTGCCGCTTCTCGAAGTGCTGGCTCCCGGGGCTGTGGTCGAATCGTTGCACCGCGAGATCGTCGAGGGCGCAGTGTGCATCGACTATCTTCGCGGCCTCGCGGCGGAGGCACGGGATGCCAATCCGCCCCGGCAAGGGCCGCATCTTGCCGCGTTGAGCGACACTTCGAACCATGCCCGGGCGGTGGCGCCCGCGCGGCGATCGGCGCAGGTGTCGGGCCGCACGGCGAGCACCCAGGCAATCGTCCGGATTCGCACGCTCGGTTCGTTCGTGGTGGCCGTCGACGGCGAACCGCTGGTGGCCGGCCGCAAGTTGCCGCACAAGCCGCTCGCCCTGTTGCAGGCCATCATCGCGCTCGGAGGATCGCAGGTGTCGGCTTCGTTGCTGGTGGACGCGCTGTGGCCTGATGCCGATGGAGGCTGCGGCCGGCGTGCCTTCGACGTCGCCCTGTTGCGCCTGCGACGCCTGCTGAAGGTCGATCACGCCGTGGTCGTGTCGGGCGGCAAGGTGTCGCTCGACCGGTCGCTGTGCCGCGTCGACGTCTGGGACTTCGAGCAACTCGTGGACGAGATCGAACACGTCGCGACCGGTGCCGGGGTCGCGGCCCTCCTCACCGAGGCTGCCGATCTGATGGCGCTCTACGGCGGGTGCTTCCTGGGCGCCGAAGAGGATCGCGCGTGGATCGTGCCGGCACGGGATCGCTTGAGCGCCAAGTTCGCCCGCGCGGTCACGATCTGCGCGCGCGGTCTCGCCGACGCCGGGGCCACCGATGAAGCAGAGCGCCTGTACCGGCGTGGCCTCGAACTGGACAACCTGTCCGAGCCGCTCTACCGGGGACTGATCGAATGCTGTCTCGCGCAGGGGCACAAGGCAGAGGCGCTCAACGCCTATCGGCGCTGCCGCGAACTGCTCTCCATCGTGCTCAACACCCGGCCGTCCGAGGAAACGGAAGCGCTGCGCCGGCGCATGGACGCCGGGGATCCCTAGAAGACCGCGCGGACCCTGCATCCGTCAACGTCTCCGGGTGACCGGCAGGCGCTACCGTGAGCGTACCGCCGACGGATACGACATCGAAACCGCCGACGCCCCGCACTTGCAACGCCGCGGCGAGATCGTGCGAAGGCGTGATCGGTTCCTCGTCCCCGAGCTGGAACGTGGCCCAGTGCATCGCCAGGGAACGTCGAGCGCCGAGTTCGACGTGCGCCTGCACCGCCTCGCCCGGGTCGAGGTGTTCGAAACGCATCCATTCGCGCGGACGGTAGGCGCCGATCGGCAGCGCGGCGACATCGATCGGTCCCGCCCGGTCGCGGATGTCGCGGAACATATGCGCGGAAAACGCCGTGTCCCCCGCGAAGTAGAGCCGCTGCCCATCATGTTCGATGATCCAACCGCCCCAGAGCGTGTGGTTCTTTTGGACGATGCCCCGGCCGCTGGAGTGCTGTGCGGGCACGAACGTCAGCCCGAGCGCGCCGGCCCGGGTCGACTGCCACCAGTCGAAATCCTCCGAGGCGATCCCGACCTCCCGCTGGAACCAGCTCGACAATCCGCGGCCGGCGAGGAAGCGCGGCGGACCGCCGGGCTGACGGGCTAGCCGGCGCAGTGTCGGCAGGTCCAGATGGTCGTAGTGGTCGTGCGAGATCAGCACAAAGTCGATGTGCGGCAGGTCGTCCGGGTCGATCGGCAGCGGCGTGAGCCGCTTGGGACCGAAGGGCGGGACCGGCGTTGCGTATTCGGAAAGCATGGGATCCGTCATGATCCACACATCGCCGGCGCGCACCAGCAGCGACGCGTGACCGATCCACGCCACGGTGAACGGCTGTGCAGCCATGCCCCCGATGTCCAGCGCCACCGTAGCGGGCAGTGGCGTCGCGGCCATGTTTCGGGTGAGTTGTACCCAAGCGCGCCGCAGGAAATAGCGCGCCGGAGCGCGCAGTCCGGTGTCGCCATCGGCCGGATACGCGTTGCTGAACGGCGCCGCCAGGCTCCTCGAGTCGGCCGCAGCCACGAACGCCGCACCGGCTGCCAGGCTCGTTGCCAGCAGGGCTACAAGACGCGTGGCGCGTCCCGTGACGGATCGGGAAACGCTGGGTGGCATGTTGATGCGTTGCGGACCGGGACCGAGGCCATGAGAAGCACGGCCATGCTGCCGGAGATTGTTGACGGCGTCAACTTTCGTGCTCCCGGCGGCGCCGGAGAGCTCAGGGCTGCAGCGCGGACGTGAGCAGGTGTCGGCTGGCGCGGCAATCGAGGAGCGCGCGCCGGAAGTTGACCACGGTCGCACGCTGCTCCCCGTCGCGCCACGCAACGGCGATGTCGAGTGTCAGCGGATTCTGCTCGATGCGCCGGTAGACGACCCCGGGGCGCGTGAGGTGCCGCAGCGTGCCCGGCACGATCGCGAGGCCGCGTTTCGCGGCGACCAGGCTCAGCACGGTCTGGGGGGCGCAAGGCCCGCATTCGCCCTCGAGCGCTATGCCGGCCGTCCGAAACGCTTCGGCCAATCGATCGAACAGGAAAGGACCTGCCTGCCGTTCCGGCAGCAACATGCGGGCACCGGCGAGGTCGCGTATCGCGACGGTCTGCTTGGTGGCGAGCGGGTGCGCTTCCCATAGCGCCAGCACCATCGGTTCGGTCAGGATGATTTCACTGCGCAGCTGCGCTGCGACCAGCGGCGGATGCAGCAGGCCCACGTCGATTTCACCCGCGATCAGCATGCTCTCCTGCACCATGGAGCTGTGTTCGGCCACGCGCACTTCGAGCGCGGGGTGGCTCTGCGCCAGACGCTCGACCACCAGCGGTACCAGTTCGAGCAGTGCGGCCGACGCTGCTCCGACGTTGAGCACACCGACGTCGCCGCGCGCGACCTGGCGGGCCTTGGCGGTGGCCGCATCGACCTGGGCGACGATGCCGCGCGCCTCGTCGAGAAACGTCTCGCCGGCGGGCGTGAGCCTGACATTGCGGTTGTCGCGGCTCAGCAACTGCACACCCACCTCGGCTTCGAGTGCGGCGATCTGCTGGCTGAGCGTAGCCTGCGCGATGCCCAGGCGCTCGGCCGCCCGAGCGAAGTGCAAGACTTCCGCAAGCATCAGGAATGATCTGAGAGACCGGGTCTGCATGGGGATTCGTCGCCGCGTGGGAGCCGGTTGGAACCGGTGTCCGTGGGTTCGTTCGATCGCGACCGCCGATCGATTGATCGCACCGGCCGATGAAACGAGGCGTGCCGATACGACTCCATGATACGTCGCGACGAACGGTTCGCCGCGCTTACTGGAGGTGACGATGAAACGGATTGCAATGGCATGGACTCTCGCGGTCGGGTCCGCGTTCGCCCAATCGACCGACGCGCCCCTGGCACCGCTCGACTTCCTCGGCCGGGCGCTGGTCGTCGTGTCCGATGCCGACATGCAGGCCTCGGCTTACGTCGATGGACGCCTGGGGCCGACGGCCGGCGATGACACGCTGTCGGTCATTGCAATGGGGCGTCAACCCCGCGAGTTGCGGGCGGCCGCCGTCGCCGTGAGCAACTCGGTCGCCGGCCCGCCGGTCGCGGTCGCCGTGACGCCCGACGGCAGTCACGCGATCGTCGTGGAGACGTTCGCTCCGCGGCCCGCAGGCAAGGCCGACGCCCGCTTTGGCGACCTGCGCTTCGGCAATCGTGTCCAGGTCGTCGACCTGAGCGATCTCGCGCGACCGCGGGTGGTGCAGACGATCGACGGCCCGGTGCGACCCGATGCGGTGAGCATCAACGCCGATGGCACGTTGGTGGCGATCGCGGTCCATCCGAACGGCGACGGCACGCGCACGCCGCTCGTCCTGTATCCGTTTGCCCAGGGCCGGCTCGGCGCACCCGTGATGCCGGACCTTCCAGGATGGCGGCCGGGCGAGCGCCTGATCCACGCCGAATTCCATCCGTCGCAACCGGTGCTCGCTCTGGTGAACGAAACGCGTGCGGAGCTTTCGTTCGTGCGCGTTGCGCAGGCGGGTCGCGGTTGGACCGTACAACCGTGGGGTAACACGGTGCGCATCGAGAAGTCTCCGTACATGGTGCGGTTCACGCCCGACGGACGCCACGCGCTCGTGAATGCGCTCTACTGGGGTGCCGATGTCCAGGGCACCTGGAACGAAGCGCCGCGCGGCAGCGTAGTGAGCGTGCGCGTCGAGGCACGCAACGCACCCGACGGTACGGTGGTGCACGCGCTGGTGTCGCGGGCCATGACCGGCGTCAGCCCGGAGGGGTTGACGGTGAGTCCCGACGGCAAGCTCGCTGCGACCACCAATCTCGAACGCAGCTTTCTCCCGTTCGACGATGCGCGCCAGACGTTCTACTCGTCGATCACGCTGCTGCGAATCGATCCGCGCTCGGGGACCCTGAGTCGTGTCGCCGATTTCGCTTACGACGGCATCCTGCCCGAAGCGGCGGTGTTCGACGGGTCGAGCCGCTTTCTCGCCGTGGCCACGTTCGATCATTACGACGGTCGCCGTGCGGGCTCGGTGGACTTCTGGCGCATCGCGCGCGATCCGCTCGACGCTGAACGCCTCGAACTGGTGAAGACCAGCTACTCGGTGCCGGTGACCCGGGGAGCGCATTCGATGGTGTTGGTGCGCTAGACCACGCTTGTCGGCCGCGGCCCGACAGACTCGGGCAGCTTCCATTGCACCGCGACCCAACGGGATCGGTGCGCTTTCGTGCACTACCTTCAAGGAGCAACTCAACATGAAGCATCTCTACACGGCCAAGGTCCACGTTACCGGCGGCCGGGACGGCGGCGCGACGTCGAGCGACGGCAGGCTCTCGGTGCGGCTCGCATTGCCTCGCGAACTGCGTGGCAGCGGCGAGGCCCCCAATCCCGAGCAACTCTTCGTCGCCGGCTACGCGGCCTGCTTCGCGAGTTCGATCAAGGCCGCGGCCTCCAAGGCGACGGTGCGGGTCGGCAGCCTCGCCATCGATGCCGAGGGCGTGCTCAGCCTGCGCGACGACGGCTCCTACATCGTGTCGGAGGTCCGACTCGCGGTGTACAGCCCGGAGCTCGGCGGCGCCGCGGACGTCATCGAAGAGGCCAAGCGGATCTGCGCGTACACCAATGCCACGCGCGGCAACGTCGTCACCGAAGTCACCCTGAATCCCGTCGAAGCCACCCAAGGAGCCTGACCATGAAACGACTCGTTTGCCTGTTGCTCTTGTGCATCGGCAGCGCGGCAGCGTTGGCCGATGCGAAGTTCACCGAGCCGCCCGCGAAGCCGGGTACGGCCGCCTACAACGCGTGGTTGGGCCGCATGTTCAGCGAAGTGATGCTGAACGAACGCTCCCAGGAGGCGCGGGTGCGCATGCTCAACCGGATCGTCGCGACCGACTACATCCAGCACAACCCGCTGGTGCCCGAAGGGCGCCAAGGCCTGATCGACTTCATCCCGGTCATCTACCAGGCCATGCCGGACGCGCGCTTCGTGGTGCGCGACGTGTTCGCCACCAAGGACCGCGTCGTGACGCGCTGGACCTGGACCGGAACGCTCACCGGACCCGGATTCCTCGGGATCGAACCGAAAGGGCAGAAGGTCGAGTTCGACGCCCTGGACCTGTGGACCGTGAAAGACGGTCAACTCCATGAACACTGGGATCAGTTCGACTGGCCGCGCGCACTGGTTCAACTGGGGGTGCAAGGGCTGCCGCAGGCCTTCGTCGACGTGGCCAATCAGCCCGCGGACCGCTGAGTCAACCGGTCCGCCGCGCGAGACGAGGACGCGGACCCACGGTCGCTGCGGCGATGCCGGCGCATCCCTATACTGGACGCTTTGGCCGCCGCGGGCGGCCGACTTCAGGAGGAGAGCCAGAATGTCCGCATCGCCCGACGCAACCGCCCCGGAGCTCGCCTATCTCAATCCCTCCGGGCTCGCGAATTTCGGGACGTTCTCGCAGGTCGTCACCGCGCGCGGCGGCAAGACCATCCACATCAGCGGCCAAGTCGCGTGGAATGCCCAGGGGCAGGTGGTGGCGCCGGGCGACCTCAAGGGCCAGACGGTGCAGGTGTTCGAGAACCTGAAGATCGCCCTCGCCGCAGCCGGCGCCACGTTCAGCGACCTGGTGAAGATCACGACCTACGTCGTGGACCTCAAGCCCGAGGACCGCGGCGTGATCTCGGAGATCCGAGGACGTTACATGGATCCGGCGCGCAAGCCGGCGAGCACGATGATCGGAGTGAGCGCGCTGGTGATGCCGGAGTTGAAGATCGAGGTGGAGGCGGTGGCGGTGGTGGCGTAGGGGCAGGGGCGCCGGTACCTGGGGCGCATCCTGGACGGACGCCGGCCCCCATCCCGACCTTCCCCCAACTTCGTTGGGGGAAGGAGTGTACGGCTCCGGCTCCTTCCCCCAGCTTTGCTGGGGGAAGGTCGGGATGGGGGCAACGGCCACCTCTGGCGCCCCTCTTTGTCAAACGCTATGATCCCTGGCATTTGACAAAGGGGCGTCGCGACGGCGCTCTGACACCGGAGACCACCGCCGATGAACGCCCCCCTCGACACTCGTGCCGTTGCTGACGCAAAGGCCGCCGCCACGTTGCGCTGGACGGTGGGTGAGATCGAACAACTGCTCGCTTTGCCGCTACCGGAGTTGCTGTTCCGCGCGCAGACCGTGCATCGCGAGCACCACGATCCCACGAAGGTGCAACTGTCGACGCTGCTGTCGATCAAGACCGGCGGTTGCCCGGAGGACTGCGCCTACTGTCCGCAATCGCGGCGGTTCACCACGGGTGTCGAAGACCAGCCGCTGATGGCACTGAACGAGGTGGTGGAAGCCGCCAAGGCCGCGAAGGCCGCGGGGGCCTCGCGCTTCTGCATGGGCGCGGCCTGGCGCGGCCCGAAGCAGCGCGAACTCGAGCCGGTGCTGGACATGGTGAAGGCGGTGAAATCGCTCGGCCTCGAAACCTGTGCGACGCTGGGATTGCTGAAGGATGGCCAGGCGGAGCAACTCGCCGACGCCGGCCTCGACTACTACAACCACAATCTCGATACCTCGCCCGAGTTCTACGGCGACATCATCCACACGCGCGAGTACCAGGACCGCCTCGATACCCTTGGCCGCGTGCGCGATGCCGGCTTGCACGTCTGCTGCGGCGGCATCGTCGGCATGGGCGAAGACACGCACGATCGCGCGGGGCTGCTCGCGCAACTGGCCAACATGGAGCCGTATCCGGAATCGGTGCCGATCAACGCACTGGTGCAAGTGGAAGGCACTCCGCTGCACGGGCAGGAGAAGGTCGACATCCTCGATTTCGTCCGCATGATCGCCGCGGCGCGCATCACCATGCCGAAGGCATTCGTGCGTCTCTCGGCCGGACGCACGCAGATGACCGACGAAGCGCAGGCGCTCTGCTTCCTTGCCGGCGCGAATTCGATCTTCTACGGCGACAAGCTGCTCACCACCGGTAATCCCGAGGCCGACCGCGATCGCGCACTGCTCGATCGCATCGGCATGCAGCCGCTCTAGACTGATGCGCGATTTCCGCGCAGCCCTGGCCGACCTCGACGCCGCATCGCTGCTGCGCACGCGCCGTCCCGTGGGCGGCGAGCAGGGGCCGGTGCTGGAGGTGGACGGCCGCCGGCTGGTGGCGTTCGCCTCCAACGATTACCTGGGGCTCGCGGCGCACCCGAAACTGATCGCCGCGGTGGTGGAAGCGGTGCAGAAGTTCGGCGTGGGCTCGGGAGCCTCGCATCTCATCTCCGGGCATCACGAGGAGCACGAGCGGCTGGACACTGAACTCGCGCGCTTCGTCGGCCTGCCGAAGGCGCTCACGTTTTCCACCGGGTACATGGCGAACACCGGTGTGATCCCGGCGTTGGTGGGGCGTGGCGACGCGGTGTTCTCGGATGCGCTGAATCATGCCTGCCTGATCGACGGCGCCAGATTGTCGCGAGCCGACATCCATGTGTATCCCCACGGGGATCTCGACGTGCTCGAAGGCGCCCTCGCGCGGTCGCCGGCGCGGAACAAGCTGATCGTGTCCGATGCAGTGTTCAGCATGGACGGCGATCTGGCCCCCGTGCGCGAACTGGTGGACCTGTGCGAGCGGTACGACGCGTGGTTGTTCCTGGATGATGCCCATGGGTTCGGCGTACTGGGTCCGAACGGCGAAGGCACTCTCGCCCATCTGCGCGTTCGCTCGGAGCGGATCGTCTACATGGGCACGCTCGGCAAGGCAGCGGGGGTGAGCGGCGCCTTCGTCGCGGGCGAAGCGGCGCTGGTCGACTGGCTGGTGCAGCGCGCACGCACCTATGTCTTCACGACGGCGACGCCGCCGATGCTGGCGGCCGCGGTGCGCGCGAGCCTCGAAGTGTTCCGCAGCGAACCGTGGCGGCGCGAGCGTCTGCGCGAACACATCGCGTCCTTGCGCCGGCGCCTGCGCGATTTGCCATGGCCGCTGCTCGAATCCAGCACAGCCATCCAGCCGCTCGTCGTGGGCGACAACGCTCGCGTGATGCATCTCATGGAGAACCTGTGGGAACGGGGCTTCTGGGTGCCCGGCATACGCCCGCCCACTGTTCCCGAAGGGTCGGCCCGGCTGCGCATCTCACTCACGGCCGTTCACACGCCGGAACAGGTCGCGGCACTCGGGGATGCACTCGTCACCGTCGCCGAATCGGAGACCATCGCAGCGTGAAGCTCGACCCTCCCGGCGGCGGCGCCGAGGAGCTGGCGGCGCGCAGTCTGCGCGCCGTCTGGCATCCTTGCACGCAGATGAAGGTGCACGAATCCATTCCCCCGATCGCCATGGTGTCGGGCGAAGGGGCGTGGCTCACCGATGCAAGCGGCCGCCGCTATCTCGATGCGGTGAGTTCCTGGTGGGTCAACCTGTTCGGGCATCGGGAGCCGCGCATCAATGCCGCGATCCGTGCGCAGCTCGATCGGCTCGAGCACGTGATCCTCGCGGGGTTCACGCACGAACCGGTGGTGCAACTCTCCGAGCGCCTGGCCGCGCTGACCGACTACGCGCTGGGTCATTGCTTCTATGCTTCCGACGGCGCGTCGGCGACCGAGATCGCCCTCAAGATGAGCGCGCACTACTGGCGCAATGCCGGTCGCGCTGGCAAGAACCGCTTCATCGCGGTGGCAGGCGGCTATCACGGCGAGACTCTCGGAGCGCTCGGCGTGACCGACGTCGAGATTTTTCGCACGGCTTACCAGCCACTCCTGCGGGCAGGCACGACGATGCCGAGCCCGGATGCACGTCGTGCCGAGCCCGGCGAAGACGGCTTCGACTGCGCGCGGCGTGCGGCGGATGCGCTCGAGGCGCATCTCGAAGCCCACGCGGAGGAAACCGCGGCGATCATCGTCGAGCCGCTGATCCAGTGTGCCGGCGGCATGGCCATGCATCATTCAGAGTACGTGCGCCGGGTGCGGGCGCTGTGCAATCGCTTCGAGGTGCACTTCATCGCGGACGAGATCGCCGTGGGCTTCGGCCGCACCGGCAGTTTCTTCGCGCACGAACAGGCGCTCGTACGGCCGGACTTCCTGTGCCTGTCCAAGGGCATCACCGGTGGCTACCTGCCCTTGTCGGTGGTGATGACCACGGACAAGATCTACGAAGCGTTCTACGACGACGACGTGGCGCGCGGTTTCCTGCACTCGCACTCGTACACCGGCAACGCGCTCGCGTGCAGCGCGGCGCTCGCCGTGCTCGACATCTTCCGCGACGACGACGTGATCGAAGCGAACTACCAGAAGGCCGACGGCTTCGATACCCTGGCCGGACGCCTGCGGGAGGACGAGCGCGTGGCGCACTTCCGGCGTTGCGGCATGGTGTGGGCGTTCGATGTCGTGCAGCCGGTCCCCGGTTTCGCGCGTGCCTACGCGGAAGCAGCATTGCGCGAAGGTGTGCTGCTGCGTCCGATCGGCAACACCGTCTACTTCATGCCGCCGTACGTGCTGGACTTCGACGAGTGGGCGTTGCTCGTGCGGGCGGCACGGCTTGCATTGGATGCGACGGTCGTTCGCGATTGAGTTAGTGCCAGCCCCCATCCCAGCCTTCCCCCAGCATTGCTGGGGGAAGGAGCGCATTGCTCCCTCCCCCGGCTTCGCCGGGGGAGGGTTGGGGTGGGGGCCATCGGTCGCCACCAGCCCCGGACGCTGAACCACCCATGCCCCGTGGCCTCTTCATCACCGGCACCGACACCGAAGTCGGCAAGACGCTCGTTGCGTGCGGGTTGGTCCACGCCTATCGTCGGGCAGGCTTGCGCGTCGCCGCCATGAAGCCTGTGGCCGCCGGCTGTTACGAAACGCCGGAGGGCTGGAAGAACGAGGACGTCGAAGCCCTGCGCAAGGCCGCGAACATCGACGCACCCTTGGACGAAGTCAATCCGTACCGGTTCGTCGAGCCGATCGCGCCCCATGTGGCAGCGGCGCGCGCGAACGTCGCGATGGATCTCGGACTCATCCGCGAGCGGTTCGGCTCATTGGCGCGGCGGGCGGACGCCGTGGTCGTCGAAGGGGCCGGCGGATTCCTGGTGCCGCTCGGGGATCGCGAGGATTTCGGCGATCTCGCGCAGCGGCTCGGCTTGCCCGTCGTGCTGACCGTCGGCATGCGCCTCGGTTGCATCAATCACGCGCTGTTGACGCAGGAGGCCATCCTGTCGCGCGATCTCGAATTCGCCGGCTGGGTTGCGAACACCATCGACCCGGGCATGTCCGCCTTCGAGGACAATCTGGCAACGCTGCAGGCGCGGTTGCATGCGCCACTGCTGGGCGTGGTGCCCTGGCTGAACGCGCCCGATCCGGCGCAGATCGAACTCGCCCTGCCGCCGGCGCGTTGAAGCGGCGGCCCCGGGCCTCAGTCAGAACTTCCCGAACTTGAGATAGGCTTCCTGCGGGTCCATCCCCGAGAGGATCGCCGTGCGGACCTTGTTTTCGGTCTGTAGCACCTCCTCGGTCCGCGCGACGACGTCGGCCGCGATGGCGCCGGGAATGATCACGATGCCGTCGCGATCGGCGAGCAGCCAGTCGCCGCTGGAAACGGTGACATCCCCGATGGTGATCGGCTCGCCGAAGCGGTCCGGCACCCAGCGGCCCACGATGTCCTTCGGTGTGTTGAAGCTGCAGAAAACCGGGAAGCCCAGTTCGAGGATGAACTGGGTGTCGCGGCAACCGCCGTCCACGACGTAGCCGGGTACGCCGCGAAAGTGCAGCGTCTCGGCCGACAGCTCGCCCATCAGTGCGATGGCGTGCGTGTTCGGCTGGCACACGAGCACCTTGCCGGCCGGCGCTTTCGACAGCAGGCCGGTCCACTGGAGCAGCGTGTCGTGCGGTTCGCGGGTGACGTCCACGTGACCGCTCACGGTGTAGATCTCGCCCGCGAGCTTGGTGCCGGGGTCGAGCGGCTTGATGGCCGAGGGCAGTACGCAGTTGCCGTGACCCATGGCGCGCAACACGTCGTGCACCGCCGCGGCGTAGCAGGCCTCGAGCCGCTCGGCGAGATTGTCGGGTTCGGGAATCATGGTTGCGGAATCTCCTTCAGGGGGTCGGTATTGCCGTCGCCGCGAATCATGCGCCAGGCTTCGTTGAGGGCGAGCGCGGCGATCACGATGCCGCCGCCGATCAACGCGAGGCGGCTCGGGACCTCGCCGACGAGGACCCAGGTGGACACGACGCCGAAGATGGTTTCCAGTTCGGCGAGCAATCCTACTTCCGCTGCCTTCAGGTGGCGCGCCGCTACCACCATCAGCAGGCAGCCGAGGCCCAGTTGCACGAAACCGAGTGCGATCAGGTTGGGCAGGTCCGCCACCTGTGCTTCGAAGGGCAGCGCGAACGGCAGCGTGATGGCGCAGGAGATGAGCCCGGCGACCAGCACCGTCGGCACCATGTCGGCCTCGGCGTGCATGCGCCGCAGGATGGTGACGTTGAGTGCGAAGCACACGGGGATCGCGAGCGCGATGAGGTTGCCGGCGGTACCGCCACCACCGAGGGAATCGACGAACATCAGCGCGATGCCGCCGAAGGCAGCGGCCATCGCGATCCAGGTTCGCAGCGGCACGCGCTCGGATAGCAACAGCCAACCGGCGACGGCCGACATGAACGGCGAGATGCTGCACAGCACGAGCGTGTTGGCGACGGTCGTGCGCGAGAGTGCCAGGATGAACGCGATGAACATGATCGCCCAGAGTGCGCCCGAGATGAGGCCGGCGAGACCGATGGCGCGGACACGCCGCAGTGTGTCGCCGCGATACTGCGTGAACAGCACGCCGGCCATGAACAGGATCATGAAGGCCGAGCGCCAGAACGTGACCTCCCAGCCGTCGCGGATCGACTGGCTGCGTACCAGCACACCCGCCGTCGCCCAGCAGAGCGTGGCACCCAGCATGAGGAGGAGCCCGCGGCGGTGATCCGCGCGGGTGGTCACGGCAAGGCGACGCCGAGTTTCGCGGCCCACGGCTCCAGCATGGGCATGATGGCCGGATGCAGCGTGACGCCTTCCACCAGTTGGCGTTTGCGCCGTGCCAGTCCGTGCTCTCCGGGCAGGCGCACGCGCTCGACGCCTTTCATCGGTACCACCTTGCGGCAGTAGTCGGCGATCCATTCGGTCTGGCGGGTGAACGCATCGAGGCCGGAGAAGGCGCGCGGATCGTAGACCTGCACGAACACTTCGCCGGTCCAGCCTTCGATGGGATCGGCACGTCCGTGACCCGACAGGCCCTGGGTCATCGCTTCCACCAGCAGCCCCAACGCGTAGCCCTTGTGACCGTACTCGACGCCGCCGATGGGCAGCAACGCGCCCTTGGGCTCGCGCGTCATCACCGACGGGTCGGCGGTGGGATTGCCCTCGGCATCGACCAGCCACTTGCCGGGCAACTGTCCGCCCTGCTTGTTGAGCCGCCCCACCATGCCGTTGGTGGTGATCGACATCGATACGTCGATCAGCACCGGATCGCCGGCCGTCGGCCAGCCCGCGGCGATGGGATTCGGAGTGAGTGCACCAGCACGGCCGCCGAAGGGCGCCACCGATTGGTTCTCCGGTGCCGAAGTCATGATCTGGATGACGAAGCCCTGATCGGTGGCACGCGTGAGATAGGCGGCCAGGCAGGCGATGTGGTGGCTGCGGCGGATCGACACCGAACAGGTGCCTTGCGTGCGTGCGCGCTCGCAAGCGAGGTCGATCGCTTTCACGGTGAGCCACGTCCCGGGGAGGCGTTTGCCGTCCCAGGTGACCGCCGCCGGAAAATCCGCGATCACGCCGGGCTCCCCTTGCGTCTTCAATTCGCCTTTGTCGATGTCGGCGAGATAGGGTCCCAGCAGTCCGAGGCCGTGGGTGTCGTGGCCCATGAGGTCCGCTTCGACCAGCACCTCGGCGATGACGGGCGATTTCGCCGCGTCCATGCCGGCGGCGTCGAGCAACTGCGTGGCGAAGGCGGTGAGGCGGGTGGCGTCGTAGGGACGGGACATGAATTGCGGCGGGTTTCGAGTGGAAGACGATTGATCTAGCGGGGTGACCGGCCCCGGAAAGCGTTCACGAGTTCGGTGTTGTCATGATCTCCGAGACCATCCGCCACCTGCTTGCGGAACAGCTCGGTGACATGGGCCGTCAGGGGAATGGGCGCATGGACGCTGCGGGCGAGATCGTGGATCAACTCCAGGTCCTTCAGCATCAGCGCCGCGCGGCCGGTGATCGAGAATTCCGAGGCGACCATCTTCGGGAACATCTCCTGGAGCTGCTTCGAGTCCGCACGGCCACCCGCCAGCGCCTGCGGAATCTTGGCCGCATCGATGCCGGCGCGCTCGGCGAGGGCACACGCCTCCGCGAGCACCGCCACCCCATTGGCGACCAGCACCTGATTGATCATCTTGGTGGCCTGGCCGGCGCCGCTGGGCCCCATCAGCGTGGCGCGGCCTGCGAGCGCATCCCAGATCGGCCGCGCACGCTCGAACGCGTCCTGTTCGCCGCCGACCATGACCGCCATGCGCCCTTCGAGCGCGGCAGGCGCTCCACCGGAAATCGGTGCGTCGAGCCAGCGCATGCCGCACGCCTCAACAAGCCGTGCCGCCATCTCGCGGGTATGGGCGGAAGCGCATGTCGACATGTCGATCAGGACCTTGTCGGGGCTGCCGCCGGCAGCGACACCGTCCGTTCCGAAGACGACCTGCTCGATCGCGGCGCCGTCGCTCAGGCACGTGATGACGAAAGTGCTCGACCGGGTCAGTTCCGCCGGGGTGGTCGCTTCCACGGCACCGCCCTGCACGATGGGCGCAAGTTTCGCCCGGTCGCGATTCCAGACAGCGGGTCGGAAACCGCGTGACGCGAGACGCCGCATGATGGCGCCGCCGAGCACCCCGGCGCCGATGCAGCCCACACTCGGATTGTCAGGACTCATTCCAGGTCTCCAGGGTCGCGTGCGACGGGTGGGTTCAATTCAGAAAGACCGGATCCCCGCACCGGACGTGGCCGGCGCTGGTGATCAAGCCATACACGCCCACGTTCTGGTCCGCGTGCTTGACGATCGTCCGCAGGATCGTGGTGTCGGCAGCGAAGTCCGGCTGCGCGCGAGTGACGGCGCCGCAACGGGGCGTGGCGGCGGCACAATCGATGGCTGCATCGCCGATGGAGAGGCGCTTGCCGACCCATTGCTGCTCCAGCAGTCCGGTGGCGCCGGCGCCGGTCTCGATGATGAAGTTGGGGCGGAAGCGGCGAGCATCCCAACTGCCGCCCGGATTGAGGGATTGCAGATGCGCGAGCGTTGCGGTGGTGACCATGTGCAATGGCGTTACCAGGAAGAACGATCCGGGAGCCGATACGAAGTCCGCCATCGCCGGCGGAATCCTGCTGAAATCGGGCAGCGGTTCGCCGGGCTCGCGGTCGAAGGTGGCGGCGAGTTCCTCCAGCCAGGTGTGATCGTCGAGCTTGTGGCGACGATAGAAATCGACGTCGGACTCCGCGTGCAATGGCTCGAGAGTCGAGGCGTGCCCCGTCAGGCGGGACAGCCGCGCATGGATCTCCGGTTGATCGCTGCCCAGCACGGAGCCGTCGGGAAACGTGACCTCGACGTGGCTGTTCGGTGCCGGTGCGACGCCGTCGCGAGCGCGCGCCGTGCAGCGCAACAAGTCGGGGCGAAACTTGCAGCTCTGGATCTCCTTGCGGGCGGTATCGCGCAGGGCCCAGATCCGGTCGCCCGGCAGCCCCTTCGCACCCAGTGCGGACGCGTCGAGCCGTTCGCCCGCCATGCCCTTGACGGGATAGCGCCAGATTTCCTTGATCGTTCCGACTTGCACCATCTACCTGCTCCCGCGCGTCATCGTCCGATCGAAACGGATCGGGATCATTCCATGCGCCGGCAACCCTCAGAACATCACGAGTTGCCGCACCGTGTGTCCGGACGCGAGCGCGTCGAACCCCTCGTTGATGCGGTCGAGCGTGAGGTGATCGCTCATCAGCTTGTTCACCGGCAGTTTGCCGCGGCGATACAGTTCCACGTAGCGCGGCAGGTCGCGCGGCGGAATGCACGAGCCCATGTAGCTGCCCTTGACCGTACGTTCTTCCGCCGTCAGGTTCACATGCTGCAGTGCCCAGCGCGCATCGGGGTGGGGCAGGCCGGCCGTCACGGTCGTGCCGCCGCGGCGCGTGATGCGGTAGGCGAGTTCCATGGCCTGCACGGAACCGGCCATCTCGAACGCAAAGTCGGCCCCGCCGTCGGTCAGCGCCTTCACCTTGGCGATGGCGTCGGGGTCCTTCGCGTTGACCACGTCGGTGGCCCCGAGGGTCTTCGCCAGTTCGAGTTTGTCATCATGGATGTCGACGGCGACGATGCGATTGGCACCGGCCACCTGCGCGCCGAGCAGCGCGTTGAGGCCGACGCCGCCGAGGCCGACCACCGCGACCCGCGAACCCGCCGTGACCTTCGCCGTGTTGAGCGCGGAGCCCACACCCGTGAGCACCGCGCAACCGAAGACCGCGGCTTCGTCGAAGGGCAGTGCGTTGTCCACCTTCACCACCGAGCCGCGATTGACGACGCAATACTCCGCGAACGCCGACACGCCCGTGTGGTGGTAGACCGGTTTGCCGTTCTGGTGCAGGCGGATGTGACCGCCCATCAACGTGCCCGCGCCGTTGGCCTGCTGGCCGTTCTCGCAACGTGCGGGGAAGCCCTCCTGGCACGGCGTGCACTGACCGCAGCTCGGGGCGAAGACCATCACCACATGGTCGCCGGGCGCGAGATCGGTGATGCCGGTGCCGACTTCCTTCACCACGCCGGCCGCCTCGTGGCCGAGCACCATGGGCGTCTGCCGGGGTCGATCGCCATTGATGGTGGATAGGTCCGAGTGGCAGAGGCCCGCGGCCTTGACCTGTACCAGCAACTCGCGCGGACCGGGCGGATCGAGGTCCACTTCCTCGATCGAGAGCGGACGGCTCTGGGCGTAGGGCTGGGGGAGTCCGCTCTGGCGGAGGATGGCGGCACGGATTTTCATGTTTCGGTCTTTGCAGTGAAAAGGCAGGAGCTCACAACGCGGCGGACGCGGTGTCGGGCAACGGCGCTCGTTGCCGTTGGATTTCCGCCGCGTCGAGCGGGATCTCGTCGGTCCTCAGTAGGTCGCGCGCCCGCCCGACAGATCGAACACGCCGCCGGTGGTGAACGAGCAGTCTTCCGTGCACATCCAGGCCACCATCGCCGCGATCTCCTCCACTTCGCCGAAGCGACCCATGGGGATCTTCGACAGCATGTAGTCGATGTGATACTGCTCGACCTGGTCGAAGATCGGCGTGCGCACCGCCGCGGGTGTCACGCAGTTGACCGTGATCCGGTTCTTCGCGAGTTCCTTGCCGAGCGACTTGGTGAGGCCGATCACGCCGGCCTTCGATGCGCTGTAGGCCGAGGCGTTGGGATTGCCTTCCTTGCCCGCGATGGAGGCGATGTTGACGATGCGGCCGTAGTTGTTGGCGATCATGTGAGGAGCGACCGTCCGGCAGCAATAGAAGACGCCGTTCAGGTTGATATCGCACACCCGCAGCCATTCCTCGATCGGGTACTCGGCGACCGTGGAGTTCTTGCCGGCGACGCCGGCGGAATTCACCATGGCGTCCACCTTGCCAAGGGCGGCGATGCTGGCCTTCATGGCGGCTTCGACTTCGCCGATCTTGGTGACATCGACCTTGATCCCGACGTGCTTGCCGGCGCCGAGCGATTTCGCCTTGGCGTCGAGGTCGGCGGCCATGTCCCAGATGGCGACGTTGGCGCCGGAGGCCGCCAGGCGTTGCGCGATGGCGAGGCCGATGCCGGATGCGCCGCCGGTCACTACGGCACCGCGGCCGGCCATGTCTAACTTGTTCATGCTTGGATCTCCCCCTTGGACTGTTGAAGCCGGCGCGAACGTCTGCGCCGCGCGGACGAACCCGGAATTCTAATGCACCGGGGGTGACGGCGGTCCTTGCCCGGCTATCATGGGGGCATGAGGGTCGAGATCGGGTCCACTTCTCGGATGAGCGAACAGGCCTTGAGCCGCAGGATCGAGCAGCGCTTTGCCGCGTGGGGGCGGATTCTTCGCTTTGCCGGTGTCGCCATCGTCGGCACCCTTTCCCCGTCGACCTACAACAGCGCCACGCGGCAGGTGGTGCAGAAGCAGATCTACTTCACCGCCTGGGAGATCTTTCCCGGGTTCATCGCACTCGCGGCGACGGTGTCGTGGCTCCTGAGCTCCATCGTGGTGCACGTGGCACGCGACTTCGGGCTCTTCGACTACGCTCTCGAAGTGATCATCCGCGTGCTGGTGCTGGAGATTCTGCCATTCACCACCGTGCTGTTCGTGGCGTTGCGTACCAGTGCGGCCATCAACACCGAAGTGGCGCTGATGAAGATCAACAACGAGCTGGAGGCACTGCGCTTGAGTGGTGTCGATCCGGTCACCTACGAGTTGATCCCGCGCGTGATCGGTGGCACGACGTCGGTGCTGGCACTGACGGCCGTCAGCACGGTAGGGGCGCTGCTCGTCTCGAACGTCGTGGTCTACGACGCCTGGATGTTCGCCATGCCCTCCGAGGATTTCGCCCATACCGTGGGCAAAGTGCTTGATGCGCCGACGTTGGTATTGCTCGGTATCAAGACCATGGCATTCGGTCTGGCGGTCACCGTGATCCCGATCGGGGAAGCGCTGGAGACGCCGCAGAAGCTCTTTCATGCGCCGATCTCGGTGTTGCGCGGCATGGTCAAGCTCTTCTTCGCCATCATGTTCATCGAGCTCGGCGCGCTTGCGGTGAGCTACGCATGATGGCCACGTCGCTGGAAACCGACGTGGCGATGCTGGCGTCCGGCGTCGAGTTCATCTGGGCCGCAAACGACGACGAACGAATGCAGGCGATCGCCGATCACCGCGATGCCGGACTGGTGTCGGCGACCCTGCCGCTGCGCGCCAACCTCACGGTGCTGGAGAACATCGCCATCGTGCCGGAGTTTCGCGACGGCATGAATTCCCGCGCCGCACTCGGGCGCGCGTGGTCGCTGCTCGAGAAAGTCGGACACACCGCATGCGCACACCAGCGCGATCCGGACCTCGACAACCGCGAGCGCTTCCTCGCCAAGCTGCTGCGAGCCATCGTGGGTGCGCCTCCGGTCATACTGATAGAGCGCCCCGGACTGCTGCTGCCCGACTTCAACTATCCTCTATTGCTCGATGCAACGCTGCTGAGCCTGGAAGGGCACTATCGGTCGTGCCGCATCGTCGACTACGCATGGAACGCTCCGCTGTATCCCAGGCCCGCATCCCGCACCTCAAACTGAAGGTCGGGCTGCTGCTCGCCGCCTTTCCGGTCTTCCTGGGCGGGCTCGTGCTCTATGCCTTGCACGCCCGCGGCATGTTCGAGCCGACGCGCAGCGTGATGCTGGTGGCACGCGACGCGGAGGGCCTGGGTTCCGGTGTGCCCGTGACGTTCTCCGGCTTCCCCATCGGCGAGATCAAGCGCATGCAGTTGACCGACGACGGCAACGTGCGCATCGAGCTGCGTATCAACGAGAAGGATGCGCGATGGTTGCGACAGAGCAGCATCTTCTCGTTCGAGAAGCAGTTGCTAGGCAAGCAGCGCATCCGCGTGACTTCGCCGCGCATGGCCGATCCACCGCTGCCGGCCGGCGCCGTCGCGAAGCTCGAGATCGAGGACGCGACCAAGAATCTGCCCGACCTCGTGAACAGCGCCAAGTCAGTGATCGAGGACGTGCGCGAGCTTACCCGCCCGGGTTCCCATCTCACGCTCATGCTCGCCGACCTGCGGGGCGTGGCGAGCCGCCTCAACGGCGACTACGGCCTGATCGAAGGACTGACCGGCAGCCCTGAGCGGGCTCGTGAAGTGCTCGACGCTTCGCGGCGCATCACGCGGTTGGTGACTTCACTGGACGGCGTAACCATTCGCCTCGACGCCATGCTCGCCAAGTCCGACAGCAAGGTGCTGGGCGACGGCGGCCTGGTGGATGACGCGCGACGCTCGACCGAGCAGGTCAACGCGTTGCTGAGCGAGGTGCGCGCGAGCTTGAAGCGAGCCGACGACGTGCTCGCCAACGCCCAGGCGGCCTCGGCCAATGCCAAGGTCGTTTCGGAGAACCTGAAGGATTCGAGTACCGATCTTTCCAAGCTGCGCGCGGAGGTGGACGACAGCGTGCAGAAGGTCAATCGCATGCTAGTGGAGATCAACCGCAAGTGGCCCATGGCGCGCGACAGTCGCGTGCGGCTGCCATGATGGGTCGGCGGTCGATGTGCCTGGTGCTGGCTGCGGCGCTGAGCGCGGCGTGTTCGCATCCGACCGTTCCGGAGTGGGAGGAGCGGGCGCACGAAGGGTTCGAGCAGTATCAGCGCAGTTACTTCGCGGGGGACCGGACCGCGGATCGGGACTTCCGGAAGGCCGCTGATGCTCTGGCTACGACAGGTAAGCCTGAGTTGCGGGCGCGCGGCGAACTCATCGGCTGTGCGCTGGCCACCGCGGCGCTGGATTTTGAACGGTGCAATACGTGGCAGTCGCTGCAGGCCGATGCGGATCAGGCGGATCGGGCCTACGGCGCGCTGCTGTCGGGCCGCTTCAGCGGCCTTGATGCGAAGGCCTTGCCGGCGCAGTACGGCGGATTGGCGAAAGCCACGGACGCCGTCGCGCGCAACGATGCGTTGAAGCGTATCGAAGATCCGTTGTCACGCCTGATCGGAGCCGGCGCTGTGTTTCGCGCCGGGGACCTGTCACCCGAGGGTGTGGCGCTCGCGGTCGACACGGCATCCGAGCAAGGCTGGCGCCGCCCTTTGCTCGCGTGGCTGGGTGCTCAGGCCGGACTGGCTGAGGCTGCGGGCGACGCGGCGGCGCTGGCCCGCATCCGCAAACGGATCGATGTCGTCGCGCCTCCCGCTCGTTAGCGCCGGATCATGAGCACCGCGAGCGCCACGACGATCGCGATGATGACCCAGCCCCAAATGAGGAGCCCACCTTTGCGGCTCGTCGATGCGTCTTGCGGAATGGCGGTCGGCGCCGCGGCTGGAACCGGTGCCACGATCTGGTTGAACTTCACGAAGAAGTCTTCGGCCATCTTCTTCGCGACCCCATCGATCAGGCGCGAGCCGATCTGCGCGAGCTTGCCGCCGACGGTCGCGTTGGCGGTGTAGACGAGCCGCGTGGATTCGCCTTCGGGAGCGAGCACGACTTTCGCTCCCCCTTTGCCGAAACCTGCGGCGCCGCCCGACCCTTCGAACGCGATGGTGTAGGACTCGGGCGGGTTCAAGTCCGATAGCTGCAGCTTGCCGGAGAACTTCGCCTTGACCGGCCCGATCGCGGCGGTCATCGCGATCTTGTACTCGGTGTCGGACAGGCGTTCGATGCTCTCGCAGCCCGGGATGCAGGCCTTGAGGATCTCGGGGTTGTTGAGCGCTTCCCACACGCGCTGCCGCTGCAGCGGGATGAGTTGTTCGCCGGTCATGTCCATCTTGATGCGCTCCTGAAGGTTCTCGCGTGGCAATTCTTCGGAGTATGCACAGCGTTGGCGGGAAGTGCATCCCGGCGTGGCCCCCGCCGGCTCGGCCGCGGGCGGGAATCGAGCGCTACGCCACTTTGCGCACGCCTGCCGAGCGCATTCGCGCGTGCGATGCGCCCGTGCTCAGCGCGGCGGCGAGGTCGGCGAGGCTCTCGATGTTGTGTGCCGGCAGGAAGGCGTCCACGTGGGGGAGCATGAGCTGCACGCCCATCGCCACCGGTTTGAACGCGTCGAAGCGCAGCAGCGGATTGAGCCAGAGCAACTGGCGGCAGGACTTGCGCAGGCGATCCATGGCGTCGGCCAGGTCACGGCCGGCGTCGCGGTCGAGGCCGTCGCTGATCAGCAGCACGATCGCGTTCTGGCCGAGCACGCGCCGTGACCAGCGCAGATTGAACTCCGTGAGACTGGCGCCGATGCGCGTGCCGCCGGACCAGTCCTCCACGGCGCGCGTTGCTGCGTCCAGGGCGATGTCGACGTCACGATGACGCAGATGGCGGGTGATGTTGGTGAGGCGGGTGCCGAACAGGAAGGTGTGGACCCGATCGCGATCGTTGGTGATGGCGTGCAGGAAGTGCAGGAACATCCGCGAGTAACGGCTCATGGAGCCGGAGATGTCACACAGGATCACCATGGGCGGATGGCGGAACTGCGGCGAGCGGCGCTTGAGCGGGATCGAATCCGATCCCTGGCGGACACTTGCCCGTAACGAGTCGCGCAGATCGATCCGGACACCCTGCGGGTCCGGATGCAGGCGGCGCGTGCGGATCCTCGGGATCGGCAGCCGCAAACGAGCGATGAGCTGCTTCGCCTGCGCGAGCTCGACGTTCGTCATGGTCTCGAAGTCGGCCTTCTGCAACCGCTCGCGATCGGAGTGGGTGAGGGTAGCGTCGAGTGCCACGTCGGGCGGGGCCTGGTCGCGGTTGTCGAGGCCAGGGCGCTGGCGGGAGCCGAGCGGATCCTGCAGGCGGCTCGCCAGCTGCCTCTGCTGCTTGTCGTCACCGCGGCCTTCGATGTGCGGCGTCAGCAGCGACAGCGCGCGCTCCAGCAGTCTCGGATTGCGCCAGAAGACGTGAAAGGCCTGATCGAAGAGCTCGAACTGCTCGCGGCGGTCGAGAAACAGGGACGCCAGCGTCCAGTAGAAGTCCTCGCGGTTGCGCAACCCCGCGACTTCCAGTGCGCGCAGCGCGTCGATGACCCGGTCAGGCCCGACGGGGATCCCCGCGGCTCGCAGCACGCGGGCGAAGTGCATCACGTTGTCGGAGAGGTAGCCGGGGGTCATGGCGCAGAGATCGAGGAATTGGGGTTCGACATGCCGCGTCAGAAAATCGAAGATTAACCCATTGCATTGAATCGTTCGGGTAAGTGGCGCTCGCGGCTTGCGACACCGGAGATCCTGAGTCGCGCGAGTTTTACCGAGGAGGAGGAGCGCGCTACCATCTCTCGACGGCCGCATCCTGATGTCCGCAGGGTGCCAAGCGTGATTTGGTGATCGGAAGAATGCGGTGCACCGCCTCACGGTCAGCCGTGCGCTGTGCCCACAAGAACACGTTCGAAACAAAAGGAGGAGTGATGTCCACGCTCTGTTTCCGGGGGCTGCGGGTCGCGATCGGCGCCGCGATGGCGTTGGCCGCGCTCTCTGTGTGGGGTGAACGATACGTTGGTCCAGGGGTGACCGAAAACGAGATCCGGCTCGGGCAAACGATGCCGTATAGCGGGCCGCTCTCGGCTTACGGGGCCATCGGTCGGGCGCAGGTTGCCTATTTTCGCAAGCTCAACGACGGTGGCGGGATCAACGGGCGAAAGATCCGCTTGATCAGCCTCGACGATGGGTACATTCCTGGCAAGACCGTTGAACATGCTCGACGGCTGGTGGAACATGACGATGTCCTGCTGATTTTCAGCGCCGTCGGGACGGTGACCAATCTCGCCGTTCGCAAGTACTACAACGAAAGGAAGATCCCCCACGTCTTTACGGGGGGCGGTGACGCCGCCTGGGCGGAGCCGGACAGGTTTCCGTGGACCATCGGCTGGATGCCGTCCTTTCGGAAGGAGGCGCGTCTGTACGGCATGCACATTCTGCAGACCCGTCCTGCGGCCAGGATAGCGGTGCTGCATTCGAACGACGACTACGGCAAGGAATACCTCGCCGGGCTAAAGGATGGATTGGGCAACCGGGCGAGTGAAATGATCGTTGCGACCCAATCCTTCGAATGGGCCGATCCCACGGTCGACACCCAGATCGTGAGCCTGAAGGCGTCCGGCGCGGATACGTTGTTCACTGCGACGGCCGGCAAGCAAGCATCCCAGGCCCTCCGCAAGGTCGGGGAGCTCGGGTGGCGTCCGGCGCACTACACGGCAGTGCCGGCGTCGTCACCGTCGGCCATCCTGCAGCCAGCGGGCCTGGAGAAAGCGGTGGGAATGATCACCGCGTACTACGCCAAGGACCCCACCGCGACCAATCTCCAATCAGACGCTGCGGTTCGCGATTATTGGGCGTGGGCTCGAAAGTACTATGAAGGCGATGCGGCGGATAACATCGCTGCGTATGGTTATCAGGTAGCTCAGGCGATCGAGCATGTGTTGCGTGCCTGCGGGGAGGATTTGTCACGGGAGGGCATCATGCGAGCGGTGACGAACCTTCGCGACGTCGAACTGCCGATGCTGCTGCCCGGCGTAAAGGTCAACACCAGCCGGACGGACTACAGCCCGATCGAGCAGTTCATCTACATGCGCTTCGACGGGAAGGAATGGGTTCCCTTCGGTTCCGTCGTGTCACCCTGATTTCGCAGGCGTCGACCGGTTCGATCGAACCGGTCACGCCACCAAGTCAGTTCGTCAGCAACAACGAAGGCTCGAAACCCACCCGCAGCGCACCCCAGTGCCTGCCGCCGATGTGGATCGGCAGGGACAGGTCGTTCAGGAGTTCGCCGGTGTCGCGCATGTAGGACTGCAACAGTGACTCGGTCGTGCTGCGCGCCGCGCGCAATCCCGTGTCGTCGTCGAACTTGCGCTTTACGCGGCTGTGCAGCAGATCCTTCGCGCGATCGCCGCTCGGCGGTTGCGAATACTTGGTGTTGTGCGAGGGCGTGTAGCCGTTCTGGTCGACGCAGAAGCTGTAGCGCAGGCCGTCCATTTCGCCCAGGACCCCGTCGAGGTGCTTGCGCAGGCCGTCTTCGATGCGAGTGTCGTAGCTTGTGCGGAACTTGGGCGGATCGGAGCCCGGGATCGGCTGATAGTTGGTATCGAAGAGGTCGAGGCCCTGGCCGGCCTGCTCGGTGAGCCATGCTTCGATACGATCGCGATAGTCCTCGGCGATCGCGAACACCCGGTCGAACGCGCTCGACCCCAGGCGAAACCGCGCCACGAGACTCTGGACGCGTTCGGTCGAATCGCGCAGCTCGCGCGATTGTTCGAGCGACTCGGTCATCTTGCGCCCGGCATCCTGCGACAGGTCGTGGATCTCGGTCACCTTGCCGTTGATGTCGGTGTTGGTGCGCGCGAGCCCCTGCATCGCCTCGGTGATCTCGCCGAGCTGGTTGGTCATGACGCCGAAGTCGCTCACCATGGTCTGGAACTTGGTGGAGGAGCGTTCCACCACTTCACGCGTGTGCTGCGCATCCTCGTTGATGCGCTCGGTTTCGCCGAGAGTGTTCTCCACCAGGTGGATCATGTTCGACGTGGACTCGGAAATGACGCCCGTCGCCGACTTGACCTTCTCGGCGAGCTTGCGCACCTCGTCGGCTACCACCGCGAAGCCACGACCCACTTCACCGGCACGAGCGGCCTCGATGGCGGCATTCAATGCGAGCAGGTTGGTCTGGTCGGAGATGTCGTTGATGAGGATGCCGATCTCGCGGATCGACCGCGACGTACTGGAGAGTTCCTGCACCGTCGTGGTGAATGCGGAAAGGCGAGTGCTGATGCCGTGTATGCGTTCGACCACCTTCAGCAACTCGTCGTAGGACTGGCGAGCCGTGTCCAGGTTGTGGTCGGTGGATTTCGCCAGCGATTCGGTGTGCTGGGTGATGGTGCCCATCGCACTGCTGACTTCATTGCTCGCGTTGAAGATGACGTCGGTCAGTTCGCCCTGATGCCGGGCACTCACCGCCGTCCCGTTCATGAGCTTGGTCATGCGCGTGGCACCTATGGCGATGCCGACGCTCATCTGGCGGGTGTCTGTGACCATGGACCGAACACGGTCCACGAGCGTGGCCACGTGGTTCATCGGCTCGCCGAGAACCGTGCCGGCGACAGCGGGGCACGGTTCCGTCAGGTCTGCCCGCAATTGCGAGATCCGACCGAGGTAGGCGGTCGCCGCATCGAGAGGTGCCACGACCCTGGTCCGGAGCCACCAGACGGCAGCCAGGCCAGCAAGGGCGGAGAGGATGGCGAGGGAAACGGCGATGGCACCACTGGTGCCGGCCAGGATCGCCCCCCAAGGGAGCACGGCCAGAACGCCGATCAGGCCGTAAGCGGGGAGGAAGGAACGGGGAAGGGGCCGGCCGGGGCGGGCAGAGGATGACTGATCCACGCGAGACCTCGCGGGTTTGTCGCACGCAATTGACAGGGCGCGTGGATGCCCGTGAACCGGTTTACGGCCCCGGCACCTTCGACTTGAACGGTTTCAGGCTCCTGGCACCCGCCCCCCGGCCGCCCGCCCTAACTCCCGCAGCGGGACTGGCCCGGTTCCGGGGGGAAGGCCGGCCGCAAGGCAGTGGCGGACCGGCGAATTCGGCATCGTTTCGGGCGTTGACGCTGCGGGAGGCGGCGCTGACGCCGGTCCAGTAGGTTCCGCGGATGACGTCGACATGACGCTGCCGGAGCGTTCGGACCAGGCGCCGTATGACTGTGCCTAATGCGGCATCCCGGGTGGCGGCGGGCGGTCGACGAATGCAGTCTGGACCTACGAAGTGCCGTATCCTGACGCGGCTGCGATCCGGGGGGCCTGGCATTCCATCCAAAAAACGTGGACGGGGTCGCCACAGGCTAGCGTGCGCAGAGAGCGCGGCGGTTGGTGAATACAATCCATCAATGTCTGGGAGCGAAACATGATTCGAACGATGAAGCACGCGTGGACCCTGTCATGGGCAGTCATGCTGCTGGTGTTGTGGGGGTGCCAGAGCGCGGGCACGCAGGCACCGGCCTCGGGCACTGCTGCCGAAGGGCAGCCCGCACCCGTGAAGAAGGAGACGAAGTCGGGCAAGCCGGAACTCTTCCAGGGCTACACGTGCTGCAACCTCCACCATGAGGACGACTGGATCAGCGACGCGAACTACGCGACTCTGCCGATGGTTCCCCTGGGGACACCGACGAAGGTCATGGGCTATGGGCGCTACCGCGTCCATACCGAGATGGGCGGCAAGAAGATGCGGCTCGGCCTCGACTATGGTCGCAAGCAGCAGACCCTGCAGGAGTGGGCGGCGAAGATGATCGTGCCCGAGGACCCGAAGGTGAAGCTCGCGACCTTTCCGCCGCAGGTGCAGGACGCGATCAAGCAGGGGCGCGTGGCGGTCGGCATGACCAAGGAGCAGGTGATCATGTCCGTAGGTTACCCGCTGGCCAACGAGAACCCGTCGCTGGATGCCCCCATGTGGCGGATGTGGGTTTCGAGCTTCGGTGAATATCAGCTCGTCTGGGACCGCGACGGCAAGGTGAAGGAGATCGTGAGCGACTCCTTGAGCAAGAACATCATCGAGTACCGGGCGCCATAAGCGCGCTCCGTGGGGGCGCGGACGCTCGCAGACGAGGCGTCCGCGCAGTACCGATCAGCGCGCTTCGCCGACGCCGGCCCTGACTTCTTCCAGCAGCCGGGCGGCCTCGCTGCCCTTTACCCGCGC
>JAIEQG010000011.1 GCA_019747905.1 Burkholderiales bacterium
GCGCCCGCGTTCTGGCGCGGGGCGCACACGCCCCCTGTCAGGAAGCGTAGTGGTGGGTCCGGAGGTAGTTGCCGCGCCTGGCGAGCGCCCGCGTTCTGGCGCGGGGCGCACACGCCCCCTGTCAGGAAGCGTAGTGGTGGGTCCGGAGGTAGTTGCCGCGCTTGGCGAGCGCCCCAGCCCCCACCCTGGCCCTCCCCCGGCGAAGCCGGGGGAGGGGATGCAAGGCTCCTTCCCCCAACTTCGTTGGGGGAAGGCTGGGATGGGGGCACCGCCGCTCGATCTAGATCGGCGCCCGCACGATCCGCGTACCCAATAGCCGGTCGTGCAGGAACTGGCGATCCCGGTCCACCACCACCCAGAAAAACCCGACCCCGGCGGCCAGGAGTCCGGCCAGCGCCAGTAAGTAGCGCGCCACGGCCCGCCCCAGGCTCAATCTCCCGCCGTCCGCGCGCGTGAGCCGCAGGCCCCAGGTCTTCATCGCCAGGGTCTGGCCGCTGCGCCGCCAGCAGTACACGAAATACACGCCGCACAGCACGGCGACGTAGGCCTGGAACACGTGCCGGGCGATGCCGTGCGAGGCGTCACCGAACAGCTTCAGGTACACCCAGCTGCCGATGAAGGTGACACCCACCAGCAGCACGCTTTCGTAGACCATGGCCCCGAATCTGGGCCACAGCCCCGCGACACGTTCCGGCGTCGCTTGCGCGGTTGGCTCGCCGCTCACTTCGGCGGCGGGTTCGACCGGAACTGGTCCTTGTGCTCCTCCGGCAGCTGCTCGTACTCGAGCCACTTCCGCTGCAGTTCCTCACGTTCCTTCGGCGGCAGGCTCTGGAGCTTCTTCCATCTTTCGCGCACTTTTGCCCGTTCTGCCGGTGAGAGCGAGGCCCAGTGCCGCAACCGGTTCTGGATGCGTTCCTGCTTTTCCTTGTCCAGGGTCGGATACTTCTTCGCGAGCGCCAGCAGGCGCGCGCGGCGCTCGGGTTCGATGCTGTCCCACTCGGCGGCTAGCGGGGACAGAATGCTTTGTTGCTGGGCATCCAGCTGCGACCAGGTGGGCACAGTGACCTTGGGCGGATCGGCCGCGACTGCGGCACCCGCCAGCAGCAGGCAGAACGCTAGCGCTGCGACGAATCGGTGAGCCACTGATCGAAGCCCCGGTCGAGATAGGCGTTGAGGGGCAATTCCCCGGACAGCAACTCAACGTCCTCGGGCTCCTGCGGGCTCGTGGCCGCGTTCCAGTAGACGATGACGGCGATGCCTGCGACCAGCGCGGCGGCCGGCAGCCAGTAGCGGCGGGCGGCGGGAAACCGGGAGTGGTCGCCGAACAATCGTGCGCCTGCGGCCGACCAGGTGACCCCATGAGCGGCCTCGGCCTGGCGGGCCCGCGCGAGGGCTGCTTCGCGAGCCGTCTCGAGCCGCTGCAATACCTCCGGGGCGAGGTCCGCGAGGCTCGCGTCGAGGTTGCGCTTCACTCTGGCGCCGAAGTCGCGCTCGTTCATGGCTCGATTCCCTTTTCCCGGAGGAACGCCGCGATGGAATGGGTCGCTCGCGAGCAATGCGTCTTCACGCTGCCCTCCGAGCAACCCATCGCCGCGGCGGTTTCCGCCACATCAAGTTCCTCCCAGTAACGGAGCAGGAATGCCTCGCGTTGACGGGCCGGCAGCCGCTCGACGGCGAGGCCGATGGCGTGGGCGATCTCGGCCCGTTCGGCGTGCTCCTCGGGGCCGCCGTCGCGGTTCGCCCCGGCATCCACGCGCATGTGCTCCAGCGGATCATTGTCCTCCTCGTCGGCCGGCGCCAGCGACGACAGCAGGGTGGTCCACAGCGACCGGACCTTCTGCCGCCGGTAGTGGTCCCGGACGGTGTTCTGCAGGATGCGCTGGAACAGCAGCGGCAACTCCGCGGCCGGCTTCCCGGCGTAGCGGTCCGCGAGCTTCAGCATCGCGTCCTGCACCACGTCCAGCGCCACATGCTCGTCGCGCACGGCGAAGAGGGCCTGCTTGTAAGCCCGGCGTTCCACCTCCGCGAGGAAGGTCGCGATCTCCTGTTCGGTAGCCAGATTGCATTCGCCCGTGTTGTGCGTGTCCGCGCCTGCCGCTGCGCCGGCCCATTCGATGGTAGCACCAACCGGGCCAGATCGAAGGCATCGAATCGGGCGAAGCGGAGCGGTAGAATACGCGGCGAAACACATGGATTCCGTCAACCTGACCCATCACTTCCTGATCGCCATGCCGAGCATGGTCGATCCCAATTTCGCGAAGTCGCTCACGTACATCTGCGAACACAACGAGCAGGGCGCGCTGGGGGTGGTGGTGAACCGCCCGACCGACATGACCTTGCGGGCCCTGCTGGAGCAGATCGAGATCGAACCGGGTGACCGGCTGGTGGGTGACACCCCGGTCTACTTCGGCGGGCCGGTCCAGACCGATCGCGGGTTCGTGTTGCACCAGCCGGTCGGCGACTGGCAGTCGACGTTGTCGGTGCAGGGGGATGTGGGCCTGACCACCTCCAAGGACATCCTGCAGGCAGTGGCCGAAGGCAACGGGCCCGGCAGCCTGCTGGTGTCTCTCGGCTACGCGGGCTGGGCTCCCGGTCAGCTCGAAGAGGAACTGAAGCAGAACGCCTGGCTCACGGTTGCGGCGCAGCCCGACGTGATCTTTGCCACCCCTCCGCAGGATCGGCTGGCAGCCGCCATGCAGTTGCTGGGCGTGAACCTCGCCACCCTGTCCGACGTGGCCGGGCACGCGTGACGGGCCGCCCGCGCGCATGGTCGGCGAGTTGCCCGGGCGCGGCGTCGTTCTCGGTTTCGATTTCGGGCTCCGGCGCACCGGCGTGGCCGTGGGCGATTTCGACGTCGGCATCGCCCATCCGGTGACCACCATCGACACCGCCGATCGCGGCGAACGCATGGAGCGCATCGCACGGCTCGTGGCCGAATGGCAGCCGGTGCTGTTCGTGGTGGGCATGCCCGCCCACGGCGACGGTGCCGAACACGAACTGGCACCGTCGGTGCGCAAGTTCGGCGGCCAGTTGCACGGCCGCTTCGGACTGCCGGTGCGCTACGTCGACGAGACCTTGTCGTCGAACGCCGCGGAGCGTTCGCTGGCAGCGGCGGGCGTGCATGGCGCGCGCCGCAAGGCAGCACTGGACCAGGTCGCCGCGCAGGAGATCCTGCAGGCGTTCTTCGAGGCGCCGCATGCCTCAGCCTGACGCCGAAGCCTTGCTTGCGACACTGGCTGCGGCGATGCACGGTCGTATTGGCCCTGACACCGCTCTGGTCGGCATCCACAGCGGCGGCGTCTGGGTCGCGGAGCGGCTGCAGGAGAGGCTCGCGCTGACGACGCCGATCGGCACCATCGACGTCGCGTTCTATCGCGACGATTTCGAAAGTCGCGGCCTCAAGGCGGACGTACGGCCATCGGCCATGCCCTTCGAGGTGGAGGGGCGCGACATCGTGCTGGTCGATGACGTGCTCTACACCGGGCGCACCATCCGGGCGGCACTGAACGTCCTGTTCGACTACGGCCGGCCGGCGCGCGTGCGGCTCGCGACCCTGGTCGATCGGGGCGGGCGCGAGCTGCCCATTGCAGCGGACTTCGTCGGCGGGTCGCTCGCGGTGTCGGCCGACGATGTCGCCGTGCTGGAGCGCACCCCAGCGGGACGCCTGTCGCTCACCATCACGCGGAGCGACGGTGCAGCGTAATCCCCAGCTCAACGAGCGCGGCGAGCTGCAGCACCTGCTGTCCATCGAAGGGTTGCCGGCGGCCGTGCTGCTGCAGATCCTCGACACCGCTCGCTCGTTCATGTCGGTGAGCGAGCGCGAGATCAAGAAGGTGCCGCTGCTGCGCGGCAAGTCGGTGTTCAACCTCTTCTTCGAGCCGTCGACGCGGACTCGGACCACCTTCGAGATCGCGGCGAAGCGCCTGTCGGCCGACGTGCTCAACCTCAACATCGCCACCTCGTCGCAGACCAAGGGCGAATCGCTCATCGACACCGTGGCCAATCTCGCTGCGATGCACGCCGACATGTTCGTCGTGCGTCATGCATCCAGCGGCGCGCCCTACCTGATCGCGCGCCATCTGTCGCCGGAGATTCACGTGGTCAACGCCGGCGACGGTCGGCATGCGCATCCGACCCAGGCGCTGCTCGACGTGTTCACCATCCGCCACTACAAGGGTGACTTCACCGGCTTGAAGGTGGCGATCGTCGGCGACGTCCTGCATTCGCGTGTCGCGCGGTCCGAGATCCACGCGTTGACGACGCTGGGCGTACCCGAGGTGCGCGTGGTCGGACCGCGTACGCTGATACCCGCCCAGGTGGAGAAACTCGGCGTGAAGGTGTTCCACGACATGGCCTCTGGCCTGCGCGACGTGGATGTGGTCATGATGCTGCGGCTGCAGAACGAACGCATGAACGGCGCGTTGCTGCCCTCGGCGCAGGAGTACTTCAAGGCCTATGGTCTCACGGAAGAGCGGCTCGCCGTCGCGGCGAAAGACGCCATCGTGATGCACCCCGGCCCTATGAATCGCGGCGTGGAAATCGACTCCGCCGTGGCCGACGGCACCCAGTCCGTGATCCTCCCGCAGGTGACTTTCGGCATCGCGGTCCGCATGGCGGTCATGGCCATCCTGGCGGGGAACGGATGAACCTGCGCATCGCCAATGGTCTGCTGGTGGATCCGGTAGCCGGTACCGAACGCAAGGCCGACCTGTTCATTGCCGGCGAAACGATCGCCTCGGTGGGTGCGGCGCCGGCCGGCTTCACCGCCGAGCGCACCATCGACGCGAACGGATTGGTCGTCTGCCCGGGGCTGGTGGATCTGTCCGCGCGATTGCGCGAGCCCGGCTTCGAATACCGGGCGACGCTGGAAAGCGAGATGGCCGCCGCCGTCGCGGGAGGCATCACGCGGCTCGCGTGTCCGCCCGACACCGAACCGCCGCTGGACGAGCCTGGTCTCGTGGAAATGCTGAAGCGGCGCGCATCGAGCCTGCGGCTCGCTCGAGTGCATCCGATCGGCGCACTCACCCAGGGTCTGCGCGGTGAGCGTCTTACCGAAATGGCGGAACTCACCGAAGCCGGCTGCGTCGCCTTCTCGCAGGACGACCGGCCGTTCGCCGACCTGACCATCCTGTGGCGGGCCCTGCAGTACGCGACGACGTATGGTTTTGCCGTGTGGCTACGCCCGGAAGATCCGGGCCTCGCGCGCGGCGGTGTCGCGCACGACGGCGAGGTGGCCACGCGGCTCGGCCTGGCCGGGATTCCCGCGCTCGCCGAGACGATCTCGCTCGCGGCCATCCTGCTGCTGGTTCGCGAAACCGGAGCGCGGGTGCACCTGTCGCGTCTCTCCACGGCGGACGGCGTCGAGATGGTGCGCAAGGCGCGCGCCGAAGGCATGGCCGTCACCTGCGACGTATCGGCCCACCACATCCATCTGTCGGAGATGGACATCGGTTACTTCGATGCGCACTGCCGGTTGTCGCCACCGTTGCGCAGCCTCCGCGACCGCGAAGCCCTGGTGCGCGGGCTGGTCGATGGCACGATCGACGCGATCTGTTCCGACCACACGCCGGTGGACGAAGACGGCAAGGAACTCCCCTTCGGCGAAGCCGAACCCGGCGCCACCGGCCTCGAACTGCTGCTGCCGCTCGCGCTCAAATGGGGTGCGGAAGCGAAGCTGCCGCTGGCGCAGGCGCTGGCGCGTGTGACCTCCCAGCCGGCCCGGGTGCTCCAGGTGCCGGAGCCGGCTCTCGTTCCGGGCGCGGCTGCGGACCTTTGCCTGTTCGATCGCGATGCCTGGTGGCGGGTCGAGCCCGCCAGCTTGAAAAGCCAGGGCAAGAACACACCTTTCACGGGGTATGAACTGCAAGGACGAGTGCACACCACCTTGGTTGGCGGCCGCATCGTCTTCGAGGTCTAAGTTGAACTCTCCGATGGGCCTGCGGCCCTTCTCCCCAGGGGGCCGGCCCTCTTGGGGCGGCCCGGCGAGGGCTGAATCCCGTCTTTCCCTATCGTCTCAAAACCCATGAACCCTTTGCTCGACTTCTCCGGGCTCCCGCGCTTTGCCGAATTCAAGGCCGAGTTCGTGGCGCCCGCCGTGGACCAGCTGCTCGCGGACAACCGCGCGCTCGTCGCCAGACTCGCGGACGATCCTGCCGCCGCCTCCTGGGACGGCTTCGTCCAGCCGCTCGAGGACGCCAACGAGCGCCTCTACCGCGCCTGGGGCCAGGTGGCGCACATGAACGCGGTGATGAATTCACCGGAGCTGCGCGAGGCCTACAACGCCAACCTGCCCAAGCTCTCGCTCTACGGCGCCGAGCTGGCCCAGCACGAAGGCCTGTTCCGCAAGTACCGGGCGATCCGGTCCGCACCGGAGTTCGGATCGCTGTCCGCGGCGCGCCGGCGCATCGTGGAGAACCGGCTGCGCGATTTCCGCCTGGGCGGTGCCGAACTGGCGGAAGACAAGAAGACGCGGTTCAAGGCCGTGGCGGAACGCCTGTCGGAACTCTCTTCGCGCTTCAGCGACAACGTCCTGGATGCGACCAATGCGTTCTCGCATATCGAGACCGACGCGGAAGCGGTGAAAGGCATCCCCGACGACGTGCTGACCACCGCAGCGGAGGCCGCCAAGGCGGACGGCAAGACCGGCTGGAAGTTCACGCTGCACATGCCGTCCTATCTGCCGCTCATGCAGTATGCGGAACACCGGCCGCTGCGCGAGCGCATGTATCGCGCCTACGTCACGCGTGCCTCGGAATTCGGTGATGCGAAGCTCGACAACTCGTCCATCATCGGCGAGATCCTGAGCCTGCGGCGCGAACAGGCGCAGTTGCTGGGTTATGCGAGCTTCGCCGAAGTGTCGCTCGAACCCAAGATGGCCGAGTCACCCGCGCAGGTGCTCACGTTCCTGCGCGACCTCGCGGTGCGGGCGAAGCCGTTCGCGTTGCGCGATCTGGAAGACCTGCGTGCGTTCGCGCGCGAATCGCTCGGCCTTGCCGCGCTGGAAGCCTGGGACATTCCTTGGGCGTCGGAGAAGCTGCGTGTCGCCCGCTATGCGTTCTCGGAACAGGAAGTGAAGCAGTACTTCCCCGAAGATCGCGTGGTGGCCGGCATGTTCCGCGTGGTGGAGACGCTGTACGGTCTCACCATCGCGCGCGACGAAGCGCCGGTGTGGCACCCCGACGTGCGGTTCTTCCGCATCACCGATGCCGCCGGCAAGCTGGTCGGTCAGTTCTACATGGATCTGTACGCTCGGCCTACCAAGCGCGGCGGAGCGTGGATGGACGAAGCCATGGCGCGCCGGCGCATCACTGCCGGCATGCAGCAGCCGGTCGCGTACCTCAACTGCAACTTCTCTGCGCCCGTGGGTGGAAAGCCTGCGTTGTTCACCCACGACGAAGTGATCACGCTATTCCATGAGTTCGGCCACGGCCTGCATCACCTTCTGACGCGGGTCGAGGACCTCGCGGTCTCCGGCATCAACGGTGTCGAGTGGGATGCGGTGGAACTGCCGAGCCAGTTCATGGAGAACTTCTGCTGGGAGTGGGACGTGCTCGCCAACATGACGCGGCACGTGGACACCGGTGCGGCCTTGCCGCGCGACCTGTTCGACAAGATGATCGCGGCGAAGAACTTCCAGAGCGGCCTGCAGACCCTGCGGCAGATCGAGTTCGCGCTCTTCGACATGCGCATGCATCACGAACTCGATCCGGCCGGAACGGTGGGGCCGATGCAACTGCTGGCCGAAGTGCGGCGCGAAGTCGCCGTGCTGGTTCCGCCGGACTACAACCGCTTCCCGCACAGTTTTTCGCACATCTTCGCCGGCGGTTATGCCGCGGGTTATTACAGCTACAAATGGGCGGAGGTACTGTCGGCGGATGCATACAGCCTGTTCGAGGAGCATGGCGTGCTCGACCCGGATATCGGCCAGCGCTTCTGGCAGGAGATTCTCGGTGTGGGCGGCAGCCGGCCGGCGCTCGAATCCTTCACGGCGTTCCGCGGTCGTGAACCCACGATCGACGCGTTGTTGCGGCACAACGGCATGGTGTCTGCTTGAACCGTCGCACGGTCACGGAGGTTCCCATGAAGATGCTCGTTTCTGTCGTTCTGGTGATTGTGGTCGTCGCCTCGGTCGACGCCGCCCAGCTCTACCGTTGGGTCGATGCCGACGGCAAGGTGCACTACACCGACAAGCCGCCGCCCAAGGAAGCGAAGGACATCGAGAAGAAACGCGTGACCACGGCAGCCGATGCAGTGCCCCTGCCTTACGCGGTGCAGCAGGCAGCGAAGACCTTCCCGGTCACGTTCTACAGCGCCGACTGCGGCGCTCCCTGCGACCAGGCCCGTGCGCTGCTGGAGAAGCGCGGCGTCCCCTACTCGGAGCGCAATGCGGCCGACCCCGAGGTCCAGGCCGATCTCAAGAAGGTGACCGGCAGTCAGGACGTCGACGTGCCCGTACTGCAGGTCGGTCGTGCTTCGGTGGTGAAAGGCTGGGAGTCGGGGCAGTGGAACACGGCGCTCGATGCGGCGGGTTACCCGAAGACGGCAGCCTACAAGCCGCCGACGCCCAAAGTGGAGAAGAAGCCCAAGAAGGAGACGGCGACGGCAGACGGCGGCGAGAAGTCGGATCAGGCTGCCCAGGCACCTTCGGCCGAAGCGGCGCCTAAGTGAATCACTGCGCCCCCGCGCAGCAATAGGACCTGCCTGGGTGCGATCTGCGGGTTAGAAGAGGGTGATCCCGCGCGCCTGGGCCCAGCGTTCGAGTACATTGCGCTCGTCCGCGTCCGCAAGCCGGTTGGCGACCCCGCGCACTTGGATTGCCCGGCCCTGCGCGTCAATCTCGATCGTGAGCAGGCGATAGACGCGGTCCTTCGTGCACCGCCTGAGCGACCAGATCGACGCGGTGCCCGCGATGCACTTGTTGGCGTAGGTCCACACGCAGTGGCACATGGCGCGGCTTTCCATCACCAGGTCCTCGGCCTGCTTCAGCTGCCGGACTACGAAGCGCTCGCCTTTGGTTCGCGCGTCCTTGGTCGAGGGCGACCATTCCCAGTCGGCCAGCGGTGAACCGGTCCACATCCGGTCAGACGCAGACGCACCAGCGCCGACTCGTCCCGCGGCACGGTGGCGGATCGCCTCGATGCGCTCGATGGCCGCGGTGTCGCGATGCCATTCGTGCATCCGCCGGTTGAGCGACGCCAGCGTGCGCCCCTCCAGACTGTAATCGGGATCGCAGCGGTAGCAGTAGTCCAGGTAGTCGCACAGGTCGTCGATCGCTTCCACCGGCGCGGGGTTGGTGCAGAAGAACCGCGCCACCTCGCGCCAGAACGCGATCTCGCTGCGCGGCGCTCGCGCGATCCTCGAACGTGCGATGCACAGCGCCGGACCGGGCTCGCCGACATAGGAGCGAGCGATGGCGTGCCAGAACGCTGCATCGAAATCCAGGCCGGCGGGCGGATTGAGGAACGTGTGGACTTCCTTGCGCGTCAACCACTGGCCGGCGCCCGCCTGGTACAGGGATCCACCACGCGCCACCACGACGTACCAGTGCCTGCGCAGCCACACTTCCTCCGCGTCGAGCCCCGCGTCGTCGATCCAGATGCGTTCGAGCGCCGCGGGAACCGGATAGCGTGCAAAAAGGTGCCGCGCCGCCGCCAGGCGCAAGCGCGCGGCGTCGCGAGTCTTCAACTGCGGGCGCCACGCGCCGGGATCACGCACGACTTCGCTGGTGAAGCCGCGCGCGGCTTCTTCGATCGCCTTGTGGAAGTCCTGCGCAGGCCGCGACCGGCGCCGGGCGCGGCGCAGCGCGGCATCGTAGACTTCGATTCGTTCGCGCTCGGCCTTCTGCCTGCGCTGGATCATCGAATAAGCCATGGTGACAAGTGGTGGTAGGAGTGAAGCTGGTCTCGGCCACCGGTCTCGAACCTGCGGCCTTGTGTTCGCGAAAACACGCGCGCTGCCTGCTGCGCTACCCCGAGAAGCAGAACCTGGCACCGCCAGCGGGAACGCGCTGCGCGTGTTGCGCGTTCCTTTCCACTTCTTGCCCCGTCGCTGAGTTGCGCGAAACATGCAAGAGGCCCGGGTCCTTTCGGAGTCCGGGCCTCTGAGAGCAGCGCTTGGAGGGTGCGCAACTACGCGTTCCCCTCTCCCGGATGAATCGGGTCCTCGCTTCCATCCAGCTGGTCCGCCATGAACAACTTCGACCAGCCCAACGAATGGGCCGGATGCGTGGCGGCGCGTGGTGATCTCACGAATCGGTCTCTGAGAGAATCGAAGCCCGGTCCGGGCAACGGGCGCGGACTGTAAAGAGTCTTTACTTTCACGTCAACCCCCTCACCTCGCTGCACCGGGGCGGGCAGGAACACTACGGTGTGCCCGCTACGAAGCCGACCGACAGATCCACTCTTGGCGCAGACGCGCGAACGATCCATGGCTGCTCAAGGACGGGAATCGCGTCTGAAACCCGATTGAAGCGACAAGGCCCGCCGGGCAAAGGTGTTTGCCGGTGCCGGGACGCCTCGTACGATGCCACGAGCGCTATGGCTCGCCTGCCGTAAGCGTGAGCAGGATGTCGGCGTACCAGGCGCAGTTCAGTCCGAGGGACTCGTCGAGTTGCCGGTCGCGCGTGGTCATGTCCATGCGCGCGGCATGCACACCGAGCAATTTCCACGGTAGCCTGGGGTTCCCGGCGGCACTGCGCATCACTACAGGCGCTCCGCTGGTCCCCCGGTGCGTCCGCGCGTCGGTGAGGAAGTAACCCTGCCCCTGGAAGCGGACGCCGAACGACGAGGCGATCACCGCATGCCTCACCACCGGAAGGTGATGCAGTGTGTCGTGAAATCCGAGCGGAAAGCCGACCACCAGCAGCGAGGTGCCGACTTCCACCTCGTCCAGTGCATCCTGCAGATGCGCCGGTGTGAACCACTCCAGCACAGCGGAAGGCGCCAGCGCCGCACGGTCGATTTCGATGACCGCGACGTCGATCTCGCCGCCCGTATCGCTTCCCTGACGCCAGACGCTCCGACCGTCCTGGTACAGCATCACGGAGAGCACACTCGAGCGCGTGAGGTTCTGTGCATCGGTATGGAACTCGATCTCGATGCGGTTCGGGAAGTGCTTGCTCGGCTCGTCGATCAGCACGTGCCGCCCGGTCACGAGGAAAAGGCGGCCGTCGCGCTCGAAGAAGAATCCGCTGGCGGCAGTCAGGGGTCGTTCGCCGTCGAAGGTGGAGATTCTGGCGGTGGTCAGCAGGAGTGGTTCGATCATGCGGGTCTCGATTCTGTGAGGGAACGTAGGGGTACGGCGCCGGCGCCAGCCGGGTTCGTGTCGCAGAAGCGGCCCCGTGGTGATTCCGTGTACCACGATCAGCGCTGCCGCGGTCCACAACGGTGGTGAAAAGGCCGTGCTATCCACCTTACCTGCGGGCCCGAGGCGCAGACTGGACAAAGCAGAGATCCAGACGCGCTGTACGCGGTGCGCGACCGGCGCCGGACCCGGGTCGAAACGAGGTCGACGGCATACTCGATGGCGTATGGACCTTCTACAATCGCGGCTGCTGTATCGACAATGACTTCGTCCACGCACCGGAACGCCCATGAAACTCGCCACCTGGAACGTCAACTCCCTCAAGGTGCGCCTGCCGCACCTGCAGGACTGGCTCGCGCGCGAACAGCCGGACGTGGTGTGTCTGCAGGAAACCAAGCTCGAGGATTCGAAGTTTCCCGCAGCCGAACTGGAAGCTGCCGGGTGGCGCTGCGCCTACTCCGGGCAGAAGACCTACAACGGTGTGGCGATCCTGTCGAGCGCGCCGGCCACCGACTTGACCCTCGGCATACCGGGCTTTGCCGACGAGCAGAAGCGCGTGATCGCCGGGACCGTCGATGGCGTGCGGGTGGTATGCGTGTACATCCCCAATGGTCAGAGCGTCGACTCCGACAAGTACCGCTACAAGCTCGCATGGCTGGAGGCGCTGACCGCCTGGCTGCGGGATGAACTGCAGCGCTATCCCGATCTGGCGCTCCTCGGCGACTACAACATCGCACCGGAGGATCGCGACGTGCACGATCCGGCCGCATGGAAGGATCAGGTGCTGTGCAGCGAGCCGGAGCGTGCGGCGTTCCGCGGATTGCAAGCGCTGGGATTGAAGGACAGCTTTCGCCTGTTCGATCAGCCGGAAGGGTCGTTCAGCTGGTGGGACTACCGCATGAACGCGTTCAAGCGCCGAATGGGCTTGCGCATCGACCACATCCTGTTGGGCGAACACCTCGCGCCGCGCTGCAAGGCGGCGCGCATCGACGTGGAACCGCGCAAGCTCGAGCGCCCGTCGGACCACGCGCCGGTGATTGCGGAGATCGGTTGATCGGTCGCGTCGCGTAGCGGCGGTGTTTGCCCCCATCCCAGCCTTCCCCCGGCATAGCCGGGGGAAGGAGTGCCTGCGCTTCCAGTCGTGCATTCCCTCCCCCGCGCGAAGCGTGGGGGAGGGTTAGGGTGGGGGCAGCGGTTTAACCGATCAGGACTCCGCAGCCTCCGGCCGCTCGGCCCGGTCCTTGTCCTCCAGCCCCAGCTCCTGGATCTTGCGCGTGAGCGTGTTGCGGCCGAGCCCGAGCAGGTTCGCGGCTTCGATCCGGCGGCCACCGGTGTGCGCGAGCGCGCGCAGGATCAGCGCCTTCTCGAACTGGCGCGTCATCTCGTCCATGATCTGGGTTTCGCCGCGATTCAATGCGTTCTCCGCCTCGCGCTCGAGGGCTGCGATCCAGCTTTCGGACGGCATGCGTGCGTCACCCTCGCGGATTTCGGGCGGGAGGTCGGGCATGTCGACATTGATGCCGGGCGCCATCACCGTCACCCAGTGGCACAGGTTCTCGAGCTGACGCACGTTGCCGGGCCAGTCGAGCGAACCTAGATACTTGAGTGCGGAATCGGTCATGCGCTTCGCTTCGACGTTGAGTTCGCGTGCGCTCTTCGCGAGGAAATGCTTGGCGAGCAGCGGCACATCCTCGCGGCGTTCGCGCAGCGCGGGCAGGCGCAGGCGGATCACGTTGATGCGATGGAAGAGGTCTTCGCGGAACAGGCCCAGCTTCACGCGCGACTCGAGGTCCTGGTGGGTCGCCGCGATGATGCGGACGTTCGCCTTGATCGGCTGGTGGCCGCCGACGCGGTAGAACTGACCGTCGGAGAGCACGCGCAGCAGGCGGGTCTGCAGGTCGGCGGGCATGTCGCCGATCTCGTCCAGGAACAGAGTGCCGCCCTCGGCCTGCTCGAAGCGTCCGCGGCGCATCGCCTGTGCGCCGGTGAAAGCTCCCCGCTCGTGGCCGAACAGTTCGGATTCGAGCAGGTCCTTGGGTATGGCCGCCGTGTTGATGGCGATGAACGGCTTCGCGGCGCGCGGACTGTGTCGATGCAACGCGCGGGCGACGAGTTCCTTGCCGGTGCCCGACTCGCCGTTGATGAGCACCGTGGCCTGCGACTGGGTGAGACGGCCGATGGCGCGAAACACCTCCTGCATCGACGGGGCCTGGCCGAGGATCTCGGGCGACTCTTCCGCGGCTTCCGGCGCATCGCTCTGGCGCAGGCTCTCTTCCATCGCGCGGCGGATCAGATCCACCGCCTGGTCGACGTCGAACGGCTTCGGCAGATACTCGAACGCCCCTCCCTGGAAGGCCGCGACCGCGCTTTCGAGATCCGAGTAGGCGGTCATTATGATGACCGGCAGGTTCGGGAAGCGCGTCTTGATCTGCTGCAGCAGATCGAGGCCGGAACTGCCGGGCATCCGGATGTCGCTCACCACCACCTGCGGCGGTGTCGCGCCGAGCGCGGCGAGCGCATCCTGTGCGGAGGAGAAGGTCTTGAAGGCGATGTTCTCGCGCGTGAGCGCTTTTTCGAACACCCAGCGGATGGAACGGTCGTCGTCGATGATCCAGACGGGTTTCATGGGGATGGTCTCAGTGTTTCTGCGTGCTCGGCGCGTTCGACGCGATGACCGTATCGCGCAGCGGCAGCAGTATTGTGAAAGAGGTGTTGCCGGGGCGGCTTTCGACTTCGATGATGCCCTGGTGCTGATTGACGAAGTTCTGCGCGAGGGTCAGTCCGAGCCCCGTGCCGCCGTCGCGGCCCGACACGAGCGGAAAGAACACGCGGTCGCGGATGTCGTCGGGGATGCCCGGGCCGTCGTCGTTCACTTCGAGCACGATGGCGAGCCGATAGAGCTTCTTGGCGAGCGTGACGCGCCGGGCCACGCGGGTGCGAAAGGCGATGTTGCCGCTGCCGCGCATCGCCTGCGCGGCGTTGCGCGCGATGTTGAGGACAGCCTGGATGAGCTGTTCGCGGTCGGCGGTGAGCGGCGGCAGGCTGGTGTCGTAGTCGCGCCGGATACGCAGGTCCGGGTACTCGGCCACGAGCAGGCTGCGCACGCGCTCGGTGACTTCGTGGATGTTGAGCGCCGTGGGCTGCGGCAGGCGATGCGGCGTCAGCAGCCGATCCATCAACGACTGCAGCCGGTCGGCCTCCATCATGATCACCTGCGTGTACTCGTGCAGTTCGGGGCGCTCGAGTTCGCGATCGAGCAGTTGCGCGGCACCGCGCAGGGCGCCGAGCGGGTTCTTGATCTCGTGGGCGAGATTGCGGATCAATTCGCGATTGGCGTGGCTCTGGTCGAGCAAGCGTTCCTCGCGGGCGATGCGCAGTTGCTGCTGCATCGGCGTGAACTCGAGCAGGAAACCGTCGGCAGCGTCCAGTTCAAACGGCGTCACGGTGCACGTGAGCGGATGGCGGAGCCCTCCGCTCACCGAAGCAGCGACGAGCGTGAGGTCGTGCTGCGTGTAGCTGCAGTTGTCCCGGTCGGCGCAGCCGATCGCGACCTGCAACTCGGTGCAGTCCGCGAAGGCCTCTTCGAGCGTTTGTCCGACCATGATGTTCTTGCTGACCTGGAACAGGTTTTCGCCGGCAGGGTTCACGTGCTCGATGACGCGGCGCCGATCGAGCAGCATCACCGCGGCGGCGAGGAGATCGAGACCGCGCAGGGCTTCGGGATTCACTCGTGCACGCCAGGTGAGGCCACCTGATGGCAGCAAGAAGCGATCCAACTGCAGCGCTTGCGCCGGGAGGCGCGGGCGACCGCCGCTACTTCACGTTCGAGAGCTCGCGCCGGATTGCTTCGATGTTCTTCAGGTGCGTGTTGATCGACTCGCGCATGGGCTGGTCTCGTTCCTGCGATCGATCGGTGCCGCCCTCGGTGTCCCCGAGAATCCTGCGCGCCTGGTCGAGCAGCTTCTGCTCGTCGGTGAGTTCCTGCTCGAGGATGCGCCGCCGGTCGTCGTCCCGGCGGCGTTGCGTGGTCCCGTCCACACGCGGGAAGCCAGCCTCGTCGGCGCCTGGCTTGCGCGCCGCCGGCTTCGGAGCGGGCTTCGGCTTGCGCTCGGGCATCGGGTCGAAACAGAGCACCTTGCGATGGTCCTTCGGCGTGGCCGTCGAATAGGTGATGCGGCCCTCGGGGTCGACGTACTTGCAGATCTGGTCCGCCAGTGCGCTCGTGGTGGGCAGCAGGAAGGCCGCAACGAGAAGGAATGGTTTCATGGCCAGGGGCGCGCGCCGCAATGCGCTCGGGGATGCATGGCGGTCGCGGACCAGGACGATGTTCAAGGGCTCCCATTTTCGCACCGGACCGGAAAAAAAAGGGCGGGAGTCCCCCGCCCTTTCTGCGGCCTCCGGACCTTGCGGTCAGAGGCTGTAGTACATCGCGAACTCGACCGGATGGGTGGTCATGCGGAACGTCGTGACCTCCTCCATCTTGAGATCGATGTAGGCATCGATCATGTCGTTCGAGAACACGCCGCCGCGCGTGAGGAAGTCGCGGCCCTTGTCGAGATGCTCCAGCGCCATGTCGAGCGACGAGCACACGTTCGGGACCTTCTTCGCTTCTTCGGGCGGCAGGTCGTACAGGTTCTTGTCGATCGGATCGCCGGGGTGGATCTTGTTCTGCACGCCGTCGAGGCCGGCCATCATCATGGCAGCGAAGGCGAGGTACGGATTGGCGGTCGGATCGGGGAAGCGCACTTCGATGCGGCGGCCCTTCGGGCTCGACACGTACGGAATGCGGATCGAGGCCGAGCGGTTCTTCGCGGAGTAGGCGAGGTTGATCGGCGCTTCGAAGCCGGGGACCAGGCGCTTGTACGAGTTCGTGCCCGGGTTGGTGATCGCGTTCAGCGCCTTGGCGTGCTTGATGATGCCGCCGATGTAGTACAGCGCGAACTCGGAAAGGCCGGCGTAACCGTTGCCGGCGAACAGGTTCTCGCCGTTCTTCCAGATCGACTGGTGGCAATGCATGCCCGAGCCGTTGTCGCCCACGACCGGCTTGGGCATGAACGTGGCCGTCTTGCCGAAGGAATGCGCGACGTTGTGCACGGTGTACTTGAGGATCTGCAGCCAGTCGGCGCGCTGGACGAGCGGTGCGAACTTGGTGCCGATCTCGCACTGGCCGGGGGCGGCCACTTCGTGGTGATGCACTTCCACTTCGACGCCCTGTTCTTCGAGCGCCAGGCACATGGCGGAGCGGATGTCCTGCAGCGAATCGACCGGGGGCACGGGGAAGTAGCCGCCCTTGATCGGCGGACGGTGGCCCATGTTGCCGCCTTCCATGTCGAGGCCGGAGGACCACGGGGCTTCCTCGGAGACGATCTTCACGGAGGAGCCGGACATGTCCACGTTCCACGTGACCGAGTCGAACACGAAGAACTCGGGCTCGGGACCGAAGTACGCGACATCGCCGATGCCGGTGGACTTGAGGTAAGCCTCGGCGCGCTTCGCGATCGAGCGCGGATCGCGGTCGTAACCCTTGCCGTCGGACGGTTCCACCACGTCGCAGGTCACGATGAGGGTGGGTTCGTCGGTGAATGGGTCCATCCGCGCGGAGGCGGCGTCGGGCATCAGGAGCATGTCCGAGGCCTGGATCCCCTTCCAGCCGGCGATGGAGGAACCGTCGAACGCGTGGCCGTCTTCGAATTTCGAGTTGTCGAACTGCCTGGCCGGCACGGACACATGCTGTTCTTTGCCACGGGTATCCGTGAAGCGCAGGTCAACGAACTTGACTTCGTTGTCCTTGATGGATTTCAGGACTTCGGCTGGGGACATCTTCAGGTTCTCCTCAGGACTCAAGAATTTGGTGAGAAAAAAGAGGGATTTATTGCGCTGGAAAGGAAACCGGCGCCACTATTTCGCAGATTCCGTGCCACGGCTTCTGGGCGAAAAAACATTGTGCCACAATTCGTTAGCGAAGCCGGGCAGGCCCCGAGCGCGCTATTGCGGTGCAATTTTGCGAATGATGCACCGAACTAGTGCGTAATGTTGCCGGGCGGAAGTCGATCGCGGTCCCAGGAGGCAAGTCGCTGCACGCAGAGGGGTGGCGAACCCCCGATGATCTTTTCTGATACGGAGCCTCTTCCCATGGGAAAACTGACGGAAATTCTCGAACGGGCCCAGAACCGGGCGCGCCAGCAAGGCCTGCCCTACGATGGTGCATTGACCCCGGCCGAGGCTCACGAGCTGCTGACTCTGGCCCCCGGCGCCAAGCTGGTGGACGTCCGGACCCGTGCCGAGCTCACGTGGGTCGGGCGGGTCCCGGGAAGCGTGGAAATCGAGTGGCAGACCTGGCCCGACGGCGCACCCAACGCGGCGTTCGGCACCGAACTCAAGGCGCAGGTGGATCCCGAGTCGCTCGTGATGTTCCTGTGCCGCAGCGGCGCGCGGTCGGGTGCGGCCGCGGCGGCCGCGAAGCAGCTCGGCTACACCGAGGCGTACAACGTGCTCGAGGGTTTCGAAGGCGACAAGGATCCGCTGAGTCACCGCAATACGGTGGGCGGGTGGCGGAAGGCCGGTCTGCCCTGGGTGCAGTCTTAGTCGTTCCTGGGGCCGCTGGGAAAAGCCTTCACCACGAAGGACGCGAAGGACACTAAGGCACACGAAGGTACCCCGGACCGGGCCCCCTCCTTGTTTTCCTTCGTGCTCCCTTCGTGTCCTTCGCGTCCTTCGTGGTGAAGGCTTTGCTCTTTCAGCCGGGGGTACTCCAGTCGACCCAGCCGAACCACGCGGTTGCCAGCACGATCACGCCGAAGATGATCCGGTACCACACGAACACCGTGAAGTCGTGGTGGGCCACGTAGCGGATCAGGCCGCGCACCGCGAGCAGCGCGCTCACGAAGGCTGCGACGAAGCCCACGCCGAATAGGGCGAGATCATCGGTGCCCAGCAGACTGCGGTGCTTGTAGAGGTCATAGAGTGCGGCCGCCGTAAGCGTGGGGATGGCGAGGAAGAACGAGAATTCGGTGGCGGCGCGACGGGACAGGCCGAAGAACAGACCGCCGATGATGGTGGCGCCCGACCGTGACGTGCCTGGAATCAACGCGAGGGCCTGGGCCAGGCCGACCTTGAGCGCGTCGCCTGCACGCATCGCATCGACCTCTTCGATGCGGATCTGGTGCTTGCGCCGCTCTACCCAGAGAATCAGCAGGCCGCCGACGATGAAGGCCGCCGCCACCGGGACCGGATGAAACAGGTGCCGCTTGATGGCCGAACCGAAGGCGAGTCCGAGGATCGCTGCGGGCAGAAACGCGAGCCCCAGGTTGACGACGAACCGCCGCGAATCCGCGGAGCTCCCGAGCGTGACGACAACCCTCGTCAACCGCGCCCGATACTCCCACACCACCGCGACGATGGCGCCCAGCTGGATCACGATCTCGAACAGTTTGCCCTTGTCGTCGTTGAAGTCGAGCAGGGCACCCACGATGATGAGGTGGCCCGTGCTCGAGATCGGCAGGAATTCGGTGAGACCCTCGACGATACCGAGAACGACGGCCTTGATGAGCAGTACGGGATCCATGGCGGCGGCGGATTATAGCGGCCGCGGATCGTCAAGTTCGCGGCCGCGAGGACGTTAATTGCTGCGTCGCCGGCCGCACGGCTGCAACGTACCCCCCGCACCACCCGCAGCATGATCAAGAAGATTCAAGCCGGGCAACTGCAGCCCGGGATGTACATCCACGACCTCAACTGCGATTGGATGACGCATCCGTTCGCGCGCAACAAGTTCCTGCTGAAGGACGCAGGCGACATCGACAAGATCCGGGCTGCCGCGATCCCCGAGGTGTACATCGACACCGACAAGGGTCTCGACGTCGCCGATGCGCCAACCGAATCCGAGGTGAGGGCCGAGACCGAGCACCGCATGCTCGAGCTCGCCGCGGCCCCGGCACCGGCGCCGGTCAAGGTGAGTGCCGCAGACGAACTGGTGCGCGCGCAGCGCATCCACGAGCAGGCCGGCCGGGTCGTGCGCAACGTGATGAACGACGCCCGCCTGGGCCGAGCCGTCCAGGTGGCCGACATCGAGGCGGTCGTCACGGACATCACCGCATCGGTCGCGCGCAACAGCGGCGCCTTGCTCTCGTTGCTGCGCCTCAAGGACGCCGACGACTACACCTACATGCATTGCGTGGCCGTGGGCACGATGATGGTCACGTTCGCCCGGCATCTCGAACTCGATGCCGAAACGGTGCGGCAGGCCGGCATCGGCGGCCTCATGCACGACGTGGGCAAGATGAAGATCCCCGACCAGGTGCTGAACAAGCCCGGCAAGCTGACCGACGAGGAGTTCGCCGTCATCCGCCGCCATCCCGAGGAAGGTCACGCGATCCTGGTGGCCTCCGGCGCCGTCGGCGAGATCCCTCTAGACATCACCTTGCATCATCACGAGCGCATCGACGGCTCGGGCTATCCGCACAAGCTGCCCGCCGATCGCATCTCGACTCTCGCGAAGATGTCCGCCATCGTCGACGTGTACGACGCGATCACATCGGATCGCGTCTACCACAAGGGCATGGCGCCCACCGAGGCGCTGCGCAAGATGTTCGAGTGGAGCAAGTTCCATTTCGAGGAAAAGCTCGTCCACCACTTCATGCGTTGCATCGGCATCTACCCGGTCGGCACGCTCGTGCTGCTGGAAAGCGGCCGTCTCGGCGTCGTCACCGACCAGACCGAGGGCAATCTTCTGGCACCGCGGGTGCGGACCTTCTTCAGCACCCGCGCCAATTGCTACGTGAAGCCCGAGGAAGTGGATCTGGCGCGCGGAGCCGATCGCATCGTGAGCCACGAGCCACCGGAGAAATGGGGCGTGGATCCGATGCGGTTTCTCAAGGCGGCGTAAAACCGCCCCCATCCCAACCTTCCCCCACCGAAGGTGGGGGAAGGAGCGTAGGGCTCTAGCCCCCGGCGAAGCCGGCGCTGCGCTGCCCCCACCCTCCGCCCTCCCCGGGCAAAGCCGGGGGAGGGGACGTACACTCCTTCCCCCGCGGATGCGGGGGAAGGTCGGGATGGGGGCAACGCTGCCCCTAAGCCGGACGATAGATCTCCCCGCCCCGCTGCACGAACTCGACGGCCTTCTGCTCCATTCCCTTCTTGAGCGCTTCGTCAGCCGACACGCCCTGCGCCTGCGCATAGTCGCGCACGTCCTGCGTGATCTTCATCGAGCAGAAGTGCGGTCCGCACATGGAACAGAAATGCGCGACCTTGGCCGAATCCTTCGGCAGCGTCTCGTCGTGGAACTCGCGCGCCTTGTCCGGATCGAGTCCCAGGTTGAACTGGTCTTCCCACCGGAACTCGAAGCGCGCCTTCGATAGCGCGTTGTCGCGAATCTGCGCGCCGGGATGCCCCTTCGCCAGGTCCGCTGCGTGCGCGGCGATCTTGTAGGTGATGATCCCGTCCTTGACGTCGTTCTTGTTGGGCAGGCCCAGGTGTTCCTTCGGCGTCACGTAGCACAGCATCGCAGTGCCGTACCAACCGATCATCGCGGCGCCGATGCCGCTGGTGATGTGGTCGTAGCCCGGCGCAATGTCGGTGGTCAGGGGCCCCAGCGTGTAGAACGGCGCCTCCTTGCAGTACTTCAACTGCAGGTCCATGTTCTCCTTGATGAGGTGCATGGGAACGTGACCCGGGCCTTCGATCATCACCTGCACGTCATGCTTCCACGCGATGTCGGTGAGCTCGCCCAGCGTCTTCAGTTCCGCGATCTGCGCCTCGTCGTTCGCGTCGTGAATCGAACCGGGGCGCAGGCCGTCGCCGAGCGAGAACGACACGTCGTAGGCCTTCATGATCTCGCAGATTTCCTCGAACCGCGTGTAGAGAAAGCTCTCCTCGTGGTGGGCCAGGCACCACTTCGCCATGATCGAACCGCCGCGGCTCACGATGCCGGTCATGCGCTTGGCCGTGAGCGGCACGAACGGCAGCCGCACGCCCGCGTGGATGGTGAAGTAGTCCACGCCCTGTTCCGCCTGTTCGATCAGCGTGTCGCGGAAGATCTCCCAGGTGAGTTCCTCGGCGCGTCCGTCCACCTTCTCGAGCGCCTGGTAGATCGGCACGGTGCCGATGGGCACCGGCGCATTGCGGATGATCCACTCGCGGGTTTCGTGGATGTTCTTGCCCGTGGAGAGATCCATCACGGTGTCGCCACCCCAGCGGATCGACCACGTCATCTTCTCCACTTCCTCCCCGATGGACGAGGTGACCGCGGAGTTGCCGATGTTGGCGTTGATCTTCACCAGGAAGTTGCGGCCGATGATCATCGGCTCCGATTCCGGATGGTTGATGTTGGCCGGGATGATCGCGCGGCCCCGTGCCACTTCGTCGCGCACGAACTCGGGCGTGATCGCCGCGGGGAGCGATGCGCCGAAGGATTGGCCAGGGTGCTGCCGCGTGACCAGTTCGCCCAGCAGGTCGCGGCGCTGGTTCTCGCGGATCGCGATGAACTCCATTTCCGGTGTCACCAGGCCGCGCCGGGCGTAGTGCATCTGAGTCACGTTGGCGCCAGCCTTCGCACGCCGCGGCGCCCGCTTCAGGTTGAAGCGCAATTCCGCAAGTTTCGAATCGGCGAGGCGTTCGACGCCATAGCGTGAACTGGGCCCCGGCAGCGTCTCGGTGTCGCCGCGCTCATCGATCCAGCGTGCACGCAACGGCGGCAGGCCGTTGCGAATGTCGATGTGGGCCTCGGGGTCGGTGTACGGGCCCGAGGTGTCATAGACGAAGATCGGCGGGTTCTTCTCGGCACCGAACGACGCGGGCGTGTCCGACTGCGAGATCTCGCGCATCGGCACCCGGATATCCGGGCGGGAACCTTCGACATGCACCTTGCGGGAGCGCGGCAATGGTTGCACCGCCGCTTCGTCCACGTGGGCGGTGGCGGCGATGAATTTCGGGTTCGCGTTCATGCAGGTTCTCCTGTTACGGCCCGGCTTCGCGGCCAGACCTCGTGAAAGTGGTGCAGCGGTCCGTGACCGCTGCCGACTTCGAGTTCGTCGGAAGCGCGGATCGCCCCCAACAGATATTCGCGGGCGTCGCGGACCGCATCGGCCACGGTCGCTCGTTGCGGCAGCAACGCGGCGATCGCGGACGACAGCGTGCAGCCGGTACCGTGGGTGTTCCGGGTGGCGATGCGCGGCGCCGTGAGCTCGACAGTATCGGACTCGTCCCGCAGGACATCGACCACGGTGCGGCCGGTGCCGTGGCCGCCTTTGACCAGCACGGCTTTCGCGCCGAGCGCCTGGAGCGCAGCCGCCGCGCTGCGCATGTCCCCGAGGGCCTCCGTCACGGTGCGCTCGAGCAGGTCCCCCGCCTCGGGCAGGTTGGGCGTGACGATCGTGGCGAGCGGCAGCAGCTCCGATCGCAGCGCGGCCACGGCGTCCGCCCGCAACAGGCGATCACCGCTCTTCGCGACCATGACCGGATCCAGCACCACGAACGGCGGACGATGGCGCCGCAGCGCCTCGGCCACCACCCGCACCAGCTCGGCCGAGGCGAGCATGCCGATCTTGACCGCGTCGATCCGCACGTCGTCGAACAGCGTGTCGAGTTGCAGCTGGAGGAACGCGGGCGGCACCTCGTGGATACCGGTAACGCTGCGGGTGTTCTGGGCAGTCAGTGCCGCCACCACCCCGCAGCCGTAGGCGCCCAGTGCCGAGAAGGTCTTCAGGTCCGCAAGCACCCCCGCGCCTCCCGAAGGGTCGACGCCGGCGATGGAAAGTAGGTTCGGTGCTGGGCTGGTTGGCGACATCTTCCCTACGCCGGCATTACCCGGATCAGGTTCGAAGGGACTCTCTCACCCGGCGCGCGGCGCGCAGCCAGGACCCCTGTGTCAGGCGCAGAAGGTAACGCAACCGCGCCTACCCGGCAAACGCGCCTCGCACCCGGCTCGGAAAGATCCATTCGCCAAGGCCGCTCGCCCAGCTAGGTGGCATTGTTTTTGTGTGATAATCGGCCGTTCGTCCCCCGGCCACCGTCTGACTGCCGCTCAATGGATTTCGAAGTTGCCCGCGCGAACATGGTCGAGAGCCAGATTCGCACCTGGGAAGTTCTCGATCAGCGCGTGCTGGATCTCGTACTCGAAGTGAAGCGCGAGTCGTTCGTCCCGCCGGCGTATCGCGACCTTGCCTTTGCCGACATGGAGATTCCGCTGGGGCACGGCGAGGTGATGCTCGCGCCCAAGCTCGAAGCCCGGCTGGTGCAGGAGCTCGGCCTCAACCCGACCGATCGCGTACTCGAAATCGGCACCGGCTCGGGCTACATGACCGCGTTGCTTGCCCGCCTTGCGGCGCAGGTCGTGAGCGTGGAGATCGTGCCCGACTTCTCGCGCGCTGCTGCCGCACGGCTGGCCGAGAACGGCATTCGCAACGCCACGCTGGAGGTCGGCGACGGCGCCCTGGGCTGGGCACGCAGCGCCCCCTACGATGCGATACTCGTGACGGGGTCGCTGCCCATGCTCCCCGAGGATTTTCCGGCGCAGCTGGCCCCCGGCGGTCGTCTGATCGCGGTGGTCGGGCGCGCGCCCATCATGACCGCACAGCTCGTGACCTGTCTTGCGCCCGGCAAGATCACCACGGTGGGGCTGTTCGAAACATCCATTCCCCCACTCAAGCACGCCCGAGAACCCGAGCGTTTCGTGTTCTGACCCGCGCCGGCCTTCCGAGGAGATCGAAAATCGACACCCGCAAACTACCGTCCCGGCTCCTGATCGCCGCACTCCTGGGTTTCGGCGCCAGTGGGGCATTCGCCGCCGACCTGCTGTCCATCTATCGCGAAGCGCTGGTGTCCGACCCCCAGTACGCCGCAGCCCGGGCGAGCTTCCTCGCCGGCCAGGAGAAGATCGCCCAGGGCAAGGCCGGCCTGCTGCCGCAGTTGAGCGCGAATGCCAACCTGAACTACACCAACTCGGACGCGCAGTTTCCGGGCAGCCCGCTGTTCCGTGAGGGTCAGCGTGACTTCGGCGGGCGTACCTACGGTGTGCAGCTGACCCAGCCGCTGTACCGCCCGCAGAACCGCGAGACGTACGAGCAAGGCAAGCTCCAGGCGCTCGTTTCCGAGATCCAGCTTACCGCCGCAGGACAGGACCTGATGGTGCGCGTGAGCCAGGCGTATTTCGACGTGCTGCTCGCGCAAGCCAACCTCGACTTCATCCGGGCGCAGAAGAGCGCGATCAGCGAGCAGCTCGCCCAGGCCAAGCGCAATTTCGTGGTGGGCACGGCCACCATCACCGACACCAACGACGCCCAGGCGCGGTACGACCTCGCCAACGCGCAGGAAGTGGCGTCCCTCAACGATCTCGAAGTCAAGAATCGCGCCCTGTCGGCGATCATCGGCAAGTATCCCGGTGCGATCGCCGGCATCACCTGGCCGCTTACCCTGACGCCGCCGGATCCTGCCGACATCAATGCCTGGGTCGAGCAGGCGCTCGGATCGAGCCTGCAGGTCGAGATCCAGAAAACTGCACTGGAGATCGCGAGCCGCGAGATCCAGAAGGCCCGGATGGGGCATCACCCGACTCTCGACGCGGTGGCCAGCTACTCCGACGCCAAGCTGAATTCCAGCCCGCAGGGCTTCGGCAGCGAAATCCGTCAAGGCCAGATCGGCATCCAGTTCAACCTGCCGCTCTACAGCGGCGGCATCGTCGACTCGCGGGTGCGCGAGGCCTACGCCAACAAGACCAAGACCGAACAGGACCTCGAGAACGCCAAGCGCCAGGCCACTCTCGCCACCCAGCAGTCCTACCTCGGTGTGACCAGCGGCCTCGCCCAGGTGCGCGCGCTGGAGCAGGCATTGCGGTCCAGCGAAGTCTCGCTGGAGTCCACCAAGCTCGGCCGCGATGTGGGCGTCCGGACCCAGGTCGACGTGCTGAACTCCCAGCAGCAGGTGGCGAACGCCCGCAAGGATCTCGCGAACGCGCTCTACACGACCATCCTGGCGCAACTCAAGCTGAAGCAGGCCGTCGGCCGCCTGACCGTCGACGACCTTGCGGCGGTCAATCGGTTGCTGAAGGTCGAAGGGCGCTGAGCACCGACGTCCTGGCGCCCCGGCAACCTGGGGCGCACGGGCCCTCGCCCGAAAAAGCTTGCGATGGCTGAAGCGCCGGGTAGCGCGCAGCCATCGGTTGCGCTCGCGAAGGCCGAGCTGCGGGCCCGAGTGCTGGCAGCTCGCGATGCGCTCCCGGCACCGATCCGGGCTGCGGCCAGCGCCACCATCACCGGCCGGGTCGTGCGCCTCGAAGGTTTCTCGACGGTCCGCTCGGTGCTGGCCTACTCGTCGTTCGGCAGCGAGTTCGACACCGGTGCTTTCAACGCCCATGTGATCGGCTCCGGACGGCAGCTCGTCCTGCCGCGCGTGGACCGCACCGCGCGGCGCCTGCGGCTCTATGCGGTCGACGACCTGGAACGAGACCTTCTGGCCGGTACCTGGGGCATACGTGAGCCCGATCCGGAGTCCTGCCGCGAAGTGACCATCGACGACGTCGACTTCGTGCTCGTCCCGGGCGTCGCTTTTGACGCCCATGGTCGCCGGCTCGGCTACGGCGGCGGGTTCTACGATCGGCTTCTGGCGTTGACGCCGGCGGAACTACCCCGTGTTGTTGCAGCATTCTCCGTACAGGTGGTCGACGACGTGCCGACCGAAGCGCACGACTGCGCCATGACCACGCTCGTCACGGAGCGCGAGACCACCGCGCTTCGATGAGCTGCAACGTGCGCGCGGTAGCGCCGCGGTGGGTCGCCGCGAATGCTGCCGCGGCCGTGCTCATGGCATTGCGCAGGCTCTCGTCGTTCAGCAGCCGCGCGGCTTGTGTCGCCAGTTGTGCAGGGTCTGCCACACGGATCGCCGCACCAGCATCGACCGCCAGGTCCGTCGCCTCGCTGAAATTGAACGTGTGGGGCCCGATGAGGACCGGCTTCCCCATCGCGCAAGCCTCGATCAGGTTCTGTCCGCCCAGAGGCAACAGGCTGCCGCCGATGAACGCGACGTCGCACGCGCCGTAGTACGCGAACATCTCGCCCATGCTGTCCCCGAGCACGATTCGGGTATCGGCCGACACGGGCTCGGCGGTGCTGCGGCGCTGCCACTTCAAGCCCCGGGCATCGAGCAGGCGGGCCACCTCGTCGAAGCGCTGCGGGTGCCGCGGGACGATCACCAGCAACATGCCGGCGATGTCGATCTGCTCGAAGGCATCCAGGACCAGCGGTTCCTCGCCCTCGCGCGTGCTGGCCGCGAGCAGGATCGGGCGAGACGAGCCGAAGAGACGGCGCAGCTCGCGCCCGCGGGCTTCCATCTCCGCGCTGGGGGCGACGTCGAACTTGAGATTGCCAGTGATCTCGATCGCTCCGGCACCGAGAGCGGTGAGCCGTTCTGCGTCGGCTTCGGTCTGGGCGGCGATGCCACGCAGTGAACGCAGCGCGGCCTTGGTGAGGACCGCGAGCCGGCCGTAGCCACGAGCGGAGCGTTCCGACAAACGCGCATTGACGAGAAACAGGGGAATGTCGCGCGCCGCGCAAGCGTGGGCGACGTTGAACCAGATCTCGGTCTCCATCAGGATGCCGGCGCGCGGCTGGAAGTGATCGAGGAACCGGTTCACCGCGAACGGCAGGTCGTAGGGCAGATAGGCCCGCGACACGCGGTCGCCGAACAGCTGCTCGCCGGTGGCGCGGCCGGTGGGCGTGGTGTGGGTGAGCAGGATGCGGTGATCCGGGTGGCGTTCGGCAAGCGCCTTCACCAGCGGCTCGGCGGCGCGCGTTTCGCCGACGGAGACCGCGTGGATCCAGATCACCGGGCCGGCGACTTCGAACGAATACCGGCCGAAGCGCTCGCCGACGTGTTCGAGATACTCCGGCTGCCGACGCGAGCGTCGCCACAGATGCCAGAGTGCGCCCGGCACGAGGAGGTACAGCGCGAGCGTGTATAGGAGACGTCGCATGTCAGTCGTATTCACTGCGCAGTGCGCGACCCGCGAGAGATGAAACAGGAAGCCTCAATCGAGACAGTCTCCTGTACTCCGATCCGCAGGCATAGCTGGGGAATGTACTGCTCGTGATGCCGTACAGCGTAGGCACTCCTTCCCCCGGCGCAGACGGGGGAAGGTTGGGATGGGGGCAGGTGTTCTTGCGATCGCCGCGGCCCCCACCCTGGCCCTCCCCCGGCCATGCCGGGGGAGGGGATGCACGGCTGGTGATGCCGTACAGCGTGGGCACTCCTTCCCCCGGCGCAGACGGGGGAAGGTTGGGATGGGGGCAGGCGTTCTTGTGACCGCCGCGGCCCCCACCCTGGCCCTCCCCCGGCACTGCCGGGGGAGGGGATGTACGGCTCGTGATGTCGTACAGCGTGGGCACTCCTTCCCCCGGCGCAGACGGGGAAGGTTGGGATGGGGGCAGGCGTTCTTGTGACCGCCGCGTGCCCCCACCCTGGCCCTCCCCCGGCAGTGCCGGGTGAGGGGATGTACGGCTCGTGATGCCGTACAGCGCAGGCACTCCTTCCCCCGGCGCAGACGGGGGAAGGCTGGGATGGGGGCAAGCGTTCTTGCGACCGCCGCGGCCCCCACCCTGGCCCTCCCCCGGCGATGCCGGGGGAGGGGATGTACTGCTCGTGATGTCGTACAGCGCAGGCACTCCTTCCCCCGGCGCAGACGGGGGAAGGTTGGGATGGGGGCAGGCGTTCTTGTGACCGCCGCGGCCCCCACCCTGGCCCTCCCCCGGCGATGCCGGGGGAGGGGATGTACGGCTCGCGATGCCGTACAGCGCAGGCACTCCTTCCCCCGGCGCAGACGGGGGAAGGTTGGGATGGGGGCAGGCGTGCTTGCCGCCGCCGCGTGCCCCCACCCTGGCCCTCCCCCGGCGATGCCGGGGGAGGGGATGTACTGCTCGTGATGTCGTACAGCATGGGCACTCCTTCCCCCGGCGCAGAGGAGGGAAGGTGGGATCAGGCAAGGTGCCAGCGACACACGCACATGCGTGACCAGTTGCTTCATCCTAGGTGGCGACGCGGCCTATGGCGGCGAGCACCATGGCCATCGACGGTACTTCCTTGCCGGTGCCGACGTCTGCCGCGTGCGGGCCGGCGTAGACACCGGTGGCGGCGGGATCGGTGGCGACGTAGATGCCGACCGTGGGTCGCCCCAGCGCGGCTGCCAGATGGACTAGCCCGGTATCGACGCCCACCACGCAGCGCGCTTTGCCGAGCAATCCGGCCAGCGTATGCAGCCCGAGTCGCGGCGGGACGATGGCGTTCGGCACGTCCTTGGCGATTCGCGTGCTGCGATCATGCTCTTCGGCGCTGCCCCACGGCAGCAGGCAGGCGATGCCGGCGCCGCCGAAATGAGCGGCGAGCTTCTTCCACTGGTGATCCGGCCAAAGCTTGCGCTCGGCGCTGGTGCCGTGAAGCAGCACCATGAGCGATCCGGCCGGGGCCCACGAGAAGCGCTGCGACGCTTCCAGCCAGGGCCGTTGCTCCTCGAGCGGGGAATCGTCGTCGGCTTCAGCGGGCGGAAAAGCCGGCGGTTCGATGCCGTAGTCGGGCGGACCGTCGACCGTGTACCCGAGCACCTGGGCCGCCAGCGATCGATTGCGCTCGACCGCATGACGGCCCCAGGGCACGGAGTACGTGCGGTCGTAGGCCCAACGCAGCGGCTCGCGCGAGCTGCGCCAGTCGAGGCCGTGGCGCACGCCCGGCGCCTGGCGGGCGATAAGAGCGCTCTTCAGGAGGCCTTGGGTGTCGATCACGGTGTCATAAGCGCCATCGCGAAGCACCGTGCGCAGATCGCCGATTTCGCCCCAGGTGGAGGGCCGCCACAGATTTCGTCGCCAGCGCCGGGGCGCGCAGGCGATGACCCGCCGCAAACCGCGATGCAATGCCGGGATGGCCGTGAACGCCTCTTCGACGGCCCAATCGATGACGGCATCCGGCCGGGCGCGACGGATGTCGCTCACCACGGGCAGGTTGTGCACCACGTCGCCGAGCGAAGACGTCTTTACGAGGAGGATGGAGGGCACGAAGTGCGAGGAAAGTGCGCCGTGTTCTCGGGTGGAGACGGCGCGAAGTCATTATAATCAGCCGTCTTCAGGAACCCGGTTTCCCTCGTGAGCAAGACAGCACTGATCACCGGCATCACCGGTCAGGACGGCGCCTATCTCGCCGAGTTTCTCCTCGCCAAGGGCTACACGGTCCACGGCATCAAGCGCCGCACTTCGCTCTTCAACACCGACCGGATCGACCATCTGTACCAGGATCCGCATGTCGACAACCGCCGGTTCATCCTGCATTACGGCGACATGACCGATTCGTCGAGCCTGGTGCGCATCGTCCAGCAGGTGCAGCCCGACGAGATCTACAACCTCGCGGCCCAGAGCCACGTGGCAGTGTCCTTCGAGGAACCGGAGTACACCGCGAACTCCGATGCGCTCGGCACACTGCGGGTGCTGGAGGCGATCCGCATCCTCGGCCTCGAGCGCAAGACGCGCTTCTACCAGGCCTCAACCTCCGAACTCTACGGGCTGGTGCAGGAGATCCCGCAGAAGGAGACCACACCGTTCTACCCCCGATCACCCTATGCGGTGGCCAAGCTGTACGGGTACTGGATCACGGTCAACTACCGCGAAGCCTATGGGATGTACGCCTGCAACGGCATCCTGTTCAACCACGAATCGCCGATCCGCGGCGAGACCTTCGTCACCCGCAAGATCACCCGCGCCATGGCGCGCATCAAGCTGGGCCTGCAGGACACGCTCTACCTCGGCAACATGGATTCGAAGCGCGACTGGGGTCATGCGCGCGACTACGTCGAGGCGATGTGGCTCATCCTGCAGCAGAAGGTGGCGGAAGACTTCGTCATCGCCACCGGCGAGCAGCACAGCGTGCGCGACTTCGTCGACGCGGCCGCGGCGGAACTGGGCATGCGCATCCAGTGGCGCGGGAAGGGCATCGAGGAGAAGGGCTACACGGCCGACGGCAAATGCGTGGTCGCGGTGGACCCGCGCTACTTCCGCCCGGCCGAGGTGGAGACACTGCTCGGCGACCCCACCAAGTCGCGCACGAAGCTGGGGTGGAAACCGAAGGTCACTTTCCGTGAACTGGTGGCCGAGATGGTGCGCGAGGACTTGAAGTCCGCCGAACGCGACGAACTGGTGAAGAAGCACGGGTTCGCGGCGTATGACTACCATGAGTAAGGCTCGCCACCCTTTCTTGCGTGGGCGCAGGGTTTGCCTTCGCTCCCTCCCCCGCGAACAACGTTCGTGGGGGAGGGCTGGGGTGGGGGCAAGAAGTGGTCGCATGAATGCGTTGATCGCCCCTTTCCCGACCTTCCCCCATCTGCGACGAGGGAAGAGGCCACAAGCAACACGCAGTGCCTGCAGTGGCGCACTCATGGGCACCGCACAAGCCCAAAGGGCGGATAATGCGGGCGCCCCATGAAGTCAGGCGACCGCTCCAGAGATCCCGACCGCGTGGCGCGATTGTCCGCAGCCATTGGCCAGGCAGTACGCGACACGGGGCTGCCGATCGTGGCTATTTGGCTCCACGGATCATGGGCTACCGCCTACGAGCGGCCCGACAGCGACCTGGATCTTGGGCTTTTGGCGGAACGACCACTGTCATGGACGGAGCGCGGCGCCTTCGCGGAAAAGTTGGCCCGCCTGCTCGATGAAACCTGGGACATCGATGCAGTCGACCTGCTGTCGGCCGATTCGGTATTCGCGGCCATGGTGGTGTCGTCTGGCGAACGTGTTTTTGCGCGCGGGGATGCCGCCCAGCGATTCGAGATGAGGGCAATGTCCGGCTATGCGCGCCTCAACGAAGAGCGTGGTGAGATCCTTGCCGACATCCTCGAACGAGGCACTATCCGGCGTCGAGCCACCGTGGCCGAACGATGAACGATGTGGTTCTCGGGAAGGCGGACATCATCGAGCGAGCCCTCGCGAGAGCTACGACAACCTGGGAGCGACATGTCGACGATCTGGAGACTGATTTCGATGCTCAGGATGTCATCCTGGTGAACTTGCAAAGAGCCTGCGAAGCATCCATAGACCTCGCGATGCATGCTGTGCGGCTGCGCGAGCTGGGGCTGCCCAAGGACAGTCGGGACGCCTTCACTCTCCTCGAGCAGGCGGGCCTTCTTTCCGGCCAACTCGCGGGCCGCATGAAGAAGATGGTGGGGTTTCGCAATGTCGCCGTACACGACTACCGGGCGATCGACTGGGCGGTGGTTCGCTCCATCTTGAAGAACGATCTCGTCGAGGTGCGCGAATATTCTGCGCACATGGTTCGAACTTTCGGGGCCGATTAGTGTGCAATCCAGCCCGATTGGGCTACCCAGATTGAAGAGCACGCACCCATGGTGTAGTTTCAGACTCGATTCCACCTGCGATTACATGCGAGCAATGCGAAACTTCGACGATGCCTGCCAAGCCAACACTGGGCTTTCGTCTGTGCTGAATGAAACCCGATAGCGCCATCTACATCGCCGGTCACCGCGGCCTGGTCGGCTCCGCATTGGTCCGGCGCCTTGAGGCTGCCGGCCATCGCAACATCGTGAAGCGCACGCACGCCGAGCTGGAGCTGGTCGACGCAGCGGCGGTCCGCCGCTTCTTCGAGACCGAGAAGCCGGAGTACGTGTTCCTCGCCGCGGCCAAGGTGGGCGGCATCCTCGCCAACAACACCTACCCGGCGCAGTTCATTGCCGAGAACCTGGCGATCCAGACCAACGTCATCCACGAGGCCTATCGGGCCGGCGTGAAGCGCCTACTGTTCCTCGGCTCCTCCTGCATCTACCCGCGCGACTGCCCGCAGCCGATCAAGGAGGAATACCTCCTGACCGGCCCGTTGGAGGCGACCAACCGGCCCTACGCCATCGCCAAGATCGCCGGCATCGAGATGTGCTGGTCTTACAACCGCCAGTACGGCACGCGTTTCCTTTCCGTGATGCCCACCAATCTCTACGGGCCCGGCGACAACTACGACCTGCAGACCTCGCACGTGCTACCGGCGCTCATCCGCAAGATGCACGAGGCGAAGGAGCGGGGCAATCGCGAAGTGGTCGTGTGGGGCACGGGGACGCCGCGGCGCGAGTTTCTGTATAGCGACGACATGGCGGATGCGTGCCTGAAGCTGATGAACCTGTCCGACGACCTGTTCGAGGCGATGCTGGAGCAGTACCAGCCGCCCCTGATCAATATCGGGTGCGGCGAGGATGTGACGATTCGCGAGCTGGCGGAAACGGTGGCAAAGGTGGTGGGGTTTCCGGGGAAGCTGGTGTTCGATACGACCAAGCCGGATGGAACCATGCGGAAGCTGCTGGATGTGGGGCGGATGCGGGGGTTGGGGTGGCATGCCCGTACAGAGCTGAGAAACGGTGTGTATGCATCCTATCGGGACTTCGTTCAACAGTGCTCGCTAAAGGCGGCGTCTGCGCAAGCATGACGCTACCGAGAGACTTCGACATAGTGTCCGCGTACTACCGTGAACAGGTGCCTTCCATGATCGCGTACCGCGGATTCAAGGGCGATCCGTACCTTTCCCAACCAACTGAACATGCTCCGACCCGGTTGGTGAAATGATCCTGGAAGCATGGCGTGTTTCGAGGCACCACGTTCCCCGGCTGGGCGTCGCCGCCCTGGCGGCAGCAGTGGTTCGCAAGGTTCGCAGAGAAGGCATCGCTGGTCTCGTGCGGGGGTTCCGGGACTTGGCGGCGCGTGCGGAGGATGAACGCACCATATATGCAAAGTGGGTCGCAGCTACCGCATTGACGACCGCAGACATCGAGCGAATGCGCGAGAGCATTGATTCGTTCTCGCGCAAACCGCGATTCTCCATCGCGGTCCCGGTATACAACGTGGACGCGCGATGGCTTGAGTCCGTCGTTGCATCGGTGCGAGCACAGGTCTACCCATATTGGGAATTGTGCTTGGCTGACGACGCCTCAACAGAACCGCACATTCGCCCGATGCTTGAGCGCTTCTGCAGGGACGATGCGCGGATTCGCGCAGTCTTTCGTCAACAGAATGGGCACATATCCGAAGCGACGAACAGCGCTATCGAGATTGCGACTGGTGACTACGTGGTGCTCGTCGACAACGACGACGAGATCGCGCCCGAGTCCCTCTTCGAGTTCGCTCGCGTGATCGACCGCGAAGGCCTGGTGGACATGATCTACAGCGACGAAGACAAGTTGTCCGTCGGTGGAGACCGATTCGAACCATTCTTTAAGCCCCACTGGTCGCCCGAGTATCTTGAGACATGCATGTATACCGCGCATCTCGCTTGTTACCGGACAGATCTCTTTCGAGCGGTGGGCGGTTTTCGCAAGGGATACGAGGGCGCTCAAGACTACGATTTTGTCTTGCGGTTCACTGAACGGGCGTCTCGAATACTTCATGTCGAGAAGGTCCTCTACCACTGGCGAGTGATCCCTGGATCCACGGCGCTAGCGTTGGGACAAAAGAAGTATGTGGTCGACGCTGGCTGCCGAGCGCTGTCCGATCGGCTCTCGCGCACTGGGCGAGACGGGGTCGCGCAATCCAGCCCGTACCCGGGATGCTTCTGGATCGAAGAGAAAGTCAGCGGCGAGCCTCTAGTGAGCATTGTGATTCCCTCCGCAGGCCGCGACGCTAGGATCCGGGGTCGCGCGACGGATCTTCTAGTGAACTGCGTGAAGAGTCTGCGCAGCAAGACAGACTATCGGAACTACGAAATCATCGTAGTGGACAACGATGACCTGCGTTCCACCACGCGACAATTCATCGAAGCCAACGGTTGTCGGCTAGTTCACTTCCGCGAGCCATTCAATGTGGCCCGCAAGATGAATCTCGGGGCCCGGGAATCACGAGGCGAGTTGCTCCTCTTCATGAATGACGACATCGAAGTTATAAATCCGGAATGGCTCCGTCGCATGATCCCTTTAGTCCAACGCGCTGGGGTCGGTGTGGTCGGTGCAAAGCTGCTGTTCGAGAGCGGAAAGATTCAGCATGTAGGCGTCGCATTTGACGACGACGGACTCCCCGACCACGTATTGAGAGGATTTCACGGAGATTCCCAGGGTTACTTCTTTAGTGTCGCGGGCAATCGCGATTTCTTGGCGGTGACTGGCGCGTGCATGTTGACCCCGAAACCATTGTTCGAATCCATTGGTGGTTTCGACGAAGCGTTCGCCATCAACTACAACGATATCGATTATTGTCTGAAGGCACACCATGCAGGGTACCGGTCCGTCTACACCCCACATGCGCGGCTGTATCATTTCGAGTCGCAGAACCGGGAGCGCGTAGTGGCCCCTCAAGAGATCGAGCTGTTCCTGCAGCGATGGGCAGATACGACCAAGCGGGATCCCTACTACGGCCGAATGTTCCGGAACAAGCCCCCCGATTTCCGGTTGCGTCCGGTCGGCGAAGCGCAATCGCACCAATGGAAATAGACTCCGCCTCCAATCCAGTGGCCGGGGCTCGCATTTGCGCCGTATGCGTCACCTACAATCCGTCTCGATCGGTCTTCGAGAAAGTGCTGGATGCAACGATCGGGCAAGTGGCTGCCCTGGTCGTCGTGGACAACGGCTCGGCCCAGGAGCTGCAGGAGTGGCTTGGGCGTCTCTCCGAGTCACGTGGCTTTTGCTTGTTGCGACTCAAGACCAACTTGGGAATCGCAGCGGCATTGAATCGCGGTGTCGAAGCTGCGAAAAAGCAGCGTTGCGAGGGTGTGTTGCTGCTCGATCATGACAGCATGCCAAGTACGGACATGGTGGCGAAGTTGCTAGAAGCTACCGTCGAGCTGCAAGCGGCGGGGCACAAGATCGGTGTGGTCGGACCGCAATGTGTAGACATTTCGACCGGCCGTTCTGCCCCATTCGTGCGTCTTGGTTGGAGCGGATTTAAGCAGCAGGCCTGTGCTGGCAGCGTGCGGTTGCCAAGGGTGGACTTGCTGATCACTTCGGGCAGTTTCATATGGACGAAGGTGCTCGACGATGTGGGTGGCATGGACGAGGCTCTGTTCATCGATCATGTCGACACCGAGTGGTGCCTTCGGGCGCGGGCGGCGGGGTACGCTCATTTTGGCGTTTGTCACGCCCTCTTGATGCACAGCTTGGGCGAGGGCTGCAGGACCGTCTGGTGGTTCCGCAGACGGGTCGTTCACCTGCACTCGTCGGCGCGAATCTACTACTACGTCAGAAATGGCATTCTACTGATGAGCAAATCCGTCGTTCCGTGGTCGTGGAGGGTCGCCGAGACAATTCGAACCATGTCTTTGATCGTCTTCTATCTGACAGTGGCCTCCCCTCGAATGGAATACGCAAGAATGATCGCGCGTGGCCTGCTGGACGGCTTTCGGGGCATTTCGGGTGCGATGTCCGTCGATACGAGCAAGGGCTGATCAATGGTGGCACCCAGCAGCGGCACCACCCCGAATTCTGCCGATCAGCTTGCGCCTCTCGTGCTTGGCGGCGGTGTTTCCAGGCGCTACTGGCGCGACGTCTGGAAGGGGCGCGAGTTGATGTACTTCTTTGCCTGGCGCGATCTGCTGGTCCGCTACAAACAGACGTTCCTTGGCATCGCGTGGGCTGTGCTTCGGCCCGTGCTGACGATCCTCGTCTTCAGTATCGTGTTCGGTCGGATCGCGGGATTGCCTTCGGACGGCGTGCCCTACGTGCTCCTGGTAGGTGCCGGAATGCTTGCCTGGCAGTTCTTCAGCACCGCACTCATCGGAGCATCGGACAGTGTCGTCGCCAATGCGAACATGGTAACGAAGGTGTATTTCCCGAGGCTTGTCCTTCCTGTCGCCGCCATCGTAGTCAGTCTGGTCGATTTCCTCGTGTCGGCGTTGATCCTGACGTGCCTGATGCTCTGGTACGGCATCGCACCAGGTTTGCGAATCCTTGCGGCACCGGTTTTCCTGCTTCTCGGGATTGTCGCCGCAGCCGGCTTCGGTTTCTGGGTCTCGGCGCTCAACGTCAAGTATCGCGACTTCCGGTATGTCGTCCCGTTCGTCCTTCAGCTAGGGCTGTACGTATCACCGGTCGGTTTCAGCAGTGCCGTCGTGCCAGACCAATGGCGTTTTCTGTACTCGCTCAATCCGCTCGTTGCAGTGATCGATGGGTTTCGCTGGTCGCTTCTCGGCACCGGCGCAGAACTCTACTGGCCCGGTCTTCTGTTGTCCTCCTTCTTCGCCATCATGGTGCTCTATACGGGCCTGATGTTCTTCAGGGCGACCGAACGATCCTTCGCAGACGTGATCTGAGCATGGCCATTGCCATCGACGCAGCCGACCTGGGAAAGCGATATCTGATTTCCCATCGCAAGCAGCCGTATGTCGCGCTCCGTGATGTCATCGCCGAGCGTGCGATCGCGGTTGCTCGTCGACTTGTCGGGCGTGTTCAGTCACGCGCCGCAGCCTTCGAGCGCGAGGAGATGTTTTGGGCCTTGCGTCGAGTGTCATTTTCGATCGAAGCCGGTGAGCGCGTTGGCATCATCGGTCGCAATGGGGCCGGCAAGTCCACCCTGCTCAAGGTCTTGTCTCGGATCACTGACCCCACTGAAGGGCGGGTCCGCATCTGGGGAAGGGTTACGAGCCTTCTAGAAATCGGTACCGGCTTTCATCCGGAGCTCACCGGCCGTGAGAACATCTTCTTAAATGGAGCCATCCTCGGCATGCCCCACGGCGAGATTCGAAGGAAGTTCGACGAAATTGTGGCCTTTGCGGAAGTCGAGCGTTTCTTGGACACGGCCGTAAAGCACTACTCGTCCGGCATGTACGTACGGCTGGCGTTCGCTGTCGCCGCGCATCTCGAAACCGAGATTCTAGTGGTCGACGAAGTCCTCGCAGTGGGCGACGCGCGCTTCCAGAAGAAGTGCCTCGGCCGAATGGAGGAAGTGGGGCGTTCTGGCCGCACGATACTGTTCGTGAGCCACAACATGGCAACGATAAGTTCGCTGTGCACGCGGGCGCTGCTGCTCGACCAAGGTGAGCTCGTGTACAGCGGACTGGTTTCCGAAGCCGTTCAACGCTACTACACCGACGGGACAGGGTCACCCGGAAGCGTGGACTATTCTGCCCGAGGACTGCGAGTAGGTGACGCGGCAGTTGTATTGCTCGCTGCGCACATCGAGACGAACTCTGGTATCGCACCGGGAGAGGTTCGTATCGGCGATTCCCTAGAGATCGTGCTGTCTCTCGAGGTGCTGAGCGCGGGTGGGCCCTATGTCCCTAATCTGCACTTCACGACCGGGGACGGCATCTACGCATTCATGTCCCTGGACAACTCCAACCGAATAACGCGCACGGGGCGATATCGAGTTTCGTGTCGCGTACCTGGGGACTTCCTGAATGAAGGAATGTACTTTGTCGGTATCGCTGTAAGCTCATTCCAGAACGGGGTGAACGTTCATTTCTATGAAGAGAACGCACTTACATTCAACGTTGTCGACTTTATCGAGAACGTCGGATCCCGTGCCGGCTGGGCGGGCCCGGTGCGAGGGGTCGTTCGGCCTAAGCTTGAGTGGGACGTCGATCATACGGACTGAGCGGATCAAGCTAGCGATCTGGTGACGACGCTGCCCAGATGACAGCCTACCAAACTCCACCACAATGAACGCCGACGACAAAGTGCTCAAGAAAATGATTCGCGATTACGATGGCGGTCCTGACATCTTCCTGCCCTCGGAGCACTGGAAGCGCCTGAACGCTACTAACGCGGCTTGGCTTGAAGAAGAAGGCTTCGACGAGTTCAAGCGTTCCGTGAACAACAACTACTTCAACTGGATGGTGACTACGGGGTCCCCTATCTTCTCTAGGCCAGCGCTGAGCCTCTTGCGGATTTTCAAGAACGATCCACGTCTGGGCGCAGAGGTCGCACGGCGCGCGATAGCACCGATGCGCTACCGAACCGTCGACAGGACGGCGCATGACTCGACGGCAATGCAAAGGCTCACGTACTTTTCCTATCTCGCGAGCCTGAATCGATACGTCGACGCCCATGACAATTATGGCCTGTTCCAGCGACTGGATGAGCCGCTGGTCGGGAATCCAATTGTCCTCAAGGCGAATGGCCGTCTCATCAGCCAGGACCTTTGCAATTCCTATCTTGAGTACATGTATGTTCGAGAGTCTCTGGGGGAACATTTCTCCGACCTGCGCCGCATCGTCGAGCTTGGCGCAGGCTATGGACGACTCGCCCACTTGTTCCATCGATTGGGAACGAGAAGAACACTTCAAATCGTCGTTGTCGACATTCCCCCAGCGCTGGCGATCAGTCAGTGGTATCTGAAGGAGACCTGCCCCGAGGCGAATGTCTTCGAGTATCGAGATTTCTCGAACTTCGACTCAGTTTCGAGTAGCTTTCGCAATGCCGATTTTTGTTTCCTGCTGCCGCATCAGCTTGAACTGATTCCAGACCGATACGCGGATCTTTTCGTCAACGTGAGCAGCCTGCATGAAATGACCCGTCCGCAGATCAATCGGTACTACGAGCTGGTAGACCGCAAGGCGACTTTCTTCTATACGAAACAGTGGACGTTCTGGCAGAACCCAGATGACCAGGTACCGGTTCCGGCCGTCATCTATCCGACCAGACCCCACTGGGAACTTCGAGCGGCTAGGCTGAATCCGCTGCATCCAATGTTTTTCGAAGCGCTGTTCGGTGTCTCGGTGGCAGGAAACCGACCGCACTGACGTGATCAAGACTTGAGTTCTATTGACGAATGCGACGGGAGTGGCGGATTGTGGCAACAAACGGAAAGGGGTTCCGAAATGGTTGTCGAACGACTAATGCGCAAGTTCGGCCGGATGAATGCGACGGAGAGACCGACGTTCGTATCCGAGGCGCTCAAGCAGCACTTCTTGGACGAGGGCTGGGTTGTTCTCGAAGGGGCCGTTGATCTCCAATTGGTCGACGGTCTTGTGTCCGATGTTGCCGCCTTCCGCCGCGCCCACGACGATGGTAAAGACGAGTTCGGACATGGCAAGCGCATCGGGTTGTTGCACGTTGCGTTGGAGCGCTCGCTCAAAGTGGCCCTTAACAAGCCGGCGATCGCCTTCCTTAAATGGTACTTCGGGGATGACCCAGTGCTCTTCGGAAGCCTCACCTTCGAGGTCGGAACCGAACAGAACGCGCATCACGACGCAGCGTTCTTTCACACGGAACCGGCGGATGCAATGGCGGGGGTTTGGATTGCCCTCGAGGATATTGATGACGACAGCGGTCCACTGTTCTACATACCCCGAAGCCACAGGCTTCCGAGGCTGAAGGCCAGAGACGTTCTGAACTCCAATCCCGGGCTTCGAGAACGCGTCCTAGCGTTTCGGCAAAGCGGGAAGAGGGCCGCAGAGAGTATTGCACTTGCCGATGAGGTCTACGCTGCGTGGGATGTCGAAATGCAGCGTCGTCTCGCGGAACTAGGAGCCGTGAAAGCACCGGCTCTCCTGAAGAAGGGAGACGTTTTCGTTTGGCACGGTTGGCTCATTCACGGTGGACTGCCTCGTCGTTCAATGCCTCTGTCGCGGCGTAGCATGGTGTGCCACTTCATTGCGCGCCACTCTAGGATGTGGGACCAGTATGATTTCTTCCTCAATGGGGACAAACTCGACGACATCCCACCCCTCGGGTTCCAGTACATCAGATGCCCTCACGGGACTTACATCTATCACGAGAAGCCGGTCGTCTTTTCCGCGGGCAATGGTTTCTTCAGGGCGTGAGCTAGCCTATATGGAACCGCTAAATAGATCGAAGCGAGCGTTTCGAACCCAGGAGAACGGGGAAGAGGGCAAATGAAGGCGGTGATACTTGCTGGAGGTTTGGGAACACGCATTAGCGAAGAATCGCACCTGAAACCCAAGCCGATGATCGAGATTGGCGGCAAGCCGATCATCTGGCACATCATGAAGATTTACTCTACACACGGCATTCACGACTTCATTGTTTGCTGCGGGTACAAGGGCTATGTAATCAAGGAGTACTTTGCCAATTACTTCCTGCACACGTCGGACGTCACCTTCGACATGGCCAGCAATCGTATGGAGGTGCACCAGATCAATGCGGAACCGTGGCGCGTGACCTTGGTTGATACAGGGGAAGAGACAATGACGGGGGGGCGATTGAAGCGGGTAGCTCGCTATTTGGCAGACGACGACTTCTGCTTCACGTACGGTGATGGCGTGGCCAATGTGGACATCGCAGCCCTTGTGGGCTTCCACCGCAGCCACGGACTCAAGGCGACGCTCACCGCAGTCCAACCACCTGGGCGCTTTGGCGCGCTTGTAATGGACGGCACGCGAGTAAAGAGCTTTCTCGAGAAGCCCAAGGGCGACGGAGGATTGATCAACGGGGGGTTTTTCGTGCTTTCTTCCAAGGTGATCGACCTGATCGATGGCGACAGCACTATCTGGGAACGCGAGCCTCTCGAACGGCTTGCTGCCGAGGGGCAACTCGCGGCATTCCATCACCAAGGGTTCTGGCAACCAATGGATACGCTTCGTGACAAGAACCACCTTGAGGACCTGTGGAGCTCTGGAGACGCTCCCTGGAAAGCGTGGTGATGACCGGAGCGTTCTGGCGCGAACGACGGGTGTTCCTCACCGGGCACACCGGGTTCAAGGGGGGGTGGCTTTCGCTGTGGCTGGAATCGCTAGGTGCCAAGGTCACCGGATACTCACTGGCGCCCCCCACGACGCCCAGTTTCTACTTGGCGGGTCGGGTTGAAACAGGGGTCAACTCGATAACAGGGGATATCCGTGACCAGGACCAGCTAAAGGAGGCCATGTCCCGGGCGGACCCCGAGATTGTCTTCCACCTTGCTGCCCAATCCCTAGTCCGTGCGTCATACACGACACCGGTCGAGACCTTTGCAACGAATGTGATGGGGACTGCGCACGTGCTCGAGGCGGCCCGGTCCTGCAGATCGCTGAAGAGCGTGGTGGTCGTCACGAGTGACAAGTGTTACGAGAACCGCGAGTGGGTCTGGCCCTATCGCGAGGACGAAGCGATGGGCGGCCACGACCCGTACTCGGCGAGCAAGGGTTGCACGGAGCTGGTGACTGCGGCATTCCGGCGTTCCTTCTTCTCCAATTCGGGTGGAAGCGCGCACGCATTCGTGGGATCGGCGCGCGCTGGCAATGTCATCGGCGGCGGCGATTGGGCGTTCGATCGACTCGTGCCGGACATTGTTCGGGCCGCCTCGGCAGGTCAGCCAGTACGCATCCGAAATCCCCGAGCGGTCAGGCCCTGGCAGCACGTCCTCGAGCCTCTATCCGGCTATATTGCGTTGGCGGAGAATCTGGCGCTCGAAGGGCAGGCATTCGCTACCGGATGGAATTTCGGCCCTTGGGAAAGCGATACCCGGCCCGTCGAGTGGATCGCCCGAAAGGTCGTCGAGAATTGGGGAGATGGAGCGAGCTGGATTCTGGACGCGGCGTCCCACGTGCATGAGGCGCACTTGTTGAAGCTCGATTCCGTCAAGGCGCGAACGCTCCTCGGATGGCGCCCCAGGCTCGATCTCGAGACGGCCTTGGCCTGGACCGTGTCATGGTACAAAGCGCATGCGAAAGGCGAGGACATGCGCCGATTTTCCCTCGATCAGATCCGACAATACGAGATGAAGCAAGCATGACCCAAGCCCGAACCTGTCGTTCATGCGGAGCCGCCCTCGAGCACTCTTTCTGCGATCTTGGCATGTCGCCTCCATCCAATGCCTACGTGAGGCCGGAGGACGCCAACCGGATGGAGCCGTTCTATCCGCTTCACGCCTACGTTTGCGGCGAGTGTTTCCTCGTGCAGTTGGAGCAGTTCCAGTCACCGGACGAGATCTTCAGTGACTACGCCTACTTCTCTTCGTACTCCGAAAGCTGGCTGGTGCACTGCAAGGTCTATACGGAAGCGATGATCCAGCGATTCGGTTTCGATGCGCGAAGCCAGGTTGTCGAGATCGCGAGTAACGACGGGTATCTGCTGCAGTACTTCAAGGCCAGTGGCATCCCGGTCTTGGGCATCGAGCCCGCGGCCAACGTGGCCAAGGTTGCCGAAGAGAAAGGCATTCCCTCCATTGTGAAGTTCTTCGGGACGCAGACCGCGCGCGAGATCGTGGACCAAGGTGCTCGTGCGGACCTTCTCCTCGGCAACAACGTGCTTGCCCACGTACCCATGCTCAACGACTTCGTCGCGGGGATGAAGATCCTGCTGAAACCGGACGGCGTGATCACCATGGAGTTTCCTCACTTGTTGCGACTTATGGTGGAGAACCAGTTCGACACCATCTATCACGAACATTTTTCCTACCTTTCGTACCTGAGTATCAGTCGCGTCTTCGAGCGACACGGACTCGTTATCTTCGATGTCGACGAGATTCCGACCCATGGCGGGTCGCTGCGCATCTATGCGCGACACGCGGACGACAGTTCAAAGCCGATTTCCCCCAAGGTGGTGGCCCTTGCGGCTGCGGAGCGCAGCGCGCGACTGGATACGCTCTCCGCTTACAGCGAGTTCGCCGAGCAGGTGCGGGCTACAAAGCGCAACTTGCTTGAGTTCCTCATCGACCAGAAGCGCCGCGGAAAGAGCATTGTTGCCTACGGCGCCGCCGCCAAAGGCAATACCCTTCTAAACTACTGCGGCGTTCGCGGTGACTTCCTCGACTATGTGGTGGACCGCAATCCCCACAAGCAAGGGAATCTGCTCCCCGGGACCCATATTCCCATTCTGGCTCCGGAGCGGATCGCGCAGACCAGGCCCGATTTCGTCTTGATTCTTCCGTGGAACATCAAGGACGAGGTCGTCCAACAGATGAGCCATATCCGCAGCTGGGGTGGCCGGTTTGTTGTTCCTATCCCGAAGGTCGAAGTGCTCCCGTGAGATTCGTGGAGACACCGCTTGCCGGTGCATACACGATAGATCTCGACCGAATCGAGGACGACCGTGGATTCTTCGCGAGGTCGTTTTGTGCGCGCGAGTTTGCGGCTCTGGGCCTGGACGAAGCCGTCGTCCAATGCAACGTGTCCTTCAATCATCGCGTGGGCACATTGCGGGGAATGCACTACCAGGCAGAGCCGTACGGTGAAGCAAAGCTGGTTCGTTGCACGATGGGCAGGATTCTGGACGTCATCGTTGACATCCGTCTCGATTCGCCCACGCGTGGGCGGTGGTTTTCCACGGAACTAAGCGCGGAGAACCATCGAATGCTTTTCATCCCCAGGGGCTTCGCGCATGGCTTTCAGACCTTGGTCGACAACTCGGAGGTCTTCTACCAGATGTCGGCGTTGTACGAGCCTTCGGCAGCCCGGGGCTTGCGTTGGGATGATCCGGTGCTCGCGATCGACTGGCCCATCGCGGGACCGATCGTGTCCGAAAGGGATCGCGCTTATCCTCTTGTAGGACATGATTCATGAGAGTGCTTGTTACGGGGGCTTCGGGTTTCATCGGATCCCGGGTTACCCGAAATATGCTCGAACGCGGTCATGAGGTGGTCGCCCTGCTGGCTCCGGATGACAACGCGCCGCGGTTGGCAGATATCCGCGATCGCATGACGTTCGTCAACGGTGACCTGGAGCAGGAAGGTGCCGCGGAACGCTTGGTGGTCGATGCAAAGCCCGAAGCCTGTGTTCATCTTGCTTGGTATGCCGAGCCGGGCAAGTACCTTACCTCGGAAAGAAACCTGCCTGCGCTCCAGGCGGGTATCGCCTTGCTGCAGGCGCTTGCGTCATCGGGTTGTTCGCGCATCGTAATGGCAGGAACCTGCGCCGAGTACGATGCTCACTGCGGGTATCTCCAGGAAGATAGTCCCACTCGGCCGGAGACCTTGTATGCTGCCACGAAGCTCGCGATGTGCCAGATCGGGCAGCAACTCGCTGCCGCTAACGGGGTGAAGTTCGCCTGGGGTCGGATCTTCTACCTGTATGGACCCACCGAGGATCCCCGCAGGATGATCCCTGCGTTGGTGCGTGCACTCGTGTCCGGGAACGAATTTCCCGCCACCGAAGGCGAGCAGGTACGCGACTATCTGCATGTCGATGATGTTGCGAGCGCCTTCGGGAGCATGTTGGAAGAGGGCGCAACCGGGGTATTCAATGTGAGTTCGGGGCGCCCCATCACCATCCGCGACTTGATGCTGATTGCGGGCCGCCTCGCCGGCCGGGCGCACCTCATCAGGTTCGGTGAAGTACCGTATCGCGCGTGGGAACCGCCAGTCATTTGCGGGTCCAATGCACGGCTCAGGGAACTCGGTTGGAGACCTCGATTCGAATTGGAGGCCGGCCTGTCAGATGTACTCGATTACTGGCGGTCACAGAGGAGCTAACCGGGTCTCCCGGATCGGCGCGCATTCGAGCCGCGGGGCCGAGTTCGCCGCGTAGACACGACATGGCCGAAGCTGTCGTCATTCATCTAGCGCGGGCAGCAAATGGTGTCGAAGTGTTTGCCGCCTTCATGGATTCGTACAAGTGCAATCCAGGAGGTGAGGCACATGATTTTGCGGTCGTGTTCAAGGGCTTCGATCCCCCCACCGTGCCATCCGAGTATCTGAGGTGCCTGGAGGGAGTGCGCCACACGTCCCTGCACGTCAGCGACGAAGGGTTGGATATCACCGCTTATCAGAAAGCCGTCACCCAACTCGAGAACTACTCCTACTATTGCTTCCTCAATTCTTTCAGTTCGTTCCGGGACCCGGACTGGCTACGCAAGATGCTCCACTGGGCCAGAGCCCAAGATGTCGGCCTTGTTGGAGCGACTGGGTCATACCAGAGTGTTTGCAGAGACTTCTTCGAGTATATGCGGGCCGGCACCGACATTGCGGGACGTCCGGCCTGGAAGCAGCTCGTGATCAATCTACATCGTCTCTACGTGCTGTTTCGTTACTGGATGATGTTCCCGCCGTTCCCCAATTTCCATGTGCGGTCCAACGCCTTCATCGTCTCGAAAAGCATTTTGGATCGCCTGAGGTGGCCTCAAGTCCGCTCGAAGCTTGACGCATACCGGTTTGAGAGCGGGCGTCGCAGCCTCACTCGTCAAGTGCTTGCCTCCGGACGGCGTGCGCTTGTCGTCGGTCGCGATGGTGCTGGATACGAGAAGGAGGATTGGCTACGCAGCAATACCTTCTGGCAGCACGGACAATCCAACTTGCTGGTTGAAGACAACCAGACGCGTAGCTACGCGCTCGGCGATGAAGCTACACGCCGGAGGCTCTGCTTTCATGCATGGGCTGCCGAGTTGTGCGACCCATCGACAGGTCAAACGAACAACCCATGAACCCTTCATGTCCGTACTGCGGCGGGGCTACCACTGCCGCATTTATGGCCCAAGACTGGAACCGCCGCATCGATGCGCGCTTGTTCGAGTACTGGCGATGCAACCGCTGCAGTCTCGTGTTCATGTACCCGGTGCCGGAAGATCTGGGTAGGTACTACCCATCCGACTACCATCACATCCCCGCAAGCGCGATCGAGCTCGCGGCCAATGCGGAGCACGAACGCTACAAGGTCGATTTGCTCACACGCTATTGCAAGGCGGGTCGGCTGATCGAGATCGGTCCCGGCAACGGAGGCTTCGCATACTTGGCAAAAGCGGCTGGATTCTCCGTGCGGGCAATCGAGATGAGTGCTGCATGCTGCAGGTTCCTCGAAGACGTAGTGGGTGTCGAAGCGGTCCGGACCACAAGTGAGCGCGACGCATTGATGTCCGGACCTCCTGCAGATGCTATTGCCTTGTGGCACGTGGTCGAGCATCTCGTCGACCCGTTCGATCTCGTACGTGCCGCCGCTGAACGACTATCGCCGGGCGGAGTTCTCATTCTGGCGGCTCCGAACCCTTCGGCGTTCCAGTTCCGGTTGTTCCGGGGGCGCTGGACCCACGTTGACGCACCACGCCATGTCACTCTGATTCCAAGCGCGGTCTTGAAGCAGGTCGCAGAAGCGTCTGGGCTTGTGCTCGCACTGGAAACCACCCTCGATGAAGGTTCGGTTGGTTGGGATTCGTTCGGTTGGGAGTTCTCATTGGGCACACTTTCAACAATGCCTCGAATTCGCAGTAGGTTGCGTCGTCTCGGACGGATGCTTGCTCGCGTCTTTGCCCCGATCGAGCGTGTGGAAGGCCGCGGCAGCGCCTACACCCTTGTCTTCCGCAAGCCGGAATGAAGTTCTCAATTCTGCTGCCGACGCGCAATCGCCTTGAATTGCTGCGCTTTGCCGTTCAGAGCGTTCTGGATCAGGACCACAGTTCTTGGGAGATCATCATTTCAGACAACGCGTCTTCCGAGGATGTCGCGGGCTATGCACGCTCCTTGGAGGACGAACGCGTAGTCTATGTCCGTTCCGAGCAGTTGATTCCCGTAACCGACAATTGGAATCTCGCTCTGGAACATGCTAGCGGGGACTACGTTCTCATGCTCGGCGACGATGATTGCTTGATGCGTGGATGCCTCTCCAAGGTGAAGTGCCTCATCGATCGCTATGCCCAGCCAGACATCATCTACACGGAGGCGGTCCAGTATGCCTACCCCGGTGTTGTTCCAGGCCGAGCAGAACCCTTCGTGCAGTTCGGATACTGTGAGTTCCTCAGGGGCGCCGAAGCACCATTCTGGCTCAAACGAAACGAGGCGCTCAGGATGGTCGCGAAGTCGCTTCGTTTCGAGATCGGGTTTAGCTACAACATGCAGCACACCTTCGTCTCCCGATCGACCATCGAGCAGATGCGACGGAAGGGTCCTTTCTTTCAGTCCCCCTATCCCGACTACTATGCAACGAACGCGCTGTTCCTTGTCGCGCAGAGGATTCTCGTGTACCCGGACCCTATCGTGGCGATCGGCATCAGCCCCAAGTCGTTCGGCTTCTACTATTTCAACCTTCGCGAGGAAGAAGGTGTTCAGTTTCTTCGAAACATCGCCGCGCCAGAGCTCGCCAGACGGGTCGAAAACGTGATCCTCCCAGGGTCGAACATGAACACGTCGTGGTTGCTTTCGATGGAGGCCCTGGTGCTGAACTTCGGGTCCGAGATGCCGCTCCGGGCCGTCCACTGGCGCTATCGCTTCATGCAATTGCGCGCGCTCGCGACATCAACCCGTGCCCCAGACTTCTTTGCGCAGCTGCGTGGTCGGATGACAGTCGGGGAGCATGCATTCTGGTTCCTCGTGCTCGCGATCAGAAGTATCGGTGTCAGACTGTTCGGTCGTCGATTGCCCTTCCTGCAGGAATCGGCGCTGAACTTGATTCATACGTCGCATCCGAGATTCAACCCACGAGTGACGAGCGTGCCTTATCGCGACATCCTCGCACTGTCCCGCGAGGAGACACCGGAGTCGCTCGCGAGGATCAGTCGCGCCTGATGAACTGGACCGGTTCGAGGTATCGAGGCGAGCGGTGAACCCGTACGTGACCGTTGCCATTCCCGTCCGCAACGCCGAGGCGTACATCGACGAAACGCTTGCTTCAGCGCGGTGCCAGAGCTACGAGGATATCGAGATCCTGGTAGTAGACAACGCGTCCACAGACGATACGGTTCCCATTGTCGAGCGGGTGTTGGGGGACGACGACCGAATTCGATTCCTGCGCAACGAAACGAATATCGGCATGGCCGCGAACTTCAATCGGTGCCTAGAGCTTGCTACTGGCCGATACGTGAAATTCCTGTGTTCCGACGACCTGATCGAACCAACGTGCGTCGAACGCATGGTGACGCTCCTTGAAAAATACCCGCGAGTTTCGCTGGTCGGTTGTGCGCGTAGGCAGTTTGCTGTCACCGCGAGGCGGACACGCACATCGTCCTACGCGAAGGCAGAGACGATAGTGTCCGGCCCGGAGGCCATGAATCGCTGCTTCTTCGAGGGCAATCTGATCGGCGAGCCCACGGCGGTGATGTTTCGCCGGGCACAGGCCGCGAGGGGCTTCTCCCCATACTACAGTCAGGCGCTAGATCTCGAGATGTGGTTTCATCTGCTCGAGCAGGGTGACTTCGCTTTTCTCCAAGACGTGCTGTGTGCCATTCGACTTCACGACGACCAGCAGACAGTTCGAAATGCCCGCTCCGGCCGGATCGTCGAAGACAAGCGGCGATTGTTTCATGCGTGCCTCAGCCGCCCATGGTTGCGGCCAACTCTCCGGCGCAAGCTGCACTGGGATCTGCGCATGGCCTCCAGCGTGGCAAAGGCAGGGGACCTCCCGCAGGGGGGCGAACGGCCCCTCGAGGAAGTCTTCTTCCGCGAATTCTTCGAGTGCGCGGCCTTGCCCGCCATGCGTCTGGCGCTGAGGATCCTGGGATCGTGAAAAGTCTCACGGTCTCGATCGTTTCGTATTTGCCTGATCGCGTGCGGTTGCGTGAGACGCTGCAGTCTCTCCATCGTGCAGTTGCCTTGGCGAAAGAGGTCGGCGCACTTGGCGAGGCATCTTGCTTCTTGGTCGACAACGGGCCCGATCGCGATTCCTACGGGACATTGATGGGGTTGATAGAGGAAGTTCGACGCTGCCCACAAGCCATTCCTGTGGAAGTCGTCACCGGCCAGGGAAACATCGGGTTCGGAAAGGGTCACAATATAGCGATCGAACGCAGCCGGGCCGATGTCCATCTCGTCCTCAATCCGGATGTGCTCATGGCCGAAGACTCACTGGTCGCTGGACTGCGATTCCTACAGGATCATTCCGACGTGGGCCTGCTCACGCCGCTGGCGACTTACCCGGATGGTTCGGCGCAGTACCTCTGCAAACGCTATCCGAGTGTGCTTGATCTTGCGCTGCGCGGCTTCGCTCCGGTTGCTGTGCGAATGCTGTTCGATACTCGTCTGGCGGAATATGAGATGCGTAACGAAACGGCTTCACACGTAGTGTTTGATGTCCCGATCGTGAGCGGGTGCTTCATGCTTTGTCGTCTAGAGGCGCTACGGACGGTCGGCGGGTTCTGCGAGCGGTTCTTTCTCTACTTCGAGGATTTCGACCTCTCGCTACGCTTGCGCCGAGTCACAAGAAGCGCATTCGTTCCGAAAATGAGGATCGTGCACCATGGTGGTGGAGCGTCGCGGAAAGGCTGGGCGCACATCCGGATGTTTGTCGGCTCAGCGATCACATTCTTCCAGTTGCACGGGTGGCGCTGGTGGTGAGGACTGTGCTGGTGACCGGTGCCACGGGTTTCGTTGGTCAGGCACTGTGCGATAGTCTTCGCATCAATGGGTACCGAGTGCGTCGGGTGGTGCGCAGCGCGGATGCCGTCAGGGAGGGGGATGCTGCAGATTGCGTCGTGGTGCGCGATCTTTCCACGGGTGTTCCAGATGTCGCGGTGTTGACTGGGATCGTCGGCGTTGTCCACCTTGCCGCCCGCGTTCACATCGCGCGCGACGATGCCGCGAATCCGCTCGCAGCTTTCCGTGCCGTCAACGTCGATGGTACTCGCGCCATCGCGCTGCAGGCTGCCGCAGCCGGCGTGCGTCGGTTTGTCTTCGTGTCGTCGGTCAAGGTGAACGGCGAGGTGACCCATGGCGTCGCCTTCACCGAGGGCGACGCAGCGAGACCGGACGACCCCTATGGCATCTCCAAGTACGAGGCCGAGGACGCACTCCGCGAAGTCGCCCGCGAGACTGGGCTCGGGATCGCGATCCTTCGACCGCCTCTTGTCTACGGCCCGGGTGTGAAGGCCAACTTCCTGCGCATGATGCGCTGGGTTGATCGCGGCGTTCCTTTGCCGCTGGCCTCGGTGCACAACGCGCGCAGCCTGGTCTACGTGGGCAATCTCGTTGACGCCATCATTCTTTGCGTCAAACACCCTGCGGCGGCAGGCGAAACGTTCCTAGTGGACGATGGAGATCCGGTGTCGACTCCGCAGCTCCTGCGCGAGATCGGTGACGCCTTGGGGCGCCCGGTGCACCTGTTGCCAGTGCCGCTGGCCCTGCTGAAAGCGGGAGCAGCCTGCGTTGGTTGCGGGAGCGACGCCGCTCGCCTTTTGGGCGACCTTGTCGTCGACAGCTCGCACCTGCGACGCACTCTTGGCTGGCAACCGCCGTTCACCCGACGCGAGGGACTTGCCAAAACCGCTGATTGGTTCCGGGAATTGCCGGCCGCCTAAAGTGCCGCGCCGCTGCTGCGAAACGCCGGCTTGCGGGAATCCATCGGTATTCTTTACACTTTGAAAGTTCAGATTTCAAACTGCATCACATCTGCTGATTCCCCGCACAGCCCGACAGACGCTCGAGCGCATGGCGCAGCAGTTTCACATCGTTGCCGGCCCCGGCAGAGCGGCAAGGGTAGGAGTGAAGGATGCAGGACGCATGTGCGTGCATTCCGCCCTGCGCTGTTCAAGACCTTCATCGTGGGAGAATTCCTCAAGCAACGGTTCAACCAGGGTCAACGGTCGAATCTCCATTCCGGTGTGACCGTCCGATCGTGGAAAGACTTTTGACTGCTTCGAGCACTTCACGGTGAGTGCTACGGCGATCGTCTTGGCGGGCGTCATCAGCTATGCGTTGAACGCGCTAGCCCTGAGGGGCTCCGTCGGTTCCGCGCCGCTGGACGTGCCGAACGAGCGTTCCCTGCATACGCGACCCGTGCCTCGCATAGGCGGTGTCGGTGTCGTTGCGGGCCTGAGTACCAGCCTGCTCGCAAGTGACGGGTTCGGGCTCGTCGTCGGTCTGGCGCTTGCGCTTGCGTTGGTCTCCCTTGTCGATGACTGGCGTCCCGTGCCTGCGCCTGTCCGGCTCACCGTGCATCTCACGGTGGCGGCGGTTTTCTGCCTGTCGGCGGGCGAAGCCGGGCCGGTTGTTCGGGTGGTATTGATTGTTGCTGTAGGTTGGATGACCAATCTCTACAACTTCATGGACGGCTCCGATGGCTTGGCGGGCGGTATGGCGGCGATCGGCTTCGGGGCCTACGCGACCGCTGCGTACGTCGCGGGCGACGCGGGGCTCGCCACGGTCTGTGCATGCATCGTCGCGTCATCGCTCGCTTTCCTGCGCTTCAACTTCCATCCGGCCCGGATCTTCATGGGGGATGTAGGGTCTATACCGCTAGGGTTTCTCGCTGCGGCGCTCGGGGTGTTGGGCGTGCAACGAGGGGCTTGGCCCTGGTGGTTCGCGGCCGTGGTGTTCGCCCCGTTTGTGGTGGACGCTTCGCTGACCCTGCTCCGCCGAGCCCTAAGGGGCGAACGCTTCTGGCAAGCCCATCGCAGTCACTACTACCAGCGCCTCGTCCTCATGGGCTGGGGCCATCGCCGCACCGCGCTGGCTGAGTACGCGTTGATGATGGTTACCGGTGCCGTTGCGTTGCTGGCCTTGACGCTTTCTCCCGTCGGACAGGTAGGGGCGATCGGTGCGCTCGGCATCGGCTACGCGATACTCGTCGTCCTGGTGGACCGGCGGTGGGCAGCGGCATCGCCGTCGCAGAACGCATGATGCGGCCGCTAACCCTCAATCCTCGTACGGTTGCTGCTTTCCTGCACGACGTGCTGGCGGCAGGTGTTGCGTGGTGCGTCGCCTTCTTGCTGCGTTTCAACTTCGACATCCCGGTCGAGTTTAAGGCCGCCCTCTGGAATACGGTCGGATGGGTCGTCCTTGCTCATGCGATCCTGTTCTGGCCCCTCGGTCTGTACCGCGGCATCTGGCGCTATGCGAGTCTGCACGACCTGCGCCGCATTCTCATGGCGGTTGCCCTGGCCGCGGTCTCCGTGCCGGCGCTGTTGGTGTTGCTGCGCGTCTCCGATCCAGTGCCGCGATCGGTCTTCGTCCTGAGCCCCATGCTGCTGCTGTTGATCATGGGCGGCAGCCGCCTCGCCTACCGTGCCTGGAAAGAGCGCTACGTCATCGGCTTGTCGAAGCTCGATGCGCGCCCGGTGCTGGTCCTCGGCGCTGGGAGTGCCACAGTCTCGCTGCTCAAGGAGCTGGCCCCTTCACGCGAGTGGCGGGTCGTGGGCCTGCTCGACGACAAGCCGACGCGCCTCGGTCGCGAAATGAACGGCGTGCCGATCCTTGGGGCGATCGAGTCGCTGCCGGCCCAGGCCGCCCGACTGGGTGTTGCACACGCCATTATCGTGATGCCGGATGCGTCGCATCAGGCACGGCGCCGCGCGGTGGATCTCTGCACCCAGGCTGGTGTCACGGCGCTGACAGTGCCCGCCTTCGACGACCTGGTGGCCGGCAAGGTCACCGTGTCGCAGATCCGTGGTGTGGAGCTCGACGACCTGCTCGGCCGCGATCCCGTGGAACTCGACGCGACCGGGCTCACGACCCTCCTCGGCGGCCACTGCGTGATGGTGACCGGCGCCGGCGGGTCGATCGGTTCGGAGCTTTGCCGGCAGATCATGCGCTTCAAACCGGCGCGGCTGGTGCTGTTCGACCTGTCGGAGTTCGCGCTGTACCGTATCGACCAGGAGATCGGGGCGTCGGGTGGCGGCACCGAGGTTGTTCCGTTGGTGGGCGACACCAAGGACGAATCGCGCGTTGCGGAAGTGATGTTGCGCTATCGTCCCGATGTTGTTTTTCACGCGGCTGCATACAAGCACGTCCCACTCATGGAGGTCGGCAACGGTTGGCAGGCGGTCCGCAACAATGTCCTGGGCACGCTCGTGGCGGCAGAGTCCGCGTCTCGCGCTGGCGTGTCCAAGTTCGTGCTGATTTCCACGGACAAGGCGGTGAACCCCGTCAACGTGATGGGCGCCACGAAGCGTCTCGCGGAGATGGTATGTCAGGCGCAGCAGGGCCGCAACGGCACGAAATTCGTGATGGTGCGCTTCGGTAACGTGCTGGGCAGCGCGGGGAGCGTCATCCCGAAGTTCCGCGAACAGATTGCTCGCGGCGGACCCGTCACGGTGACCCATCCCGAAATCACCCGCTACTTCATGTCGATTCCCGAGGCGAGCCAGCTGGTCCTGCAGGCAGGGCTGATGGGCAAAGGTGGTGAGATCTTCGTGCTCGACATGGGCGAGCCAGTCAAGATTGCCGATCTGGCACGCGACCTTATCCGGCTCTCCGGCCTGACACCGCAGGACGTCCCCATCGAATTCACCGGACTGCGGCCGGGCGAGAAGCTGTATGAAGAACTGCTCGCCGATGGCGAGCAGACTCTACCCACGCCGCACCCGAAGCTGCGCATCGCAAAGGCGATCGACATCGATGCGAGTTGGCTCGAGCGGCTACGGGCATGGCTGCGGGATCGCGATGCTCTCGACGACGACGGCGTTCGAGCCGCGCTCGAGCAGTGGGTGTCCGACTATCGGCCGGCAAGCCATGGCCACTGAATCATTGCGAGTAAGGATCCCTTTGTCCGCGGTGATCATCGCCAAGGATGAGGCGGCGACTATCGGAGAATGCATCGCGAGTGTGGCGTTCGCCGACGAAATCCTGGTCGTCGACTCGGGAAGCAGCGATGACACGGTCGAGATTGCCGCCGGCAAGGGCGCGAAAGTCATCCATCAACCATGGCTGGGATACGGGCCCCAGAAGCGATTTGCAGTGCGCCACGCAGCCCACGACTGGGTGCTTTGCATTGACGCAGACGAGCGAGTGACGCCCGAGTTGAAGACGGCGATTGAAGCAGCGCTGCGGATGCCAGAGTTCCACGCCTACGAGTTCCCGCGCCGCAACCGCTTCCTCGGGCGCTGGCTGCGGCACGGTGAGGGCTATCCTGATCTGTCGCTGCGCCTGTTCGATCGGCATTTCGGCCAATGGTCGGACGATGCCGTGCATGAGAAGGTGCTGTGCGAAGGCCCCGTAGGCCGACTCAACGGAGACCTGCTGCACGAGTCCGCCGAGGTGCTGTCGGGCTATCTCGAGAAACAGAACCGCTATACCCTAATCCAGGCCGAAACGCTGTGGCACGAAGGGGAGTCCGCCCAGCCCTGGAAGATCGTGGTGTCGCCGGCGGTGCGGTTCGCGAAGTTCTACATCGTGCGCCTGGGTTTCCTCGACGGCTGGGCCGGCCTGGTGCACATCGCCATCGGTTGTTTCAACTCGTTCATGAAAAACGCCAAGCTGTTGGAGCTGCAGCGCAGGAAGGCGCCGCGATGAAGGTCCTCGTTACCGGGCATGCCGGATTCATCGGCATGCATACCGTGCTCAACCTGCTGTCGGCGGGCCACGAAGTTGTTGGAGTCGACAGCTTCAACGACTACTACGACCCCAAGCTCAAGCGCGATCGTGCGGCGCGCCTCGAGGGGCGTTCCGGATTCAGCGGCGAGACGCTCGATCTCTGCAACGCCGAGGCCATCGGCCGCCTGTTCGATCGCGGGCGCTTCGAGCGGGTGATCCATCTGGCCGCGCAGCCGGGCGTGCGCTATTCGCTGAAGAATCCACGCGCGTACATCGACAGCAACATCGTCGGTTTCCTCAACCTGCTGGAAGCCTGCCGCCATCACGGTACGCCGCACCTCGTGTACGCGAGCAGCTCGAGCGTCTATGGCGGCAACACGTCGCTGCCGTTCCGCGAGACAGACACCGTGGATCATCCGGTGAGCCTCTACGCCGCCACCAAGCGCGCCAACGAACTGATGGCGCACACCTACAGCCATCTGTTCGCGCTGCCTACGACAGGTCTGCGGTTCTTCACCGTGTATGGCCCATGGGGTCGCCCTGACATGTCACCCATCTTGTTCGCCGATGCCATTACCCAGGGGCGCACCATCGACGTGTTCAACCACGGCAAGTCACGGCGCGATTTCACCTTCGTCGAGGATATCGTCGAGGGGGTGGTGCGCGTGATGGATCGTATTCCTGGTTCCGATCCTGCGTTCGATCGGAGCAAGCCCGGGCCGTCCGCGAGCTGGGCGCCGTTTCGTATCTTTAATATCGGCAACCACGACGCGATCCCCGTGCTGCGCTTCATCGAGGTGCTGGAGGGCGCTCTCGGCCAGAAAGCGAAGATGAACATGAAGCCCATGGAGCCCGGCGACGTGGAGGCGACTTACGCCGATGTCGATGCGCTCTCGGCCGCCGTGGGTTTTGCACCCCATACCCCGATCGAGACGGGTGTCGAGCGGTTCGCCTCCTGGTATCGGGAGTACTACGGGCGCTGACCCGCGTCGACCGGCCCAGACCGACTGGCGCCGGCACGCAACGGTGACAATGCGGCCGCGATGCCGGCCATGAGCACCCAGAAGAGATAACCCTGGTCGCGTACGAAGAAGTCGTCCGTCGTGTTCTTGACGAGCAGGCCGATCACCAGCGCGACCCCGCCTGCCGAGAGCATCGCCGCGGCTTCGTCGCGCCGCAAGGCATCGCGCGGGAGCCACGCGCCTCGCGCCGCAGCGAAGATCAGCAGCGCGAACGCCAGGATGCCTGGGAGCCCCATCTGCACCCCCTTGTCGAGCAGCAGGTTGTGCGCGTGCCAATGCTGGCCGTTCGCCTGCACCACCGCGGGGTTGAGAAAGGAGAACACGCGGCGGCCGAAGCCGCTGCCGAACCACGGGTTCGCGCGGATGTTCTCCCACGCGACGGCCCAGATCTCCCAGCGGGGATCCTGACCGAGTGGGCCCGAGGCCGGGTTGATGTCGATGCGAAGCGCCATCTGGACGGCGAACAGTCCCGCGACCGCTGCCACGAAAAGCCCGATCCACGGCAGCAGCCTGCGCCAGCGTTCCCAGGCCGCATCCGCGCGTGCCAGCAGCACCGTGAGCACGACTACCTGCACGAGCAGGGCAGGAAACACCGCGCGGTTGCGCGTGATCATGGCGCCGACGAGGTTGAGTGCGACGACGACGCCGAGCACGATGACGGTGTGGCGGGCGGATCGATACCGCCAGAGCATGCCGAACAGGAACGGCATCACCACGACGATGTAGGTGCTGTAGTCGCCGGCACCAGAATGCAGCGCGCCATGGCGTGCGGGGTCGAACGCCAACCCCCGCAACGTCTCCCGGACTTCCTGCCGGCACGCGAACAAGGCCATCACTACGCTGCCCGCCACCAGGACGATCAGCAGATCCTCGACGGCGCGCGGGCGCGTGAGCCACGTGGCCGCGAGCATCGTCGCGATAATGCCGTAAGCGATCTCCGCCTTGATCTCGCCCAGCGTGTACGCCGGGTCGATCGCATAGGCGAGCGAAGCGATCGCCACAGTTGCGTAGACGATCCATGGGATTGTGAACGGCAGCCTCAGCGCGAGGCGCCAGCGGGCCGCGGCAAACAGCGTGAGCAGAAGCGCGGAGAAGAAAAGCAGGTTGCGCAGCGCCACGGTCCCCGCCGTGGGCAGGACCAGCACATAGCCGGCAAGCAGCAGGAAGGCCGTTCGGCCGATGCTCTCCGGGACCTTGCTACCGTCCGGCAGCAATGCCGGAATGCCTCCCATCGGGCCCTTCATCGGTTGTCGTTGTAGTGTCCCGAAACCCATCCCGCCGGCAGTGTACAGAAGCTGCAGCACCCTCCCCAACAACGCTAAACTTCCGTCCTGGGTGCGACGTGCACGCCTCCAAACCGCCCGTGGTTCCCAGCCGAAGGGCCAGTGCGCCCCGGTTGCGCCGGCCGCTGGCCCTCCGCGTTGCCGAACACCGAAGCCCGATGACCATCGCCCTGCCAGACTTTCTTGCCGCTCAACGGTTCGTCGCCGCGGCCTCGAACCGGGTTTGCGCCCCGTGACCGCGGCGCCGGCCTGGGTTCCGGCTCCGAAGGACGCAGTCCCTCCCGGCGAGCTTCGCCGCGTGCTGGTGGTGAAGCTGCGCAACCTGGGCGACGTGCTGCTGACCTCGCCCGTGTTCTCCACCCTTGCGGCGCACGCACCGCAGGCCGAGATCGATGCGCTGGTCTATCGCGATACGGCCGACATGCTGTCGGGCCATCCTGCGCTCGCCCAGCTGCACACCATCGATCGCGGCTGGAAGCAACTGGGGCCCTGGGCGCAGTTCCGGTACGAGCGGGCGCTGATCGGGGCCTTGCGCGCGCGCCGCTACGACCTGGTCGTGCACCTTACCGAGCATCGGCGTGGCGCATGGCTCACGCGCTTGCTGCGACCCCGCTGGGCGGTGGCTCCGGATGGCGACTACGGCCGGTTCTTCGATCGCAGCTTCACGCATCGTTATCGGGTGGTCGGCGGCAACCGCCGCCACACGGCCGAGATCCACCTCGACAGCCTGCGGCGCTTGGGGCTGCACCCGACACCGGAGAGCCGCCGCCTCGTCTTCGCGGAGGACGCCCAGGCCGGCAATCGCGCGGCGGTGCTGCTGGCGAGCGGGGGCCTCACCAACGGCCGCTTCGTGGCCATCCATCCGGCGTCTCGCTGGCATTTCAAGTGCTGGCCGGTGGAATCCATGGTGGCTCTCATCGACGGCCTGCAGGATCGGGGGCATCGCGTCGTGCTGACCTGTGCGCCGGACCCGGCGGAACGCGAGATCGCCGATGCCATCGTCGCTCGCGTGGGCCGCCCGGTGATCGATCTCGGCGGTCAGCTCGGGTTGAAGGAGCTCGGTGCGGTGATCCGTCGTGCGCGGCTTTTCATCGGGGTTGATTCCGCACCGATGCACATGGCCGCAGCCGTGGGGACGCCAACCGTTGCCTTGTTCGGCCCGAGCGGCGAGATCGAGTGGGGGCCCTGGATGGTGCGCAGCCGCGTGCTCACTTCCGACCACCGCTGCCGGCCGTGCGGCTTCGACGGTTGCGGCGGCGGCAAGCGCAGCGAGTGTCTGGAGGCCATCACCCCCATGCGGGTGCTGGCCGCAGCCGAGGAACTGCTCGGAGAGGCTTCTTGACCGGTCCGCGGATCGCGCTGGTGCGCCAGCGCTACAACGCGGCCGGCGGCGCCGAGCGTTTCGTGGCCCGGGCGATGGAGGCGCTGCGCCGTGACGGCGCCCAAATCACGCTCGTCACACGACGCTGGGAAGCGGAGGCGGGCACGGAGGGCATCGTCACTCTCGACCCGTTCCACCTGGGCCGCACGTGGCGTGACTGGTCGTTCGCGCGGGCCGTTTGTCGGCACGTGCGCGAGAACCGCTACGACCTGGTGCAGTCGCACGAGCGCATCGCTTGCTGCGACGTGTATCGCGCGGGCGACGGCGTCCATCGCGAATGGCTGCTGCAGCGCGGCCGGGTGGTCGGGCCGCTGCGACGCGCTTCGTTGTGGGCCAATCCGCACCATCGATACGTGCTCGCGCGGGAACGCGAGGTGTTCGCGAGCCCCCGCGTCCGGGCAGTGATCTGCATTTCGCGCATGAACCGGGAGGAGATCATGCGGCACTACGGCACTCCCGAGCGGAAGCTGCCGGTGGTGTACCTCGGCGTCGATCTGGATCACTTTCACCCTACGCAGCGTGAGCGACTGCGTACCGCACAGCGCGCTGCTCTTGGTATCGGGGAGTCGGACCTGACCGTGGTGTACGTGGGCTCCGGTTTCGAGCGCAAGGGTGTGGCGACGCTGCTGCGGGCGGTCGCCCGATCGACCGTGCCGTGCCACGCGATCGTGGTGGGTGGCGACAAGCACGCGAGCCGCTACGAAGCGCTGGCGGGCGAACTCGGCATCGCGGCGCGCGTGCGATTCGTGGGGGTGCAGAAGGATGCACGGCCCTGGTACGCGGCCGGCGACGTCTTCGTCATGCCCAGCCTCTACGAGCCCTTCGGCAACGCCAACATGGAAGCGCTGGCCATGGGGCTCCCGGTGATCACGAGCACCAAGTCCGGCGTGGCGGAGCTGCTCGAACCGGGCGTGAGCGGCTACGTGCACGATGCCCTGGATGCCGACGGTGTCGCCGCATCCGTCGCGGCGCTGGCCGATCGCGAACACCGCGAATCCATGGGCCGCGCCGCGCGCAAGGTCGCCGAGGGTTATTCGCTCGAAGCCATGAGCCGGCAGCTGCTCGACCTCTACGCGCGGTTGCTCGCGCCGTCCTCCGTCTGAAGCCATGTGCGGGATCGCCGGCTATTTTTCCGATCGCAGCTTCGCGCCCTCGGTGCTCGAGGCGATGACCGGTGCGCTGCGCCATCGCGGCCCCGACGCCGAAGGATTCCATCGCGCCGGCCCGATCCATCTCGGACACCGCCGCCTGTCGATCATCGACGTTGCCGGCAGCGCGCAGCCGTTGTTCAACGAAGACGGCTCCATCGCGATCGTTTTCAACGGCGAGATCTACAACTACCAGGAACTGCGCCGGCAACTGGTCGAGGCGGGACATCGATTCCAGACCCAGGGCGACACCGAAGTGCTGGTGCACGGCTACGAGCAGTGGGGCACCGAACTGCTCGGCCGCCTGCACGGCATGTTCGCCTTCGCGATCTGGGATGGCCCGCGCAAGCGCCTGTTCCTCGCGCGCGATCAGGTCGGCGTGAAGCCGCTGTACTACGCGTGGGACGGCAGCCTGTTCGCGTTCGGTTCCGAGCTGAAGGCGGTCCTCGCGCATCCGGGTGTGAAGCGCGACATCGATCTCGAAGCGATCAACCTGTTCCTCGAGTGCCAGTACATCCCGGCGCCGCGCAGCATCTATCAGGGAGTCAAGAAGCTGCGGCCGGCGCACGGCCTGCTGCTGGAAGGCGGGCAGCTCACCGAGATTCCGTACTGGAAGCCCGACTACTCGCACAAGCTCGAATGCACCGAAGCCGAGGCGGTGGCGCTGGTCGAGACGGAGTTGCGCCGGTCGGTGCAATCCATGCTGATGTCGGAAGTGCCGCTCGGTGCGTTCGTGAGCGGGGGCGTGGATTCCGGCGTGGTGGCGGCGCTCATGACCGACGCGCTGGGCAAGCCGGTGGAGACGTTCAATCTCGGGTTCGAAGGCGACCGCTTCCAGAGCGAACACGAGGAAGCCGCCGCGGTCGCGCGCCACATCCGCAGCCATCATCATTGCCTGATGATCGAGCCGCAGACCGTGCTCTCGGGCATGGACCGATGGGTGGACATCTTCGACGAACCCTTCGGCGACCAGGCTGCGCTGCCGACGATGCTGCTGTCCGAATACGCGCGGCGGGAAGTTACCGTCGCGTTGACCGGCGAAGGGGCTGACGAGGTCTTCAGCGGCTACAGCAACTACGGCAAGCGCGCGCGCGAAGAGCGCATCACCGGCGTCATCGGTGCCGCGTGGTCGCCGCTGCGCCCGCTCATCCCGCTGCTGCCGCCGGTGCTGCGCAAGGATCGCCTGATCAAGGCGGCGGGCAAGCCGCTGGCGGAACGCTACGTGACCATTCCGAACGTGTTCGACGAAGCGCTGCGGCCGGGGTTGTATTCCGATGCTTTCCGCGCCGGTGCCAGGGAGCGCCTGGCGACGTATGCCGCTCGCTACTTCGACGAATGCAATTCGGCCGAGTATCTGGACCGCATCATGTACGTCGACACCCGCCTGTGGCTGCCGGACGACCTGCTGACCAAGGTCGATCGCGCGACCATGGCGTATTCGCTGGAAGCGCGCGTGCCCTACCTCGATCACGGTTTCATCGGTGCTTGTGCGCGCCTGCCTGCGCGCTGGAAGCAGCACGAGAAGACCGGCAAGTACGTGCTCAAGAAGCTCGCCGAGAAGTTGTTGCCGCACGAGATCGTCCATCGCAACAAACAAGGCTTCGTGATGCCGCTGCGCCAGTGGCTGGACGGCGGATTGCGGCCGCTCGTCGACGACTGCCTCGGCCCCGGCGGGTTGCCGAAGCGCAATCTGCTGCGCCCCGATGCCGTGGCACGGCTGGTGGGCGATCACCGCAGCGGGCGCAAGGATCACTCCGGCCGTCTCTGGGTGCTGCTGGTGCTGGAGCTGTGGTTGCGGCGGTGGGAGCCGGAGTTCGCCCTGTGAGCAGCCGGCTGCGCATTCTCCACACCGAGTCGTCCACCGGTTGGGGCGGGCAGGAGATCCGCATCCTCACCGAGATGCGCGGCATGCTAGACCGCGGTCATGCCGTGACCCTGGTCACGCCCGAGGATGCGCAACTCCATCCTGCGGCCCGCAAGCTCGGTATCCCGGTGCAGGCGCTGCCCATCGGTCGCAAGAATCTCGGTGGCTTGTCCGCCTTGCGTGGGTGGCTCGCCCGGCAGCAATGGGCCTTCGACGTGATCAACACGCACAGTTCCACGGACAGCTGGCTCGCCGCCGTTGCCTGTGCCACGCGCTCGGGTGCGCCACCGATTGTGCGCACGCGCCACGTGTCCACGGCGGTGAACAATGGCCTCGGCACCCGTTGGCTGTACCTGCGGGCGACCAAGCACATCGTTACCACGGGTGAAGCCTTGCGGCAGCAGCTGCATCGCGACAACGGCTTTCCGTTGGACCGCATGACGTCCGTGCGCACCGGCATCGATCTGCAGCGCTACCGCCCGCTCGACCAGGCCGAATGCCGGCGCCATCTCGGGCTCGAAGCTGGGCCCACCGTCGGCATCGTGGCCACGCTGCGCGACTGGAAAGGCCACGACATCCTGTTCGAAGCGTGGGATGCGATCCAGCGCGAAGTACCGGGTGTCCGCCTGATGATCGTCGGCGATGGTCCCTATCGCGATCGACTTGATGCCATGGTCGAACGTCTCGGCATCGGGGCTTCGCTGCGCTTCGTTGGGCATCAGGAGAACGTGACCGAGTGGCTGAACGCCTTCGACGTCTTCACGTTGCCGTCGTGGGGCGACGAGGGCGTGCCCCAGGCGATCATGCAGGCGATGGCCTGCGGCAAGCC
>JAIEQG010000041.1 GCA_019747905.1 Burkholderiales bacterium
TGCATGCAGTAACCCGATGCGTCCCAGGTTCCATTCGACCGGGCATCGATCATTCCTACGCAGTCGACGCGCGTCTGATTCCAGGGGGATGATTTGTCCTCGTGCGCCGCGACACCGTTCCAACGCGCCAGGAGCACCGAGTGCCCCTTCTCCATCTCGACAGCACCGGCCGGGTCCGCGATGAAGTAGATCGGACCTGACACACTGATACGCTCGGCTGCCTCCGATGCAAGGGACATCGCTGACATCACGAGCACCAGCCACGCCATGCTGAATCGATTGATCATCATCCGCTCTCCTGTGGTGTAGGACCGCACGCCTGGGTATCCACGTCTGCGGTCCATGGTCATGCCTCGCGGCACCAGCGACGCGGCTCTGGGTCGACCGCGCACGAATCCACCTTAGGACCGGGCTTCCTACAGCAACCCTACGCGTGCGGCAGTAGCCCTACGGATGCCCTACGGATGGAGGAAATCGCTCGCGGCACTGAAGCAGGTGCATGCGCTGAGCGAACGGTCGCCGCTCAACGCGCGCCATGGCCGACGCGCACCTGCCGACCGCTACGACAAGCGGTCGAGTCGCGAACTGCGCAAGAGCTGCATGAGCTGCTCGCTCGTCACTGACGGACCGACTCCGAGCACCACGGAAAGCGTCTGCCGCAGGCGGCGGTATGCAGCCATGCCTTCCGCATGCCTGCCCATGGCCGCATGGCAGCGCATCACCCCTTGGTAGAACTCCTCGGCAAGCTCGTCGGCATCGATTCCACGCCGATAGCATCCCAGGGCACCTTCCCAATCGCCAGCAGATTCCAGGCGACCACCCAGCGCGGAGACCAGGCGTGCCAGAAGGTCGCGGAGCCGGAGGCGCATCACGACGGCGCCAGGATCGTCGGGATCAGCCGGCAGGAAGCTGCCGCGATAGGATTCCAGCGCTCGCAGCCCTGTGTACAGCAACGCCTGCGGCGGTTCTTCCCCGCGCTCGATGGCTTCCACGTTGCGCGCGAATGCCCATGCGTCGACCCAGCACAGATCGCGGTTCAGTGTGACCTGCTCGTCACGTACGACAACTCGCTCTGCACTCCCGAGCAGCCGCCGCAGTCTCACCAGCGTGACATCGAGAGTCTTGCGTGCCGCATCGCCCTCATCATCGGGCCAGAGAGTATCGATGAGATGCGCGATCGCGATGGGTACGCCGCCGCCGATGACAATCGCCCGCAGTAGCGCCAGGACCCTGCGCGGCGCTTTGCCGTTGAACTCCAGCTTCTGCCCGTCGCACCAGACTTCGAGCCGACCCAGCGTGAAGATCTTGACTGGCCACGGCCAATTCTCCGGGGCATCCGCGGGCGGCCTGACATTCAGGCGGCGGATCGTGTCACGGACATGGTCCGTTTCAATGCCCAACCGCAGTGCTTCCGCCATCAACACGCCCGGTATGATCGAGGACCGCGCCATTTGCGGATACTGGAACCGCATCTGGCGTGCAAAAGTCAGAGCATCGGCTAGCAAGCGACGGCCTCGCTCGACGTCGCCATGTACGAGATCGACATAGGCCTCGAGCAAACGCGCTTCGCACTCGAAGAAGGCGAAGCATGTGCCGCCCACCATGCGCCGCAGCTTCCCCAGAACACCGTGAAGACGCGCATGCTCCCCGAGCAAAGCGCAGCCGGTGGCCTCCAGCGCCGTGCCGATGATCTCCAGATACAGTGCGCCCGTGGCCGCGGCACTGGTGGTCTTCTGCGCCCCGCTATCAGCCACCATGCGATGGTTTCCTGCGGCCCCCTCCACGTGCGCGTATCCGTGGGCGACATTGTCCATGTCCGTCGGCCGCCCAGGGTCAGCAGCTGCGACTATCATTTCGAGGCACCGGCGTGCGGAGCGCTGATCTCCGAGCATCATGTACGCGACGATCTGGTGGCTCGCGATCAATAGCGGCGCCCCCCCGACGCCCCGCAGGCCAAACGTCTCCCTGACGCGCATCGCCCGATCGAGAGCATCCAGTCCAGTGCGGTAGTGACCGGTCAGGTAGTAGTAGTACCCGAGCCGCATGTGGCTCCACAGGCGAGTGAGCGGTGTCAAATCGGGGTGCTCGATCAATGGCTCGATACAAAGGACGGCGCGCCGGCCCCGTTCGACGTCGCAGGCGAGATTGCAGTACCCCAGCAGGACCATCGCGGTCGAGGCCTTGCTATTGACATCCATGTCCTCGTCGAGCATTTCCGTGACGCGGGCAACGGTCCGGCCGAGGAGCTTGTGGCCCGGCATGACGTACATGGTTCCCAACAGCAGACTGTTGTAGACCTTCCACTCGGAGTGAAAGCTCCCGGAGAAGTTGAGGCGGTCGAGCAGCGGCTCCAGCGTATCGACCCAGCGCCGCATGGGCCTGAAGTCGGCCCACTCCAGGAAGTAGCTCTCGATCATGCCCGCAGCCGCCAGCGCCTGGGCCATCGAATCGCCGTCGGCGGCAAACTGCCCGAAGGCCCGCTCAAGGTGGGCTCTCGCCTTCTTCTGGTCGAGCGGAATCAGCGATGTGCCCAACCAGTATCGCGACCAGGGGGCGCTTTCGAGAGTCGCCTCGGGCAGTGCGACGATCCAGTCGCGCAGCGTCTGAGCGCGCCCTTGCGCCAGCAGCGCCCCGGCGTGGCGCTCGATGAGACGCTGGATCGCTGGCCAGTCTGCAACCTCACGAAAGACCTGGAACGCGTCATCGTGAGCGCCGCGAGCATCGAGCAGGCGCGCCGCCCGACGCTGCAACTCGCGCAGTGAGTCCGCCCCGAGAATGGCCACGGCCCGGCCCTGCAGGAATGCACGGAACAGTGCGTGATACCAATAGGTCGGCTCGGAAGCAGAGCGGCGGTGCGTGAAGAGGTGCCGCCTGAACAAGTCCTCGAGAATCTCGGTCGACTTCGCGTTTTCGGTCAGATCCCGTGCGAGAGATGCAGGAATCTGCGGCAGCACGGCCGTGGCGACCAGGAATTCCTGGGTCGAGCGCGGAAGGTGCTCGAAGATCTGTGCGGCGAAATACGAGAAAACCGACTCGCGCTCGATCGGTACACTCGCGGACGCGTTACCGCTCCTCCGATAACCTTCCAGCATGAGCGTCAGGCCTGCCGCCCAACCCCCGCTCTGCTCGTACAAGCGCGCGATCTCACCCGCATTCATCGCCGGCAACGGCGCCCTGACCATGGCGGTGGTTTCATCCAGGTTCAGCTTGAGATCGTCCCAACCTACGGTGAGCACATTCTCGTTGGCCATCAACCGGGTGTAGCAGTCCGGCGGATCGCGTCGACTGATCACCAGCAGCAACCTGTCAGCCGGAATCTCTGCAACAGCGTCGGCGACCAACGCATGAAAGGGATGCTGCGCATCCACCTCCTGGTAGTTGTCGAGCACGACCGCGGCACCCTCCGGAAGCAGGCTGAACAACTCCCGACAAAAGCGCCTCGAGAACCCTGGAACATCGTGCGTGTACTCATGCGTCAGCAGGGGAAGCGTCTGCCGATCGTCGGGCATGAAAGGTCTGCTCGCCTCGCCGAGGTAGTAGAAGAACGTGGCAAGGTCGGCATCACCTGCGTCGACCTGGTACCAGATCCCCGGTACCTGACGCTTGTCCAGCCACGTCGCTACCAACGTCGTTTTGCCGGCGCCCGGCGGCCCCACCACGCACACGGCCGACCTGCGCCCTCGGGCACGATCCAGGAGCGCAAACAGTCGATCGCGCTCCACCGCTTCGTGCAACCGGGGACGCATCAGCTTCGCGAGCGTGGGGGCAGGCCTGGTCATGGGCAACCACCGAATCGCGTCTATTCGATGCAGACCCGGATGAGGATACCGGGACCGGCCTTACATATTACCTACAGAGACTCCCGGCGCGTAGCTTACTTCCCATCAGCGCGCCAGGCTGGATGAGTGGGGGTCTGCGTGCCGGTGCCGCCATGTCGTCACCCGCGAAACTGCGACAATCGACGCTCATCGGATTTCGCGGAGCGTTGAAGATGGAATACAGACCACTGGGCGGTTCAGGCTTCATGGTGCCGGCCTTGAGCCTGGGTACAGGTACATTCGGCGGCGGGAACGAGTTCTTCAAGTCCTGGGGCACCACCGACGTAGCAGCAGCCACGCGCCTGGTGGACGTGTGCCTGGATGCCGGTCTCACCATGTTCGACTCCGCCGACGTCTACTCGGGCGGCCTCGCGGAGGAGATTCTCGGGCAGGCGATCAAGGGCCGCCGCAATCAGCTGCTGATCTCGACCAAGGGATCGTTCCGGCTCGGCACCGGGCCGAACGACATCGGTTCGTCGCGCTTCCATCTGCAGCAGGCGGTCGACGCGAGCCTGCGGCGGCTCGGCACCGACTACATCGATCTGTACCAGTTGCACGGCTTCGATGCCAAGACGCCGATCGAGGAAGTGCTCGGAACGCTGGGCGACCTCGTGCGTGCCGGCAAGATCCGCTACATCGGCTGCTCGAACTTCTCGGGCTGGCATCTGATGAAATCGCTGGCGACCTCGGACCGCTACGGCTGGCCACGCTATGTCGCGCATCAGGCTTACTACAGTCTCGTCGGGCGCGACTATGAATGGGAACTGATGCCGCTCGCGCTCGACCAGAAGGTCGGTGCCGTGGTGTGGAGCCCGCTCGGTTGGGGGCGGCTCGGCGGCAAGATCCGGCGCGGCCAGCCACTGCCGGAAACGACGCGCCTGCAGAGCAAGATCTCCAACGACAAGGCGCCGCCGGTGCCGATCGAGCATGTCTACAAGGTCGTCGACGCGATCGATGCGGTTGCGAAGGAGACCGGCAAGACGGTGCCGCAGATTGCACTCAACTGGTTGCTGCAACGGCCTTCGGTCGCGACGGTGATCGTTGGGGCGCGCAACGAGGAACAACTGAAGCAGAATCTGGGCGCCGTCGGTTGGAAACTGACTGCGGAACAAGTGGCGATGCTGGATGCCGCCAGCGAGACGACGCCAGCGTATCCGTACTGGCATCAGCGCAACGTCTACGGCGAGCGGAATCCGCCGCCGGTTTGAGCGAACTCACGATCCGCGCCCCAGTGACCGAATGGCACGAGGCTGCGGCGGGCTGGATAAGAAAAGGCTGGGCGAATAGCCCAGCCTCATCACGGATTGGCGCGCCCGACACGATTCGAACGTGCGACTTCTGCCTTCGGAGGGCAGCACTCTATCCAACTGAGCTACGGGCGCGCTGAGGCACGAAGTATAGCCTGTTGCCTTCCGGCCCTCCATTCGTGCGGCTTCCGGGGGCAGGGGCGGTCCCTTATAATTCAGCCCTTTCCGAAACCTGCCCAGCGCAGGAGGCCACCATGACCGAAGAAATCCACGTCGAAGCCCACCAATCGTTCATCAAGACGCCGATGCAGCTCGTAGTCGTCATCGTGGCGTCGTTCCTGGTCCCGATCGCCATCATCGTCGCGATCTCGCAGTACGTGACCAGCGGCCTCGACACCAGCCCGTCGAATCCGCTGATGGCCGAAGACGCCGTGGCGAAGCGGATCAAACCGGCCGGCGAGGTGGTGCTGGGCGAGGCCCCGCCGCCCGCCCCGGCCCCTGCGCCAGGTGGTTCGGCGCCCGCTGGCCCGGTCGACGGCAAAGCGGTGTACGAGAAGGCCTGTACCGCCTGTCATGGCGCCGGCATCATGAATTCGCCCAAGACCGGCGACAAGGCCGCGTGGGCACCGCGCATCGCCCAAGGCAAGTCGACGCTCTACGAGCACGCGATCAAGGGCATCCGCATGATGCCGGCCAAGGGCGGCAATGCGGCCCTGTCGGACAACGAAGTGAAAGCGGCCGTGGACTACCTGGTCGGTCTCGCAAAATAGACACGCCCGCACACAGGCAAGGCGCAGCCGTCCGCTGCGCCTTTTTTTCGTCCTGACGTCATGGCCACCTACGCGATCGGCGATCTGCAGGGTTGCTTCGATCCGCTCGAGCGGCTGCTGGACGCGTGTTCATTCTCTGCGTCGCGCGATCGACTGTGGTTCGTCGGCGACCTGGTCAATCGGGGGCCGGCATCACTTGAAACGCTGCGCTTTGTACGCGATCTCGGGGATCGTGCCGTCGTCGTGCTCGGCAACCATGACCTGCATCTGCTGGTCGCTGCCGCGGGCTTTGCCAAGATCCACCGTGGCGACACGCTCGACGACATCCTCGCAGCACCGGACCGCGACCAGCTGCTCGACTGGTTGCGCTCGTGTCCGCTGATGCACGTGGAAGACGAGTACGCGATGGTGCATGCGGGTCTCCTGCCGCAGTGGACCATCGAACAGTCGATGGAACTCGCGCATGAGGCCGAAGCTGCGCTGCGCAGGAAGGATCCGACCAGGTTCTATCGCCACATGTACGGAAATCAACCGGCGCGCTGGGACGACGATCTGCAGGACTGGGACCGGCTGCGCGTCATCGTCAACGCGATGACTCGGCTTCGCATCTGCACCGCCGATGGCGAGATGGAGTTCTCGCACAAGGGCGAGCTGGACGACATTCCTGCCGGTTACATGCCCTGGTTCGCCGTGCCGGGCCGCCGCAGCGCCACGCACACGGTGGTGTGCGGCCACTGGTCCGCGTTGGCGCTCAGGGTCGAACCGCAGCTTCTGGCGCTCGATACGGGCTGCGTGTGGGGTCGAGAGCTGGCGGCGGTGCGCCTGGAAGATCGGAAGCTGTACCGCGTTTCCTGCCGGGGGGTGTGAGCGACAGCGCTTCGGCCACGAGGCGCGCCGTGTGCTCGGCCAGGTCGCGGCGGTGCTTGCCGGTCGCCGACACCGCGGGCAGGAAGTGGACTTCAGCGGTCAGTTCACGCTGCGACGCGATCAGCTTGAGCGAATCCCACAACGTGCGCTCCTGAACATAGGCGGGCGCGTTGTCGATACCGCCATCGGCAGTGACGTAACGCAGCGCCACAGGTACCGCCACACCTTGGGTCTGCACGATCGGTTGAAGCAGCGATGCGTGGAATGCTCTCACTTCGGTGCCGTCGGACGTGGTGCCTTCGGGAAACACGACCGCGCAATAGCCCTTGGCAAGGGCTTCGTTGACGGAATTGTTGATTCGAGCCGTGTCGTGCCGCCGCGCCCGCTCGACGAACAACGTGCCCTGGCGTGCGATCAGCCAGCCCACCACCGGCCAGCGTCGGATCTCGGACTTCGCGACGAAACGCGACGGCACCTGGCTCGCGATGAGAAAGATGTCGAGCCACGACACATGATTCGAAAGGAGCATGGTCGGCGCGGTCCGCTTGACCGGAGGCGTGCCGTACACCTGCACGCGCACGGCCAGGATGCGCAGCAGCGTCTTCGACCAGCGGCGAAAGATGGCGAGCCGGCCGTTGCGGCCGACCAGGGGAAACACCACTGCCGAGGCCGCAAGGCCCACAGCCAAGTGGAGAAACATCCGGAAGATGCGGTAGTTTCGAGTGAGTGCGTCAGTGGTCATGCTTCATGAAGTGCCGCGCGTACCGGCGGTCGAGCCGGGACATGGGCAACAGCATGAGCAGATCGGCGGTGTTGAAATCGGGGTCCCACGCGGGGTCGCCGCACACGTAGGCGCCGCAACGCACGTATCCCTTGATGAGCGGGGGGATCACCGCGTCGACTGCCCCCTCCAACCGCTCGAGCGGCAGGGGATGACGCGGGAACACCCGGTACTCGATCGGGCTCAGGCTGGATTGCCGGAGCCTATTGTAGATGCTGACCGCCCCGTGTCCACCGTCGGCCATGGAGACCGAGGCGCAGCCGATCATGTATTCGTAGTGGTGCGCTTGCATGAACTGCGCGAGGCCCTGCCAGAGCAGCGCGATGGTCGCCCCATTGCGGTGGTCCGGATGCACGCACGAACGACCCACTTCGACCGTGCGATCGCGCAGGTGATCGATCCGCGCGAGGTCGAACTCGTTGTCGGAATAGAACCCGCCCAGCGCACGCGCCTGCGCGCCCGGGAGGATGCGGTAGGTGCCTATGACTTCACCGTTGTCGTGCTCGCGCACGATCAGGTGCTCGCACCAGGGATCGAAGGCGTCGATGTCGACGCCGGTTTCGCGCGTGTCGAGCCGCGCACCCATTTCCTCCGCAAAGATGCGCCAGCGGAGTTTCTGCGCCTCGCGCACTTCGGCGTCGCCGCGCACCAGGTGCACGGACAATCCAACGCGCTCGCGTGCACGGACTTCGACTTCGTTTCTCAGCATGTACGCCCCCACCGTCGATGAGACGGCGCACATGGTCGTGACCGCTGGTGACAGCGGGGTTACGACGGATTGAAGTTTGTGTTAAATCAAGACGATGTGACGCACCTCGTCATCCTGCCGCACGGCGTCACCAGGGTCGCGTGCCGAATGCCTGCTTGAATTGCGCTTCGATGTCGCTGCGCGTGAAGCTGTGGTTCTGCGCACCGCGCTGCGCGATCTTGATGGCGCCGATGAGCGAGGCGAGCCGCCCGGTCAATGCCCAATCCATGCCGTTCACGATGCCGTAGAGCAAGCCGGCGCGATATGCATCGCCGCAGCCGGTCGGATCGACCAGTGCCTGCGCCTTTGCGCTCGGAATATCGATGCGCTTGCCATCAGCGAAGACCGTGGAGCCATCACCGCCACGCGTGATGATGAAAGCCTTCACCTTCTTCGCGAGCGCTTCGGCGGTTTCACCGGTGCGTTCCTGCACGAGTCGCGCTTCGTAGTCGTTCACGGTGACGTAGGTCGCCATGTCGATGAAACGGTTGAGATCGGCGCCATCGAACATCGGCAGCCCCTGGCCCGGATCGAAGATGAACGGAATCCCGGCTTCGTGGAACTCGCGCGCGTGTTGCAGCATGCCGTCGCGCCCGTCGGGTGCGACGATGCCGAGCGCCACGTCCTTCGCGTCGGAAATGTGGTTCAGGTGCGAGTGCGACATTGCCCCCGGGTGGAAAGCGGTGATCTGATTGTCGTCGAGGTCGGTGGTGATGAACGCCTGCGCGGTGAAGCTGCCCGGCACCTCCTTCACGTGAGCGCGCGACAGGCCGAGCGCATCGAAGCGCTTCTCGTACGCCGCGAAATCCTCCGAGCCCACCGTCGCCATCGCGAGCGGTTTGCCGCCCAGCATCGCGAGCGAGTATGCGATGTTGCCGGCGCAGCCGCCGAACTCGCGCCGCATGTCGGGCACCAGGAACGACACGTTCAGGATGTGGATCTGGTCGGGCAGGATGTGCTGCTTGAACCGGTCATGGAAGACCATGATCGTGTCGTACGCGACGGAACCGCAGATGAGCGTGTGCATGTTCGAGATGAGTGGGAGGAGGTTCGGGATCAGCGCACGACGACGAAGGGTTTCAACCCCAGCCGCTCGTCGATGCGGGATGCTTCGCGGGTGGCCGCGTCCCGATCGGCGTAGGGCCCGGCGTGGACGCGGTAGAGATTGTCTTTCGAATACACCTGCAACGGCGCCGCGAGCGCGTCGAGCTCGACGCGCATCTTGTTGAGAAAGTCGTCGGCGTTCTCGCGGCTGCCGAACGCGCCCAGTTGCAGGAAGACACCAGTGGTCGGCACGGTGGCGGGCAACGGTTCTTCGACGGTGACCGCCGCGGCCTTCGGCTGCTCGACGACCACGGCATCGGACCCGGGCAGGATGGACTCGACTTCGACCAGTCCGCTGCCTTCGCCGACGTAGCCCAACTTCCACGCGGCCACGTACGACAGATCGATCAGCCGGTCGGAATGGAACGGGCCGCGATCGTTCACCCGCACCACGACCGAGCGGCCGTTCTTGACCGAAGTCACGCGCACGTAGCTCGGAATCGGCAGCGTCGGATGGGCCGCGGTCATCGCGTACATGTCGTAGATCTCGCCGCTCGAGGTGGCCCGGCCGTGATAGCGCTTGCCGTACCAGGAAGCGAGGCCGCGCGCCTTGTACGGGGTGACCTCGCGCATCGGCGTGTAGGTCTTGCCCATCGCCGTGTACGGGCGTGTCGTCGATACCTTGACCGGTTCTGCACGAGGTACCGCATCGGGGATCGAGGCGAGGTCCGCCGGCGGGTTCGCACCGGGGCCGTCATCGAGGTAGTAGCCGCCGGGCTTCCGTCCCGGTGTCACCGGCTCCGGCGGGCGCGGCTGCGTCGTGCTGCCCGTGGACGGCGGCGGCGTCGGCATGCCGCGTTCGTTCTCCTGGATTGGTGTGCCGGCGCATGCAACGAGTAACGCACAAGCGGATGCCGCAAAGAACCCGCGCGCGTATCGGACCCCGCTCATGTCGTCACCAACCGCTTGTGCGTATGGATGCTCATCAGGATGCCGATCCCGAACAGCAGCGTCACCGCCGACGTGCCGCCGTAGCTGATGAGCGGCAGCGGCACCCCTACGACCGGCAGGATGCCGCTCACCATGCCCATGTTGACGAAGGCGTAGGTGAAGAAGGTCAGCGTGACGGCGCCGGCCAACAGGCGCGAGAAAAGCATCGATGCGTTGGCCGAGATGTAGAGCCCGCGGCCGATCACCAACAGGAAGAGCACGAGCAGGATCATGTTGCCGAACAGGCCGAACTCTTCGGAGTAGACGGCGAAGATGAAGTCGGTGGTGCGCTCGGGCAGGAAATCGAGCCGCGCCTGCGTGCCGTTCAGCCATCCCTTGCCGAACACGCCGCCCGAACCGAGGGCGATGGTCGACTGGATCGTGTGATAGCCGCGACCTAGCGGATCCTGCGCCGGATCGAGCAGCGTCAGTACGCGCTGGCGCTGGTAGTCGTGCATCATCCCCCACAGCAGCGGCAGGCTGCCGGCCGCGGCGATGCCGATAGCGGCGAGCACCTTCCACGAAAGCCCCGCGAGAAACAGGACGAAGAAGCCGGCCGCCGCCACCAGGATGGCGGTGCCCAGGTCGGGCTGCATGGCAATCAGCAACACCGGCACTGCCAGCACGATGGCACCGATGACGTAGTCCTTCAGCTTGAGAATGGCCTCGTAACGGTCGAAGTACCACGCGAGCATGAGCGGCACGCCGATCTTCATGAGCTCGGAGGGCTGGATGCGCGTGACGCCCAGATCGAGCCAGCGCTTGGCTCCCTTCGCTTCATCGCCGAACAGCGGCACACAGATCAACAGGACGAGGCCGACCACGTACACCGGCACCGCGAAACGCAGGAGATGCTGGGGTGCAACGTTGGCCGCGATCCACATGACGGTCACCGCGATCACGATGTTCGCGAGCTGGTTGCCGATCCGGCCGAAGCTCTCGCCCGACGCGCTGAACAGCACCACCAGCCCGAGCGCCAGCAGCACGCCGACCACGGTCGCGAGGAACGGGTCGAGGTGACGCGTGAGGAATGCGATCAGCCGATCAATCACCTTCCACGTCCTCCTTGCCTTCTTCCTTGGGCATCTTCGGTTCCTTGCCGAGCAACAGGAAGTCGAATACGGCGCGCGCGATGGGCGCCGCGGCCGAGCCGCCGTGGCCGCCGTTCTCCACGAGGATGGCCAGCGCGATGCGCGGAGCGTCGGCGGGAGCATAGGCGATGTACAGCGCGTGGTCGCGATGCTGTTCGGCCACTTTCGATTCGTCGTACTTCTCGTTCTGCTTCATCGCGATCACCTGCGCCGTACCGGTCTTGCCGGCCACGGCATAGGGCGCACCGGAGAACGCGCCCGCGGCCGTGCCGCCGGGCTTGTTGACGTCGATCATCGCGTCGCGCACTCGGGTCAGATTGTCGTTCTTGATGGTGAAGGTGGTGAAAGGCTCGGCCTCGATGGTGCGGCGATCGCCGCTCTGGCTGTCTTCGATCTGGCGTACCAGGTGCGGGCGATAGACCACGCCGCTGTTGGCGAGGATGGCCGTGGCGAAAGCAAGCTGCATCGGCGTCGCGAGGTTGTAGCCCTGCCCGATGCCCACCGAGATGGTGTCGCCCCCGAACCATTTCTGGCCGAAGCGCTTCTGCTTCCACTCCTGCGAGGGCAGCAACCCGCCCGATTCGCCGCTGATGTCGATGCCGGTCCGCTTGCCGAAGCCGAACTGCCCGATGAACTGGTGAATGCTGTCGATGCCGAGATCCTGCGCGAGGCCGTAGTAGTACGTGTCGCACGAGATCACGATGGAGCGATGCAGGTCCACCATGCCGTGGCCGCCCTGCTTCCAGTCGCGGAAGCGATGGGCGGCGCCGCCGAGGATAAAGTAGCCAGGGTCGTAGATGGTGTACTGCGGCGAGCGCTTGCCCAGTTCCAGGCCGGCGAGCGCCATGAACGGCTTGAAGGTCGACCCGGGCGGATACACGCCCTGCAGCGCGCGATTGTTGAGCGGCTTGTCGGAGGCCGTGTTGAGCACTTCCCAGTTCTGCGGATCGATGCCTTCGACGAACTGGTTCGGGTCGAAGCCGGGCCTGGACACCAGCGCGAGCACGCCGCCGGTGGAAGGCTCGATGGCCACCAGCGCGCCGCGCCGGTTCCCGAACACGCGCTCGGCGACCTCCTGCAACCGCACGTCGAGCGCCAGGTGCAGGTTATTGCCGGACACCGGGAGGATGCGGCGCAGCGTGCGCACCGCGCGGCCGCCGGCGTCGGTCTCGACCTGCTCGAAGCCGGTGACCCCATGCAACTCTTTCTCGTACTTCTCTTCGAGCCCCACCTTGCCGATGTAGTCGGACCCGCTGTAGTTCGCCGCGATGCCCTTCTTCTCCAGTGCTTCTTTGTCGCGGTCGCTGATGCGCCCGATGTAGCCCAGCACGTGCGAGGCGAGCTCGCCGTTGGGATAGTGGCGGAACAGGCGCGCATTGATTTGCACGCCAGGGAACCGGTAGCGGTTCACGGCGAAGCGCGCGACCTCTTCGTCGGTAAGACGGGTACGGATCGGCAGCGAATCGAGGTCATGACGCTCTTCGAGCAGTTTGCGGAAGCGCTTGCGGTCCTTGGGCTGGATGTCGATGATCTCCGCCAGTGCATCGATCACCGGTTCGATGGCGCCAACTTCCTTGGGTGTGATCTCCAGCGTGTAGGCGGAGTAGTTGTGGGCGATGACCACGCCGTTGCGATCCAGGATCAGGCCGCGGTTGGGAATCACCGGCAGCACCGAGATGCGATTGTTCTCGGCGAGAGTCAGGTAGTACTCGTGCTGTACCACCTGCAGGTAGACGAACCGCAGAAGCAGCACGAAGAACGCGAACAACACGCCGCCGCCGCAGATCGCGAGCCGCAGCTGGAAGCGCTGCAGGTCGCGAACGAGATCGCGCATCTCGACGCCCCGCCCGCGCGGCCGGAATCCGGTGCGGGAGCCCCGGAACAGGCCGATCTTCAAGGGCAGGCGCAGTAGCATCGTGATGACGCTCGTCGCGCGCGCTCAGACGTCGTCCGGGCCGGACCGCCGACGCAACGGCGCGTTGAACGCGGCCATGACGGCGGGCCAGAGCACCGTGGCCGTCACGCTCGATACGAAATAGGTGAGGCCCGGAAACTCCGCATCGTCTGCGAGACGGACAAGCAGCTGGATGCCCTGTTGCGCGAGCAGCAGCACACCGACGTGGGCCATCTGGTAGGGCAGCGGGAACATCTGGATGCGGCGGTGCAGGAAGATCGCGGCGAACATCAAGGCGGAATACGCGAGGGCGTGCTGGCCGAACAAGGTCGCATCGGCCACGTCCATGAGCAGTCCGAGCAGCCACGCCGGCAGCAGGCCGAGGCGGCGCGGCTGGAAGATGCCCCAATAGAGCAGCGTGACCGCCACGAAGTCCGGGCGCACCCAGGCGATCCAGCCGGGCAGCGGCACCAGGTCGAGCAGGACGGCCGCGAGGATCGTGAGCAGGATGTAGCTCGTGCGGACCGGCAGCAGGATCTCGCCGCCCTGGATGTTGTCGCCTAGGCTGGAGCGGCTCATGGCTTGGTGCCGGCCTTCTTGAGTTTGTCCTGCGCCGGTTCCTTCAGCGGGTTCGCCGGCCGCGCGGGGGCGTCGGAGAGCACAACGACCCGGTTGAAGCTCGACACACCCGCCGACGGCGTGCACGTGATGCGCGCAAAGGCGAAAGCGGCATTGCGTTCGATATTGGCCACGACTGCCACCGGCAATCCGGCCGGATAGGTGCCATCGATGCCCGACGTCACGAGCACGTCGCCTATCTGCATGTCGGCGTTGACCGGGATGAAGCGCAGCTCGAGCGCACCGTCGTGACCGGTACCGAACGTGACCGAGCGCAGGCCGCTGCGCGCATTCTGCACCGGTACCGACTGCGTCTTGTCGGTGATCAGCGTGACCTCCGACACGAACGGAAACACCCGCGTGATCTGGCCGATGACGCCGATGTGATCGATGACCGCCTGGCCTTCGTGCAGGCCCTGGTTCGAGCCATGGTCGATGATCACCCGGCGCGTGAATGCATCGCGGCTCTCGTAGAGGATCTCCGCGATGGTCGTGGTGCGTTCGGGCGCGGGCTTCGCGTCGAGCAGGCGGAGCAGCTGCGTGTTCTCCGCCTCGAGGACCATGAGGCGCTGGAGCTTCGGTGCGTTGGTGAGATTCTCGCGGCGCAGCTGTTCGTTCTCGCGGTACAGCGCGGCCTGGGTCACGAAGAACTCACCGGTGCGGGCGAGCAGGATGCCCGGCATGCTCGCCACCTGCTGCAGCGGATACAGCACCACCGATACGACGCTGCGGATGCCTTCGAGATACCGGAAGCGCGAGTCCGACACCATCAGGACCAGCGACAACAGGGTGAAGAACACGAGCCGGACGACGAGGCTCGGACCACGCTTGAAGATCGGTTGCGGCGAGGCTTGCATCAGGCCGGGCGGAAATCGAGTCGTGGCGCAGCGCCGGCGCCCGCGGAGGGCTTGCCGCCGCTACGCAAGGGAACCGGTCAGTCGTTGGTGAAGATGCCGGTCCACTTGTCCATGTTCTCGAGCGCCTTGCCGGATCCGAGCACCACGCAGGTCAGCGGATCCTCGGCGACGATCACCGGCAGGCCCGTTTCTTCCATGAGCAGGCGGTCGATGTCGCGCAGCAGCGCGCCGCCGCCGGTCAGGACCATGCCCTTCTCTGCAATGTCGGCGCCTAGTTCCGGCGGGGTCTGTTCGAGTGCAGACTTGACCGCGCTCACGATGGAGTTGAGTGGGTCGGTGAGCGCTTCGAGGATTTCGTTCGACGAGATGGTGAAGCTGCGCGGAATGCCTTCGGCGAGATTGCGGCCTTTTACTTCCTTCTCGCGCACCTCGGAGCCCGGGAATGCGGAGCCGATCTCCTTCTTGATCTCTTCGGCGGTGGTCTCGCCGATCAACATGCCGTAGTTGCGGCGGATGTAGTTGATGATCGCCTCGTCGAACTTGTCGCCGCCGACGCGCACCGAGGCCGAATACACGATACCGCCCAGCGAGATCACGCCCACTTCCGTGGTGCCGCCCCCGATGTCGACCACCATGGACCCGGTGGCTTCCGACACCGGCAAGCCGGCACCGATGGCGGCGGCCATGGGCTCTTCGATCAGTTCCACCTTGCGCGCACCGGCGCCGAAGGCGGATTCGCGGATCGCGCGGCGTTCCACCTGGGTCGAACCGCAAGGCACGCAGATCACGATGCGCGGTTGCGGGCTGAAGAGCCGTGCATCGTGCACCTTCTTGATGAACTGCTTCAGCATCTGCTCGGTCACGGTGAAGTCGGCAATGACACCGTCCTTCATGGGCCGGATCGCGGTGATGTTGCCGGGCGTGCGGCCCAGCATCTGTTTGGCGGCGAGGCCGACCTGCTCGATCACCTTCTTGCCGTTCGGGCCGTCCTGACGGATGGCGACCACCGAGGGCTCGTTCAGGACGATGCCCTGGCCGCGGGCGTAGATGAGGGTATTGGCAGTGCCGAGGTCGATCGCGAGATCGTTGGAGAAATACCCGGAGAGAAAACCGAACATATTGATGAGCCCTTATCGGGGGAGCCCGTTTGTGCCGCGTGGAGAGAAGCGCCGTGAAGTGGTGCCGAATCAGTCGGATATGGTACCTTACGGCGCTTGGTTGAACAAAGTTCTCGCCGTTGTTTTCGTCCGTTTTTCCCCGCGATTGAGCCCGTTCGAGTCCCGTCCGACTCCGTTCCCGGCCTTTCCTCCGTTCCGGCTTCAGCATGGCCCTCACCCTCGACGACGTTGCCCGCATCGCCCATCTCGCCCGAATCGAGATCACGGATGCGGAAGCCCGGCGCACCCTGTCACAACTGAACGACATCTTCGCCCTCATCGCGAAGATGCAGGCGGTGGACACCTCGGGCGTCGAACCCATGGCGCACCCCCTCGGGGGGGCGCAGCGCCTGCGGGCCGATGAGGCGTCCGAGACCATCGACCGCGATGCCGCCCTGCGCAATGCGCCGGCCCAGCAGGACGGCCTGTTCCTGGTTCCGAAGGTGATCGAGTGACGACGCACCTGGCGTCCCTGGCCGAATTGGCCCGGCAACTCCAGCGCAAACAGGTCTCCGCGGTCGAGCTGGCCCAGGCCTACCTGGCGCGAATAGTGGCCCATCGGGACTTGAACGCTTTCCTGGACATCCGTCCGGAGGTCACGCTGGCCCAGGCCCGCGCTGCCGATGCCCGCATCGCCGCCGGCAACGCCACGCCCCTGACCGGTGTTCCGATCGCCCACAAGGACATCTTCGTCACGAAGGACTTCGCGTCGACCGCCTCGAGCCGCATGTTGGAGGGGTACATGAGCCCTTTCGATGCGACCGTGGTGCAGAACCTCGGCAATGCCGGGATGGTGACGCTCGGCAAGCTGAACTGCGACGAGTTCGCCATGGGCTCGTCGAACGAGAACAGCGCCTACGGCAACGTGTTGAACCCCTGGGACAAAGGGGCCGTTCCGGGCGGCAGCTCGGGCGGCTCGTCCGCGGTCGTCGCGGCCCGAATCGCGCCGGTCGCCACCGCCACCGATACCGGCGGCTCGATCCGCGAGCCGGCCGCGTTCACCGGCGTTACCGGCACCAAGCCCACCTACGGCCGGCCCTCGCGCTGGGGCATGATCGCCTTCGCCTCCAGCCTCGACACCGCAGGCCTCATGACCAACTCGGCCGAGGATGCCGCGCTCGTGCTGGGCCCCATGGTCGGGTTCGATCCGAAGGATTCCACCAGCGTCGATCGCCCGGGCGAGGACTTCACCCGCGACCTCGGGAAGCCGGTGAAGGGCCTGCGGATCGGCGTGCCCAAGGAGTTCTTCGGTGCCGGGCTGCAGCCGGACGTGGAAGCCGCCGTGCGTGCTGCCCTGGAGGAGTACCGCCGCCTCGGCGCGACCCTGGTGGACATCTCGCTTCCCAGCGCCGAGCTGGGCATCCCGGTCTACTACGTGGTGGCGCCGGCCGAATGCTCGAGCAACCTGTCGCGCTTCGACGGCGTGCGCTACGGCCACCGGGCAAAGAGCTACGGCGACCTGAACGACATGATCGCGAAGTCGCGCGCCGAAGGTCTCGGCGCGGAACCCAAGCGCCGGATCCTGATCGGAACCTATGTGCTGTCCCACGGTTACTACGACGCCTACTACATCCAGGCGCAGAAGGTCCGGCGCCTGATCGCGGACGAGTTTCGGCGCGCCTTCGAGCAGTGCGACCTCATCGCCGGCCCGGTCACCACCAGCGTGGCCTTCGGCTTCGGCGAGAAGGCGGCCGATCCGGTGGCGATGTACATGTCCGACCTCTACACGATTCCCGGCAGCCTCGCGGGCATCCCGAGCATGAGCATCCCCTGCGGCTTCGGTGCCAAGGGCCGTCCGGTGGGCCTGCAGCTCATGGCCAACTACTTCGAGGAAGCGAAGATGCTGGGGGCGGCGCACCAGTACCAGCTCGCGACCGACTGGCACGCCCGCATTCCGGAGGGCTTCCGGTGAGCACGTCGCTCGCACGCGGCTGGGAGACCGTGATCGGTCTGGAGACGCACGCGCAGCTCTCGACGCGCTCCAAGATCTTCTCGGGTGCCTCGACCGCCTTCGGCGCTCCGCCCAATACCCAGGCGAGCGTGATCGACCTGGCACTGCCTGGCGTGCTGCCGGTGCTGAACCGCGGCGCGGTGGAACGCGCGATCCGTTTCGGGCTGGCGATCGGCGCAAAGATCAACCCGCGCTCCATCTTCGCGCGCAAGAATTACTTCTACCCCGATCTGCCGAAAAACTACCAGATCAGCCAGTACGAGATCCCGGTGGTGCAGGGCGGGACGGTGCACATCCGCGTCGGCGACGCCGAGAAGGTCGTGAACCTGACGCGCGCGCACCTCGAAGAAGACGCCGGCAAGTCGCTGCACGAGGACTTCCACGGCATGAGCGGCATCGATCTCAACCGCGCCGGCACGCCGCTGCTGGAGATCGTGTCCGAACCGGAGTTGCGCTCCTCCGCCGAAGCGGTTGCCTACGCGAAGACGCTGCACGCGCTCGTGCGCTGGATCGGCATCTGCGACGGCAACATGCAGGAAGGCTCGTTCCGCTGCGACGCCAACGTATCGGTGCGGCGCATCGGCGACCCGAAGCTCGGCACGCGCTGCGAGATCAAGAACCTCAACTCGTTCCGCTTCCTCGAGCGCGCCATCGAGTACGAGATCGCGCGGCAGATCGAACTGATCGAGGACGGCGGTCATGTCGTCCAGGAAACGCGTCTGTACGATCCCGATCGCGACGAGACGCGCCCCATGCGCTCGAAGGAAGACGCGCAGGACTATCGCTACTTTCCGGATCCGGATCTGCTGCCGCTCGAGATCCAGCCGGCGTGGATCGAGGAAGTGAAGGGCTCGATGCCGGAACTGCCCGAAGCCATGCGTGAGCGTTTCGTCGCGCAGTACGGGCTCACGGCCTACGATGCCGCGACTCTCACGGCGTCGCGGGAGATGGCGGACTACTTTGAGTCGATGGTCGCGAAGCTCCCCCAGGAACCGAAGCTGTGCGCGAACTGGTTGATGGGCGAAGTGTCAGCCCGGTTGAACCGCGACGACGTGGAACTGGACGCCGCGCCGGTCAAGCCGCAAGCCCTGGCCGCGCTGCTCGCCCGCATCGCCGACGGCACCCTGTCAGGCAAAATGGCGCGCGAGGTGTTCGACGCCATGTGGGCGGGCGAAGGCGAGGCCGATGCCATCATCGAAGCACGCGGCCTGAAGCAGATCTCCGACGCCGGCGCCATCGAGAAGATCATCGACGAAGTGCTGGCCGCCAACGCCAAGTCAGTCGAGGAATTCCGCGCGGGCAAGGAGAAGGCCTTCAATGCGCTGGTGGGCCAGGCCATGAAGGCCACCAAGGGCAAGGCCAACCCGGCCCAGGTAAACGAGATCCTGAAAAAGAAACTGGCCAGCGGTTGAGTGCTGGCCAGTTCCCGCCAGGTATCTGCCGATCGGGCGGCTGGGACTTCGTCGGGCTGTCGTTAGTTTACTGCCGAACGGACGCGACGGAAGACAATTCGCGAAAACGGACCTTGTCGGCGTCATATTTCTCGCGGATATGGGTCGCCTCGGTCTGCTTCGCGCGCAGTTCCGATTCGAACAGGGCGACCTCCTTCTCCTGGAGGGCAATGTCTTCCCTGAGGCCGTCGGGCACCGGCTGACCGGCCTTCTGGTACGGCTCGGTCTGCTTCTTCAGCGCTTCGAGGCGGGCCCAGGAGGCCTTCAGTCGCGGTTCGATTCCCTTGATCGCCTGCATCGGCAACGCGAGATTGCGGTCGCGCGCGACGTCGATCTCGGCTTCGGTCGTGTACGTGTTGATCAGCGCGTGGTCGCGGCGGCGCTGCTCGTAGAGGCGCTTGTCCGCGAGTTTCTTGCGCGCGACTTCCTCTTCCGTAAGCTTGGACTGGTCCACCGGGATGACGGCGTCGTTCTTCTTCAGAACGCGTCCGCGCTTGTCGATCTCGGTGGAACCCTGATCCTTGTATTCGGGCGGCATGCTCTCCGTGTAGTGGACCACACCCTTCTCGTCCACCCACTTGTAGAGCTTGGCTGCACCCGATGCGCCACTGGTCGCCAGAGCCAGTGTCGCAGCTAACATGATGAATATCGGGGACTTCATGGGGAATGTACTCCATAGCGTTGCCGGTACGCCCGAACAGTCTGCAAGTGGTGTGCCAAATCCTCACGGCCTGACAGATACGCCTCGATGTCGTCCAAGGCACAGATACTCAAGACCGGAATGCCGAACAGCTGCCGGACTTCCTGCGCAGCGGACAGGTCCCCCTTGCCGCGCTCCTGCCGATCCACGGCAATCACCACCCCGGCTGGTTCGGCTTCCGCCGCCCGGATCAGTTCGACCGACTCCCGGACCGACGTTCCGGCCGAAATGACGTCATCGATGATGAGGATGCGGCCCCGCAAAGGGGCCCCGATCACGGTCCCGCCTTCCCCGTGATCCTTGGCCTCCTTGCGGTTGAACGCGAACGGCACATTGCGCCCAATTTCGGCAAGGGCCACAGCGGTGGCCGATGCCAGGGGAATTCCCTTGTAGGCGGGCCCGAAGAGCACGTCGTAGGCGAGCCCGGAAGCGTTCAGGGCCTGTGCGTAGAATTGCCCCAGGCGCCGCAGACTGGCGCCGTCGTTGAACAACCCCGCGTTGAAGAAGTAAGGCGATTGCCGGCCGGCCTTGGTGGTGAACTCGCCGAACAGCAGCACGCCCTTCTCGATCGCGAATGCCACGAACTCCCCGCGAAACTTCTGCTTCTCATCCATGCTGCGTATCGTCTCCGTCAATGTGAACGGCATCCGCTCCGCGGTTGCCAAGGGTTTTCTGCCGTGGCTCGAACAGCACAACGCCGACGTCGTGTGCCTGCAGGAGATCAAGGCCCAGGCCGGCGATCTCACCGATGCCATGCGCGCCCCCAAGGGACTCAAGGGTTGGTTCCACCACGCCGAACGCAAAGGGTACAGCGGCGTGGGCCTCTATTGCCGCCACGAACCCGATCGCATCGTCGAGGGCCTGGGCATCCCCGACATCGACGCCGAAGGCCGCTACCTCCAGGCGGACTTCGGCGACCTCTCGGTGATTTCGTTCTATCTGCCTTCGGGTTCCACTTCCGAGGAACGGCTGCGAATCAAGTTCCGCTTCATGGAGCGAGTCATCCCGCGATTGCACGAACTTGCGCTGAGCGGTCGCGACGTCGTCATCTGCGGCGACTGGAACATCGCGCACCGCGAGATCGATCTCGCCAACTGGCGCTCGAACCAGAAGAACTCGGGCTTCCTGCCGGAGGAACGCGCGTGGCTCTCGGGCGTGTTCGATCATCTGGGCTACGTCGACGTGCACCGGCAGTTGGACCCGAATCCGGGCGTGTATACGTGGTGGTCGAATCGTGGCCAGGCACGAGCGAAGAACGTGGGGTGGCGCCTCGACTATCAGATTGCCACGCCGGCCTTCGCGAAGCGGGCACGCACGGCGTCGGTGTACACCGCGCAATGGTTCTCCGATCACGCGCCGCTCACGATCGACTACGCGACAAGTTGACGTCCCCCCGACAGGCCTGCGGCCTCCTCCCCCGAGGGGGCCAGCCCGCGTGGGACGGCCCGGCATGGGCCGAGACGCTTCGGTCTACGCGCTCTTGGTGTCGCCACGCCAAGGAGCGACCTTGAACAGCAGCAGCATCCCGGGCACGGCCAGCAGCACGCACAGCCAGTAGAAGCCGAACCAGCCCATCCGCTCCACCAGCCAGCCGGTAGTCGCGTTCATGAAGGTACGCGGTACGGCCGCGAGGCTGGTGAAGAGCGCGAACTGCGTCGCGGTGTAAGCCGGATTGGTGGTCCGCGCGATGAAAGCGACGAAGGCCGCGGTACCGAGCCCGACACCGAGCGCTTCCATGCTGATCACCACGGCGAGCGCGATCCGTTCCTCCGCGCCAATCGCCGTGTAGGGCCCCGCCTGGGCGAGCCACGCGAAGCCGACGATCGTCACCCACTGCGCGACACCGAACACCCACAGTGCCCGGTTGATGCCGAGCTTCACCATCCAGAGACCGCCCACCAGGCCGCCGATCACGCTCGGCCACAGGCCCGCGTGCTTGGCGATCAGTCCGATGTCCGACTTCGAGTAACCCATGTCGAGGTAGAACGGCGTGGCAAGCGCAGTCGCCATGCTGTCGCCCAGCTTGTACAGAAAGATGAAGCCGAGAATCAGGACCGCCGTACGCCAACCACCGTCACGGCTCACGAATTCGTGGAACGGTTCGACCACCGCTTGGCGCAGCGTCTTCGGTGCTGTGCCGCGCATCAAAGGTTCGCGCACCGAAAGCGACATGAACAGGCCCGGCAACATGAACACGGCCGTCACGACGAACACGGCGGACCAGGGCAGATGATCGGCGAGGATCAGCGACAGCGATCCAGGCACCAGGCCGGCGACTCGATACGCATTCACGTGCACGGAATTGCCGAGGCCGAGTTCGTGCTCTTCGAGCAACTCACGGCGATAGGCATCGAGGACGATGTCCTGGGTTGCACTCAGGAAGGCGAGCAAGGTGGCGGCGTACACGATCCACGTGAGATCGTCCTTGGGCGATAGCGACCCCAACCAGGCGATGACGGCCAGCAGACCTACTTGGGTCAGGATCATCCAGCCGCGCCGCCGGCCGAGTACGGGTATCACGTAGCGGTCGAGCAGCGGTGCCCAGAGAAACTTCCACGTATACGGAAACTGGATCAGCGCGAATGCGCCGATCGCTTTGAGGCTGATGCCTTCCGTGCGCAGCCACGCCGGCACGAGGTTGAGCAGGATGTAGAGCGGCAGCCCGGAACTGAAGCCGGTGAAGATGCAGATCAGCATGCGCCGCGTGAGCAGCGCCGACCAGATCGACGGGCGCTCGCTCGTCAAGCGGAGACTGGAACAGCGCCGCCGGCGCGATCAAGGCGATACACCGCCAGCGCGCCCAGCATGTTGGGCCAGGTGGTCACCGGCTGCCCGCCGGCGAGCACGACCCGCTCGAGGATGCGCACACCATGGCCGCGGCAGAACTTCTCGAAGTCGGCGAGCGTGAAGAGGTGGATGTTGGGTGTGTCGTACCACTGGTAGGGCAGTTCCTTCGACACGGGCATGTGACCGCCTATCAGCTGCAGCCGTGCGCGCCAGTAGCCGAAGTTCGGGAAACTCACGATGCCTTCGCGCCCGACCCGCAGGATCTCCTTGAGCAACCGCTCGGTGTGCTTCATCGCCTGCAGGGTCTGCGACAGGATCACGCAGTCGAAGGAACCGGAATCGAAACCCGACAGTCCCGCCTCGAGGTCGCTCTGGATCACGTTGACCCCGTTCTTCACGCACTCGAGCACGTTGTCGTCGGCGATGTCGACGCCGTAGCCGGTGGCCCCGCGCGCTTCCTTGAGAAAGCGCAGCAGCGAGCCATCGCCGCAGCCGACGTCGAGCACGTGAGCGCCGGGCTTGATCCAGCCGGCGATCGCGCTGAAATCGGAGCGGGCGGGGAGTGCGGCGTTCACTCCAGGCACTCCGCTGGCGCAGGCGAGGCTCGCGAGACCCGGGAGCGAGCACCGCCTTCCCTCACTTGCAGTGCGACCCAGCCACCGCGGTTCGTCCGGAATCGGTTCACAGCGGCAGCGCCTCCATGGAGGCGCGGATCAGGGCGTGATAGCGCGGGTCGTCCATCAGGAATGCGTCGTGGCCGTGCGGTGCGTCGATCTCGGCATAGGTCACGTCGAGACGATTGTCGAGCAGCGCCTTCACGATCTCGCGCGAGCGCGCCGGCGAAAAACGCCAATCGGACGTGAACGACACGACGAGATAGCGCGCCTTCGCACCTTTGAGGGCCGCGGAGAGATTGCCGCCGTGCTCGAGCGCCGGATCGAAGTAGTCGAGCGCCTTGGTGATGCGAAGGTAGGTGTTGGCATCGAAGTACGTGGAAAACTTGTCGCCCTGGTAGCGCAGGTAGGACTCGATCTCGAACTCGACGTCGAAGCCGAACTTGAACTCGCCGCCGCGCAGTTCGCGACCGAACTTCTCGGCCATCGCGTCATCGGAGAGATACGTGATGTGGCCCAGCATGCGCGCGAGCCGCAGGCCCCGGCGCGGAACCACGCCGTGCTCGTAGTAGTTGCCGCCGTGGAAATCCGGATCCGTCGTGATCGCCTGGCGCGCCACTTCGTTGAACGCGATGTTCTGGGCCGAGAGCTTGGGTGCACCGGCACTCACCAGGGCGAGGCCGACGCGGTCGGGATAGGTCATGGTCCATTGCAGCGCCTGCATGGCACCGAGGCTGCCGCCGATCACGGCGGCAAATCGTTCGATGCCAAGATGCGTCGCGAGGCGCGCCTGCGCTTGGACCCAGTCGTCCACCGTCACCACCGGAAAGTCCGCCCCCCAGGGCCGGCCGGTCGCTGGATTGACGCTGGCAGGCCCGGTGGAACCGTGGCAACCGCCGAGATTGTTGACACCCACGACGAAGAACCGGTTGGTGTCGACCGGCTTGCCCGGTCCGATCAGGTTGTCCCACCAACCGACATCGCGCGGGTCACTGGCGTACCAGCCGGCCACATGGTGCGAGGCGTTCAGAGCATGGCATACGAGAATCGCATTGGATCGCTGCGCGTTCAGCGTGCCGTAGGTCTCGTAGCGCAGGTCGTACTGCGGCATCGTCGCGCCGCTCTTCAGGCGCAGCGGCGCGTCGAAATGCACATCGACCGGCGTGACCACACCGACCGAGTCGGCGATGTTCGGGGCAGCGGCGTTCATCGTCGGCGGGTCGGAATCAGGTGTCTATCGTCGATGCGGCACGGATCGCCTGGATGCGCCGGAGCACCTGGCTCACGGCATCGCTTTGCATGTCCTTGAACAGCAGCTGCGCTTCGGCTTCCTTCGCGAGCACCTGGGTGTCGTCGTACGTCAGGTCGCGGCGCAGGATCACTTCGTCCGCGGGCAACCATTCCTTGCCCTTGCCGTCGTGAACCCGGAAGCTCACGCGGTAGCGCAACTGGAACTCACGCACGCGACCACCGCCGGACAACGCGAGAATGGTCCGCTCCTGGGATTCGGCGATCAGCGTGAGGATCGCCTGGGCGGTCTCCGGGTTCTCCGCGAGCTTGGTGCTGCTCGCCGTCTCGATGGCGCGGCGCAACTGACCGGTGAACGGCGAGTACTCCATGCCCTCGACGAAGATGGTGTCGAAGGGCAGGTCGGTGCGACCGCGTAGCTGGAACCCGCATGACGTGACGAGCGCGGCGACCGCCAAGGCACACAGCGCCCGCCGTCGATTCGGATCTCCCGCCTGAACCTTCACGCCTTACCCTTCACGCAGCTTGCCTCCGGTCCTCAGACGACCACGTTGACCAGCTTTCCCGGCACGACGATGACTTTCTTCACCGGCTGACCGGCGACGAACTTCTGCACGTTCGGGTTCTCGATGGCGAGCCGCTCGATCGCGTCCTTCGCGGCATCCTTCGCGACCGTGATGTTGCCACGCAGTTTGCCGTTCACCTGGAGCACCAGTTCGATCTCGTCGCGGCTGAGCGCCTTCTCGTCCACTTCGGGCCAGGGCGCGACGGTGATGTCCGCACCGTACCCCAGGTCGGACCAGAGCACATGCGACAGGTGCGGCGTGACGGGGTAGATGACTCGCAGCAGGATGCCTACGCCTTCGCGCAGCGCGGCAGTGCTGGCCTTGTCGGCGTGTTCCTGCAAGGCGTTCAACAGCTTCATCGCGGCCGATGCCACGGTGTTGAACTGCTTGCGTTCCATGTCGTACGTGGCCTGCTTCAGCACGGTGTGGACCTCGCGCCGCAGCGCGCCGTCCGCGGGACCGTAGCCATTGGCCCCAACGCTGCGCAGCACGTCTGCTTTCTCCTGCGCGAAGACCCACAGCCGCCGCAGGAACCGGTACGAGCCTTCGACGCCGCTGTCGGACCACTCGAGCGTCTGCTCCGGCGGGCTGGTGAACATCATGAAGAAGCGCGCGGTGTCGGCACCGAACTTCTCGATGAGCGCCTGTGGATCGACCCCGTTGTTCTTCGACTTCGACATGGTGCCGATGCCGCCGTATTCCACGGCCGAGCCATCCGACTTGAGCACGGCGCCGATGCGCTGCCCCTTGTCGTCGAACAGCACTTCCACGTCGGCGGGATTGAAGTACTCCAGCCGCGGCCCGTTGCGGCGCGAATAGATGTCGTTCAGGACCATGCCCTGGGTCAGCAGGTTCGCGAACGGCTCGTCCAGCTTGACGAGACCGAGGTCTCGCATGGCCTTGGTCCAGAAGCGCGAGTAGAGCAGGTGCAGGATCGCGTGCTCGATGCCGCCGATGTACTGATCCACGGGCAGCCAGTAGTGGGTGCGCGCGTCCACCATGGCCTGATCGTTGTCGGCACAGGCGTAGCGCAGGTAGTACCAGGACGAATCGACGAACGTGTCCATGGTGTCGGTCTCGCGCCGCGCCGGCTTGCCGCACTTCGGGCAGTCCACGTCGAGAAAATCGTGACGCTTGTTGAGCGGGTTGCCGCTGCCGTCCGGGACGCAGTCTTCGGGCAGCACGACCGGCAATTGGTCATCGGGTACCGGCACGTCACCACAGCTCTCGCAGTGAATGAGCGGGATCGGCGTGCCCCAGTAGCGCTGGCGCGAGATGCCCCAGTCGTGCAGGCGCCAAGTGGTCTGCTTGTCTCCCAGACCTTTCGCCTTGAGATCCGCGGCGATGGCGTCGACGGCAGCCTGGAAACCCAACCCATCGTACTTGCCCGAGTTCACGCAGCGGCCTTGCAGCTTGTCCGCATACCACTCGGCCCACGCCTCGGTCGAATAGGTCTGCCCGGCAACGTCGATCACTTGCACGATGGGCAGGCCGTACTTCTTCGCGAACGCGAAATCGCGCTCGTCGTGACCGGGAACACCCATCACGGCACCTTCGCCGTAGCCCATCAGCACGTAGTTGCCGACCCACACCGGCACCTTGGCACCGGTGATGGGATGCGTGACGTCGAGGCCGGTCCGCACACCCTTCTTCTCCATGGTGGCAATGTCGGCTTCCTGCACGCTGCCGTGGCGGCATTCCTCGATGAAGGCAGCGACCTTCGGGTCGGATTTCGCGGCGTACTGCGCGAGGGGATGTTCGGCTGCCACCGCGCAGAACGTGACCCCCATCAGCGTATCCGCGCGCGTCGTGAAGACGCGCAGCTGACGCTTCTCGCCCGCAAGCTCGTACGGAAACGCGATGTTGACACCCGTGCTCTTGCCGATCCAGTTGGCCTGCATCAGCTTGACCCGCTCGGGCCAGCCGGGAAGCGTGTCGAGCGCGGCGAGCAGCTCTTCGGCATAGCCGGTGATCCGCATGTAGTACATGGGGATCTCGCGCTTCTCCACTTCGGCACCGGTGCGCCAGCCGCGCCCGTCGATCACCTGTTCGTTGGCAAGCACGGTCTGGTCGACCGGATCCCAGTTCACGACACCGGTCTTGCGATAGACGATGCCGCGCTCGAGCAGGCGCAGGAACAACCACTGGTTCCAGCGGTAGTACTCGGGCTTGCAGGTTGCAATCTCCCGCTCCCAGTCGAGCGCGAAGCCGAGCGACTGGAGCTGCTTCTTCATGTACGCGATGTTGTCGTACGTCCACTTGGCCGGCGGCACGCCGTTGGCCATGGCCGCGTTCTCGGCGGGCAAACCGAAAGCGTCCCACCCCATGGGTTGCAGCACGTTGAAGCCGCGCATGCGGTGAAAGCGCGCCAGCACGTCGCCGATGGTGTAGTTGCGCACGTGTCCCATGTGCAGCTTGCCCGACGGGTAAGGAAACATCGACAGGCAGTAGTACTTGGGCCGGTCCTTGGCGTCGTCCCGGGCGCGGGCGCTCTCGTTCTGCCGCCACGCGGCCTGGGCAGCGCGCTCCACGTCCGCCGGCTGGTATTGCACTTGCATCGTCATCTTGTTCGGTGTGCCGTAGAAGCGGTCGATTATAACCGGGACCCCTCATCCGACCCCGCTTGGCGCCCGTATCTCAGCCCGGGCTGGTGGGGAGCGCGGCCCGCAGGCTTTTCAGGAGAACGTCATGTTTTCGAAGTGGTTAGTGGCGGTAACGCTGGCAGCAGCGGCTACCGGCAACGCGCTCGCAGCCGCCGACGTGCTGGTCGAAGGCGTCAACATGCCCGCCTGGGTGACCCGGGCCGGACTGAAACAACCGCTCGGCGCCGGCGCGACGCTGCAGCCCGCGGACGAGATCACCACCGCCGCCGGGTCGCGCGTACTGCTGCGCCTGGGAGATGGCAGCGCGGTCAAGCTGGGCGAGAACGCGCGCTTCGTGGTCGCCGCGGCAGCGCCTGCACCGGAGAACCGCAACCTGTTCCGCGCGACTCTGCAGGTGGTGGCGGGCGCCTTCCGCTTCACCACGTCGGCGCTGGCCAAGGCGCGTTCGCAGCGTGACGTCACGATCCAGCTACCGACCGTCACTGCCGGTATCCGAGGCACCGATCTGTGGGGCAAGGCGGAGGCCGGTCGCGAGTTCATCGTGTTGATCGAGGGCAGCATCGCGGTCAAGCGCGGCAGCGAGGCCGAAGTGGCCATGAGCGAACCGCTGTCGGTGTTCAACGCGCCCAAGGACGCGCCCACGCTACCGCTCGGCACCGTATCGATGCCGGACTTGGGCAAGTACGCCGCCGAGACCGAGATCGCCAGCGGCACCGGCGCGGCCCGCGCGGGCGGCAAGTGGAAGCTGACGGTCGGCACGTTCACGAACCAGGAAGACGCGCTCGGGTCTTACGACCGCTTGCGCGTAGCCGGCTATCCGGCGGTGATCCGTCCGAGCGCGTCAGATACCGGCACCACCTACCGCGTGCGCATCCTGAACCTGCCCTCGCGCGCCGAAGCGCTGGCCTTGGGCAAGCGGCTCAAGGCCGAGCTTGATCTCGGGGAGACGTCCGTCTCGATGTAAGTCGAAGAGGACCGGCGCCTTCCGGACGCCGGTCCGGCCCTCGGGGCGTTACTCGGCCGGCGGCTTGCAGAAGCGCGACCACTCCACCATCTGCTTAACGGCGTCCTTGCGCCGCGCGCCGTACATCATGGCGCGCATCATGGTCGCCTCGCCGGTGGCCTCCTTCACCACACGGCCGGTGAAGTTGATCGTGGACAGCTTGCCGACGATCACGTCGCCGGGCGCGAGCGGAATGATCGGATCCATCTTGAGCACGATGCCGTAGCCCTCGTCGTCCTTGGTCAACATGAACTCGCACCGTCCATTGGTAGCCAGCCAGTCGATGGTGACGGCCACCGGGCCGGGGGCTTCGGCGGCCGCAGCAGAGCCGGCACAGAACGCCAGCGCGGCGAGGCAACGCCGGATGAGCGTGGAGGCGGTCGGACTCGAGGAAAATGTGTTCGGTTTCAAAGCGTGCTCCTAGAATGAAACGACCCCCACGCTCCCTGCGATCGCTGCCCCCGAGGGGGCGCATCAATGGTTTGGGGCGGCCCGGCGCCACTGACATGGCGGATGTATGCGCGCCGGCAGGCGCAGACCGGACCGGAACGATACCAGATGACCCACGGGCAAAATGCCTCGGCCCGCGTGGAGCGCCCTCTATAATTCGGACACAACCCGAATCGCTCCATGAACTCCTCTCTTCTCGACGGCCTGAATCCGCAGCAGCTCGAGGCCGTCACGCTGCCGCGCATGTCGGCGCTGATCCTCGCCGGCGCCGGCAGCGGCAAGACCCGGGTCCTCACCACCCGGATCGCGTGGCTCATCCAGACCGGTCAGGTGAGCCCCATGGCGCTGCTGGCGGTGACGTTCACCAACAAGGCAGCGCGCGAGATGCTGACGCGCATCTCGGCCATGTTGCCCATCAACACCCGCGGCATGTGGGTCGGCACGTTCCACGGGCTGTGCAATCGGCTGCTGCGTGCGCACCATCGCGAGGCCGCACTGCCGGCGGCATTCCAGATCCTGGACTCGGCCGACCAGCTTTCCATCGTCAAGCGCGTGATGCGCACGCTGAACATCGACGACGAGAAATATCCGCCGCGCCAGGCCCAATGGTTCATCAATGCGCAGAAGGAGGCGGGGCTGCGATCGTCCCAGGTGGATCCGCCGGACGACTTCGCACGTCGCCTGAACGATGTCTACGAGGCGTACGACCGGCAGTGCAACCAGGAAGGCGTAGTGGACTTCGCGGAACTGCTGCTGCGCAGCTACGAGCTGTTGAAGCGCAACGAAGTGCTGCGCGCCCACTACCAGTCACGCTTCCAGCACATCCTGGTGGACGAGTTCCAGGACACCAACAAGCTGCAGTACAGCTGGTTGAAGTTGCTGGCGGGCCAGGAGGCGGCGGTGTTCGCGGTGGGTGACGATGACCAGTGCGTCGCGAAGGGTACCCCGATCACCATGGCCGACGGCAGCCGTCGCGTCATCGAACGCGTTCGCGTGGGCGACGAAGTCCGCTCCTGCTTCGGCAGCGGTGAGTTGCGTGCGGCGCGGGTCATGCGTGTCCACCAGAGATCACGCGTCATTGGAATGATCGAGATCGAGCTCGCCAGCGGGCGCAAGATCGTCAGCACACCACAGCACACGCATTTCGCCGGCTACCTGCTCGGCGAGACGCCGCAGACGTACTTCACGTACCTCATGTACAAGCGGGGTATCGGTTATCGCCTCGGCACCTCGCAGGTCTACACCCGCGGCCAAGCGAAGCCGATGGTCGGATTCAAGCAACGCCTCCTTCAGGAGCACGGGGATGCGCTCTGGATCGTGGGCACCCACGACTCCGAGGCCGAAGCGCGGTTCAACGAAATCCGTCTGTCCCTGCGATACGGTCTACCGACGCTTCCGTTCGTCCCTCGCAAAGGCAAGAGCATCAACGGACTCGTGAATGACGCGATGCTCATCGAACGGCTTTTTCGTAGCCTCGAGACCGACGTCGGCGCTAACAGACTCCTGTCCGACCTCGGGCTGGATTCCGCAGCGCCGCATCACGTACCGCGATCGAGGGATTCGCATCGCCGCCATGTGACCGTCACCTTGTGCGGCGATAGCCGCGGTACACGTCCAATGCATCGGATCGCACTGTTCGGCAACGACGACGAAAGCGAACGCAAGCTGCTCGCGGCTGGTTTCTCGGTCCGTCCCGTGAAAGTCGGTCGCCAGGGCTGGCGGGTGGAGACTGCTCGTGCCAGCTTCGGCGAGCTGATGGAAATCGCGCGCGCGCTGGCGAAGCTCCTGGCCATTCCGATGATCCTCAACGCGCGACTTGGGAGACGAGCGCTGCCCTTCGTCGCGGCGGGTCACGTCCGCCCGGGAATGGTGATGCTCCTGGAGACCACCGACCTCGAGCCCGTGGTGGCGGTGCGCACGCTGCGAACCGGCAACAGGGTGGTCTACGATCTGGACATCGAGAACACGCACAACTACGTCGCCGCGGGTGTTGTCACCCACAACTCCATCTACGCCTTCCGCGGTGCCGACGTGGGCAACATGGCGTCGTTCGAGCGCGACTTTCGCATCGAGAAGGTCATCAAGCTCGAGCAGAACTACCGCTCCCACGGCAACATCCTCGATGCCGCGAACGCACTCATCGCCAACAATCGCGAGCGTCTGGGCAAGAACCTGTGGACGGCTGAAGGCAGCGGCGAGCCGCTGCGCGTGTTCGAGGCGGCCACGGACGGCGAGGAAGCCGCCTTCATCGTCGACGAGGTGAAGAGCTTGCAGCGCGAGGATGTACGGCTCTCGGACATCGCGCTGCTGTATCGCTCGAATGCTCAATCGCGCGTGCTCGAACACGCGCTGTTCAACGCCGCCATTCCCTATCGGGTCTATGGCGGCCTGCGCTTCTTCGAACGGCAGGAGATCAAGCATGCGCTCGCTTACCTGCGGCTGGTGGCGAACCCTGAAGACGACGGGGCCTTGCTGCGGGTGATCAATTTCCCCGCGCGCGGCATCGGTGCGCGCAGCGTAGAGCAATTGCAGGAAGCCGGCCGGCAGCGCGGGACCAGCCTTTGGCAGGCAGGCTGCAGCGGAGCCCTCGGCGGCAAAGCCGGCAGCAGCATCGCGGCCTTCGTCCAGATGGTCGAGGGGCTGCGCCGGCAGGTCGCAGGCTTGCCGCTCGCAGAGATCGTCGAACACGTGATCGAGGGCAGCGGTCTCAAGCAGCACTATCAGACCGAGAAGGAAGGTGCGGAACGGCTCGAGAACCTCGACGAACTGGTGAACGCGGCTGCGGCCTTCGTCGTGGAGGCAATCTACGACCCCGCCGCCGAGGAGGGCGGCACCGCCGATCCGAACGATCCGCTGGCGACACTGAATGCCTTCCTCGCGCACGCGGCGCTGGAAGCCGGGGAACACCAGGCCGGCGCGGGCGCGGAAGCGCTGCAGCTCATGACCGTGCACTCGGCCAAGGGGCTCGAGTTCCACACGGTCTTCGTCAGTGGACTCGAGGAAGGTTTGTTCCCGCACGAGAACAGCCTGAACGAGGACGACGGCCTGGAGGAGGAACGCCGCCTCATGTACGTGGCGATCACGCGGGCGCGGCGCCGGTTGTACCTTTCATACGCCCAGTCGCGCATGCTGCACGGACAGACTCGCTACAACGTTGCCTCGCGCTTTCTCGAGGAAGTGCCGCCGCAACTGTTGAAGCGCCTGAACGCCGCTCCGACTCGTGCCTGGGCACCGCCGCCATTCCGGTCGTCGGCGCCACCCGCTTTCACCTCGCTGTCGGATCGCGATTCCGGCTGGCGCATCGGGCAGAACGTGGTGCATCCGAAGTTCGGCGCCGGCGTGATCGTGAGCTCCGAAGGGCGAGGCTCGGATGCGCGGGTGCAGGTCAACTTCCGCAATGCCGGGCTCAAATGGCTTGCGCTGGAGTACGCGAAGCTCACGGCGGCTTGATCCGTTCTGCCCCCATCCCGGCCTTCCCCCACCTTTGGTGGGGGAAGGGGTATACGTCCCCTCCCCCGGCTTTGCCGGGGGAGGGCGGAGGGAGGGGGAGCGAAGCGCCGGCTTTGCCGGGGGAGGGCGGAGGGAGGGGGAGCGAAGCGCCGGCTTTGCCGGGGGAGGGTCAGGGTGGGGGCCGGCATCAGCCCGCCGTGACTACCCCGCGCGAAAAATATCCCGATAGCTCACGTAAACGCTCGGCACCAGCACCGGCATCATCAGCCAGACGCAGATCCCGAGCGCGGCGCGGGCCCCGAACAGGGCACTGGCGACGCTGAATAGCACGACACCGATCGTGAGCCACACCACGCTGTAGAGCAGGAACGGCAACATGTTGCGCACCATGGCACGCAATGAGCCGGCGAGTGCGTGCAGTGGGCGGACACCATCGAGCATCACTGCGAACGGGGCGAACCAGACCGCCATCGCCACGGGCAAGCCCACCACCACACCGAGCAGCAACGCCTGCGCGATGCGCGCCGATGCTTCCGCCACGGCCGCCGGATCCACCGATGTCGGATCGCTCATCAGCTTGCCGAGCATGTCGCCGCCGGCCGCGAAGACGATCATCAGCACCAGCAGATTGGCGATGACGTTGAAGCCGCCGATCGCACCGAGCTCGGCGGTGCGGCGCCGGAATCCTTCGAAGAACATCGTGACCGGTACCGGTTCGCCGCGGGCGATGGTGTCGCAGGCGGCTACCCAGCCACCGAGGAACACCGGGAGCAGCACCGCCACGGCAGCCGCTAGAAGCCCATGGATGCCGCTCAGGAAAATGATGGCCCAGAGCGCCGCGGTGAACACGATGGCCGTCAGCGGTTTGCGCAGGAACAGCTTCCAACCCTCCACGACCCAGTACCAGCCGCGAATGAACGGGACGCTGCGAACCTCAGGGAGCTGGACGCGAGGCGTTTGTTCCATGTCAGCCCTCGCCGGGCCGCCCCAAGAGGGCTGGCCCCCTCGGGGGGAGAGGCCGTAGGCCTATCGGGGGGAACGTCACCTTCCAGCCCTCGCCGGGCCGCCCCAAGAGGGCTGGCCCCCTCGGGGGGAGAGGCCGCAGGCCTATCGGGGGGGACGTCACATTCCAGCCCTCGCCGGGCCGCCCCAATAGGGCTGGCCCCCTCGGGGGGCAGGGCCGCAGGCCCATCGGGGGGAATGTCATCTCAGGCCACCAACCGCAGGTGCGGCGCGGTTCGTCCTGCACTGTCCACATGGTGGCGCAGGATGCGTTCGAATCGACCCGGATCGTGCGCATGGGTGAGATCGCCCGGGCGCGGCAGATGAAAATCGTACAGGCGCGAAACCCAGAAGCGCAGGGCGCCGGCGCGCAACATCACCGGCCACGCCTGCTTCTCCGCTTCGGTGAAATCGCGCGTGCCCCGGTAGGCGTCGAGCAGGGCTCGCGTGCGTACCGGATCGAGTTCGCAGTCTTCCGTCGTGCACCAGTCGTTCACGGTGATCGCCACGTCATAGAGCAGGACATCGATGCAGGCGAAGTAGAAGTCGATCACGCCACCGATCGCTTCGCCGTGGAACAGCACGTTGTCGCGGAAGAGGTCGGCGTGAACTACGCCGCGCGGCAGATCGTCGAGCCGATGGCTCGCCTGGAAGGCCACTTCGCCGGTCAGCATGGCCTTGTTCGCGTCGGACAGGAACGGCAGCAACTCGGGCGCGGTGGCGGACCACCACTTCGGACCGCGCAGGTTGTCTAGATGCCCTCGGTAGGAGCGCCCCGCGAGATGCAGGTCTGCCAGCACTTCGCCGACGCGCGCACATTGTTCGGGGCCGGGGTTCATCACCGGCGCACCGTCGAGACAGGTGACGAGTGCAGCCGGCTTGCCGTTCAGGTGTCCGAGAAACGAGTTGTCGAGATTGGCGATCGGCTTCGGGCACGGCAATCCGTGGTTGGACAGATGCGCCATCAGCTCGAGATAGAACGGCAGCTCGGCCGGCTTCAGTTTCTCGAACAGGGTCAGCACGTAGCGGCCGTTGGTGGTCGTCACGAAATAGTTGGTGTTCTCGATGCCCGCGAGAATGCCTTTCAACTCGCTCAAATGACCGACGGAGTAGCCCTTGAGCCATTCGGACAGCTGCTCGGCCGTGACGCGAGTGAATACCGACATGTCAGTGTCGCCGGGCCGCCCCAAGACACTGACGCGCCCCCCCGGGGGGCAGCGACCGCAGGAAGCGTGGGGGCTGTCTCATCTAAAGATTGAGCAGAGCCTCGCGCTCCGCGGCGGAGGGCTCGAACCCGCGCTTCTCGTAGTGGCTGAAGATCGCCCGGACCACGGCGCTCGGCTCGTCGATCACCTGGATGAGATCCATGTCCTCCGGATCGATCATCTTCTCGGCGACCAGGGTCGAGCGAAACCAGTCGAGCATGCCCTTCCAGAACGAAGCCTGCACCAGGATGATCGGAATGCGGCGCGTCTTGCGGGTCTGCACCAGGGTCAGCGCTTCCATCAGCTCGTCCAGGGTGCCGAAGCCCCCGGGCATCACCACGTAGGCCGAGGCGAACTTCACGAACATGACCTTGCGTGCGAAGAAATGGCGGAAGGTCTGGCTGATGTCCTGGTAGCGGTTGGAGAGCTGCTCGTGCGGCAACTGGATGTTGAGGCCGACCGAAGGCGAGCGCCCGTAGAACGCGCCCTTGTTCGCCGCTTCCATGATGCCGGGACCGCCGCCGGAGATCACGGTGAAACCGGCATCGGACAGTTCGCGCGCGATGCGCTCGGTGAGCTCGTAGTAAGGGTGGTCCGGAGGCGTACGCGCGCTTCCAAAGATGGAGACCGCAGGCCGCACGGCGTTGAGGCGCTCGGTCGCCTCGACGAACTCTGCCATAATCGCGAGCACCCGCCACGACTCGCGTGCCGACCAGGATTTGTCCAGGAGCTCGGGTGCAAGCGGAACAGGAATCTTGTTCCCGATCGTCATGGATTACCTCGAGCGGTGATTCGGAAGAACACGTGAAGACGCTTTTGCTGGTGGACGGCTCGTCCTATCTGTACCGCGCGTTCCACGCGATGCCGGACCTGAGGAACCGGGCCGGAGAGCCGACCGGCGCGGTGTACGGCGTGGCCAACATGCTGCGCCGTCTCCGTCGTGAGGTGCCGGCGGATTATATCGCCTGCGTTTTCGACGCGAAAGGAAAGACCTTCCGCGACGACTGGTATCCCGAGTACAAGGCGAACCGGCCGTCCATGCCCGAGGACCTCGCGCGCCAGATCGAGCCGATCCACGAATTGGTCCGTGCGCTCGGCTGGCCGCTCCTCATGGTGGACCGCGTGGAGGCGGACGACGTGATCGGTACCCTGGCGGCGCAAGCCGAACAAGCCGGGATCAGTTCCGTGATCTCGACCGGGGACAAGGACCTCGCACAACTGGTGAGCCCGCACGTGACCCTGGTCAACACCATGTCGAACGAGAAGCTCGACGTGCCCGCGGTCGAAGCGAAGTTCGGCGTGCCGCCGGAACGGATCGTGGACTACTTCACGCTGGTGGGCGACAGCGTGGACAACGTCCCGGGCGTGGAGAAAGTGGGGCCCAAGACCGCGGTCAAGTGGCTGCAGCAGTTCGGAACCCTCGACGAGATCGTCAGGCGCGCCGACGAGATCGGCGGAGCGGTCGGGGACAACCTGCGCAAGGCGCTCGACTGGCTGCCGCAGGGCCGCCGCCTGCTGACGGTGAAGCGCGACGTCGAGTTGCCCGTGGGTCCGGAACAGCTCGCGGCGCAACCGGAGGATCGCGAGCAGCTCGCGAAACTGTACGAGCGTTTCGACTTCAAGACCTGGTTGCGTGAGTTGAAGGATGCGAATGCCGCCGACCCGCAGCCCACGACGGCACCAGCGCTCGATGCACCACCGCCCGAACGGCATTACGAGACGATTCTCGACGCCGATGCGCTCGATCGTTGGTTGTCGAAGCTCAACGATGCGCCTATCACCGCGTTCGACACGGAGACCACGAGCCTTGACCCGATGGCCGCGCGCATTGTCGGCCTCTCGTTTGCGATCACGCCGCACGAAGCCGCCTACCTGCCGCTGGCCCATCGATATCCGGGAGCACCCGACCAGCTGGATTTCCAGGCGACCCTGGACAAGCTGAAGCCTTGGATCGAGGACGACGGCAAGCCAAAGCTCGGGCAGAACGCGAAATACGACGCCCACGTGCTCCTTAACCACGAGATTCGCTTCGGCGGCGTGGTGCACGATACGCTGCTCGAGTCGTACGTCCTGGAGAGCCACAAGCCGCACGACATGGACTCCATGGCCATGCGCCATCTCGGCGTCAGGACCATCACGTTCGAGGAAGTGGCCGGGAAGGGTGCCAGCCAGATCGGATTCGACCAGGTGAGCGTGGAACGCGCCACCGAGTACTCGGCCGAGGACGCCGACATCACGCTGCAGCTGCATCAGGCGATGCTGCCGCAACTCGAGCGCGAACCTGCGTTGGAGCGCGTGTACCGCGACATCGAGATGCCGGCGATGCAGGTGCTGCTGAAGATGGAACGCCAGGGCGTGCTCATCGATGCCCGGTTGCTGGAATCCCAGAGCACCGCGCTGGGTCAGCGCATGCTGGAACTGGAGCGTGAAGCGCACGAGCTCGCCGGGCAACCGTTCAATCTCGGGTCGACCAAGCAGCTCCAGGAAATTCTGTTCGACAAGCACAAGCTGCCGGTGATCAAGAAGACTCCGAGCGGCGCACCGTCCACCGATGAAGACGTGCTGGAGCAGCTGGCTCTCGATCATCCGCTGCCAAAACGCATCCTCGACTGGCGCAGCGTATCGAAGCTCAAGTCCACCTACACCGACAAGCTGCCGCGCATGGTGAACCCGCGAACCGGCCGGGTACATACCAACTATGGGCAGGCCACGGCGGTCACCGGACGGCTGTCCAGTACCGATCCGAATCTGCAGAACATCCCGGTGCGCACCGCGGAAGGGCGTCGCATCCGCGAAGCCTTCATCGCGCCGCCGGGTTCGCACATCGTCTCGGCCGACTACTCGCAGATCGAATTGCGCATCATGGCGCACCTGTCCGGCGACGCGTCGTTGCTGAAGGCGTTCGCCCAGGGCGAGGACGTGCACCGCGCGACCGCCGCCGAAGTGTTCGGCGTGCAGGCGAGCGAGGTGAGCTCCGAGCAACGCCGCTACGCCAAGGTGATCAACTTCGGGTTGATCTACGGGATGTCCGCGTTCGGCCTCGCCTCGCAGCTCGGCATCGAGCGCTCGGCCGCGCAGCAGTACATGGACCGTTATTTCGCACGCTATCCGGGCGTCGCGGACTACATGCAGCGCACGCGCAACGCGGCGCGCGATTCCGGCTACGTCGAGACGGTGTTCGGGCGGCGGCTGTATCTGCCCGAGATACGAGCGCAGAACCAGGGTCGGCGGCAAGGTGCGGAGCGCGCGGCGATCAATGCACCTATGCAGGGGACGGCGGCGGATCTCATCAAACTCGCGATGATTGCCGTGCAGCGGTGGATCGAGGCGGAGCGTCTCGCGTCACGCCTGATCATGCAGGTGCACGATGAACTGGTGCTCGAAGTGCCCGACGCCGAGCTCGCGCGGGTCAAGGCGGAGTTGCCGGGGTACATGACGGGGGTCGCGGAACTCGCGGTGCCGTTGGTGGTGGATGTGGGGTCGGGGCCGAATTGGGAACGGGCGCATTGAGGAACGGGCGGTCCCCCCTTTCTGACCCTGCCCCGGCAAAGCCGGCGCTTCGCTCCCCCTCCCTCCGCCCTCCCCCGGCAAAGCCGGGGGAGGGGACGTACACCCCTTCCCCCACCTGCGGTGGGGGAAGGTTGGGATGGGGGCCAACCGGACGCAGCGACTTTCGCAGTCTTCCTGCGAAGCGATGAACCCCCTCGCACCCCCTTCCTTCCTCATCGGGCTCATCGGCGCCGGTATCCAGGCATCCCGTTCGCCGGCGATGCACGAACGCGAAGGTGCAGCGCACGGGTTTCGTTACTGGTATCGCTTGATCGACACCGACGTACTGCGCCTGGGACCGGAAGCGCTGCCTCAGCTGCTCGCCTCGGCCGAGCAGATGGGCTTCTCGGGCCTCAACATCACGCATCCATTCAAGCAGGCCGTCATCGAGCATCTCACGGAACTCTCGGACGACGCGCGCGCGCTCGGCGCCGTGAACACGGTGCTGTTGCGCGACGGCAAACGCATCGGCCACAACACCGACTGGTCGGGCTTCGCGGCAGGTTTTCAGCGCGGTTTACCGGAGGCCGAGATCGATCGCGTAACGTTGCTCGGAGCCGGCGGCGCCGGAGCGGCCGTGGCTCACGCGCTGCTCACGCTCGGCGCCGGACATCTCGACGTCTTCGATGTGGACGGGGCTCGCGCGAGCCGTCTTGCCACGAACCTCGCCCTTCGCTTCAGCGACGAGCGCGTGACCGCGGTGACCGACCTGCGCAGTTCCGTCGAACTCGCGCAAGGGCTGGTGCACGCGACACCCACCGGCATGAAGGCGCATCCCGGCCTGCCCCTGCCGGCCGATTGGCTGCGCCCTGAACTGTGGGTGGCGGAGATCGTGTATTTCCCGCTGGAAACCGCGCTGCTGCAAGCGGCACGCAGCATCGGCTGCCGCACGCTCGACGGCGGCGGCATGGCCGTGTTCCAGGCGGTGGATGCCTTCCGGCTGTTCACCGGTGCCACGCCTGATCCGCAGCGCATGCTCGACCACTTCGCAGCCATGATGGCGCATTCATGACGACGAACGCAGCTTCGACGGCACGCCGCTCGCGCGCCCGCTTCGTGGTGCTGGCGCTGCTCGCGACCGGCACGATGATCAACTACCTCGACCGCACCGTACTCGGCATCGCGGCACCGGTGCTCACCAAGGACCTGGGTCTGACGGCAGCGGTGATGGGCCTCGTCTTCTCGGCGTTCTCCTGGACCTACGCCTTCGCGCAGATTCCCGGCGGCCTGTTCCTCGATCGCTTCGGCGCGCGCATCACGTACTTTTTCTCGGTGAGCCTCTGGTCGGTGTTCACCGTGCTGCAGGGCTTCGCCACCGGGCTCTATTCGCTGATCGCCTACCGCTTCGGCTTGGGGTTCGCGGAAGCGCCATGCTTTCCCACCAACAGTCGCGTCGTCGCCACCTGGTTTCCGCAGCACGAACGCGCCCGCGCCACCGGCGTGTACACCGTGGGCGAATACCTCGGGCTCGCGTGCTTCAGCCCGGCGTTGATCTGGTTGATCGGTGCTTACGGCTGGCGCGCGCCGTTCTTCGCCACCGGCCTGGCGGGGCTCGTCTTTGCCCTGGTGTGGTGGGTGAAGTACCGCGAACCCCACGAGAGCAGGACCGTGAATCGGGCGGAGCTGGACTACATCGCTCAGGGCGGCGGGCTGGTCCCGCCACAGGCCGCGGGCGGTTCCTCGTTTTCGTGGGCGCGGGTGCGTGCGTTGCTGCGCTTCCGCCAGATCTGGGGCGCCTGCCTCGGCCAGTTCGGCGGCAACTCCACGCTGGTCTTCTTCCTCACGTGGTTTCCTACCTACCTCGCGACCGAACGTCAGATGGGCTGGATCAAGCTCGGCTTCTACGCCGTCATGCCGTTCCTGGCCGCCGCGGTGGGTGTGATGTTCGGCGGCTGGCTCTCCGACGCCCTGCTCCAGCGCACCGGCTCCGCCAATATCGCGCGCAAGCTCCCGATCATCGCCGGCCTGCTCGGCGCGTCCACCATCATTCTCGCCAACTTCGTCGACGGCGACTTGGCGGTGATCGCGATCCTCTCGATCGCGTTCTTCGCCCAGGGCATGACCGGCCTCGGCTGGGCGCTGATCTCCGACATCGCGCCCAAGAACCTGATGGGCCTCACCGGCGGCGTGTTCAACTTTGCCGCCAACCTGGCAGGCATCATCACACCGGTAGTCATCGGCCTCATCGTCGGCCTGACCGGTTCGTTCCACTACGCGCTGGCCTACGTGGGGCTGGTCGCCCTGATGGGCGCAGCGTCCTACATCTTCGTGCTGGGCGACGTGAAGCGCATCGAGCTTCAGTAGGGCTCGCGCGCCTTCACCGCGAGTTCCGCCTCCGGCTCCGGCAGCGACAACGCCGGTTGTTCAGGCGAAGCCGTCGGCGAATCGGTCCGGGCGAACTGGATGCGATGCAGCCGCGCATAGATGCCGTCGCGGGCCAGCAGTTCCGCATGCGTGCCGACTTCCGCGATGCGGCCCTGGTCGAGCACCACGATGCGGTCGGCGCCCTCGATGGTCGACAGGCGGTGCGCGATCACGATGGTCGTGCGATTCTGCATCAGCGTCTCGAGCGCTGCCTGCACCAGACGCTCCGATTCCGAATCGAGTGCCGAAGTCGCCTCGTCGAGAATCAGCACCGGCGCATCCTTGAGCAGCGTCCGCGCGATGGCGAGCCGCTGGCGCTGCCCGCCGGACAGGCGTACGCCGTTCTCGCCGACGATGGTCTGCAGGCCCTGCGGCATGTCGCGGATGAAGCCCATCGCGTTGGCGGCTTCTGCGGCCGCGATGATCTGGCTTTCGGTAGCATCGGCCTTCGCCCCGTAGGCGATGTTCGCGGCCACGGTATCGTTGAACAGCGCGACATCCTGCGATACCAGCGCGATATTGGCGCGCAGGCTGGCGAGAGTCAGTTCGCCCACCTCATGACCGTCCAGCAGGATGCGACCCGAAGTCGGCAGATAGAAACGCGGCACCAGGTTCGCGAACGTGGTCTTGCCGCCACCGGACGGGCCCACGAGCGCGATGGTCTCGCCGGCGCGGATGTCGATGGACACGTCGTCCAGCGCGTACCGCTCGGCACGCGGGTACTTGAGAGTCACGCGGTCGAAGGTGAGTTCGCCGCGAGCCCGCTCGAGCGCGATCGTGCCGTTGTCCGGCTCCGGCGGCGTGTCGAGCAGCGCGAAGATGCTCTCGGCCGCCGCCAGTCCCTTCTGCAACTGCTCGTTCACGCCGGTGATGCGCTTCAGCGGCTGCAGCAGCATCAGCATGGCGGCCACGAAGGAGACGAAGCCGCCCACCGTGGTCTCGTTGGCAGCCGACTGCCGGCCCACGAGCATGATGACGAACGCCAGCGCGATCGCGGCGAGGAGCTGCACGATGGAAGTATTCGCGGTGGCGGAGGCTGCGTACTTCATGCTGAACTTGCGCACGCGGTTGGCGCTTTCGCGGAAACGCGAGATCTCGTAGTCCGCGCCGCCGAAGATCTTCACCACCTTCTGGCAATCGATACCTTCCTGAAGTACCTGGGTGGTGTCGCCCATGGCCTGCTGCACTTCCCGTCCGACGCGCCGCAGCCGGCGGCTGAAGAGTCGCACGATCAGCGTGATGAGCGGTGCCACCACAAGCGTGATCAGGGTCAGTTTCCAGTTGAGCCAGAACAGCCAGCCGAGCAGGCCGACGATGGCGATGCTGTCCTTGATGGACACCGTAACGGCCGACGTGGCGGCGGAGGTCACCTGGGTGACATCGTAGGTGACCTTGGAGACGAGAGTGCCGCTGCCGTGATCGTCGTAGAAACCCGCCGGCAGTTGCATCAGCTTGCGGAACATCGCATCGCGCAGGTCGAGCACGACGCGGCTCGCCACCCAGTTCGAGCAGTAGTTCTCGACGAAGTTGGCGCTGCCGCGCACCAGGAACAGGCCGACCAGCAGCACCGGCATCCACGTCATCAGCCACGGATCCTTGTCGACGAAAGTCCCGTCGAGCAGCGGCTTCATCATGGCCGGCAGCGCCGGTTCGGTCAGCGCCGCGATGGTGGTGCCGAACACGGACGCGAGGAACACGCGCCAATGCGGTTTGACGTAGGACAGCAGGCGCAGATAGAGCTGCCGGCTCGTGAGCGTCGACATGAGGGGCGACGATAGCAGAGTTGCCGCGCCGCCCCAACGCGGCTGGGGACTTCGCTAGCGGTTGCCGAAGCGCAGCTCGGCGGTGATGAGCAGAGTCCGGTCCGCGGCCGGATAGGCGTTGAAGGCGTTGCCGGGGGTGAACTGGTCGAGAATCGCGTACGAGTAGTAATACACGTCGGTCACGTTCAACACGCTCGCCCGCAGCGTGAGCGGTCCGCGGGTCCAGGCAGCGTTGACGTCGAGCAGGGTGTAGTTCGGCATCTTGCGATCGAAGCTGTTGGACTGATCGCCGTCGTAGCGCTGTTCGCCGACGAACGTCACGATCGCGTTCACCAGCCAGGCTTCGGCAGGTCGCCAGGCGAGCGACGCACCGGCCTTGTGGCGGGGCACCAGGGGTATCTCGTTGCCGGTGACGTCGATGCCCGAGAACGTGCCGGAGCGGAACTCGGCTTCGGTGTATGCGTAGCGGATCCCGGCTTCCCAATGCTGCCCTAGCATCGTGCTGCCGTCGAACTCCAGCCCGGTGCGGCGCGTCGGCGGCAGATTGACGTTCTGACCGGAGAAGGCCGACAGCGCGAACGGCACGAACATGATCTCGTTCTCGAGACGCGACTGGAAGACCGCGAGCCGCGCGCGGCTGCCCGGCTGCGTGAACTGCACGCCGATCTCGGCATCGCGCGAGGTCTGGGGCTCCAGCAGATTGGGCAATCCGAAGCCGAAGCTGCGGATCTCATCCACCACCGGCAGGCGGAAGCTGCGGCCGATCTTGCCGTGGACCGACCAGTCCTCTCCGAGCGCCTGCCGCAGCGCCAATTCGGTCGCGTTGACGGTCCGCACCTGCTGGGAGGTCTGGGTTTCGGTGAGAGTGGTGTCGACCCGCTGCGTGCGCGCCCCCACACTCACGATGGTGCGAGTCGGGAACTCGAGGGTGTCCTGGAAGTAGAGCGCGGCATTTTCCTGTTCCGACGTACCGAAGTAGCCGAAGGAGGAGATGGTGTTGTTGAAATTCCACCGGTCCCAGTCGGCACCCAGCACCAGGCTGTTCTGCGCGTAACCGATATCGAACGGAATGCGCACGCGCGGCGAGACCCCGGTGACACGCCCATTGATATCGTTGTTGCCACCGAACTGGAACGTCCGCGACTTGCGCTCGCGATGGGTGACATCCACGGCCAGCTCGACGCTGCCGGCGCGTTGCGTGGTGCCGAGAGTCACGCGCGTATCGTCCAGGGACGCATAGTCGTTGGGATTGGTCGCGCCGCGCCGATCGCTCGTGAGTTGCGCCTCGGTACGGGCACCGGGCAGGCCGAGTTCCTGCGAGCCCTTGGAGAACTTGAGCGACACCGGACCACGATCGCCGAACCAGGTCAGCTCGCCCGCCACGTTCTCCTGTGTGAGGGCGTTGTTGCGGCGGTAATTGTCGGTGGATAGCCGGGCTGCGTTGAGCCCCAGGCCGAAGCGCTCGGTCGCGAGGTTGATGCCCGCGGAAGCGCCGAGGGTGTCGTAGGAGCCGGCCGTGGCCGCGATCTGGGCCGAGCGCTCTTCCGGTTTCGGGCCGCGCGTGATGATGTTTACCGTGCCGCCGGTGGCGCCACTGCCGTACAGCACCGCGCCGCTCGAGCGCAGGATCTCGATGCGCTCCACGGTCCCGAGCGAGATGGATGCAAGATCCGCGGGCGTGAGTTCGTTCTCCGAGATGCGCTGGCCGTTGACCAGTACCAGCGTGTTCTGGTCGCCGGTGATGCCGAAACCGCGCAGGTCGATCTGCCGGTTCGGACTGCCGGAGTTGTCGCGGACGGTGAAGCCGACTTCGCGGCTCAACACCTCGGGCAGAGTGCGTGCGCCACTGTCCCGAATCTCTTCGGCCGTGATCACCGTGACACCAATGGGCGTCTCGCCCGCCGGTCGCTCGAAGCGATCGGCCGTGACGACGACCCCGGGCGCCGCGAAATCTCCTTCGGCGAACGCACCGATCGGCGCCCCCCACACCAAGGCCATGGCCGCAGCCCTGCAACGCAATGACATCCTGGCACCCCTGCCGCAATGGCATGCCCGCCGCACGCCGTGATTCGGAACGGCAAGTCACTTTGGGGGCTGCACGCGGCGAACTCGCCGGTTCGCCGCCGGTGCCCGCCGCCCGCGGGTTCGTGCCGGTGGAATCCCAGGCCGGTATCCGGGCTCACGAGACCAGGTGCGTCGCCTTCCCATCGGGTGTCCGCCGGGGTTCGCTTCCCCGGGGGACACAGGCCGACAGTGGCGCCGTGACACACCCATCCTCGCTGACCGTTGCGGGGGCAGCACAGGAATCGCGGCAGGGCCGCTCACCTGTTTCCCGTTTACCCCGGCCGAGAATCCGGCGCGGGCACCTGAAATCCGGGGTGGAGTGTACGACGAAAGCTGAGCCAGACTTCACGATCCGGCCCCGGGGCGTCGTCCGCGCCCGGGATGCCCCTGTGCGGCAGATGCTGCCGGATTCTGACGAACAGGATGCAGAACGTCTCGTTGTGCGTTGACTCGTATAGTTTTTGCTCAGTATAGTCGTTGGAATGAAACAGCCCCCACGCGCGCTACGTTTGCCGGCCCTCACCCGGGCCTGCCTTGGGGCGGCCGAGCAGCATTGAAATGGAATCCGAACTCAATTCCCTCGACGATCGTATCCAGCAACTGATCCGGGTCGCCGAACGGCTGCGCTCGGAGAACGGCGAGTTGCGCCAGCAGCTCGCCGCCTCGCTGAGCGAAGGCAAGCTGCTGCGCGATCGCATGACCGCTGCGCGTCTGCGGCTCGAAGGCGTGTTGACGCGGCTGCCGGCCGATAGCGAATGAGCGACGAAGCCAAGTCGTTGGACGTACAGATCCTCGGGCGCGATTTCCGTGTCGCGTGTACCGACGAGGAGAAGCCCGAACTCTTGCGCGCGGTCGACTTTCTCGACCAGAAGATGCGCGACATCCGCGATCAGGGCAAGGTGCTGGGCACCGAGCGCATCGCCGTGATGGCGGCACTCAACATCGCCCATGAACTGCTCACGACACGCGTGCCCGGTGGATTTGATGTGGGCGAGGTGAAGCGTAGAATGCGCAGCATGCAGTCGGCGATCGACGCAGCTCTGTCCAGTCAGGACGAGTTGTTCTGAAGTCGCCGGCGGCTGCGAAACATCGAAGGCGTCGCGCAACGCGGCGTCGAGAAGCTTCGCTCCCTGCGGTGTTCGCCCAGGCCGATGTTCTCTGAACCAATGCAATTCGTAGCGTTGCGACCCAGTCGGCGCCTTTGTGCGCGTCCCACGCGGACGTACCTGCGGCGCCCGGATCGCAACCACTCTTGAACCGCCCGGTTCAGGAGACCCGGCCAAACGGCATTTGCGGGGGGCACCTTTTGAGCCCCAGGAGAGGCGGAGATCCCGCCTCTCCGCGTTTGTCGATCAAGACTGGTCCTGCATGCGTCACTGGTTGATGAAGTCCGAACCCGACGAGGTCAGCGTCGATGACCTCGCGGGCATGCCGAAGCAGACCGTGGCGTGGTTCGGTGTCCGCAACTACCAGGCGCGCAACTACATGCGCGACCAGATGCAGGTGGGCGACCCGGTGCTGTTCTACCACTCGAGCTGCCCGGAGCCCGGCATCGTGGGCATCGCCAAGGTGGCGAGCAAGCCCTACCCCGACGACACGCAGTTCGACAAGAAGAGTCCTTACTACGATCCGAAAGCCAAGCGCGAGGAACCGCGCTGGATGCTGGTCGACGTCAAGCTGGTGAAGAAGACCCGGCTCATCGGGCTCCCGGAACTGCGCAGCCATCCGGAGCTCGCGAGGATGACCATCCTGCAGCGCGGCAACCGGCTCTCGATCACGCCGGTTACGCCCGAGGAGTGGAGTTTCATCGAATCGCTGCTGTGACTTCGTGCTTGCGCAGGTGATCGACTTCTCGACGTGGTGGCTGGCCTACCCCGCGATGGGCTTGTTCGCAGGGTTCTTCGCGGGCCTGCTCGGCGTGGGCGGCGGGATGATCCTCGTGACGCTCATGGTCATGGTTTTCAACGCCCAGGGCTTCCCGGCCGATCGCGTGATGCACCTGGCGCTCGGCACCTCCATGGCGACGATCATCTTCACGTCGATCAAGAGCGCGTGGTCGCATCACGGCCACGGCGCGGTGCGCTGGGACATCGCGCGCAGCACGGCATTCGGTCTGGTAGCCGGCACATTGCTGGGCACCGCGATCGCCGAGCAGTTCCGGTCGAAGTGGCTCGCGATGGTGTTCGTCGCGTTCGTGATCTACTCCGCCGTCAACATGATGATGGATCTCAAGCCGAAGCCGTCGCGGCAACTTCCAGGGCCGTTCGGCCTGCAGGTGAGTGCCGGCATCGTCGGCGTGCTGTCGGCGCTGGTGGGGGCGGGTGGCGGTTTCGTGAGCATTCCGCTGATGAGCCTGTGCAACGTACCCATGCGCCAGTGTGTCGCCACGTCCGCGGCGCTCGGTCTGCCGATTGCGATCGCGGGAACCGTCGGCTATCTCTGGACCGGCATGGGCAAGGACCACTTGCCGCCCTATTCCATCGGTTACGTCTACCTGCCGGCGTTCGTCGGCATCGTGCTCGGCACGTTCGTCACCGTGCCGATCGGCGCGAAGCTCGCGCACACGCTGCCGATACCGAAACTGAAGCGCGTGTTTGCCGTGGTACTGACGATCCTCGCCGGGAAGATGCTCTACGGGTTGCTCTGAGCCGCTGTCACTGCGGCAGCGGCGCCTCGAGATAGCTGTAGACCTTCCACATCTCGTCCTCGGTGAGCTTGCCTTTCCAGGCCGGCATTTGCGTCCCCTTGCGACCGTTGATGACGATCTTGAGAAACGCCTGACCCTTCAGTTTCGACTTGCGCAGGTTCGGTCCGCGCGAACCGGTATCGGCATGGCAGATGTAGCACGTGCTGCGATAGACGCGCTGGCCTTCGGCGATGGCCTCGGCATTTCCGCTGTACGGGTTGTCCGGGTGCTCCCAGACGTAACCGTCGGCTTCGATCTTGGGCGGCTGATGGGCTTGCGCTGCGGCTTCGCCTGCGGCGTACAGCATGGCACTCGCACACAGGTTCGTGATGAAAGCTCTCATGGCAATGATGAACGCACGGACGTCGCCGTCGTGTACGGCGGCGTCCGTGCCGGTCGTTGGTTACTTGGGCACCGGCGTCAGCGCGCCCTCGATGTCGGTGACGCCCCACTGGCCGCTGCCGGCCTTGGCTGGCGTCGCATTCTCGAGCGCGAACACGAACAGGCTGTTGCCCTTGGGGGCAGCGTAGTAGAAGCTCGGATCGCCGCCGAGCCCCGACAGGATCGCGACGTACTGCTTGCCGCCGATCTCGTAGGTCACGGGTGAGGCATTGATGCCCGACCCGGTCTGGTAACGCCACAGCACCTTGCCGGTCTTCGCATCCGCGGCATAGAAGAAGCCGAGCTGGTCACCGGTGAACACGAGACCCGACTTGGTCGCGAGCACGCCCGCGAACACCGGCAGCGGGCTCGGGATCTCCCACAACCACTTCTTCTTCGTCACGTCGAACGCACGCAGACGACCGATGGGGCCACCGAGCGTGTGCATCTTGTAGTCCATGCCCATGAACACCTTGCCGGCTTCGTACTTGATGTCCTCCGGCTTGTAGCCGGTCAACGCCATGGCCCAGGTGTTGGTGGGGACGAAAGCGACGCCCATGTCCGGATTGAAGGCCATCGGGAACCAGTTGGTGCCACCTTCGAGACCGGGCACGATGGGCAGCACCGGCTTGCCGTCGGCGAGCGGCCGCATCTTCTCGTTCACTGCCGGTCGACCGGTCACCGGATCCAGGCCGGTCGTCCAGTTGATGCCTTCGACGGTCGGCACGGCATAGATGAATTTGCCGTTCGTCCGATCGAGCACGTAGAAGAATCCGTTGCGGTTCGTCTGCAGCGCGGCCTTCACCGGTTTGCCGCCGATGGTGAGGTTGGCGAGGATCGGCGCGTTGTTGCCGTCGTAGTCCCAACCGTCGTTCGGCGTGTACTGGTAGCCCCACTGGATCTTGCCGGTGTCCGGATCGAGGGCGATGAGCGACGCGGTCCACTTGTTGTCGCCCGTGCGCAGATTGGACGTCCACGGTCCCGGATTGCCGGTACCCCAGTAGAGGAGATTGAGTTCCGGATCGTAGGCGCCCGACTGCCAGGTGGCGCCTCCACCGGTCTTCCAGGTGTCTCCCGGCCACGATTCGTTGCCCGGCTCGCCGGGCCCGGGAATGGTGTACGTGGTCCATTTCACGTCGCCGGTCTTCGCATCGTAGGCGCGAAGGTAGCCGCGGACCCCGTACTCGCCGCCCCCGATGCCCGCGATCACCATGCCCTTGACCACCAGTGGCGCCCCGGTGGCGGACACGCCGAGCTTCCAGTCGTGGATCACGGTCTCCCATGCGACCTTGCCGGTGTCCTTGTTCAAGGCCACCAGCCGTGCGTCCAGAGTCAGGACGTAGACCAGGTCGCCGTAGATCGCCACGCCGCGATTCACTGGACCGCAGCACAGCACGGTACCCAGCCCTTCCGGCTCCTCCGGCGCCCACGACCATAAGCGACGACCGGTGACGGCGTCGAACGCGAAGACGTTCGAGTGCGACCCGGTCACGTACATCACGCCGTCGTTGATCACCGGTGTGGCTTCCAGGCCGTCGAGGAAATTGAGCGCCGCAGTCCACACGGGACGCAGGTTCTTCACATTGGCCGGCGTGACCTGCTTAAGCGGACTGAAGCGCTGGTTGTCGTAGGTGCGGCCGTACATCAGCCATTCGCCGCGATTCTTCGCGGCGGCGACGAGGTCGGCGTCGCCCGGCCCCGCTTGGGCCATGAGCGGCAGGCCGAAGGCAGCGGCAGCGAACCAGTTACACAACGATCGAATGTTCACGGCGGTGGGCTCCTTGTTCTCGAGGGTGGAAAAGTCGCGGCTCTTCAGGCCGCTTTGCGCTGCTCGACCGGCGCCGTACCGAAAGACCGGTCGACACCGAGAAATCGAAAATCCACGTCCGGCTGGCGGCCGCTCACGATCTCCGCAATCGCGCGGCCCGATCCGCAGGCTTGCGTCCATCCGAGCGTCCCGTGACCCGTGTTGAAGTAGAGATTGGCGATCGCGGAGCGTCCGATGAACGGCACATTGCCCGGTGTCGCGGGCCGCAGGCCAGTCCAGAAGCGCGCTTGCGCGAGATCGCCGAAGCCGGGAAACACGTCGGCCGTACGCTTCACCAACGCCTCGCAGCGTACTGGATTCAGGCTGGTGTCGTAGCCGTTCAATTCCGCGGTGCCGGCCACGCGCAGTTCCTCACCCAGGCGCGAGTACACCAGTTTGAACTCGTCGTCGGTGAGACTCACCGTGGGTGCGAGCGCCGACTGGGTGATCGGCACGGTGATCGAGTAGCCCTTGGCCGGATAAACCGGAATCGACAATCCGATGGGTCGCAGCAGGAGCGGGCTCCAGCTGCCGAGTGCCAGCAGGTAGGCATCCGCCGTCAACGTTTCCTCGTGACGTCCGGCGTGGGTCACGCGCACGCCGTCGAGACGATCGCCGGTCCGCTGCAACGAACGGATCGTGGTGTCATACCGAAACACGACGCCGCGCTGGGCACTCAATCGCGCGAGCTCGGTAGTGAACTTGTGCGCGTTGCCGGATTCGTCCGTGGGCGTGTAGGTGCCACCGACGATCTGCGTCCGTACATGCGCAAGCGCGGGTTCGAGCGCGACGCACTGATCCGGTGTCATCACTTGCCGGTCGACGCCGAATTCGCGCATCACGCGCGCCGGTTCCATTGCAGCCTCGAACTCGGCGGCGTTGGTGTAGAAGTGCAGGATGCCCCGCTCGAGATGGTCGTAGCGGATACCGGTTTCGGCCCGGAGTTCGCGCAACGCCGTGCGGCTGTAGAGGCCCAGGTTGAGGATCTGCGCGATGTTGTCGCGGGTGCGTCCCGGCAGGCATTCCACCAGAAAGCGCAGGCCCCAGGACCATTGCGCCGGGTCGGCCCGCAGGCGAAACAGCAGCGGCGCGTCTTCCTTCGCCAGCCACTTGAGGATCTTCGCGGGCGCGCCCGGATTGGCCCACGGTTCGGCATGGCTCACGGAGATCTGGCCGCCATTGGCAAAACTGGTCTCGAGCCCCGCGCCCGCCTGGCGGTCGATGACGGTCACTTCGTGACCCGCCTTGGCCAGATACCAGGCCGACGCGGTGCCGACCACGCCGGCCCCCAGAATCAGTACACGCATGCTCCGAATTCCCGTGCGGAACCACTCGATGACGCGACGCACAAATTACGTGGGCGGACGCGTGCGTGTCAATCGATGTATTGGGGACGACGGAACGTCACTCACCATGGAGAACCCGGAAGGAGCACGGCGAACTCCTGGCGGGGGGACTCCGCGAAGAAGCTTCTATCGGCACTTCACTCGCACTACTCGCTTGCGGTGCTCTTCTGCGAAGCCGCGAGTGCTGCGCGGACTTCCTCCGGATACGCCGCAAGCTCGCCGGTCGCAGCCCAGCCCTGCTCGGTGACGGTCGACTCGATGACGGCTATGCGATCCGCATCGAGCGGATGGGTACTGAAAAATTCCGGCGGCCGCGGCTTGCCGGTGTACGCGTCGCGGAGCGTGCGGAACGTATCGGCGGCACCGCCCGCGTGACCATAGACCTTGACCAGTGCTTCGAGCGCTGCGACATCGGCAGCGCGCTCCTGATCGCGCGAGAAACTCATCATCGTGAGCAATCCGGCCGGGCCAAGCACCTGCCCGACGATGTCGCCGCCGGCTGCCGCCGAGATGCCCGCGAGCGCTACGCCCACGACGATTCCTCGCCCCATGGACGTGATCGGATGTCGCAGCTTCACGTGCGCTATCTCGTGCGAAATGACCATCGCGAGCGCGTTCTCGTTCGGCATCTTCTGCAACAGGCCGTCGTAGATTGCTACGTGGCCGCCGAGGGTCGCGAATGCATTCACGGTGGCATCCGGCAGGTAGTGAACCGTGATCGTCATGCCGGGCGGCAGGCCGTGCGCCGCAGCCAGACGCTGCGTCAACGCGTTCAGGTAGTCGGCCACAGGCCTGGGCGTATCGCCGTCGAGCCTGTCGGCAAATCGCTCCGCGATGTCCCGTTCCGATTCGAACGGAACGTACTTCGCGAGATGGCCCGCGAGCAACGCGAGCGCGACGATGACGATGCCGACCACCACCACGATGCCGCCGAGCAACCGCGCGAAATCGGCGAGCGGATGCGTCCGGGTGACGTTGATTCCGTCGAGGATCTGCGGGTTGGAGTACTCGGCCACCGCCGGGCCGGCCGAGGCGGGTTGCTCCCTCGAGCGCGGGGCGGCAACGCCCTGCGGGTTACCGTCCTGCTCAGCCAAGCAGCGCCGTACCGTAGGCGAGCATCTCCACTCCCACCAGGCTGCCTGGTTTGCGCCCGGGGATGCTGAACGTCTGGAACTTCACGTTGACGATCATGCGCGCACCACGACCGCGGGCATCTTCCTTCATGCGCAGGATGGCTTCGCGGCGGGCCCGGTCGAGCAGCGACTCGTAGGTCTTGAGACGGCCCCCGACGATCCCCTGGAGCCTGGCCACCAGCACCTTGAAGTAGTCGGCCGACACCACGACGCTGCCGGCCACCAGGTCCTGCCGCATTGGGTTCAAGGTGGGCGGAAAACGGCTGGCGAACATCATGATGTCGCCGTAGGTCTGCTCACGCTCGCGGATCGACCGGTAGTGACGTGCTTCGAGAATGCGGCCGACCACATAGCCGACCACCACCAGTGCGGCGAATATCGCTAGGTCGAGCATGCCAGCTACTCAAGGAAGACGGCAGTGCCGTAGGCGAGCATTTCCGCCGCGCCTTGCGTGATCGAGGACGTGCTGTAGCGCACGTTCAGGACCGCGTTGGCGCCCACGGATTCGGCCTGCTTCACCATGCGCTGCGTGGCTTCGTCGCGGGCTTCCTTGAGGAGGTCGGTGTAGCCCTTCAGCTCGCCGCCGACGATGTTCTTGAGGCCCGCCATGATGTCCTTGCCCACGTGCTTGGAGCGGACAGTGCTGCCCTGGACCAGGCCCAGATGTTTGCCGACCCGTTTGCCGGGCACGATTTCCAGATTGGTCACAAGCATGAAGCCTCCGATCGGGGGTGCGCGACGCGCGAAAAATGACCAGGGAATGAGCCCAAGCATCGAGTACGCCAGCCCGTTGGCCAAGAAATTGCTCAAGAAATCGCGCGTTCCGCCGAAACTGGAACGTGTTGGCAGCGGCCCTCGGGGTCCCGCCGGCAGCAGGACGAGCTACAAGGGCAAACCCGTCGAAAGACGGGGACGCAAAGCCACCGGGCTAATCGGAAGCGCAACCGCTTCCGGATGCCAGCGGGGCTGCCGGTCCAGGGGGCCGTTACCAACCCCGCAGGCCGTGTGTCGTCGCCCGGTAGTCATCGGTTCGATCAATGAACCTGTGGAGCGACGAGCATCATGTGGCACTGGCAAACCCCTGCAATTCCGGTTGTGGCCGCCCTGTGCGCCGCGTTCCTGCCCGCGCCTGCGGATGCAGCCGTCGACGTCAACCAGGCCTTCGACGCCGCGGTGACGATTGCCGCCGAGCCGGCGTGGAATGCACGCCTGCGCTTCGTCGCCGACCCAGCGATCACGCCCGCTCTGGTCGCGTTCGTCGAACCAGGACGCTGCGATGTCGCAGCGCTCAAAAATTCCGGATTCATCCGCGCGTCACTCGCCCAGCTGGAACCGCAGGACCAAGGGCCCTACCTAGAAGGCCTGATGGCTCATGAACTCGGACATTGCGCCGAGCACCACGCGAACGCCGTCCACGGCGTCATCAAGGCGCAGGCCGCGTCGGCCGGCGTCGATAACACCCGCGCCGCACAACAGCAGACCCTGCGCGGCGAACTGCTAGCCGACATCTACATGGGTCTGTATCTGGTCGAACGCCATCCAGGTCGCGCCGAACGCCTGATGCGCTTTCATCTGGAGCGCCGGGCGCAGTCCGCCGATGTCGATCCGGAACACAACAGCGCGCGCTTCCTGCGCGCCGAGCAGATCGAGCGGCGCAATGGCGAATCGATGTTGCAGGCCGCCCTCAGGATTCGCGACGCGGTGACCCGCGGCCAGTAACTTCGTGCAGCGTCAGGGGACGCTGCAACTCATGCTCGCGTCGGGATCGAGGAACCGCAGCACCGGATCGCGATCGATGAACAGCGGCGGCGCCGCGAGCCGCGAGAAGCGTCCGTTCTGGTCGAGGTAGCCTACCTCGCCACGCGCGAGCCCCTGGTCGCCTCCGTCTGGACCCCGCAACACCACCGCACCGTCGCGAACGTAAACGTACGTGCCGGGCGACGCGAAATCCGCCTGCTGCGATCCGAAGACCTTGTCGGCATTCGCTTCCGTCGCATCCGGGCGCGGCGTCTTGTCCTCGAGGAAATAGCGCGGCACCGAGTCGTACTTGCGCGGGGCCTTGCCCGCGGCCGATACCTGCCCGGCCTGGCCTTCGCACAGGTCGACGTTGCCCTGATCGTTGACCATCACGGTACAACCATTCCACGTGTAGACGGCGAGGCCGTCCAGCTCGTCGGCCGGTGCCGGAGCTTCGCTCGCGCAGGGGCCGGAGCACCGCATGTCCAATCCGGTGCCGCGGATTCCGACCGTGGCCACGGCGGTGCCGAACTGCACCTGCGAAGGATTGCGCCTGGCCACGAGCCCGGTCACCGCGCGCAGGCTGCCCTTCAGGAGCCGCAGGATCGCACTGCCGCGCTCGGGTGCGGCGGCTTCATACCGGAACGTGTCGACGAAGAACCGCGTGTCTGCCTTGAGCACGACACGCATGCCGTCGCGAAAGAACAGCGTCGCGACGGTGGCAGGCCCGGAGATCAGCGTATCGCCAGCGTAGAACGTCTCGCCGGCGGCGAGCGCCTTCGGCCCCGCGCCACGATCGACCCGGAGTTGGCCCTGCACGGTGAGTACCCGTCCGGCGAAGCCCGGTGACGGCGGCAGTTCCGATTTCGCCGCCGCGGCCGTTTCCGCCGCACAATCATCCGCACAGACGCGAGCGATGAAATCGGTCCCGCGAATACCGATGGTCGAAACACCTGCGCCGAATTGCAGTGCGTCGGGCCGCCGCTTGCCGATCAATCCGGTCACGGCGCGCATGCCGCCTTTCAACAATCGCAGCAGCGCGCCATCGTCCTGGGGTTTGGCTTCGTTGTAGCGATACTTCTCGATCCTGAACACGGACTGGGGCCGCACCAGCACCTGACTGCCGTCGGAGAAATCGAGACGCGTCTGGCTCGCCGCTTCGGTGCGCAGCGTGTCGCCCACTTCGAGCGCCGACCCTTCGGCGGCAAAGCGCACGCCACCGGTCGCGCGCTCGATGATGACCACGCCGGAGAGCCCGGTGGTTTTCGCAGCGGGATCCGCCGCGGCGGCAGGCCCGGCCGAAATGAGCGCCGCCAGAGCCAGGATCGTTGCGAGGAAGCGGTTCATCGGCATTGGCTGATCGGTCGGCGTTCCGTGCTCACGCCGCCTTTGCCGGCCGACTGGACGGAGGGCGGGGGCGGTGGCACCCATTCCGGCTGAATCAGAGGGATCACGACGGCGTTGCCCGGGGTGTCTGCAGCCGATATCTTCACCTCGAAGTCCACTGCAGCGGTCTGGGTCGCTTGTATGGGTGGGTTCTCCGACGATGGGGGTGGCGGAGGCACAAGGCCGTAGGTGATGAACAGATTCTGACCCAGAACGGCGGGCGCGCCGCCAGCGAAAAAGCCCGACGATCCCGCGGACGTCACCGGGACACCGTTCACGGTGTATCCGCCGGACGAAAGCGATGGGTAATTGACGTAGACCGTGGTCGCGAGCGTGGACTCGATGCGCGCCGAACCGCCGTTGCTATCGACGAACTCGATCGGTCCCACGGCACGATACGGGGTCTGTGAGCTGCCGACATCCGGCATCCCCCGAATGTAGGCGTTGGCACCCTGACCGATGGCGGTGAGGCGCGTCGTCCCGCCTACGTCGATCGAACAGGGTCCACCGGTCGATTCGATGAAGGCGGCAGCGCCGCCCTCGCCGACGCTCGCCTGCAACACGAGATCGCCGCTCGTCTGCACCGTCACGCCCGAGCGACCGATGAGGCCGTTCGTGTTTCCGAGCGCGGCGATGCGCAGGGCACCATTGGTAACGCGGACGGTCGCGGTGTTCGCCGCGTGGACGCGATTCAGTACCAGGTCGCCGACCGCATGGGTGATCGACAGCAAGTTCCATCCGGTGCCCATGATCCCGCCGGTAACCGCGTAACTGTTGCTGACCGAGAGATTGCCGGCGCCCGCGATCGCCCCGCCCGACTGAACGAAGTTCGCGACGCCGAGGTTGCCCAGGACCGTGGTGGTCCCCGCCGCCTGGGTGAAGGTGCCGGCGTTCAACACGCCGGTGGCCGCAACCGTGAGGTCGGCGCCGCTCACGGTGACGCTGCCGGGCCCGGCGATCGACCCTGCGAGAGTCTGCGCACCGGACGCGAACTCCAGCACTGTGCCGCCCGCGACCAGGAAGGTGCCGGCATGCGTGGCATCGCCGTTCATAGCGAGAGTCCCGGCACGCAGGTCGAGGGTTCCGTCGACCGTGACCGGTGCCGAGGTGTTGAACACGCCACCATTCAACACCAGCGTCGCGCCGCTGCCGATGGTCGAGATGCCTGCGGTCGTGAGGTTGCCCGATCGCAGTTCCAGCGATCCGGCCGTCAGGTTGAGCGCCCCGGTGTTCAGCGTCTGGCCGTCGAGCACCCGTGCACCACCGCCCGCGATGTCGAACTGGGCACCGCCCGCCGTGGCGAACGTACCGGTGCCGCCAAGAGTGCCGCCGTTCCAGGCGAACACGCCGCCGTTCTTGGTCAGCGTGGAACCAACGGCTAGCACCAATGCGCCGGCATCGAGGTCGAAGCGGGCGCCGTTGATGGCACTGGCGCCGGTGACGTTGAGGCTGCCGGAGTTCACGACGCTGCCGGCGATGGTGCTGCCGGCAAGGTTCAGCGTGCCCTGGTTGTCGAGCCGGCCGGCACCGTTCAGCGTCTGGCCGCTCAATGTGACCACGGCCCCGACCGGGATGATCGTCCCCGCTCCAGTCCCGACGAGATTCACACTGCCTCCGGCCACCTGCAGCAGACCGTTGGTGAGGCGGCTGCCATCGCTCAGGTTATGGGCGCCGCCCGCGAACACCACGGCCCCGCCCGTCGCCGCCTCGAACGCGCCGGTGTGCGTACCGCCCGACAGCAACTGCACCGTCGAATTGCTCCCTGCGGCCACCAGACCGTCGTTGGTGAAGAACGTGCTGGCCACGGTTGCGCCAACACCGGATGCGCTCGAGAGAGTGCCGGCATTGTCGAAGCGGCCTGCGCCGGAACTGGTGCCGATGATGTTGCTCTGTGTGAAGGTGAGTGTGCCGGAGTTGGTGACGGCGGCCCCGTCGTTCACGAACAGCGTGCTGCCGCTGCTCATCCCCAGGTTCACCTGACCTGCGTTACCGAGCACCACGTTGACCAGCGCCTTCGATCCACCGGTCACGTTCAGTACATCGCCGGCCGTGAGTGCGAGCGAAGAACCGCCGCCGCCCACCATGCTGCCGTCGGACCAGTTTGCCGTACCGTTGAGAGTCAGTGTGTCATTGGCTCCGATCGTGGTACTGCCCCCGAGCTGGTTCCACACACCGTTCAACGCCACGGTGCCGAAGCTCAGGGTGGCCGACTGGTTGAGCTGCCCTGCCACCGTCGCGCCGTCGGCAAAGGTGTGGGTGCCGCCGTCGAACTGCACGCCGGTGCCGGCAATGGTGGTCGTGCCGTTGTAGTTGCTGGTGCCTGAACGCAGCTGCAACGTCCCGCCGTTGGCCTGGAGGGTGCCGCCCGCGTTGTTGAACGTCGTCGGTTGCACGACCCCGGTCTGGCCCGCGGCCACGGCGATCGTGCCGGTGTTGTTCACCGTACCACCGCCCGAGCTGGTGCCGATGAGGTTGCTCTGCGTGAAGGTGAGCGTGCCGGAGTTGGTGACGGCGGCCCCGTCGTTCACGAACAGCGTGCTGCCGCTGTTCATTCCAAGGTTCACCTGACCTGCGTTATCGAGCGCCACGTTCACCAGCACCTTCGAACCACCGGTCACGTTCAGTGCATCGCCGGCCGTCAGCGCGAGCGCGGACCCGCCGCTGCCCACGATACTGCCGTCGGACCAATTGGCCGTCCCATCGAGGTTGACCGTGGCACCGCTCGCGACAGTGGAAGTGCCGCCGGATTGATTCCACGTGCCGGCAATGGTCGTGGTGTTGAACGTGACGTTGGCGGCCTGGTTGAACTGCCCCTGAATTCGCGCGCCGTCGGCAAAGGTGTGGTTTCCGCCGTCGAACTGCACGCCGGTGCCGGTCAGCGTCGTGACTCCGCTGTAGCTGCTCGTGCCGGAGCGCAGCTGCAGTGTCCCGCCGTCGGCCGCGAGCGTCCCACCGACATTCGTGAACGCCGTGGGCTGGACGACTCCCGTCCGGCCCGCAGCCACCGCCACGGTCCCGGAGTTTGCAAGGGTGCCGCCGCCGGAGCTGGTGCCGATGATGTTGCTCTGGGCGAAGGTGAGAGTGCCGCTGTTGGCAATGCCGGCCGAGTCGTTCACGAACAGGCTGCTGCCATCGGCCATGCCGAGGTTCACCTGACCCGCATTGTTCAGCGCCACGTTCACCAACGTCTTCGAACCGCCGGTCACGTTGAGCGTGTCGCCCGACGTCAGCGCCAGTGCCGACCCGGCGCCGCCCACGATATTGCCGTTGGACCAGTTCGCCGTCCCGTTCAAGGTGACGGTGTCGCCCGCGGCGATGCTGCTCGTGCCGCCAGACTGGTTCCACGTGCCGGCGATGGTGGTGGCATTGAAGGTGACGTTGGTCGACTGGTTGAACTGTCCATCGATCACCGCGCCGTCGGCGAACACGTGCGTGCCGCCGTCGAACTGCACGCCGGTGCCGGCAATGGTGGTCGTGCCGTTGTAGTTGCTGGTGCCTGAACGCAGCTGCAACGTCCCGCCGTTGGCCTGGAGGGTGCCGCCCGCGTTGTTGAACGTCGTCGGTTGCACGACCCCGGTCTGGCCCGCGGCCACGGCGATCGTGCCGGTGTTGTTCACCGTACCACCGCCCGAGCTGGTGCCGATGAGGTTGCTCTGCGTGAAGGTAAGCGTGCCGGAGTTGGTGACGGCGGCCCCGTCGTTCACGAACAGCGTGCTGCCGCTGTTCATCCCCAGGTTCACCTGACCTGCGTTATCGAGCGCCACGTTCACCAGCACCTTCGATCCGCCGGTCACGTTGAGGCTCGCCGGAGCGGTGATCTGCAGCAGCGACGATGGGCCGTTGCCAAAAAGGCTTCCGTTCGACCACGCGAACTGGTTCGCGACGGTCACGATGGCGTTGGCGCCGAGGGCGAGTGCACCGCCATTGAGGACGATCGATCCCGCATCGAGGGCCGCGTTCGCCTGGAGTGTCCCGCCCGTAATGGTCAGCACCTCGGCGATGGAGGAATTGCCGGTGAGGACGAAGGCGCCGCCGCTCAGCAGGAAGCTTTCCTCGCTGACCAGCCGGTTCACGTTGCCGCCGTTCGCGGCGGTGATGGTGATGGAGCCGGGCGCCGCGATGTAGACATTGTCGGCAGCCGTCGGCACGGCGCCCGTGTTCCACTGGGCAGTATCGTTCCAGCTGCCGCTGGCGGTGCCGATCCAGCACACGTCGAAGCCGGGCGGGCAGGCGCCCGGCGTTCCGCCGGTGCCACCGGCGACGATGAGGCCGTTGGCGCCATAGGTGGGCGTGAGCAGCGGGAAGCCGCTGCCGAGTACGGATTCGAAGGCACCGGTACGCGACCCGTAGGTCAGGACGTCGGTGTAAGTGACATTGGCCGAAGGCTGATACCCGTTGATGGCGACCAGTTCGAGGATGCCGCCGAGCACCGCACTACCCGACACCGCGAACGCGTCGGTAGCGCCCGGCGCGGTACCCTCGGTTTCGATCTCGAGCCTGCCCGCGCCGGTCTGCGCGAAGTTGCCCGCCAGGTCGAAGAACCCGATGGCGCCCGCACCGCCGGGCCGGATCGTGCCGGAATTGATCAGGGTTCGACCCGCAAGGTCCAGAGTGGCATCGCCGTTGATCACACCGCCTGCATTGTTCGCGATGTCGGCCCCGACCAGGTACGTACCAGAACCATTGACGTTGATTGCACCCGTGTTGGTCAGGCTCAGCGTGCCGTTGTTGTTGTAGATGTTGCTGATGCGCGCCGCGTTCGCCGTCCCCAGCGCCGCCAGGTTCAGCGTCCCCGCGTTCGTGATCGTCGCCGTCCCCTCCAGCTCGATCTCGTTGCTGAAGTTCGCCGTGCCCCCCGCCGCGATGTCCAGCGTCCGGTTACCCAGGTTCGTCCCCGGCCCCGCTCCGCTCATCGTCAGCACCGCACCGCTGGCCACCCGCGCGGTCCCGCCTCCGGTCCACTGGCCTCCCGTGAAGGTCGCCGTCCCCGTCAGCGTCACCAGCCCGGTTCCGCTCAGCGTGGCCGCGCCCGTCTGCGTCAGCAGCGGCGTGGTCAGCGTGCCGTTGAAGGTGGTCGTCCCGCCACTCAGCAGTACCTGCGCGACGTTCAGGTTCGGTGCGTAGGTCGCCGCCCCGCCCGTGGTCTGCACGATCCCCGGGTGGTTGAAGTTCGCCGTGGCGGCGTTGACGTTCAGCGTCCCGCCGCTGGTGATCAGCGCGCTGCTCGCCGTACTGTTCACCTGCGCGCCCGCGCTCAGCGTCTGGGTGCCCCCGGCGTGTTGATAGTTCGTGCCCGCCGCCAGGTTCAGCACCCCGTTGCTCGTCGCGCTGCCCAGGCCGTTGCTGATCAGTGTGCCGCCGTTGACGTTCAGGGTCCCGTTGTTGTTCAGGTCCCCGCCGATCAGGTAGGCGCCCGTGCCCGTCTGGTTGATGACGCCCGTGTTGGTGAGCGTCAGCGTGCCGTTGTTGTTGTAGATGTTGCTGATGCGCGCCGCGTTCGCCGTCCCCAGCGCCGCCAGGTTCAGCGTCCCCGCGTTCGTGATCGTCGCCGTCCCCTCCAGCTCGATCTCGTTGCTGAAGTTCGCCGTGCCCCCCGCCGCGATGTCCAGCGTCCGGTTACCCAGGTTCGTCCCCGGCCCCGCTCCGCTCATCGTCAGCACCGCACCGCTGGCCACACGCGTGCTCCCGCCTCCGGTCCACTGCCCGCCCGTGAAACTCGACGCGCCCGTCAGCGTCAGCGTCCCCGTGCCACCCAGTACGCTGCCCGCTCCGGTTTGCGTCAGGGCGGTCATGACCGAGTCCGCACCGAGGGTCAGGGAACCGCCGCTCAACGAAATGCTCTCTGCCGAGAACAAGCGCTTGGCCGCCTGGGCACCGGTGGTGATGGAGATGCCGAGATTGCCCGGCTGATCGATGATGACCAGATCGTTCGCCGTCGGCAGGCGCGTGGCGCCGGTGGCGACCTCCAGCCAGTTTGCAGCGATGTTCCACGCACCGGAGTTGTTCAGCGACCAGACGACGATCGGATCGTTGCTGATCGCCTGCAGATAAGCGTTGCGCGCGTTGTTCTGCTGGTTCCACGCGACAACGCCGCTCACGGGGGCGAAGACACCGGAAAGTCCACCTTGTGCGGTGACGACGCGAAGCACGTCGCCGGCCGTTTCGGTGTAAGTACCGAACCGGATGACGTTGACACTGCCGCCCAGGGTCGCGGTGCCGCTCACGTCGATCGCGTCGTACTCGGTACCTCGGTTGAGGCCGGCCACCTCGATATCCAGGACGCTGTTGGCCCCGAGAACGAGATTGCCGGAAATCGTGGTGAGCCCCGGCGAGCTGCCCGGCCCCAACCGGCCGTTGTTGGTGAGGGTGACGCCCGTACCCAGGCTGATGGTCCCGCCCACCTGCAATCCGCTGCCGACCGCACCGCTGTTGTTGGTGAGCCCGTGCCCGGACGTCGACAGTGTGGCGCCTTGCACCACCTCGATGAGGCCCTGGTTGTCGATCGTCCCGCCGGCGTTCAGGAACAAGGTGACCTGGCGGCCGGCCTGGTCCACCTCGATGGTGCCCTGATTGATGATGTCCGTGGTGTTGCCTGTGCCGATGGAACCGCTGCCGTTGCCGGCGCGCACGAGCAGCCCGGGACCAAGCGTCAGTGCTCCGGTGTTGAACGCGTTGATCGAGCCGCTGCCGAGTACGATTTCCGCCGTCCCGCTGCCGGCTCGGGTGATCGAGCGAGCCACACTCGTACCAGTCAGGGACAACGTGCCACCGGATTCGAGGTTGAGCGTGCGCCCACCCTGGATCGACAGTCCGGTGGGCGTGGACAAGGTACGGTTCGCTACCGTGAGATTCTGGTCGAGCGTCACACTCTCCAGCGTTCCGCTGGACGGGCCGAGCGACATCGCGGCACCGCCATCGCGCAGCGTGCCGTTGCGGATCGTGCCGCCCGAGAGCTGCACACCGCCCATGGCTGCCGACATGGTGAACACGCCGCCACCCAGATCGAACACAGCCCCGCTGCGCAGTCTCAGGACGCCGTCGACCGCGTCGAAGGCGCCGAGGGACGCGGGCGTGAGGTTGCCGTAAACCGACAATATGCTGCCGTTAGAGGCGGCGATCACGCCGGCGTTGGTCATGCCCGTTGCGTTGAGATCGATGGTCTGGCCGGCGACGTCCGCTTCGATGCGGCCGTTGTTCGTGAAGACGCGGCCGTTGCTGTTGACGTTGCCGCTGCCGCCGGTGGAATGGACCAGAACGCCCGCGCCGATCTCGAGCGTGCCGTTGTTGTGATACAGGTTGCTGGTACCGCCGGCGAATGCGACTTCCGCAGTGCCGGCCCCGCCACGCAGCAGGCTGTTGGTGGCGCTGCCGGTGAACACCAGGGTGGCGGCATTGATGCCCGATCCGAGCGAGAGGCGATGGCCGGCATTGATCGTGAGTGTTCCCGGCACCGAGATCGTCGAATTGCCCGCCGCCACGAAATCGGTGTCGAGGGTGACGTTGTCCAGCGTGACCGAACCGGCGTTCGGCATCGTCAGCGACGCACCTCCCACGCTCGTGATCGTGCCGCCGCGGATGGTGCCGCCGGAGAACAGGTTCAGGTTGCCGATGGTGGTCGGATCGAGGACGAGGGTCTGACCGACGTTGTCCACCACGCTGCCAACGGCGACGATGCCGCCGGTGCTCGACAGCGATGACAGGAACGTCCCGGAGAACGTACCGGACTCGAGTTCGACGGTGCCGCCGGTTGCCGCGCGGATGATGCCGGCGTTGGTGAACTCGGTCGGCGACGCGGAATAGTTGGTGAACTGGATCGAACCGCCCGATGCGGCCTCCACCAACCCGCCGGCGAGATTGTCGAACCCATAGCCGGTAACGCGAATGTTCTGGCCCGCGGCGCCCGCCCGGATCGTGCCCTCGTTGACCAGCGTCGACGAATAGATGTACCCGTCGCCGGTACCGCCGATGGTCATTCCCTGGCCGATGACGAGCTGCTGTGTCGAGTTGCTGAGGTTCGAGTAGACGTAGCTTTCGCCGGTGGTGTTGGCGAACCGCACCTGCGCCGAGCCGCCGGCCACCGTCTGCAACCGCTGCGTCGCGTTCTCGATGAAGTACAGGTAGGCCGGCCCCCCGCCGGCCCCGAGAGTCAGCGTCCGTCCAGCGGCCAGCGTGAGGTCGCCGCTCGACACGTAGAGCGTTTGACCGGAGGCCACGTTGAGGTCGTAGTCCAGCGTGACATCGCTGAATCGCGGGATCGTGCTCCCCTCGAATACGAGTGCCGCCGGGTTCGCCGGGTCGTCGCGTACGATGCCGCCCAGGATCGTGCCATTGGATACGGTGAAGGAACCGATCACGTCGACACCGGGTTCGAAGGTGTCGCCCGTGTTGTCGAGGACTCCGCCGGATACCAGCCGGACGATTCCGCCCGAGGCGTTCAGGGTGCCGAGGTTCGCGGTGGTCACGGTGGTCGACAGATCCACGCGACCACCGTTTGTCGCGAGGATGTCGCCCGACGAGTTGTCGAGCGTTGCGCCGTTCAACACCAGCACACCCGTGTTGGCGTTCATCGTTCCGGTGTTGACGACGCTGCCGTAGCTGGTCCCCACGTTGACGCTGCGCCCCGCCACCCCCGCAACGATCGTCCCCGCGTTCGCGATCCCCGTGTTCGCGCTGCTGGTGTAGATCGTGCCGTGCTGCAGGCTCGTGGCACCGCCCACCGTCACCCCGGCACCGATCGACAGCGCCGTCCCCGCCGTGCTGTTGTTGTAGTACAGGTAGTTCGTCGCCGTGCTGCTCGCATCCCCGAACACCACCGAGCCCGTCCCCAGCAGGCTCGCGTTCGCGCTGTCGAAGTACAACCAGCCGCCATTGGTCAGCGTCACGCTGCTGCCCGCTCCCAGCGTCAGGTTGCCGCTGTTGCGCATGGTGATCGCGTCGATCACCACGTCCGCTTCCAGCGTCCCGTTGCCCAGCACCAGGTTCTCGAACCGGCCGTTGGTGCCCGTGAGCAGCTGCGCCCCACCCGTGGTGGTCACCGTTCCGTTGCGCAGGATCCCGCCGCTCACCACCCGCAGGTTGCCCGTGGTCGCGTTCAGCGCGAGGGTCCCCGCTTCGATGTCCAGGATCCCGTTCAGCTGCGTGGCCACACCGCTGCTCGAGGTGTTGGTGAGCGTGTTGAAGCTCGCCACGTCGAACAGGCCACCCAGGTTCAGCGTCCCGCCCTGGTGCTGGATCTGACCCGTGCTGCTCCAGCCCTCCGTGGCCGAGGTGCCGCTGTCCACTTGCAGCGTTCCGCCCGCCGCGCGCAGCACGCCCGTGTTGGTCACGCTGCCGTAGCTGGTCCCCACGTTGACGCTGCGCCCCGCCACCCCCGCAACGATCGTCCCCGCGTTCGCGATCCC
>JAIEQG010000054.1 GCA_019747905.1 Burkholderiales bacterium
CAGAGGCACCCTGTACCCAACGAAGGTGGGGGAAGGGGTGTACATACCCTCCCCCGGCTATGCCGGGGGAGGGTTAGGGTGGGGGCCAGCGATACTCAAGAACCGACCACCCCCGCCTCACGCGCTTGGTTGTCCGCGTGATAACTCGACCGTACCAGCGGCCCGCACGCCGCGTGCCGGAAACCCATCGCCAGCGCCTCGCGCTCGAACTAACCCTCCCCCGGCATAGCCGGGGGAGGGGATGTACAGCTCCTTCCCCCAACTAAAGTTGGGGGAAGGTTGGGATGGGGGCTGCTAGCTTCCCACCCCCGCCTCACGCGCTTGGTTGTCCGCGTGATAACTCGACCGCACCAGCGGTCCGCACGCCGCGTGCCGGAAGCCCATCACCAGCGCCTCGCGCTCGAACACCTTGAACTGCGCCGGTTCGACGTAACGCAGCACCGGCAGATGACCGCCGCTCGGCTGCAGGTACTGTCCGACCGTCAGCATGTCCACGTCGTGCGCGCGCAGGTCGCGCATCACGGCGAGGATCTCGTCGTCGGTTTCCCCCAGGCCCACCATCAGCCCGGACTTGGTCGGCAGTGACGGGTGCCGCTGCTTGAACGCCTTCAGCAGATTGAGCGAGTTTGCATAGTCCGCACCCGGACGCGCCTGCTTGTACAGGCGCGGCACGGTCTCGAGATTGTGATTCATCACGTCGGGCGGTGCGGCGCCGAGTGCGTCGAGCGCTTTCTCGAGCCGGCCGCGAAAGTCGGGCACGAGCACCTCGATGGTCGTCTGCGGCGAATGCTCGCGCACGGCGCGGATGCAGTCGGCGAAGTGCCCGGCGCCACCGTCGCGCAGGTCGTCGCGGTCGACGCTGGTGATCACCACGTAGTTGAGACCCATGTCGCGGATGGTGGTCGCGAGGTTGAGCGGCTCGTTCGCGTCCGGCGGTTGCGGGCGGCCGTGGGCCACGTCGCAGAACGGGCAACGACGTGTGCACAGATCACCCAGGATCATGAACGTGGCCGTGCCCTTGCCGAAGCACTCGCCGATGTTCGGACAGGACGCTTCTTCGCACACCGTGTGGAGATTATGGTCGCGCAGCGCCTGCTTCACCTCGTGGAAGCGGGCATTGCCGCCGGCGCGCACGCGGATCCAGTCGGGCTTCTTGAGCCGCTCGACGGGAACGATCTTGATCGGGTTGCGCGCGGTCTTCGCTGCGCCGGTTTGCTTGATGGGAGTGTCCATGAATGCGATCAGGAAGCGAGGCGAAGGCGGAGCCGGTCCGTCAGTGCCTCGGCTATGGATGGGTACGACGCCATGATGCCGAGCTTTCGGGCGCTCGTCACGGCAAGTCCCGGATAGCCGCAGGGATCGATGGCCTCGAAGGCGGTGAGGTCGGGCTCCACGTTGAAGGCGAGTCCGTGATAGCAGCAGCCGTTGCGCACCCGCAGGCCCAGGGCTGCGATCTTGGCCTCCCCTACGTACACACCGGGACGCGCGGCATCGCCATGGGCCTCGACACCCTCGGTCGCGAGGTAGTCGACCACGGCCTGCTCCAGCAGCCGCACGAGCGTGCGCACGGTGAGGTCGTGCCGGCGCAGGTCGAGCAGCGTGTAGATCACCGCCTGGCCGGGGCCGTGATAAGTGATCTGTCCGCCGCGGTCGGTGCGCACGACAGGGATGCCGTTGTCGAAGCGCGGCAGGTGCTGCGATCGGCCGGCCACGCCGACCGTGTAGACAGGCGGATGCTCGGTGATCCAGAGCTCGTCGGCGGTGCCCGTGTCGCGCCCGGCGGTGAAGCGCTGCATGGCGCGCCACGTCTCCTCGTAGTCCGTCACGCCGAGCGCCCGGACGATCGTGACCGCCGCACGCCTCACGCCCGCCGCCTCGGCTACAACACCATGACGACTTGCGGGTGATCGCACAGATCGCGGTACAGGGCGTCCAGCTGTTCGCGCGAGGTCGCGCGAATCACGCACGTCACCGACAGATAGTTCTTCTGCTTGCTGGTGCGCATTTCCACCGTGGACGGGTCGAAATCGGGGGCGTGCTTCGACACGATCTCGATCACGGACTGCGCGAGACCGCGCTCCTGCCGGCCCATGATCTTGATCGGGAACTCGGTCGGGTACTCGATGAGGGACGGTTGTGCCTGCTCCGAGTTGGTCATGGTGCTCATCCTTTCTTCGGTCGCTTGTGCGCCTGATACAGCGCATGCATCCGCCGGAAGATGGGGCCGGGTGTGCCGCTTCCAATAGGGCGGCCGTCCAGCGTGGTGATGGCTAGTACTTCCCGGGTCGAACTGGTGAGCCAGAGCTCGTCGGCCTGGCGCAACTCCGCCTCGCTCACATCGCCCTGTTCGCAGGCGAGCCCGGCGCCGGCAGCGAGTTCGAGGATGAAGTCGTAGGTGATGCCGGACAGGATCAGGTGGCTCTTGGGCGGAGTACGAATGACGCCGCCTTTCACCACGAAGATGTTCGCGGCCGAACCTTCGGTGAGGAACCCGTCGCGCAGCAGCACCGTCTCGGCTGCGCCGGCGTCGATCGCGAGCTGGCGCAGCAGCACGTTGGCGAGCAGCGCCGTGGACTTGATGTCGCAACGGTACCAGCGGTTGTCGGTGCCCGTGACGGCGGCGACGCCGCGTTCGATCTGTTCCGCCGACGGCGTCGACAGCGGATTCGACATCATGAACACCGTGGGCGAGAGGTCCTTCGGGAACGCGTGGTCGCGCTTCGCCACACCGCGCGTGATGTGGACGTACACCGATTGGTCGGTGAATTCCTGCCGCGCGATCAGCTCGCCGATCAATTCCGTCCAGCGCGCGGAGTTGTTCGGGTTGCGGATACGAAGCGCGTCGAGGCTGCGTTGCAGCCGCGCGAGATGGCCCTCGAGGCGCAGCGGCGTGCGGTCGTAGACGGGAATGACTTCGTAGACCCCGTCGCCGAAGATGAAACCGCGATCGAGTACCGGAATCTTCGCCTCGGCGAGCGGCAGGAACTCGCCGTTCAGATAGCAGATCATTTGAACCAGAGGCGCAGGCTGTCCCAGGTGCGGCCGAAGATGTTGGCGACGCCGATCGCTTCGAGGGCGAGCACCGGAAAATCGCCCAGCGGCTTGTCGTCCAGAGTCACGCGCAGCGTACCGACCCGCTGTCCCGGCGCGATCGGTGCGACCAGCGGCTGCGTGCTTTCCATGGTCGCCTTGAGGCGCTCGCCCATGCCGCGCGGCACGGTGAGCGCGAGGTCCTCGTTGAATCCGGCCTTGAGCTCGTTGTTCGCGCCCTTGAAGACCGGGATCGCCGCGACCGCCTGGCCCTTGGCATACAGGCGCACGGTGTCGTAGAACTGGAATCCGTAGTTGAGCAGCTTCTGGCTCTCCTGCGCGCGGGCTGCATCGGATGCGGTTCCCAGCACCACGGATAGCAGCCGGCGCGGCGGCCGCGAAGCCGTGGCGACGAGGCAGTAGCCGGCCGATTCGTGAAAGCCGGTCTTCATGCCGTCCACCGTCGGGTCGGAGGCCAGCAGCCGATTGCGGTTGTACTGCGTGATGTTGTTGTAGCGGTACTCGCGCATCGAGTACAGCGGAAAGAACTCGGGGAAGTCGCGGATCACGTTGGCCGCGAGCACCGCGAGATCCAGTGCCGTCGAATAGTGCTGCGGATTCGGCAAGCCGGTGGCGTTGACGAAGTGGCTGCCCTTGAGGCCCATGCGCGCGGCCTGCTTGTTCATCATCTCGGCGAATGCCTCTTCGCTGCCGCCGACGGCTTCGGCGAGCGCGATGGTGGCGTCGTTGCCGGACTGTACCACCATGCCCTTCAGGAGTTCGTCTACGGTGACCGGCTTGCGCGGTTCGATGAACATGCGCGAGCCGTCGGCTTTCCAGGCCCGCTCGGACACCGGCACGGTCTGATCCGTCGTGAGGCGCTTTTGTTTGATCGCGTCGAACACCAGGTACGCGGTCATCAATTTGGTGAGCGAGGCGGGTTCGACCCTTTCGTCGGGGCCGCGCGACACCAGCACCTGGCGGGTCTGCCAGTCGAGCAGTACCCAGGCCTTCGCGGCCAGGGCGGGGGGCGAGGGGATCAGCGGTGCCGGGGACTGCGCGAAAGCGGGTGCGGCGAAGAACAGGAAGGCGGCAGCAAGAATACGCATGGTGTGTCGGGCGGGCGGGAAACGAGAATTATAGGCTCCCCACTTGTCCCAAGCGCGTTGCCTCGGACTTTCCACGCTGGAACAATCGCAGGTTCCAGCGAACGACGGACGGAGACTCGGAATGAAAACCACAAGCTTTCTCGCATGCACCCTGTTGCTGATGGCCACGGCTGCCGCTGCGGCGGAAAAGGTCATGGTTGAGGTGAGCAACGCGTGGGTGCGGGCCACGGTGGCCGGCCAACCGGTGGCCGGGGCCTATTTCGACTTGCGCGCGCAGCGTTCGGCGAAGCTCATTGGCGTTGCGAGCCCGGTCGCAAAGCGCGGCGAGATCCACGAGATGAAGGACGACGGCGGCATGATGACCATGCGTGCGGTGGACGCCGTCGACCTGCCGGCCGGCAAGACGGTCAGTCTGGCCCCAGGCGGATTGCACGTGATGTTGTTCGGGCTCTCCGAGCCGCTGGTCGCTGGCCGCAAGGTCCCGCTGACGCTCGAGTTCCGTGGGGATTCCGGCGGCGTTTTCAAGCAGATCGTCGTCATTCCGGTAAAGGCGGTCGATTAACAGGAAGGGTCTTGAAAGCCTGCTCGGGATACACAAATAGGGGGCATGGACAGGCCGAGTCGAGACCGCTCTCCCCGGACCGAGTCCGCAGCCGTACCCCATTCAACAGCAACCCGATCAGGAGAGAGAACCATGGCCAACATCACCCGCTTCACCCCCTTCGACAACACCTTCGACGACCTGCTGCGCGGCTTCTTCGTGCGGCCGATGACCTTCGAGGATGCGCCTGTCAACGCGCCCCAGATCCGCATGGACGTGAAGGAGAACGAGAAGGGCTACGTAGTGCACGCCGACATTCCCGGCGTGAGCAAGGAAGACATCCATGTCGACATCGACGGCAATCAGGTCTCCATCACCGCGGAAGTGAAGCGCCGTACCGAGCAGAAGGAAGGCGAACGCGTCCTCAAGACCGAACGCTTCTACGGCAAGACCGCCCGCGCCTTCGCGCTGGCGTCCGAGGTCGATGCCGGTGGTGCGCAGGCGAAGTACGCCGATGGCGTGCTGGAGCTGGTGCTGCCGAAGAAGGTCGCCGCCAACGCTAAGCAGATCACCATTCAGTAAGCGGCTTTCGCGCTTGAAAAGGTCGCCCCTCGGGGCGGCCTTTTTTGTTTCCGTCGTGGCGGGTGCGGCCTTTAGAATGCGCGCACTTTCGACGCCCGGCACGACGATGGCCACCCCCCCGCTGACCCCTTCCGACAAAGCCCAGGTACTCGCCGAGGCGCTGCCCTACATCCGCCGGTTCCAGGATCGCACCATCGTCGTGAAGTACGGCGGCAACGCGATGACCGATGTGCGGCTGCAGGACAGTTTCGCGCGCGACGTGGTGCTGCTCAAGCTGGTGGGCATGAATCCGGTGGTGGTGCATGGCGGCGGCCCGCAGATCGACGCGCTGTTGAAGCGCATCGGCAAGCAGGGCACATTCGTCCAGGGTATGCGCGTGACCGACGAGGAAACCATGGACATCGTCGAGATGGTGCTCGGGGGCCAGGTCAACAAGGACATCGTGAATCTCATCAACCGCCATGGCGGCAAGGCGGTCGGCATCACCGGGCAGGATGGCGGCTTCATCCGCGCCACCAAGCTGCTGATGCCGAACAAGGACAATCCCGAGGAGATGCTGGACATCGGCCAGGTGGGCGAGATCACCTCGATCGACCCCAGCATCATCGAGTTTCTCGACAAGGGTGACTTCATCCCCGTCGTCGCGCCCATCGGGGTCGGCGAGGAGGGCGAGACCTACAACATCAATGCCGACGTGGTGGCCGGCAAGCTCGCCGAGATCCTCAAGGCCGAAAAGCTGATCCTCCTCACCAACACCCCCGGGGTGCTCGACAAGGACGGCAACCTGCTGACCGGCCTCACGCCGAAGCAGATCGACGAGTTGTTCGCGGACGGGACGCTGTCCGGCGGCATGCTGCCGAAGATCTCCTCGGCGCTCGACGCGGCCCGCAGCGGCGTGCGGTCGGTCCACATCATCGACGGCCGCGTGGCGCATTCCCTGCTGCTGGAGGTGTTGACGGACCAGGGCGTCGGGACGCTGATAAAGGCGAAGTAGGTCGGCCGCGCCGACCTACTTCGCCTTGGCAAGGGGCAATGTGGCTCCCCCTCATCCCCCAACCCCTTCTCCCCCACGGAGGAGAGGAGCTTCAAGCGCCTCTGAGGAGTTGAGTTGAAGCGGCACGTGGGACATGCGCGGCATCCGGTCTGGATCTTCGATCTCGACAACACGCTGCACGACGCCACCCCCCACATCTTTCCGCACATGAACCGCGCGATGACTGCCTACGTGGCGGAGCACCTGGCGGTGGACGAGGCCCAGGCCAACGAGCTGCGCACCCGCTACTGGCGCCGCTACGGTGCGACGCTGCTGGGGCTGATGCGGCACCACGGGGTCGACCCCCACCATTTCCTGTGGCACACCCACCAGTTCCCGGACCTCCGGCCCATGCTGCTGGCGCACCCGGCATTGAAGTCGCTGCTGCGCCGCCTGCCGGGCCGCAAGATCGTGTTCTCGAACTCGCCCACGCACTATTCGGACGCCGTGCTCCGGGCGCTGGGCATCCGGCGCTTCTTCGAGGGCGTCTTCACGATCGAGCACACCGGGTTCCGCCCGAAGCCCGACGTCGCCGGCTTCCGGCGCCTGTTGCGGCGCCACCGGTTGCATCCACGGCGCTGCGTGATGATCGAGGACGTCGCGGGCAATCTGCTCACGGCGAAGCGGCTGGGCATGCGCACCGTCCTCGTGGGCCGCACCGGCAGCCGACCGGCCCATGTCGACCTCGCGTTGCGGGACGTGGCCGGCCTTGCGCGGGTACTTTGGAGGCGTTGACGAAGCGGGCGCTCGCTTTGTGTACAATCCGCTGCAGCACTGCGCTTGCCGCCCGGCTCGCGCGGTCCTCTACCTACGGGAGGTCAAATCATGAAACCGCCCCCACGCTCTCTACGTTCGCTGCCCCCCAAGGGGGCTCGTCAGTATCTGGGGGCGGCCCGGCGATACTGACATGCCCGCCGCCAAACCCGGAGAACGCCGGCTCCAGATCCTGCAGACGCTGGCCGAAATGCTGCAGCAGCCCATCGGCGAGAAGATCACCACGGCCGCGCTCGCCAAGCGGCTCGACGTTTCCGAAGCGGCGCTCTATCGCCACTTCGCGAGCAAGGCCCAGATGTTCGAGGGCCTCATCGAGTTCATCGAGCAGACGCTGTTCGGCCTGGTGAACAAGATCACGTCGGAAGAAACCAGCGGCTCGCGCCAGGTGGATGCGATCGTGTCGATGCTGCTGGGATTCGCGGTGAAGAACCAGGGCATGACCCGGGTGCTGATCGGTGATGCGCTGGTGAACGAGGACGAACGGTTGCAGGCACGGATCAACCAGCTCCACGACCGGCTCGAGAGCCAGGTCCGCCAGTCGCTGCGTTTCGCCGTGACCCAGAACGAGATCCCGCAGGAGGTGGACACCGCGGCGAAGGCCAACCTCGTGATCTGCTACGTGGTGGGCCGTTGGCACCAGTACGCCAAGAGCGGGTTCAAGCGCAGTCCGCTGGAGTTCGCGGAGGCGCAGGCAAAGCTGCTGGTGTAGTACAGGGTCGGGGGGTCGCTGCCCCCATCCCGACCTTCCCCCAGCAAAGCTGGGGGAAGGAGCAGTACATCCCCTCCCCCGGCATCGCCGGGGGAGGGCCAGGGTGGGGGCATGCGTCTCGTCTACGGCAAGCCTGGGCACTCCTTCCCCCGGCGGTGCCGGGGGAAGGTCGGGATGGGGGCTGTCGGCGACCGCGTCAGGCTAAACGCCGACCGCCACCTCAGTCTTCGCGCATACGCTGCACACCGGATCCTTCGACACCCGGATGCTCCGCCACTGCATGGTGCGGGCGTCCAGCAACTGCAAGCGCCCGACCAGCGGCTCTCCGACTCCGGCCAACACCTTCAGCGCTTCGGCCGCCTGCATGGACCCGATGATCCCCACCAGCGGGGCGAACACGCCCATCACGGCGCAGCGCACCTCTTCGAACTCGGCGGCTTCGGGGAACAGGCATTCGTAGCACGGGCTGTCGGCCTTGCGTGCGTCGAACACCGCCACCTGGCCGTCGAAGCGCACGGCCGCGCCGGAGACGAGCGGCTTGCGATGCTTCACGCACGCGCGGTTTACTGCATGCCGCGTGGCGAAGTTGTCGCTGCCGTCGATCACGACGTCCGCCTGCGCCACCAGTTCATCCAGGCGGTCTCCGGCGACGCGTTCACGGATCGGATCCACGATGGTGGCAGGGTTGATGCGATTGAGCGTCGCCCGCGCCGAATCCACCTTCGGTTGCCCGATGCCGTCGGTGTAGTGGGCGATCTGGCGCTGCAGGTTGGTGAGGTCCACCACGTCCGGATCGCACAGCGTGATGCGCCCGACGCCGCTCGCGGCGAGATAGAGCGCCACCGGCGACCCGAGACCGCCGGCACCGATCACCAGCGCATGGGATCCGAGCCACCGCTCCTGGCCGTCGATGCCGATCTCATCCAGCAGGATGTGGCGGCTGTAGCGGAGGAGTTGATCGTCGTTCATGTCAGTACGGCTTGCGACCTAGCGATGGGCCAGCGGCCGGCGCAGCCGGGGCGCACAGGCCCTCGCGCAACAAGCCATGAGGTGGGTGGCGCCGGGCCGCCCCAAGGCAATGACGCGCCCCCTCGGGGGCAGGGAGCACAGCGAGGGTGGGGGCTGTCATCCTGAATCCTCGACGATGCGTCTAGCCCTAAAGACGTATCTTCCGGCCCTGGCCGGAAGATACGGTTCCACTCTACCTTTTGTTGACGATGTTCAGCGCCTTCAGCAGGTTCAGCGCTTCGTTGAGCTGGTAGTCGCTCTTCGACACGATGTCGGGCGGGGCGTCGCCCTTGGTGGCGTCGTCCGGCTTCGGCGTGGGCGTGCCCTGGGGCGCGACTTCTTCCTTCGGAGGCTCTTTCTTGTCCTGCGGGTTCGACAGGCGCTTGCCGAGATCGGCTTCGCGCATGCGCAGGCCCTGATCGGTGTTCTCGCTGATGGTGGCTTCTTCCACCACGATGTCCGGCGTGATGCCCTTCGCCTGGATCGAGCGGCCCGCCGGCGTGAAGTAACGCGCGGTGGTGAGCTTGATCGCGGTGCCGTTGCCGAGCGGCAGGATGGTCTGCACCGAACCCTTGCCGAACGACTGCGTGCCCATGACGACGGCACGCTTGTGATCCTGCAGCGCGCCGGCGACGATCTCGGAAGCGGAGGCCGAGCCGCCGTTCACCAGTACCACCATGGGCACTTTCTTCGCCTCGGCCGGGACCTTCTTCAGATAGTCGTCCTTCGAGCCGCGCAGGTAGTGCTCGGGCACGGCCATCAACTTCATCTTGGCGTCGTCGGTGCGCCCCTCGGTGTAGGTGACGAGGGAGCCGGCCGGCAGGAACGCTGCCGACACGCCCACGGCGGTGTTGAGCAGGCCGCCCGGGTCGTTGCGCAGATCGAGCACGATGCCCTTCATCGGGACGTTACTCGCCTTGAACACGGTGTCGATGGCCTTGGCGAGCGCCTCGCCGGTGTGTTCCTGGAACTGGGTCACGCGGAAGTAGCCGTAACCCGGCTCCACCAGCTTCGACTTGACCGACTGGATCTGGATGATGGCGCGGGTCAGCGTGATGATGCGCGGCTTCGCGTCGCCCTTGCGCACGATGGTCAGCGTGATCGGCGTGTTCGGCTTGCCGCGCATGCGCTTCACGGCATCGTTCAGCGTCATGCCCTTCACGTTGGTGTCGTCCAGCTTGATGATGAGATCGCCGCTCTTGATGCCGGCGCGGAACGCGGGCGTGTCCTCGATGGGCGAGACGACCTTCACGAACCCGTCTTCCATGCCCACTTCGATGCCCAGGCCGCCGAATTCGCCCTGGGTACCCACCTGCAGTTCCTTGAACGCTTCGGCGTCGAGATACGCGGAGTGCGGATCGAGGCCGGACAGCATGCCGTTGATGGCTTCGCTGATGAGCTTCTTGTCGTCGACCGGTTCGACGTAGTCGGCCTTGATGCGGCCGAACACTTCGGTGAATGCGCGCAGGTCCTCGACCGGCAGCGGCCCCGGGGGGTCTTTCTGCGCCACCGCCGAAAAGTTCAGGCTGACCAGGATGCCCAGGATGGCTCCCAGGACGATCAGTCCTGCCTGCTTCACTCTCGTACCCATGGCTTGCGAATCTCCGTGTAACTGCTTGCTGTGGTGTGGGAAGGCCGCGGTCGGGTCGGCGGATCGGGGGGACAACCGGAACCGGTGTTACTTCAGGGTCGACCAGGCCAGGGGGTCGAAAGGCTTGCCCTGATACCGCAGTTCAAAGTATAGACCGGTTTCCTCGTTGCCCCCGCTCGCGCCTACGGAAGCAAGAGCCTCGCCGCCTCGGACTTCGTCCCCGGTCCGGCGGAACAGCGCTTCGTTGTTGCCATACAGGCTCATGTAGCCGCCGCCGTGGTCCACGATAAGGAGGTTGCCGAAACCGCGCAGCCAGTCCGCGAATACCACCCGTCCGGCTGCCACGGCCTTCACCTCCTGGCCGGCGCGGCTGCGAATGAATACACCCTTCGAGGAAATGCCGCGCTCGTTGCGTGGACTGCCGAAGCGCCCGATCAGTTCCCCCGTGACGGGCAGGCGCAGGCGCCCCTTCAACTGCCGGAAAGCGCCATCGCCGTCATCCGGTTCCGGCACGGTCCGGTTCGCCAGGGGGGCCTTGGAACGCTTGGGCTTGGCCGCTTTGGCCCGTGCCAGTTCGCGCGCCAGGCGTTCCACCAGCTTGGTGAGCCGTGCTTCGTCGCGCTTCAGGTTCTCGATCTCGCGCCGCTGGCGGCCGATCTGCTCAGACACCGAGGCGAGCACTTGCTCGCGACTCGCCTTCTCGCGTTCCAGAGTGCGTCGCGCCTGGTTCTGGCTGCGCTGGATCGCCGCGAGTTCGTCCGACTTGGTCCGCGTGGACTCCGTGATCCGGGCCAGCGTCAGCAAGCTCTCCTTGAGAGCGGCGATCAACTGGGCGCGGGCGCGCGACACGTAGGTGAGGTAGTACAGATCGCGCGTGATCTGATTCGGGTCCTCGCGGGCGAGCACGAGGCGGATCGGTTCGGTCTGACCGTGCAGGTACTGGTGATGCATGATCCGGGCGATCGCGTCCTGCTGCCGCGCGATGCCGGCCTCGGCCCTCTGTGCCTGCTCGGCGAGTTCGGCGAGGGTCCGGCGGACCTCGGTGCGCTGCCCGTTCAGCTCGCGCAGCTTGCGGTTGGCGTCGCTGATCGCGCGCTCGGATTCGCGCAACTGGTCCGCGGCCTCGGCGCGTGACTCTTCGGCGCCGACCAGTTCCTTCTCGAGCGCCTGCAGCCGCTCGCGCAGTGCTTCGAGTTCCTGTTTCGGGGCGGCGAACGCACCGGTGCTCGCGATGCCGAACGCGAGCAGCGCGATCGCAACCGCGCGCGACCGCGTGTTCAGCCCTTCGCCTTGCCCTGGGCGGCCACGGCCCGGGCTTTCGCCTCGATCGCTGCTGCGTCACCGAGGTAGTAATGGCGGATGGGACGCAGTGCGTCGTCCAGTTCGTAGACCAGCGGCACGCCGGTCGGGATGTTGAGCTCGACGATGTCGGCATCGGACACGCCGTCCAAGAACTTCACGAGTGCGCGGATGGTGTTGCCGTGGGCGGCCACCAGCACGCGTTTGCCCGCGCGCACGTCGGGAGCGATCGCCTGCTCCCAATAAGGGACGAAGCGCGCGACCGTGTCCTTGAGGCATTCGGTGAGCGGCAGCTCGGCGTCGGACAGCGTGGCGTAGCGCGGGTCCTTGCCCGGAAAGCGCTGGTCGCCGGGTTCGAGCGGCGGTGGTGGAGTGTCGTAGCTGCGCCGCCAGGTGAGCACCTGGGCATCGCCGAACTTGGCTGCGGTCTCGGCCTTGTTGAGCCCCTGCAGCGCGCCGTAGTGGCGCTCGTTCAGGCGCCAGGAATGGCGCACCGGTACCCACATGAGATCCATCTCGTCCTGCACGATCCAGAGCGTGCGGATGGCGCGCTTCAGCACCGAGACGTGAATCTGATCGAAGGTGTATCCCTCGGCCTTCAGCAGGCGTCCGGCCGCGCGTGCTTCCTCGATGCCGCGCTCGGAGAGATCCACGTCGGTCCAGCCGGTGAAGCGATTCTCCTTGTTCCAGACACTCTCTCCGTGCCGCAGGAGGACGATGCGATGAGTCATGCGTGTTCCGTCGATGAAAAGCGATCCGCTATCATTTTAGCCGTGAACCTGCTCCGGCCGCGCGTTCGATGCACGCGGTGACCACCGAAAGCCGCATGCGCCGGCTCTTCGCGGGCGCCGGCCTGGGTGCCCTCGGTGCGATGGTGTCACTGCCGTTGCTGTCGCCCGACGCTTTCGAGCCGATCGGCTCGTTCTTCGGCGAGTGGTGGGCGTTCGTTTTCGGTCTTGCGGCCGCAACGCTGCTGGTGCTCGCGCGACCTGTGGGTGCCAAGGGTCCGCCGCGCACGGTTCTCGTCCCGATCGCGTTCGCCGCGTTGATCGCCGTGCACGCTGCCCTGGGGTGGGCGGCCCACGGCCGGCTCGCGCTGCTCGCCTGTCTCTACCTGTTGTGGGCCGCGGCGATCATGGCGACGGCGCGGGCGGTCATGGATGCGTTCGGTCCGGTGCGGTTCGTGAGCGTGCTCGCCTGGTGCATCGCTGCGGGTGCAGGAGCGAGTGCCGTCATCGCGATCGTGCAGGCACACGAACTCCTCGCGGCGCTGCAAGCCTGGATGCTGCCGGTGTTCAACGGCCGCGCCTACGGCAACCTCGGTCAGGCGAATCACCTGGCCGACTACCTCGCACTGGGGCTCGCTTCTCTCGCTTATCTCGGTGCCACGGGACGCCTGCCGGTTTTCCTGCAGACCGTGGCCGGAACCGCGATGCTCTATGCGCTGGCACTGACCGGGTCGCGCTCGAGCTGGGTGTACCTGGTCGCGCTGTTCGTGGGTGCGGTGGTCGGCGCTCGACAGTTGCAGCCGCCCGTCGGTCGGCGCCTGCTCGTGGCGGCCGCCGCCGCGGTGGGCATCTTCATCGCCGTCCAGGTCGTGCTCGCGACCGGCGCCACGTCGCTGGCGCCGAGCGCGCAGACCACGGTCCAGCGCCTGCCGGTGCAGGCCCCGGGCGGTGAGGAACGCTGGACCATCTGGGCAGGGGCCTCGCGCATATTCCTCGACGCGCCTTGGACAGGTGCGGGGTTCGGTCGCTTCGCCGTGCGCTTCTTCGAGGTCGCCCCCGACCTCACTGCGCCGCTGCCGCCGATCGCAACCCATCATGCGCACAACCTGCCGCTCCAGCTCGGTGCCGAATTCGGTGTGCCCGGATTGCTGCTGCTGGCTGCGAGCGTGGTGCTGTGGTGGCGCGGGGCGCGTCGCGACCGTCCTTCACCCGAACGCTGGTGGCTGCTGGCCTTGCTGGCGGTGATCGGTATCCACAGCCTGCTCGAGTATCCGCTGTGGTACGCCTACTTTCTCGGCATCGCGGCGATTGCGCTTGGTGCGAGCGACGCGGCTCGCCTAGAATTCGGCCGCGCGCGTCTCAAGTCCGTGGTAGCCGTGGCCGCGCTGGCGCTGGGCTGGTTCGCTTGCGCCACCGTGATGTCCGACTATCGTCAGTTGCGCGATTTCCAGGTGTTCCGCCGCAGTGCCATGCTGGCCGAGGGGACCGAAGCGGTCACGCAGCGCCTGCTCGAGATCGAGCGCCGTTCGATGTTGTCCTATCTGGTGGAACTGGGCTTCGCGCGCGCGATCGAGATCGATCGCGAACGCCTCGATGCGAAGCTGGCACTCAATACGCTTGTCATGGGCGTGCTGCCGGACATCGACGTCGCGTACCGGCAGGCATTGCTGCTGGCGCTGGCCGGACAAGGCGAACGCGCGCGCGTGCAGTGGGATCGGTCGGTACTGCTGTATCCGGGTTACGCGCAGGAATGGCTCGATCGGGCGCGCAACGCAGGTCAACCCGAACTCGATGCACTCGTTCACTACGTACAGAGCAAAGGAGAGAAGTCTTGAAGTTCGTGCAGGAAAACATCTGGTTGGTGCTGATCGCCGTCGCGAGCGGCCTGGGACTGCTCTGGCCGCTGGTGGCGCGGCGGCTGTCGGGTATTCCGCAGATGAGCGTCACCGATGCGGTGCAGCTCATCAATCGGCGCGACCCGCTCGTGCTCGACGTGCGCGAGCCGGGCGAATACAACGCCGGCCACATCGCCGGCGCGCGCCACATTCCGGTCGGTGCCCTCAAGTCGCGGCTCGCCGAAGTCGAAAAGTGGAAGGACAAGCCGGTGCTGGTGCATTGCGCGACCGGCAATCGTTCGCACGGGGCCGCCACCACCCTCAAGGCGGCGGGATTCAAGGAAGTGTTCAACCTGCAAGGCGGCATGGGTGCCTGGCAACAGGCGGGAATGCCGGTGGAGAAGTAGATGCCCGACATACTGATGTACTGCACCGCCACCTGCCCTTACTGCGTGGCCGCCGAGCGGCTGCTGCGGGCCAAGGGCGTGCAGCACATCGAGAAGGTCCGCGTGGATCTCGAGCCGGCCCGCCGCGCGGAAATGATGGAGCGCAGCCAGCGCCGCACGGTGCCGCAGATCTGGATCGACCGACACCACGTGGGCGGCTTCGATGATCTGTCGGCGCTCGACCGCGCCGGCGGCCTCGATCCGTTGCTGGCAGGGGAAACGAGCGCGGGTGGTTGACGTCCTGGCAGGCTACACTACGCGCCTTTTTTCCCGTTCCCGGAGCCGCCATGGCCGAAGCTGACGCGACCCAGCCCCAGTTCTCCATCGAGAAGATCTACCTCAAGGACGTCTCGGTCGAGATTCCCAACGCGCCGCAGGTCTTTCTCGAGCGCGACCAGCCGCAGCTCGAATTCTCGTTCAGCAATCAGGCGAAGTCGCTGGGCAACGACTTCCATGAAGTGGTGCTCACCGCCACGGTAACCGCGAAGCTGAAGGACAAGACCGTGTTCCTGGTCGAGGCGAGCCAGGCCGGCATCTTCATCGTCCGCGGCATTCCGGAGTCGGACCTCGAGGCAGTCTATGCGATCACCTGCCCCACCATCCTGCAACCGTATCTGCGCGAGACCGTGTCCGACATGACGGTGCGGGCCGGATTTCCGCCGGTGTTCCTCGCACCCATGAACTTCGATGCGATCTACCAGCAGCGCCAGCGGGTCGAACCCGCGCCCGCAGCCACGCATTAGCGCGCCGTGAGACTGGCGACCTGCCTCGCGCTTCTGCTGGCGGTCGCGGTATCGCCGGTTCACGCGGGCCTGGAATTCCGGTCCGTGGGCGAGATGCCCGCTGTTCTCTACGACGGGCCGTCGCTCAAGGCGAACAAGATGTTCGTGACAAGTCGCGGTTCGCCCGTCGAAGTGGTTTCGACGCTCGAGGGATGGGTCAAGGTGCGCGAGCCCGGCGGGCAACTCGCCTGGGTCGAGGCAAAGATGCTGGCGGCCAAGCGAACAGTGAGCGTCAGCGTGCCCCAGGCCATCGTCTACGTCGCGCCGTCCGACTCGGCGCCGCCGGCGTTCCAGGCGCAGCAGGGCGTCATTCTCGAACTGATCGAAGCCGCCGGGGCCTGGGTGCAGGTCAGGCATCGCGACGGACTCACCGGATACGTGCGCGCCAATCAGGTGTGGGGCCTGTGAAGATTGCGGTGATCGGTGCGGGAGCGTGGGGTACGGCCTTCGCGCTGACCCTGGTCGATCGTCATGCGATCACCTTGTGGACCTGGCAACGCGAGCACTGCGAGGCGATGCGCGCCACGCGCGAGAATCGCGAGTTCCTGAAGGGCTACGCGCTGCCGCAGAACATCGGCATCGAGCACGATCTTGCGCGTGCCGTGGACGGTGCCGAACTCGGGATCGTCGCGACACCCGTGGCGGCGTTGCGATCGACGCTCGAAGCGTTGGCGCGGGTGGCACCGCTGCCCGTCGTGTGGCTGTGCAAGGGCTTCGAGACCGGCACGTCGCGCTTTCCCCATCAGGTCGCGGAAGAGGTGCTCGATGCCGCCGTGCCGCGCGCGGCCCTGTCCGGGCCGAGCTTCGCTGACGAGGTGGCGCGCGGCCTGCCCGCCGCCATCACGCTCGCTTCGCCCGACGCGGCGTTCGCCGAACGCGCCGCCCGGGCGCTGCATGGCCCGCGGCTGCGCATCTACTCGAGCGACGATCTGGTGGGGGTCGAAGTCGGCGGTGCGGTAAAGAACGTGATGGCCATCGCCGCCGGCGTGTCCGACGGACTGGGCCTCGGGCTTTCGGCGCGGGCCGCTCTCATCACGCGCGGCCTGGCCGAGATGACGCGGCTCGGTGTGCGATTGGGCGGTCGTACGGAAACATTCCTGGGGCTTTCGGGCGCCGGCGATCTCATCCTCACCTGCACCGGCGACCTTTCGCGCAATCGCCGTGTCGGGCTGGCCTTGGCCGCGGGTACGCCGCTGAAACAGATCCTCATCGATCTGGGTCATGTGGCGGAAGGGGTGCCGACGGCCCGCGAAGTCCGGGCGTTGGCGCAGCGGCACACCGTGGAAATGCCGGTGACGGAAACGGTCTGCCGCCTGCTGGATGGCGAAATCAGCGCCGCGCAAGCCGCCGACGTCTTGCTACGGCGCGATCCGGGTGCCGAACACCGCGGGTATTGAGGGCCCCCCCCGATAGGCCTTCGGCCTCTCCCCCCAGGGGGCCAGCCCGCTTGGGGCGGCCCGGCGCGGGCTGAGGACCCCCCCGACAGGCCTGCGGCCTCAGGTCGATGGCAGGCCCGGCGAGGGCTGAGCACCCCCGAAATCGTTCTGGCGCCAGGCCTCGAAGACGGCGACGGCGACGGCATTCGACAGATTGAGACCGCGGTTGCCGGGGACCATCGGCAACCGTAGCCGGTGCGACGGGGCAAACCCGGCAAGGACTTCCGCGGGCAGCCCGCGCGATTCCGGTCCGAACAGCAACACGTCGCCGGGGGCGAACCGAACGTCGAACGCCGCGGTTTCCCCGAACGCACTGTAGGCGTAGCGGCGGGCTCCGAGCTTGGCCAGACAGGAGGCGAGATCGGCATGCACGGTCACCGAGGTGAGCTCGTGGTAGTCGAGGCCGGCGCGCTTCAGGTCGCGATCCGCCATCCGGAACCCCAGCGGCTCCACCAGGTGCAGGCGGCAGCCGGTGTTGGCGCAGAGCCGGATTACATTGCCCGTATTCGGCGGAATCTCCGGTTCAAACAGAACAACATCAAACATTTACCTTGCCTTTGATGAGGAAGTGCATTAGTTTTTCCTACCTAAGGCACGGATGGTGCTTGATTTCTCGGCCCCAGAACACGGTGATTGCCGGCGTCCGCCCCGGGGCCGGACGCCCAAGACGCGGGAGTGTGAGGATCCATGGCTAGACCGGAGAAAGTCCGGCTCGGCGAAATCCTGCTGCAGCAGGGCTTGCTCACGGAAGACCAGTTGAAGTCGGCGCTCGACGACCAGAAGCGTACCGGCCGGCGTCTGGGCCGCGTATTCGTCGAATCGGGTTTCGTCACGGAAGAGCAGATCGGCGAAGCCCTCGCGCGGCAGTTCAAGATCGCCTTCGTCAACCTGAAGCAGTTCAACGTCAAGCCCGAGGCGTTGGCGAAACTGCCCGAATCCCAGGCGCGCCGTTTCCGCGCCATGGTGTTGCAGGACGAAGGCAGCCACTACGTCGTGGGTATGGCCGATCCCACGGACCTCAATGCCTATGACGAGCTGACGCGTTTCCTGAAGCGCGACCTGCAGCTCGCCGTGGTCGCCGAATCGCAGTTGCTGGCGACCATCGACCGGATGTATCGCCGGACCGAGCAGATCTCGGGTCTGGTGCAGGAGCTGGGCGAGGAGTTTGAAGATACCGGCGTAGATCTCGCCGGCCTCGGCGTGCCCGCCACCGAAGACGCGCCGGTGGTCAAGCTGCTGCAGAACGTGTTCGAGGATGCGGTGCAGGTGCGCGCGTCGGACATCCACATCGAGCCGCAGGAAACCCGTGTCGTCATCCGTTTTCGCATCGATGGCGTGCTGCACCTGCAGACCGAAGCCGAGCCGAAGATCGCCGCACCCCTGGTGCTGCGGCTGAAGCTGATCTCCGGTCTCGACATCTCCGAAAAGCGCTTGCCGCAGGACGGCCGCTTCAACGTGAAGGTGCGCAACAACCAGGTCGACGTGCGGATCTCGAGCATGCCGACGCAGTACGGCGAGTCGGTGGTGATGCGCTTGCTGAACCAATCGGGTGGGGTGCTGACCCTCGATCGCCTGGGCATGCCTGCGCCGATCCTGGAGCGGCTGCGCAAGGTGATCCAGCGCCCGAGCGGCATGATCCTGGTGACCGGCCCCACCGGCAGCGGCAAGACCACTACGCTCTACGCCGCGCTCGAGGAACTCAACACCACGGAGCGCAAGATCATCACGGTCGAGGACCCGGTGGAATATCGCCTGCCCGGGATCAACCAGGTCCAGATCCACGAGAAGATCGAGCTCACGTTCGGGCGCGTGCTGCGCTCGGCGCTGCGCCAGGATCCGGACGTCATCCTCGTGGGTGAAATGCGCGACCAGGGCACGGTGGAAACCGGCCTGCGCGCGGCCATGACGGGTCACCTGGTGCTGTCGACTCTGCACACCAACGACGCGGTGTCGACGCCTATCCGCCTGCTCGACATGGGCGCGCCGCGCTACATGGTGGCGATGTCGCTGCACCTGGTGCTGGCACAGCGGCTGATCCGGATGGTCTGCGAAAGCTGTGCGCAGCCATACACGCTGACACCGAACGAGCACGAATGGTTGCGTCCCGATCTCGGCGACCGGGTCGACACGTTCAAGTACCGCAAGGGCGCGGGCTGCAGCCAGTGCAACAACACCGGTTACGTCGGCCGCACGGGCGTATACGAGATGCTCGAGATGACACGCCCCGTGGTCGAGGCGGCCAACTCGAACGAGCCTGCCGCCTTCATCGCGGCAGCACGTGCACAGATGGGTGGTCGAACGCTGCGGCGTGCGGCCGTGGAGCAGGTCGTGCGGGGCCGCAGCACCGTCGAGGAAGCGATGAAGGCTTCGAGCGAATTCGAGGACTGAATTGACGTTCCCCCCGACAGGCCTTCGGCCTTTCCCCCCAGTGGGCCAGCCCGCTTGTGGGCTGAGGTCGGACACATACAGTCCCTGCGGACTGTCTGTGCCTACCGAAGGACATCGGCCTCCGGCCGATGGCAGGCCGGCGCGGGCTGAGGCCGGCGAGAACTGATGCCCTATTTCGCCTACAAGGGCCGGAACGCAACCGGCGAACTGGTCTCCGGCGTGCTGGAGAGCGCCGACAGCACGGCGGTAGCCACGCAGCTCTTCGCGAGCGGTGTGACACCGGTGGAGATCGGTGCGACGGACGCGCCGCGCAAGCCCGGCCCCGGTTGGTTCGGTGCGATCGGCGGGAAGGTCGATCCGACCGAAGTCATGCTCTTCAGCCGCCAGATGCATGCGCTGCTCAAGGCGGGCGTGCCGATCATGCGGGCGTTGGGCGGGCTGCAGGATTCGAGCGTCAACCCGGTGTTCAAGGACGCCATCCGCCAGGTGCGTGAAGGCCTCGACGGCGGACACGACCTGTCGGCGTCGCTGGGGCGCCTGAAGCACGTCTTCAATCCGTTCTACGTCGCGATGATCTACGTGGGCGAGACCACCGGCCGCCTCGAGGAGATCTTCCTGCGGCTGTTTCATCACCTCGAGTTCCAGGCCTTCATGCGCACGCAGGTCAAATCGGCGTTGCGCTATCCGATCTTCGTCCTGGTCGCCATGGCGCTTGCGCTGATCGTCATCAACATCTTCGTGATCCCCGCGTTCGCCAAGGTCTATCGCGGTTTCGGCGCGAAGCTCCCGCTCATCACCCAGTGGCTGATCGCGTTCTCGGACTTCATGGTGGCCTCGTGGCCGGTGCTGCTGGCGTTGCTCGTGGGCTCGATCCTCGCCTTCCGGGCGTGGGTTCGCACGCCCCTCGGGCGTCATTCGTGGGATCGCTTCAAGTTGCGCATCCCGGTGGCCGGCAAGATCGTGCTGAAGGCCACCATCGCACGGTTCGCGCGCAGCTTCGCGCTCGCGGTTCGCAGCGGCGTCCCGATCGTCCAGGGCTTGAGTCTCACCGCGCAGACGGTGGAGAACGCGTGGGTCTCGGGACAGATCGAGCGCATGCGCGAAGGCGTGGAGCGCGGCGAGAGCGTGTTGCGCACCGCGTCGAATTCCGGCGTGTTCACGCCCGTCGCGCTGCAGATGGTCATGGTCGGCGAGGAATCCGGCTCGCTCGACGACATGATGGAAGAAGTGGCCGACATGTATCAGCGCGAAGTCGAGTACGAGCTGAAGACCCTGTCGGCCCAGATCGAACCGATCCTGATCGTGTGCCTGGGCGTGCTCGTGCTGATCCTGGCGCTGGGCGTGTTCCTGCCGATCTGGGACCTCGGAACCGCGGCGTTCAAGAAGCAATGACGACGGGGCGCGGACCTGAGCGCGGCCGGATCCGTCTCGAGACGATGGTCTCGATCGCGACCCTCGTCACCCTGAGCGCGGTCCTGCTGGACCGCCTGCTTTTCTACGAGGAGTACACGGAGAAGACGGTAACGGAACTCACCATCACGAACATGCGCACCGGGCTCAACCTGCGCAAGGCCGAGATGATGCTGGCATCGGCCCAGGGCGGGCCGACCGGTGTCCTCGGCGACAACCCCATGGTGTGGCTCCCCGCGCCTGCGCCGAACTACTCAGGCGAGTTTGCCGGGCATGCTCCGGATGCGGCGGGCGAGGGCATCTGGTACTTCGATCGGGGCGCCCGCGAGCTCGCTTATCGCCCTAACCTGGCACGTCACTTTGTGCCTGGACCGGATGGCCACACCGAGGTCCGCGTACGGGTGGAGCGGCGCCGGGTGGCGCACGTCGAAGCAGAGGCAGAGGGGGCGGCGCGAAATCCGGCGCCGTGGGAGGGTGTGGCGCTGGTTCTGGCGCGGCCGTACCGGTGGTTTTAGGGAGATTTCCTGGCACGCAAGGTGCATCCAGGGACAGAAGACCTCAGCGTTTGCCGCTTGTTGCAGGCGGAAACTGCTGCCAAACTTCAAGTCCCGTACTCAAGGGATTGAGCGAAATGAACAAATTCTCATCCGGCTTCACCCTCATCGAGTTGGTCGTCGCGCTGACGATCATCGCGATCCTGGCTGCCGTGGCGCTGCCGAGATACATCTCGCTGCAGAGTCAGGCGCGGGCGGCGAAGCTCTCGGCGATCTACGGTTCGGTGAAATCGGCCGCGGCGCTGGCCAAGGCCCAGTGTCAGGTGGACCTCGCCGGGGTGAGCCTCAATCCGCGCTGCACCCCCACGGCCGGTTTCGTGGACATGGATGGCATCGCCATTGCAATGGTCAATCAGTACCCGGCGGCCAACGGTCAGGGCATCGTGGCTGCCGCGCAAGTCAATCCGCTGACGGACCAGATCACGCTGACGGTCACCGGCAACATCGTGACCTTCGCCATCAACGGCGGCACGGCACCGAACTGCCAGTTCACCTACACAGAAGCGATCGCACCCGGGCAGTCACCGGTGTACTCGGTGCCCGTCACCAACGGATGCTGAACGAATAACCAGAGGAGCAACACACCGCGCGTCGAATCGGCTCGCGGCCCCTGCGAATCACAAGCGGTTCTACACATCATCACTTCCTGAACGGAGTTCAACATGAAACAGCAGCAAAAGGGCTTCACCCTCATCGAACTGGTGGTGGTGATCGTGATCCTGGGCATTCTCGCGGCGGTCGCCCTGCCGCGCTTCATCGATCTCACGACCGAAGCGAACACGGCGGCCACGCAGGGCGTCGCCGGTGCTCTTGCCTCGGCCACGGCCATCAACTACGGCGCGCGCAAGGTGAACTCGGCCAAGGCCGGAACCAACGCCGTGACCGACTGCGCGACGGCGTCTCCGTTGCTCCAGGGCGGTGCTCTCCCGACCGGGTACACGGTCACCACCACGTCGGCCTGCTCGACGCCGGACGGCGGCAACGCCACCTGCTCGGTGCAGAAGTCCGGCACCACGCCCGTGATTTCGGCGTCCGTGCAGATCGTCTGCTCCAACTAAAGCGCGGCAGCATCCGCGTCGCCGGTCCGCGCTGACCGGCGACGCGCCGCCCGATGCGCTCGTGACCGATCCCACATCCGTGGCAACGTTCGAGATCCATCGGGGCAGTCAGTCAGGTTTCACCCTGACCGAGTTGGTGGTGGTCATCCTCATCCTGGGAGTTCTCGCGGCGGTGGTGTTGCCGCGCTTCTTCGACAAGCAGGACTACGAGGTCCAGGGCACCTATGACCGGGTGCTCGCCACCGTCCGCTATGCGCAGAAAGCCGCTATCGGTGCACGTTGCACCGTACGCATCACGTTCGCCGCGAACGGCCTCACCGCGGCCTTCGAGCCGGTCGCGCCGTGTACCGGGCCGGTGCTCGATCCCATGCGCGGTGGTGCGCTGGCGGTGAGCGGCACGTCCGGGATCACCATCACGGGCACCACATTCGTGTTCGATGCGCTGGGTCGACCGACACCGGGACCGGTGACGGTGAGCGTGTCCGGCAAGACGTTCACGGTGGAAGCGGAGACGGGGCATGTGCACCCGTGAGGCTCGCGCGCCCCGCGCGCGCGGCGTATCGCTGATCGAGCTGATCCTCTTCATCCTCATCGTGAGTGTCGCGATCGTCGGCATCCTGAGTGTGCTCAACCTCACCGCGGCGCGCAGCTCCGACCCGCTGATCCGCAAGCAGGCGCTCGCGATCGCGGAATCGCTGCTCGAAGAGGTGGAGCTGATGCCATTCACCTATTGCGATCCGACCGATGCCAACGCCGCGACCGCGACGAGCACGGCCGGCTGCGCATCGCTGGTCGAGGCTCTCGGGCCAGAGCCGGGCCAGACCCGCTACAGCACCGCCACGCCGTTCAACAACGTCAACGACTATCACGGGTTCTCCATGGCGGGCATTCGCGATCTGTCGAACACCTTGATTGCGGGCCTCGGTGCCTACAACGCATCGGTGTCGGTCTCGAACGGCGGACTCGGGCTCGCCAATCCCGCCGAAGTGCTGCTGATCGCCGTGACGGTCACCGGGCCGGGCAGCGAATCGGTGACGCTGAACGGCTATCGCACGCGTTACGCGCCAAACGCCTTGCCATGAAGAACCGGCGCGACACTCGGCAGGGCGGCTTCACGCTGGTGGAGGCGGTGGTCGTGATCCTGATCTCGGGCATCGTGTTCGCGGTCGTCGCGATCTTCATCCAGAAGCCGGTCGAGGGTTACTTCGACACCACGCGCCGCGCCGCGCTGTCGGATATCGCCGACACCGCCGTGCGGCGCATCACTCGAGACCTGCGACTGGCACTGCCGAACAGCGTGCGCGTCAGCGGCAACTACATCGAGTTCCTGCTGACCACCGGCGGCGGTCGCTATCGTGCGGAACAGACTTCGGGCGGTACCGGCAACGTGCTCGATTTCACGAGCCCGGGCGGCGACGCGAGTTTCGACGTGATCGGTACGCTTCCCCCGCTCAGCGCAGGCAACCAGATCGTCATCTTCAATCTCGGCCCCGGTTTCGCCGGCGCCGACGCCTACCAGGCGGCGGGCAACAATCGCGCGGCTTATCAGAGCCTCGCCGGCAGCACGATCACCCTGAGCGCCGCGAAGCTGTTTCCATGGCAATCGCCGGGCAAGCGCTTCCACGTGGTCGAGACTGCGGTGACCTACCAATGCGACACCGCGGGCGGCGTGATCCGGCGCTACTGGGGCTACGGCATCAACGCGGTCCAGGCTACGCCGCCCGGCGGCGGCAGCAATGCGCTGCTCGCCACCAGCGTGAGCGGCTGCGCCTTCGGCTACAACCCGAACGAACTCAATCAGCGCTACGGCATCGTCACGATCCAGTTGGCACTGACGCAGTCCGGCGAGACCGTCACCGTCCAGGCCCAGGCCCATGTTCCGAACGTCCCTTGAGCGCGGGTTCACCCTGGTGACGGCACTGTTCCTGCTGGTGGTGCTGGCGCTGCTCGGCCTCTTCATCGTGTCGGTCTTCGGGCTGCAGCAATCGTCCCAGGCGCTCGACGTGAGCGGCACCCGCACCTACGCCGGCGCGCAGGCCGGTATCGAATGGGCACTGGTGCAGGTGCTCGACCCGGACAACAACGATCCGCTGCTGGTGCCGGTGAACCCGCAGCCGCCGGCGTGCTTCGCGACTCAGGCCGTGGCCCTTGGCGGTGCATTCAACGGGGTCAGCGCGAGCGTCACGTGCAGTGTCACAACGACCACCGAGTTGAACCGCAACGTCGCGGTCTACCTGCTGACGTCCACGGCCACGTCCGGCACCGGCACCGCGTTTCCCATCTCGCGGCAGGTCACGGCCACCGTGTCGCGCTGCACCGATCCGACCGGCACGGCGCCGCGGTTCGCGTGTCCATGACGCACGTCTCGGTCATGACTCTTCGATGCGTGTGCGGGAACGCGCTGCGAGTCTGCTTGCGCGTCATGGCGCTGTTGCTCCTGTTGCTTGCAGTCGCGCCGGCGCACGCGCTTCGCATCGGGTTCCACGAATCGAACTCCGCTGGAGCGGATGCTGCCACGATCACCGTGAACGTTCCGGCGAACGTACGCGCGGGCGACGTCATGCTGGCAGTTGTCAACGTACGCAACACCGCGGCTGTCACGGCGAATGCAGCGTGGGTGGCGCTTCGCAATGACCAGACGCCCGCAGCCAATCCGATGCGGCAATGGATCTACTACCGCGTCGTGACGGGAGCGGAGCCTGCCAGCTACACATGGACGCTCACCCGCGGTCGGGTTGCGGCTGCGATCGTCGCTTACCGTGGGGTTGATTTGACGACCCCGATTGTCGTGCACGGCGCGCTGGTCAATGCGAGCAGCGCGAACATCACGGCTCCGACTATCAATACGGCGGTCGCCAATGCGATGCTGGTGTCGTTCTTCGGCATCCGTGACCAGACGACAGTGACGGTACCCGCCGCGATGGACGAGCGCGCACAGGACGACTCCGGTGGCGGCAACAACGGACTTTCGCTAGCTGTAGCCGAGGAGTTCCGTCCCACTGCCGGAGCGACCGGAACTCGTGTCGCGACGGTGCCGGGCGGAGACGCCGATGTGAACATCGGCCAGAGCGTCGTCCTGCGACCGAACGCGACCGTGCCGTCGCCTGTGGCCGAGTACCGGCTCGACGAAACGACGTGGAACGGCACGGCCGGAGAGGTGCTCGATTCGAGCGGCAACGGACTCAACGGTACTGCATTGGGCGGCGCACAGACCACCACGACCAACGCCTACCTCTGCCGCAGCGGACAGTTCACCGGCAGCCCGACGCGCGTCGACGTCGCCAACAATGCGACGTTGAACATCCGCAGCACGCTCACCGTGACGGCCTGGATCCGCCCGGGCTCCATTCCGACCGAGCTGATGTCGTTCCTGTCGAAGGACACCAACTACGAGTTCCACATCGCTTCGAACGGCCGGGTGAACTGGTGGTGGGGCGGCGGCACGCAGGAGTTGTTCAGCCCCAACAACACGGTCGCAGTGAACCAGTGGACCTTCGTCGCCTTCGTGTTCACGCGCGGCGCCCAGACCCTTTACGCCGGCGGCCCCACGACCGCAGCGGCCTCCGTGCAGACCGGCACGAGCAACACGCAACTCACCCAGAACACCGCCAAGCTCCAGATCGGCGACGACCAGGACTTCAATGGCGGCACGCGCCGCTGGAACGGGTTGATCGACGAGGTGCGCATCTACGACTACGCCATGACCCAGGCGGAGGTCGAGGCGATTCGCACCTCGACCCGGACCTGTCCCTCGCTGCTTGCCGGCTTCGCCGTCACGTCGTCCGCCACCGCCAGCACGTGCGTTGCACAGAGCGTGACCATTCGTGCCATCGACGGGCTGGGCAACACCATTGCGGGCTACACCGGCACCGTGAACCTGTCCACCTCTATCGGCCGCGGCGGCTGGGCTGCTTCCGGCACGTCAGGTCCGGTCACGGAGAACGCCAACACCAACGACGGCATTGCGAGCTACGCGTTCCGCGCGGCGGACAACGGGCAGGCCACGTTGCTGTTGAGCGTGCAGAGCGCGTCCAATCTCACGGTCACCGCGACCGACAGCATCACGACAAGTGCCACCGGCGTGTCGGGTTCGATCGCATTCCGAGACAATGCGTTCGTCGTGGAATCCATCGATACGCTGGTCAACGTCCCGGTGGCCGCACGACCGCACGCGATGCGGGTGACGCTGTACCGGCGCGACACCTCGCAGTCCCCGGCCAACTGCGCGGTGGCGACGGACTACACGTTGAACCGTAATCTCAAGGCCTGGTACACGGCCGACGTGAGTCATCCGGCCGGTGCCACGGCCCCGTCGATCAACGGCGGCGCGGCGCTCGGCACCGCCGTGCCTGGCGCGACCAACCTCACGCTCAATTTCACCGCCGGGGTGGCGACGTTCAACCTCACCACGGCCGATGTCGGCAAGTACGTGCTCAACCTGCGCGATGACACGCGCACCTACGCGGGCGCGGTCGATATCGACGGCAGTTCGCCGACGCAGACGGTGCAGCCGTTCGCCCTGGCGATCACGGGCGTGCAGAAGGGCGCGATCGTGAATCCCGAGGGCAGTGCCACGGCGGGCAGCAGCTTTCTCGTGGCGGGCGACACGTTCTCGGCGACGGTGGGCGGTTACCTCTGGGCCGCAGCGGACGACGCCAACAACGACGGCGTACCCGATGCGGGCGTCAATTTCATCAACAACGGCGTCGCGCCAAGGTTCGCGTGGGCCACGACGATCGCGTCGTCCAACAACGCAGCGTACTTCTCGCCGACCGGCGGCGTACTCGGCGCGCTCGGCGGCACGGCGAGCCTCACGATCGCCAATTACACCGCCGGAACCGGCATGGCGACGGTTGCGGATCTGCGCTACCCGGAAGTGGGCAGCATCGGCCTGACCGCGAGCGTCACGGGCTACCTCAACACGGCGGGTGTCGATCTCACCGGCAACGCGGTCAACGCGACCAGCGGCCAGGCGGTCCGCGTGGGGCGCTTCTATCCGAACAACTTCGCCCTCCTCGCGGGTGCGACGGTCACGCCCTTCTGCGGCAGCGGGGCGACCGGGTTCACCTACATGGACCAGCCGGCGCTCACGTTCAACTTCGCCTTCGAGGCACGCAACCTGCTGAACGCGGCCACCGTGAATTACCGCAGCACGGTCTACAACGTGGCCTCGGTCACCTACGTTGCCGAGAACAACGACTCCGGCGTTGCCTTGAGCGCGCGGCTTGCCGGCATCCCGGCGGTCAGCTGGACCAATGGCGTCTACACGGTCACCACCAGCACCGCCTTGTTTGCCCGCCCGACCGTGGCGCCGATTCCGGACGGTCCGTACGAGAGTCTGTTGTTCGGGGCCATCGTCATCGACCCTGATGGCGCGCGGGTAGCTTCGCCGGACCTCAATGCGGCGGCCGTCGGCTGCGGCGGCGGTTGCAATGCCCGGGCGATCAGCACGACGCCGACGCGCATGCGGTTCGGCCGCCTGCGCATCGGCAACGCGCTGGGTTCGCCGGCGCTGGCACTGCCGATTCCCGTCACGCTGGAGTACTGGAACGGCACCGGATTCGTCCGCAACCCGCTCGACAACTGCACCCGCCTCACCAACACCAGCGTGGGCTTCGGCAACTTCCAGGGCGGGTTGGCCGCCTGCAATACCTCCGGGACCCCGGCCGGGGCCAATGCCATCACCTTCAGCGGCGGGCAGGCGACCAATTTCCGGCTGAGCCCACCGAACCTAAGGGGATCGGTGGATCTGACCGTAAACCTGCGTACCACGGCGACCGGCAATACCTGCAGCGCCGGCGCCTCGTCCGCGGCCACGCCGGCCAGCCAGGGCTGGCTGCTCGGCAACTGGGGCGCCACCACCTACGACCAGTTGCCGGTCGGTCGCGCTTCCTTCGGCCAGTACTCGAACTCGACCGACATCATCTACCAACGCGAACAGTATTAGAGAGCCTTCCACCCGCCGCCGACCGCCCGAGCGACCGCAATCTGAAGCCATCGGTGCGCCGGGGTCGGGGCAGGCAGGGATCTTGCTGTAAATTGTATTGACCCACAAGGGTTTATTGGTTTAATTTCAAGCGAATTCTGCCTTTTTGGGCCGCCCGATGTTGTCCAAATTGAGGAAACCTCGCTCCGCGGCGTGGTGTGCTGTCGCTGTTCATCCCCGCCGTGTGGAGCTTGCGCAAGTGACCCGCGAGGCCGCCGGCCGTCCGCGGGTGCGGTTGTTTGCGTCGGTGCCGGTGCAGGGTTCCGAACTGGATGCGATGCAGGCGCTGCGCAAGCAGCACCGCGTCGAGCAGTTCCGGGTGACGACGGTGCTCGAGCCGGGCGAATACCAGCTGCACCTGGTCGAGGCCCCCAGCGTTCCGGAGGCGGAGCTCAAGACGGCGATGCGGTGGCGGGTCAAGGACCTGCTCGAATACCCGGCCGAGGCCGCGACGGTGGATGTGCTGCCCATTCCCGCCGATCGGGGCGGCCGCGGTCGCAGCGTCTTCGCGGTCACCGCGCGCAACGACCACATCGCGTGGTGCATGAAGCTGTTCGACGACGCGAAGGTACCCCTCGAGTGCATCGATATCCCCGAGCTCGCCCAGCGCAACGTGGCGGCGCTGTACGAGGAGCCGGGCCGCGGACTGGCGCTGCTCAATTTCACCGATGGCGGCGCCATGTTGACCATCACGAGCGGCGGCGAGCTCTATGTCGCGCGCAGCTTCGACATCTCCGCCGACCAGGTGGAGCGTGCCGACGGCGAAGCGCGCGATGCGCTGCTGGAGCGGGTGGTACTCGAACTCCAGCGATCCCTCGATCACTTCGACCGTCAGTTCGGCGGCGTGCCGGTGGCGCGGCTGCTGGTCGCACCGTTTCCCGGCGTCGCCGGCGTTCGTCAGTATCTCGCGGACAACCTTTACGTGCCCGTCGATGTGCTCGACCTGAACGACGTGCTCGACCTGCGCGAAGCGCCTCAGCTCGAACCGGCGGATGCGCAGTCCCGCGGCCTGCAGATCATCGGAGCGGCGCTGCGCGACGGCGGCGCCGAGGCTTGATGCCATGAGCCATCAGATCAATCTGTTCAATCCGGCGCTGCGCAAGACCGCGGTCGTGCTGCCGGCTCGTCAGATGCTGCTCGGCTGGTGTGCGGTCGTGGCGGCGGCACTGGCGTGGTACGGATGGCAGACCGTGCAGGGCGCGCAGTTGAAGACCGCTGCAGCCGATAGCAGCACGCGCCTGCAGCAGCTGCAGGCGGACCTCACGCAACTGGGCACGCAGATGGCGGCCCGCAAACCGGCTCCGGAATTGCAGGCGAAGTACCGGCGCAAGCAATTGCAGCTGCAGGCGCGCGAGGACGTGATGCAGGTGCTCGACAGCGGCGCGATCGGCAATACCGAAGGCCACGCCAACTACCTGCGGGCATTCGCGCGCCACTCGCTCGAGGGCCTGTGGCTCACCGGCTTGACGGTGGTCGGCGCCGGCAACGACATCGTCGTGGAGGGGCGCACCCTCAAGCCGGAACTGGTTCCGGACTACCTCGATCGGCTCGGCCGCGAACCTGCCTTGAAGGGACATCCCTTCAACCGGTTGCAGATGCGGCGGCCGGAACCGCAACCCCAGGGCGTGGGCAAGCCCATGCTCGAGCCGCGGTTCGTCGAGTTCAGCGTCGCGACCGAAGCCGAACCCGCATCGGTCACTCTCGGGGCAAAGCCGTGAGGGAGACGTGGGCACGCGCCGCCGCCAAGCTCGACGCGATGAGCGCGCGGGAGCGCGGCATGGTGTTCGCCGCCGGGGCGGCAGTGATCCTGTTCGTGCTCTGGCTCGTGATCTTGAAGCCGATGGGCGATCACAATCGCGAACTGGCGGCCCAGGCGGCCGCGCAGAAAGACACCATCGCTGCGCTCGAGACGCAGAAGCGCGAACTGTTGGCACGGGCCGCGGCGAACCCGGACGCGGAGCTCCTGCGGCAGATCGAGGAGGTCGACCGCCAGCTCGCTTCGGTGGATGCGTCCATCAATGCGATGCAAAGCGGACTGATCCAACCCGATCGCATGACCGCGCTCGTCAAGGGCGTGATCGGCCAGGCGCCGCGCCTGCAACTGGTGGCCATGCGGACCTTGCCGCCGACGCCGCTGGTGGAGGGGAACGGTCAGGCCGGTGTGGCCAAACCGGGCGAGACGAAGCAAACCGATGCGGAGCGTCAGGAAGCCGGCATTTTCAAGCACGGCATCGAGATCACTCTCGAAGGCCGCTACCTCGACCTGCTCGCGTACGCGGCACAACTCGAGCGCATGCCGACGCGCGTCATGTGGAACCGCACGCGCATCGACGCGACCGAGTATCCGCGCGTGACGATGACTCTCACGCTGTACACGCTGAGCCTGGAGCGGACGTGGCTCACCATCTGACGACCGCCATGGTCTGCGCGCTTGCCGCCTCCGCTCACACGGCGTGGGCCGAAACGCTGCCGGATCCGACTCGCCCGCCGGCCTTCCTGTTCGCGCCGGCCGATGGTGAAGGGCCCGCTGCGGAAAGCGCCGGCGGCGGCATGATTCTGCAATCGGTACTGATCGCGTCGAACCGGCGCAGCGCCATCATCGGCGGCAAGGCGCTGTCGGTCGGCGATCGCCTGGGCGATTTCACGCTCGTGCGCGTGAGCGAAGGCGAAGTGCAGCTGCGCGGACCCGAAGGGTCGCGCACGCTGAAGCTGTTTCCGAGCGTCACCAAGCGGGTTGCCCATGGCGGCGACACGGCGGCCGACAGCTCGGACGCAGCTGCAAGGTCCATACGAGGTACACAATGAAGAGAACGATCGCGCTCCTGCTGCTGGTGCTCTGCGCAGGCTGCAACAACTTCCAGCCGCGCCAGGGCAAGACGCTCGACCGGATCGACAAGGAGCTCGAGGCCGGCGCCGCCGATCGCAAGGCCGTCAAGGAAGCGGACGCCGTCTCGCAGGCGCTGCTGCCGCCGGTCGTGGTGGAAATGCCCAAGCTCGACGGCAAACCCATCGAGCCGCGCTTCGATCTGTCGGTGGTGAATGCTCCGGCCGCGCAGGTTTTCACGGCCATCGTGTCGGGCACGCGCTACAGCATGGTGGTGCATCCGCAGGTCAAGGAAACCATCTCGGTCACGCTGAAGGACGTCACCGTGATCGAGGCGCTCGACACCATCCGCGAACTCTACGGCTACGACTACAAGCAGGTGGGCTCGCGCCTCCTGGTGCAGCCCGCCAGCATCCAGATGCGGGTGTTCCAGGTGAACTACCTCATGAGCCAGCGCCGCGGGCGCAGCGACGTACGGGTGAGCTCGGGCGCCATCTCCGACACCGTCGCTCCGGGTGCAGGTTTGCCAGGCACCGGAGGCGCTTCGCCCGTACCGGTGATTCCGACCGCCGCGGGTGCGTTGCCCGGCCAGGCCGCAACCGCGAGCCAGGCGATCGTGGGCAGTCGCGTGATCACCACCAACGACACCGACATGTGGAAGGAGCTGACCGACGCGCTGAAGGCGATCGTGGGCACCGAGAACGGACGCCAGGTGGTGGTGAGCCCGCAGTCCGGCGTGATCCTCGTGCGTGCCATGCCGGCAGAGATCCGTGCCGTCGACGAGTATCTGCGCGCCACGCGGTTGGTGATCGAGCGCCAGGTGATGCTCGAGGCCAAGATCATCGAAGTGGAGCTGTCCGATGGCTACCAGGCCGGCGTCAACTGGGCGGCGTTCCGCACCGGCGACAACAGTCGCCTCGCCAGCGGCGTGATCGTGCCAGGCTCGAACCTGGCGCCGACCGGTACGCTGTCGACCCCGACCGCCCGGGCTCCCGACGGCAGCATCCTCGCGAGCTCGTTGCTCACCTCCAACCCGGGCTCGCCGGGCAATATAAGCACCGGCGTCGGCGTGCCCGGCACGCTGTTCGGCCTCGCGTTCCAGACCGGCAATTTCGCGGCCCTGCTGTCGTTCCTGCAGACGCAAGGCAACCTGCAGGTGCTGTCGAGCCCGCGCATCGCTGCGCTCAACAACCAGAAGGCGGTACTCAAGGTGGGCAACGACGAGTTCTTCGTCACCAACGTGACGACGACGACGCTCACGAGCATCGCCGGGGGGACGACGCAGTCACCGTCCATCACCGTGCAACCCTTCTTCTCCGGTGTCGCCCTCGACGTGACCCCGCAGGTCGACGAGAATAACCAGATCATCCTGCACGTGCATCCTTCGGTGAGCGAAGTCGTCGAGAAGACCAAGAACATCGACCTGGGCACGTCCGGCAACTTCCGGCTGCCGCTCGCTTCGAGCACGATCAGCGAAACCGACACCATCGTGCGGGTGTCCGACGGCAACATCGTCGCCATCGGCGGCTTGATGCGCGAGACCACCCAACGTAACCGATCGGGGGTTCCGGGGCTCTCCAACCTGCCGGGCGTGGGCAACCTGTTCCGCTCGACTGCCAATTCCGCGCGCAAGAGCGAACTCGTGATCCTGATCAAGCCCACCATCGTGCAAAGCGACGCGAATCAGCAAAAGGACCTCGAGGAGATTCGCGGCCGGATCCAGTCCTACGACCGTGCCGACCGGCAGGGCGGTAGTTCGATGTGGGGCGACGGCGCCTCGAAGTAGACCCGGGGACCCCATTCCACCGCCATGTACCGCGCCCATTTCGGCCTGCGAGAACCGCCGTTCGGCATCACCCCCGACACGAGCTTCGCGTTCTCCGCGCAGGCCCATCAGGAGGCGCTCAACACATTGCTGGTGGCCCTTGCCGCGGGCGAGGGTTTCATCAAGATCGTGGGCGAGGTGGGTACCGGCAAGACGCTGCTGTGCCGCCGGCTGCTTGCGACCCTCGGCGACGAATACGTCACCGCGTACCTGCCCAATCCGTTGCTCGAGCCGCGCAGCCTGTTGCTGGCGCTCGGCGAAGAATTCGAAGTCGCGATGGAACGCGACGCGGACGAACACCATCTCAACCGCACGCTGAACCACGCGCTGCTCGATCAGGCGCGCGCCAACCGGCGCGTGGTGGTCCTGATCGACGAGGCGCAGGCGATGCCGCTCCCCACGCTGGAGGCGTTGCGGCTGCTCTCCAACCTCGAGACCGAGAAGCGCAAGCTGCTGCAGGTCGTGCTGTTCGGTCAACCCGAGCTCGACGCACGCCTCGACGATCCGGCGGTGCGGCAGTTGAAGCAGCGCATCACGTTCCATTACCGCCTGGGCGGGCTGTCGCGCGCGGAGCTGCGCCACTACATCGCCCACCGCCTGCGCGTCGCGGGCTACGTCGGTGCGGACATCTTCAGCGCTCCGGCGTTGTGGGCGTTGCATCGCGCGAGCCGTGGCGTCCCGCGGTTGGTGAACATCATCGCGCACAAGTGCCTCATGCTGGTGTTCGGGCAGGGCGGGCATCGCGTCCGCCGCGCCCACGTGCGCGCCGCCGTCCGCGATACGCCCTCGGCCCGGCGCAGCGGTTTTCCGTGGGTTGCCACGATGCTGGCGGTGGTCAGCGCAGGAAGCCTCATCGCATTGATCGCGGCATGACGATGTCGCATGGGGCGACGCCGTGAGCGTCATCAATCAGGTTCTGCAGGACCTCGAGAAACGCCACGGGCGTTCGGACGAGGCGCGTTCGGCATCGCCGCAGATTCGCGCGGTGGGGCAGGTGGTGCGACCGGCCGGTCGGCGCCTCCTCATTGTCTTGCTGGCGTTGTTCGTGATTGGTGCTGCTGCCTTCGGCTGGCGCTGGTGGCGCAACGCACAGGAGCCCCCGGTGCCGCCGATGGCAGTCCCGGTCGCGGCGAGACCGGTCACGCCCACGCCGGCGCCGGTCGAGGCACCCGCGCCGCCGGCGCCGGTCGCGATCGCGCCCCCACCGGCACCGTTGCCGCTCGCGGTTGCACCGGCTGCTCCGACGGCGCGGGCCACCGACGTGCCGGCTACGAAGAAAAAGGCCGAGGAACCCTTGGCGCCGATGGCGGAGGCACCGGTCGCGAAACCCAAGCCGTCGCGGGCGCCTGCGGCCGCGGCCGAGGAAGCAGCACCCGCGAGCACCGGTATCGAGAAGCGCGAGCGGCCCCTGAGCGCCGCCGAACGGGCGGAGGCCCAGTTCCGGCTTGGCGCGCTGGCCATGCAGCAAGGGCGCATGCGCGACGCCGAAGCGAGCTTCCTCGCCGCCATCGCGGAGGATGCGGGACACGTGCCGTCGCGGCAGGCGCTGCTCGGCATCTATCTGGAAGCGCAGCGGCGTGACGAGGCCGAGGTGCTGCTGCGCGACGGACTCAAGGCGAGTCCGCGTCCGCCCGCCTGGGCCATGGTGCTGGCCCGGCTCGAAGCCGAGCGCGGCGACATCATCGGCGGCATCAACACGATGCAGAACCATCTCGATATCGGCCGGCAGAACGGTGACTACATCGCATTGTTCGCCGCCCTGCTGCAGAAACAGGGTCGCCACGCGGATGCCGTGGAGCAGTACCAGAATGCCATCAACCTGGGCAATGCGAAGTCGGTGTGGTTCATGGGACAGGGAATCTCGCTGCGCGAATCCGGCCGGCGCGAAGAGGCCCGCGCCGCATTCCAGCGTGCTCTGGATGGCGGCGGGTTGAGTTCCGATCTCAAACTGTTCCTCGAACGCCAGATCGCGGCGTTGCGGTTGCCGGCGTCGAACTAGCTGCAATAGCGGTGACGCTTTTCCGGAAGAGGAAAAGCGCTCAACTCGGCGGACACGGCGGACGCGGGGTACGGCAACACGGAGACCTTGCGGCGTGCGAGATGGCGCGCGCACCTTCGATTGCTCGCCGTCGCTGCTTTGCGCCGCGTCCGCCGCGTTGAGCGGTTCCGCATCTTGCCAGGGCTCACTCGCGCAACAGGGTCCGCGCCAGTATCCAACCACGCACGCGGACGGCCCCAGCGCGCTTCAACGCAGCCGCGGCCTCGTGCAGCGTCGCGCCGGTGGTCATGACGTCGTCGACGATGACCACGTCCAGTCCATCGAATCGCCGGCGAGCGAGGAACGCGTCGCGCACATTCGCGCTGCGCTCGGGAACGGGGAGGCTCGCCTGAGGTGCGGTGTCGCGCCGGCGTTCGAGCGCGGTCGGCGCGATGCGATCGCGCCAGCGCTGCGGCAAGGTCCGGGCAAGTTCGTGCGCCTGGTTGAAGCCGCGCGTGCGCATGCGCAGCGGCGCGAGCGGCATCGGAACGATCACATCGGGCGCGGTTTCCCAGGCGATGTGGTCCGCAAGCAACTGGCCGAGGATCGGCGCGAGCGCGAGCCGCTCGCCGTACTTGAAGGCACTCACCAGGGCATCGATCGGGAACTGGTAGGGTGCGGCCGCCCGCACGGCGTCGTAGCCTGGCGCATTCGTCGCACACGCGCCGCAGGTCGCGCTGCCAGGGCTCGGCAACGCGCAGACCGGACAGCATTCGGTGGGCAGTCGCGGCAGATCCGATCGACAATCGGCGCACAGCCCATGATGCGCGCCGCGCGCGAGGCACAGGACGCAGCGGCCCGACCAGTTCGAGCGCAGGGAGGCGATCGTACCGGCGAGGCGCGCGGACGTGTTTGCGGTCATGATGGCGGACTCACTACAAGCACTGCAGCAGGCACGGTCGAGCGACGATCATGACGATGGAAGAGTCGGAAGCACGGACGAGGAAGGCGCAGCGGCAGCGCCTCCGGCGCGCCCGCGAACGAGCTGTGTCATCTTACGACCACGCCGCCGTCGTGCCGGCGGAAGTGGGGCGCCGCATGCTGGAGCGGCTCGATCTCGTGCGCGTGCCGGAAGGGCCGATCCTCGATGCCGGTTGTGCGACGGGTGTGGTGACGCGGCTCATCGCGCGACGGTTGCCGCGGACGCCGATCATCGCCATGGACCCTGCCGCGACGCTGGTCGGCCGCGCCCGCGCCGGCACGTCCGCCCTGGGGCGCCTCATCTCCCGCTGGCAGGGCGGCGCCGCCGGATGGATTGCCGGTGACCTCGACGCGTTGCCGATCCGGCCGCGCAGCCTGGCGATGGTGTGGTCGAACCTCGTGCTGCAGTGGCAGGCCGACCCCGCGGCGGCGTTCGCCGAGATGCACCGGGTGCTCAAGCCCGGCGGCCTGTTGATGTTCTCGACGCTGGGGCCCGACACCTTGAAGGAGCTGCGCAGCGCCGCCGCGCGCATCGGCGATGGACCGACCGTGCCACGCTTTCCCGACATGCACGATCTCGGTGACCTTCTGGTGCACGCAGGTTTCGCCGATCCGGTGATGGACATGGAGCTCATCACGCTCACGTTCGCCGACCCCGGCGCGTTGTTGCGCGATTTGAAGGAACAAGGATCGATCGACACGCTCGTTGCCCCCGATCGCGGCCTGAAAGGGCGTCGCGTGCACGCGCGGTGGATCGAGGCGCTCGAGTCCGAGCGGCGCGCCGGCCTGATACCTGCCACGTTCGAGGTTGTCTACGGGCACGCCTGGAAGCCCGAAAGTGCGCCGGCGGTCACCGCCGACGGCAACCACGTGATTCGCATTCACCGCCCCGGGCGACCGCGCTGACGCCCGATCGAGAATCGCCTTGGACATAGCGGCGTTGGACGAAAACCGGTAGCGCACCTTGGCTTGCCTCTATGGAGAGGCCTGTGCTAGATTCGCCGGGCTTTTCGAAGGTCCTCCGGCTTCAAGCCGGCGGCCGGCATGAGGACTTGAGCGATGCAGCCTGCGCAGGGTCGGTCCACCGATCGCACGTTGGTGTTGAAGCGCAATTTGTCGTCGAGTTCGTCCGGTCGTCGCTGGTTCTTCGGTTCCATCGTTCTCGTTTCGTTCGGCATCGCAGCGGGGTGGGCACTCAACGGTGCCTGGGTTGTGCTGCCGTTCGCGGGAATCGAGATGATGGTGCTGGGCGCCGCGCTGGTGGTATTCGAGCGGCATGTCGGAGACCGGGAGGCGATCACCATCGACGGCGATCGGGTGGTGGTAGAGCGCATCCGGATGGGGAGAACGGCAAGGCATGAATTCAGTCGCTACTGGGCCCAGGTGGTGGTAACGCCGGGGTCCGGGCGCAACCACGGCGGCCTCGCGATGCGATCGCACGGCAGGCAGGTGGAGATCGGTGAGTACCTCACCGACGATCAGCGAGTGGCAGTGGCGGAAGAACTGCGCAGACGGCTCGGAACATGATGCGATTCAGGAGGCATAAGTGCATGGCTAGTACGACGAAGAACTGGGTCACAGCCGTGGCCGCGGCCACCTGGGCGGGCAACGCAGCCGCCGGCAATCTGAACCTGCAGGAGCCGACGACCACTATCGCGGCGCAGATCTACAGCCTGCACACGTACATCATGGTGGTCTGCGTGGTGATCTTCGTGCTGGTGTTCGGCGCGATGTTCTACTCGATCTTCAAGCATCGGAAGTCGGTGGGTCACAAGGCCGCGCACTTCCATGAAAACACCACGGTGGAGATCATCTGGACGGTGATTCCGTTCCTGATCCTGCTCGGCATGGCCGCACCGGCGACCAAGACCATCCTCGCGATGAAGGACACGAGCAACGCCGACATCACCATCAAGGCCGTCGGCTACCAGTGGAAGTGGGGTTACGAATACGTGCGCGGCGAAGGCGATCTCGCCGGGGTGAGCGACGGCATCCAGTTCTATTCGAACCTGTCCACCACCAAGGACCAGATCTACGACAAGTCGGTCAAGAAGAGCGAGAACTACCTGCTGGAAGTCGACAACCCGCTGGTGGTGCCGGTGGGAAAGAAGGTGCGCATCCTCACCACCGCCAACGACGTGATCCATGCCTTCTGGGTTCCGTCCTTCGGCGTCAAGCAGGATGCGATTCCCGGCTTCATCCGTGACACCTGGTTCACCGCCGAGCAGACCGGCGAGTTCCGCGGCCAGTGCGCCGAGCTCTGTGGCAAGGAACACGGCTTCATGCCGATCGTCGTCAAGGTAGTGACCGTGGACGAGTTCAAGGCCTGGGCCGCCAAGCAGGCCAAGGACACCGGGGCGCCTGCCGCAGAGACGGCCGCCGCTGCTCCCGCGCCGCAAGCCGCGCCGGAGAAGGTCGCCGCGGCCGGCGGCGCCGCCGACGGCAAGAAGACCTTCGAGGGTGCGTGTGCGGCCTGTCACATGACCGGCGTCGCCGGCGCTCCGAAAGTGGGCGAAAAGGCGGCCTGGGCGCCGCGTCTCGCACAGGGCAAGGACGCGCTTTACGAGCACGCGATCAAGGGTAAGGGTGTCATGCCCCCCAAGGGTGGCAATGCCGCGCTGTCCGACGGCGAAGTGAAGGCCGCCGTCGATCACATGGTCAGCCTCTCCAAGTAATCAGCGCGCCGCCACTCAGGCGGTCAGTCGCGTTTCACCGATCAGGAGTTCGCACATGGAAGCTGTTCACGGTCACGAACACGGTCACGATCACGCTCACTATCCGGGCGGGATCATGCGCTGGATCACGACGACCAACCACAAGGACATCGGGACCCTGTACCTGTGGTTCAGCTTCGCCATGTTCATCACCGGCGGCCTGCTGGCACTCGGTATCCGGGCCGAACTGTTCCAGCCCGGCATGCAGGTGTGGCGCCCCGAGTTCTTCAACCAGCTCACCACCATGCACGGCCTCATCATGGTGTTCGGCGCCATCATGCCGGCGTTCGTCGGCTTCGCGAACTGGCAGGTACCGATGATGATCGGCGCGCCCGACATGGCATTCGCGCGCATGAACAACTTCAGCTTCTGGCTGCTGCCGCCCGCGGCGCTGCTGCTGGTGGTGTCGTTCTTCGTTCCCGGGGGTGCCACCGGTGCCGGCTGGACGCTCTACGCGCCGCTGTCGGTGCAGCAGGGCATGGGCATGGACATGGCGATCTTCGCGGTTCACATCATGGGCGCGTCGTCGATCATGGGGTCGATCAACATCATCACCACGATTCTCAACATGCGCGCCCCGGGCATGACGCTCATGAAGATGCCGCTGTTCGTGTGGACGTGGCTGATCACGGCCTACCTCCTGATCGCGGTGATGCCGGTGCTCGCAGGTGCGGTGACGATGCTGCTCACCGACCGCCACTTCGACACCCACTTCTTCAACGCCGCCGGCGGCGGTGACCCGGTCCTGTACCAGCACGTGTTCTGGTTCTTCGGGCACCCCGAGGTCTACATCATGATCCTGCCGGCTTTCGGCATCGTGTCGCAGGTGCTCCCGGCCTTCGCGCGGAAGCCGCTGTTCGGCTATTCCTCGATGGTGTACGCCACTGCGTCGATCGCGATCCTGTCCTTCATCGTCTGGGCGCACCACATGTTCACGGTCGGCATGCCGGCCGCCGGCCAGCTCTTCTTCATGTACGCGACGATGCTGATCGCGGTGCCCACGGGCGTGAAGGTGTTCAACTGGATCGCCACGATGTGGCGGGGCTCCATGACGTTCGAGACGCCCATGCTGTTCTCCGTGGGCTTCCTGTTCGTGTTCACCATGGGCGGCTTCACCGGCCTGATCCTGGCGATCACGCCGGTGGACATCCAGTTGCAGGATACGTACTACGTGGTCGCGCACTTCCACTACGTGCTCGTAGCCGGATCGCTCTTCGCGATCTTCTCCGGCATCTACTTCTGGCTGCCGAAGTGGACCGGCCACATGTACGACGAGACGCTCGGCAAGTGGCACTTCTGGCTGTCGATCATCTTCTTCAACGTCACGTTCTTCGTGATGCACTTCCTCGGGCTGGCCGGCATGCCGCGCCGTGTTCCCGACTATGCGCAGCAGTTCGCGGACTTCAACATGATCGCGTCGATCGGCGCCTTCGGCTTCGGGCTCACGCAGCTGCTGTTCTTCTACATCGTCGTGAAGTGCATCAAGGGCGGTGAGAAGGCCCCGGCGAAACCGTGGGAAGGGGCCGACAGCCTCGAGTGGACGCTGCCCTCGCCGGCGCCGTACCACAGCTTCGAAACCCCGCCCATCGTCAAGTAACGCCGGGTTCCTCAGTGCCCAGCATGGCCGCAGCGCAGGACTCGAGAGCAGCCGGCAAGACGCGCACCGTCTTGCTGCTGCTGTCCATCGTCGCGGTGTTCTTTGTCGGCATCTTCGTGCGGCGCTGGCTGTGGGCCTGAATACCGAGAACGCGCGCACGCTGCGCAAGCTCGCCGTCGTGGCCGTGGCCATGTTCGGCTTCGGTTTCGCGTTGGTGCCGTTCTACAAGAAGATCTGCGAGGTCACCGGTCTCAACGACCTGCAGAAGGCCGACACGGTCGTCAACACGCAGGTGGATGCGTCACGCACCGTGGTGCTGGAGCTCGATGCCAATACCCGCAACGAGTTGCCCTGGGCGTTCCGGCCCACCGAGCGGTCGGTCAAGGTGCATCCCGGCCAGCTCGTCCAGATCACCTATGAAGTCCGCAACGATTCGGACGAAGCGGTGACCGGGCAGGCGATCCCGAGCTACGGTCCGCGCCTCGCCGAGCAATACTTCCGCAAGCTCGACTGCTTCTGCTTCGCCAAGCAGGAACTGAAGCCGCGCGAAGTGCGCCGCATGCCGGTGACGTTCGTCGTCCATCCGGACCTGCCGTCGGACGTCGCGACGGTCACGCTTTCGTACACGTTCTTCCGCGTGGAAGGCCCGACCAAGCCGGCCGCAGCGCGCACCGATATCGGAGCACGGCCGGCCTCCTGACGGAAGCGCCGCCAGCAAGACACCAGAGGGGAGTCACAACGATGCAGCAAGCCCATTCGTCCTACTACATTCCGCAGCCGTCCACCTGGCCAATCATCGGGGCTACTGCCTTGCTGTTCATGGGCTTCGGCGCGGCGCTCACCATGAACGATCTCGGGGCCGGCCCGTGGCTGCTGCTGGTCGGGTTCGCGATCCTCGTCTACCTGCTGTTCGGATGGTTCGGGCAGGTCGCGGGGGAAAGTGAAAAGGGCACGTACAACGCGCAGGTGGACCTGTCGTTCCGATGGGGCATGAGCTGGTTCATCTTCTCCGAGGTGATGTTCTTCGCCGCCTTCTTCGGCGCGCTGTTCTACGTACGCATCCTCTCGGTGCCCGATCTCGGCCACGGCGCCTCGGGCGAGTTCCTGTGGCCCGGCTTCACGCCGAAGTGGCCGGTTTCCGGTCCCGGCATCGAAGAGACCTTCACGCCGATGGGCGCGTGGGGCATTCCGGCGATCAACACCCTGATCCTGCTCACCTCGGGTGCCACCGTGACCTGGGCCCACTGGGGTCTCGTCAAGAACAACCGTTCCCAGCTGATCCTCGGGCTGATCCTGACCATCGCGCTCGGCCTCGTGTTCCTGTTCCTGCAGGGCTACGAGTACTACCACGCCTACCACGAGCTCAACCTCAACCTGACGATGGGTGCCTACGGCGCCACCTTCTTCATGTTGACGGGCTTCCACGGCTTCCACGTCACCATGGGCACGATCATGCTGATCGTGATCCTCGGCCGCTCCATAGCAGGTCACTTCAAGCCGGAGCACCACTTCGGCTTCGAAGGAGTCGCGTGGTACTGGCACTTCGTGGATGTGGTCTGGCTGCTGCTTTTCGTTCTCGTTTACTGGCTCTGAAGACGGAGCGTCCCCAGAATAACAAGGGTGGAGGAGAAGCCTCTCCGTCAGAGGGAGGTCGAAAAGATCGCGCCGCACGGCAGCACTGTGCGGCGATTTTTTTGTCAGTGTCGCCGGGCCGTCCCAAGACGCTGACGCGCCCCCTCGGGGGGCAGCGACCGCAGGAAGCGTGGGGGCAGTTGTATCCTAGCGGCTCGGTGGAATGAGGCCGAACCAGTAGGCGGCCATGAGCAGCAGGAACAGCGACACCGAGAACGCGACGCGCAGCGTCAACGCTTTCACCGTGCGCTGGCCCGTGCCCTTGTCCTTCATCAGGTAGTAGAGGGCGGACCCGAGGCTGCCGAGAATCAGCACCAGGAACGCGATGACGACGATCTTCATGAGGAACCGGTCGGAAGCGATGATCGAGTGTATCGGAAGGACCTGTGCCCGACCAATGAGGCGTTCCTGATCGTGCGGCTCGCGTTTCGACCTAGGCTCGGTCTCACGCTGATCGCGCTTGCAGGGCTGGGCCTCACCGTGTCGGCCTGCTTGTGGCAATACGGTCGCGGGCAGGAGAAAGACCGGATTGCCGCGCGCATGGCGAGCGACGATGCCGGCGCACGCATCGAACTCGGCGCGCAGCCGGTGGATGAGGCAGCGGTGCAGTTTCGGCGCGTGAGCGCTCGCGGCGAGTTCCTCGCCGAGGCGCTCGTTCTTCTCGACAACCAGGTCCGGGGGGCTACGCCGGGATACGTGGTGTTCATGCCGTTGCGCATCGCCGGCACGCCGATGCACGTCCTGGTCAAGCGCGGCTGGCTCGCTGCCCCGCAGGATCGCACGCTTGAGCCCGCGGTGCGCACGCCATCGGGCGAGATCACCGTCGAAGGGCTCGCGCTGCCGCCGAACTCGAAGTTCCTCGAACTGTCTTCCGCTACGCACGCCGGTCGCGTCTGGCAGAACGTGACGCTCGAGAGGATTGCCGCCGCGACCCGACTCGATTTCCAGCCGCTCATCCTGGAACAGGCGAGCGTTCTGGACGACGGCCTCGAGCGCGCATGGCCCAAGCCCGCGAGCGGTTCGGCGAAACATTACGGCTACGCGTTCCAGTGGGGCGCGATGGCCATCCTGATCGTGGTCTTTTTCGTGGTCCTTCATGTCCGAGCAAAACCCCAAACGCCGCCCGCGGCGTGAGTTGTGGCTGCTGTTGCTGGTGACGATCGCACCGATCGTCCTGTCCTACTTCGCCTACTACGTCTGGCGCCCCTCGCGTTTCAAGAACTACGGGGAGTTGATCGCCCCGACCCCGCTTGCGGGCGTTGCCGCCGCGCCGGACGGTACGGCGCCGCCGTTCGACGCCGAGGGTCTGAAGGGTCGTTGGGTGCTGGTCATGATCGATTCCGGCGATTGTCCCGCACCGTGCCGCGACAAGCTCTGGCAGATGCGCCAGTTGCGCCTGACCCAGGGTAAGGACCAGGAGCGCGTCGCGCGCGCGTGGTTGGTCGACGACGACGCCCGGCCCGCGCCGGACGTACTCAAGGACTATGACGGCACGATCGTGGTGTCCGCCAAGGCCAGCCCACTGATCGGCAAGCTGCCTGCCGATCGTTCGCTGCGCGACCACCTGTTTCTGGTGGATCCGCTCGGCAACCTGATGATGCGTTTCCCGAAGGATGCCGATCCGAACCGCATCAAGAAGGATCTCACGCACCTGATGAAGGTATCGAGGATCGGTTGATGGACATCGTGCGGATCTTCCGGTGGATGGTGCGGGCCGCCCTCGCGCTCGCTTTCGTGGTGGTCGTTTTCGGGGCGTTCGTGCGGTTGTCCGACGCTGGCCTCGGTTGCCCCGACTGGCCCGGGTGCTACGGTCACGTCTCGGTGCCCGGTTCGGAGGCAGCCCTCGCGCGCGCGCTGGAGCGCTTTCCTGGCAGCGTGGTCGAAACGCGCAAGGCGTGGATCGAGATGATCCACCGCTACCTCGCGGGGGCCCTTGGCATCCTGGTGCTCGCCATCGCCGTGCTGGCGTGGCGCCACCGCATCAAGCTCCGGCAATCGCCGGTGCTGCCGACCGCCATGGTGGCGCTCATCGTGGTGCAGGCACTGTTCGGCATGTGGACGGTGACACTCAAGCTGATGCCGCTCGTCGTGACGCTGCATCTGTTGGGCGGGATGACCACACTTGCACTGCTCGCGTGGCTGGCGGCACGCCAGCACCCGTCGCACGGCTCGCGTCACGCCATCGAACCGGAACGGCCGCGAGTCCGGCGCTGGGCGGCGATCGGCCTCGCCGTGCTGGCCATGCAGATCGCGCTGGGCGGCTGGGTCAGCACGAATTACGCGGGGATGGCGTGCACCGACGTCCCGCTCTGTCACGGCACCGTGCTGCCGTCGATGGACTTCGGCCATGGTTTCTCCCTGTGGCGCGAACTCGGCGTGACCGCCGCGGGCACGCCGCTTTCGAACGAGGCGCTGAACGCGATCCAATGGGCCCATCGCATCGGGGCCATCGCCACGGTCGGCGTACTGGCCCTGGTCGGCCTGCTGACGCTGGTCGTACGGAGCGTGCGGCCGTTCGGCGTGGCGGTGGTCGTCCTGGCGCTGCTCCAGGCGGGCATCGGTATCGCCAACGTGGTCCATGTCCTGCCGGTCCCGCTGGCGGTGGCCCACAATGCGGGGGCCGCGTTGTTACTGGTGACCCTCGTGATGCTAAACTTTCGGGCTAGGCCCAACTAGGCCCCGCGCCCGGAGTTCTGAATGGCGAACAGCCTCTCCCTGCCGCTGAAGGGTTCCCGCCTTCAGCAGTTCTACCAGCTCACCAAGCCGCGAGTCGTTTCGCTGATCGTCTTCACGGCGGTCATCGGGATGTTCCTCGCCGTGCCGGGCTGGGTGCCGCTCCAGGGGCTCCTGGCCGGCACCGTCGGCATCGCTTTCGTGGCCGGTGCCGCTGCCGTGATCAACTGCCTGGTGGAGCAGAAGATCGATGCGCTCATGGCGCGCACCCGGGCACGTCCGCTGCCGATGGGTCAGCTCACGTCCGTGCAGGCGCTGCTGTTCGCGTTCATCCTGGGCGGTATCGGGCTGTACATCCTCTACGCGTACGCCAATCCGCTCACCATGTGGCTCACGCTGGCCACGTTCGTGGGCTACGCCATCATCTACACGATCATCCTGAAGCCCTCGACGCCGCAGAACATCGTCATCGGCGGCGCTTCGGGCGCGATGCCGCCGGTCCTGGGTTGGGCCGCGGTCACTGGTGAAGTGACTTCGGACGCGCTGCTGCTGTTCCTGATCATTTTTGCGTGGACGCCACCGCATTTCTGGGCGCTGGCGTTGTATCGCACCAAGGAGTATGCGAAAGCCGGACTGCCCATGCTGCCCGTCACGCATGGCGAGAAGTTCACGCGCCTGCACGTGCTGCTGTACACCATCATCCTGGTCGCGGTCAGCGTACTGCCGTTCGCGAGCCGGATGTGCGGTCTCATCTATCTCGTGTCGGCGCTGGTGCTGGGCGGAATCTTCCTGCATCTCGCCTGGCGTATCTGGACCGACTACAGCGACGCGCTGGCGCGCCGCACGTTCCGCTACTCCATCATCTACCTGACGGCGCTGTTCGCGGCGCTGCTGGTCGATCACTACTGGCGCTGGTGAGAGTCGCGCTTGCAGCGGCGCTGTTCGCGGCGCTTCTGCTGATCGGGGGGTGCGGCAGGAGCGACGGACCGCGTTTCCAGGCCACGGACATCACCGGGGCCGATTTTGCGCGCACCGTGGAGCTGACCGGACACGACGGCAAGCCCCGGACCATGGCGGATTTCCAGGGCAAGGTGGTGGTCGTGTTCTTCGGCTTCGTCCATTGCCCGGACGTGTGCCCGACTACGCTCGCTCGGTTCGCCGCCGTGATGAAGGCGCTCGGCCCCGACGCGGAGCGCGTGCAGGTGCTGTTGATCACCGTGGATCCCGCTCGCGACACGCCCGAAGTGCTGGCGAAGTACGTGACAGCCTTCAACCCGTCGTTTCTCGGACTGACCGGCGACGCCGCCGCCATCGAGCGCACTGCCAAGGAATTTCGCGTGATCTACCAAAAGCAGGCCGGACAGACGCCGGATACTTACACGGTCGATCATTCGTCCGGCACTTACGTGTTCGACGGCAAGGGCCGAGTGCGCCTGTTCGTGTCCGGGGCACAGGACGCCGCGGTGCTCGAGCACGATATCCGGCTGCTGCTCGCCGGAAGCTGAAAAGAAAAACGCCGCGGATTGCTCCGCGGCGTTGTGTCGACCGAGGCGACATCCCCCGGGGGCCAGCCCGCTTGGGGCGGCCCGGCGCGGGCTGAAATGATGTCCCCCCGATGGGCCTGCGGCCCTTCCCCCAGGGGGCCAGCCCGCTTGGGGCGGCCCGGCGCGGGCTGAAACTCAGGCAGCTTCGGCCATCGCGTTGCGCATCTTCTTCATGGCCTGGGCTTCGATCTGACGGATTCGCTCGGCGGAGACGCCGAACTCGTCGGCGAGTTCATGCAGAGTCGAGGTGTCCGTCTCGCGCAGCCAACGGGCTTCGATGATGCGGCGGCTGCGCTCATCCAGCTTGGCGAGAGCGGCACTGAGGCCGGCGCTGCGCAGTTGCTCCGTCTGCTCCTGTTCGAGGATGCGTCCGGGTTCGTCGTCGGCGTTGGTGAGGTAGGCGATGGGGCTGAACGAATCCTCGTCGTCGTCCTGGGACGGCTCGAGCGCGAGGTCCTGGCCGCCCAGCCGCGTTTCCATTTCCACCACTTCTTCCGGCTTCACACGCAGTTGCGTCGCCATCGCTTCCACCTCGTCGGGCGTCAAGGTGTTGAGGCCCTTCTTCATGCTGCGCAGGTTGAAGAACAGCTTGCGCTGCGCCTTGGTGGTGGCGATCTTCACCACGCGCCAATTGCGCAGGATGAATTCGTGGATCTCGGCGCGGATCCAGTGGACCGCGAACGAAACCAGGCGCACGCCACGCTCGGGGTCGAACCGCTTGACCGCCTTCATGAGGCCGATGTTGCCCTCCTGGATCAGGTCGGCCTGCGGCAACCCGTAACCGAGGTATCCGCGGGCGACGGCTGCCACCAGGCGCAGGTGCGACAGCACCAGTGAACGGGCTGCTTCGACATCGCCCTCGTCACGGAACTGGCGCGCCAGCCGCGTCTCTTCCTCCTGCGTGAGCAGGGGAATCCGGTTGACCGCCTGAATATAGGTGTCGAGGCTGGCGGCGGACGGCAGGGGTGTCGCGAGGGTCAGGGCACGGGTCATGGCTTTAGGAAACCTCCTTGGCAGAAAGTCTAGCACTCCCGATTTAAGAGTGCCAGAACCCGGGAAAGTTTCACTGCCGAAACAACCAGCTAAGGGTACTAGCCGATCCGCCAGAGGTGTTGGGTCACCGACAGCCAGGCGCCCAGCCAGCCCAGCGCGCTGGCGACCCCCAGCACTGCCGCAGCCTCGGGCAGCGCCAGGCCGAGCAGGCCGCCCTCGGGGGCCAGGGCCAGCAGGGCCGGTCCGACCTGGGCCTGCAGAGCGGCGAGCGCTGCCCAGACCAGTCCGCAGGCCGCGAGGCCGCCGGCGATCCCCTGGAGCAGGCCGAAGTACAGGAACGGCCGCCGGATGAACCCGTCGGTGGCGCCGATCAGCTTGGAAACCTCGATCTCCTCCCGTCGCGTCAGAATCTGGAGGCGGATCGTGTTGAACGTGACGGCCGCCAGGGCCACCGCCAGCAGCCCGGCGATCAGCAGCGTCACGGCCCGGCCCACGCGAACCGCGGTGTCCAGTTTGCGTGCCCAGGCCGTGTCGAGCTGGGCATGGTCCACCTTGGGCCAGCGGACCGCCTCCTGTCGCAGGGACTCGAGAGTGGCCGGATCGCCGCCGCGCCCGCTCACGATCCAGGCGTCGGGCAGCGGGTTGCGGCCGAGGTTGTCGATGATCTCGGTCATGCCGGCGTTGCGCCGGAGACCGTCCAGCGCTTCCGTTTTCGGTACGAAGCGCTGCTTGCCGACCGCGGGGTGCTGCGCGAGACGTGCTCCGACGGCTTCCGCTTCTTCCGCGCTTGCCTCCGGCACCATGAACAGGGTGAGTTGCGGCTCCGCATCCAGTTGCCCGGTGACGGCACCGAGATTCTTGACCGTGACGTACAGGCTGAGCGGCAGCGACACCGCAACGCCGATGACGACGATGTTGAACACGGAGGGAACCAGATGGCGGGCGAATCGTCCGAGAGCATCCCGGAACGCGAACCCGTGTTGCGCGAGCCAGGACCTCACGGGACGAGAGCTCCGCCGCGCAACTCGATCCGCCGCGACGTCAATGGCGCAAAGGTGCCCACGTCGTGAGTTGCCACCATCAAGGTCACGCCGACCTGATGGAAAGCACCGAACAGAGCGACGATCTCGCGCGCATATTCTGCATCGAGGTTCGCCGTGGGTTCATCGGCCAGCACGATCGAGGGTCGATGCACTACCGCTCGCGCGATGCACACGCGCTGCTGCTCGCCGCCCGACAGCGAGATCGGATTGGAGCGCTCGCGCCCGAGAAGTCCCACCTTGTCGAGGGCGGCACGAACGCGGCTCGCCGCTTCGCGCCCGTCGAACCCGGCAACGCGCAGCGGCAGCACCACGTTCTCGAACACCGACCGGTCGTACAGGAGCTTGTGATCCTGGAACACGAGCCCGAAGTTGCGGCGCAGGTAGGGGATCGCGCGTTTCGACAAGCGCGCGACGTTCTGGCCGCTTACCGTGACCGTCCCGGCTGTCGGTCGCTCGATCGCAGCGATCAGCTTGAGCAGCGTCGATTTCCCGGCGCCGGACGGGCCCGTCAGCAGAACCAGCTCGCCACGCTCGATCTGCAAGGTGATGTCGCGCAGCGCTTCGTGCGCGCCGGGATAACGTTTCGCGACGCTGCTGAGGCTGATCACCGCGACTGCACGCCTGTCGGTCTCGCGCGCACGTGGGCTCAGCCCTCGCCGGCCTGCCATCGGCCGCAGGCCGCTGCCCACAAGAGGGCCGGCCCCCTGGCGGGAGAGGCCGCACGATCAATCGGGGGGGATGTCACCTCAATCGAACAGAGCATCGACGAACGCCCGTGCGTCGAAGGGACGCAGATCACCGATGCCTTCACCGACGCCGATGAAACGCAGCGGCACCGGGCGCTCGCGCGCGATGGCGGCGATCACGCCGCCCTTCGCGGTGCCGTCCAGTTTGGTGAGGACGAGGCCGGTGAGGCCGATGGCATCGTCGAAGGCCTTCACCTGGGCGATCGCGTTCTGGCCCGTGTTCGCGTCGAGCACCAGCAGCGCTTCGTGTGGTGCACCCGGCAACGCCTTGTCGGTCACGCGCCGCACTTTCTTCAACTCTTCCATCAAATGGAGCTGGGTCGGCAGACGGCCGGCCGTATCCGCCAGTACCACGTCGATCTTCTTCGCTACCGCGGATTGCACGGCGTCGAAGATCACCGCACCCGGATCGCCGGATTCCTGGGCCACGACCGTGACGTTGTTGCGACGGCCCCACTCCACCAGTTGCTCGCGCGCCGCCGCGCGAAAGGTATCGCCCGCCGCGAGCAGCACGCTGAGCCCCTGCGCCTGGAAGAGATGGGTAAGCTTGCCGATGGAGGTGGTCTTGCCGGCGCCGTTGACGCCGGCAAGCAGGATGACGAACGGCCGCTCGGAGCCCACTGAGAACGCCTTTTCCAGCGGCGATACCAGGTCGAGCAGTGCGGCCTTGAGCAGATCGCGCACCTGCGAGGGATCCGAAACGCCGCTCTTGCGTACCCGGGCGCGCGTGTCCTCGAGCAACCGTTGCGTCGCGGCGACGCCGACGTCGCACGACAGCAGCACCGTTTCGAGCTCCTCGAAGAACGCCTCGTCGACCTTGCCGCCGGGGGTGAAGATCTGCGCGAGTTGCCCGCCGAGACGGGCGCGGGTCGCGGCCAATCCGTCGCGCAGCCGCGCCGCCCACGAGCGCCGCTCTTCGGCCGGCGTTGCCGCGTCCGCATCCTCTTCGGCCTTGGTGCCGCCCTTCAGGAAACCAAACATGGTGATAGAGTGTCTGAGCCCACCTGTGTCCGGTGTCGCCCGCGAACGTCGAAGCATTCGACCGCAGTACGCATCGGAACCGCGAAATTTTATTCTGTTTCACTCGGACCACGCCAACATGAATTTTCCGTCTGCATGGGTGCCGGCACTGCTCGTTGCCGCGGCTGTCGTTACGCCCGCCCTCGCCGAGCAAGGTGATATGCACGAGCATGCACTCGCCAACGGCATGAAGATCATCGTGATGGAGGACCATCGCGCGCCGACGGTCGCCTCGATGGTCTGGTACCGCGCCGGCAGCATGGACGAGCTGTCCGGTACCACCGGTGTCGCCCACGTGCTCGAACACATGATGTTCAAGGGCACCAAGGGCAATGCGCCGGACATGTTCGCGCGCACGATCGCGGCGGCGGGCGGCCGCGACAACGCCTTCACGAATCGCGACTACACCGCCTACTTCCAGCAACTGCACAAGTCGAAGCTGCCGCTGGCGCTGGGCCTGGAAGCAGACCGGATGCAGAACCTGGTGCTGTCCGGTGAAGAGTTCGCCAAGGAGATCAAGGTCGTCATGGAGGAGCGGCGCCTGCGCACCGAAGATCAGCCGCGGGCGCTGCTGTTCGAGCAGATGATGGCGGTCGCCTACACCGGCAGTCCGTACAAGTGGCCGATCATCGGCTGGATGAACGATCTCGAGAACATGAAGGTCGAGGACGCCCGGGCCTGGTATGAGCGATGGTATACGCCGAACAACGCGACGCTGGTGGTGGTGGGCGACGTGGATCCGCAGGAAGTGTTTCGCGTCGCGGAAGAGAAGTTCGGCCCGATCCCGTCCCGCGAACTGCCCGTGCGCAAGCCGCAGATCGAGCCGGCGCAACGCGGCATCAAGCGCCTCGTGGTGAAGGGCCCCGGCGAATTGCCCTATCTGCTCATGGGTTGGCACGTGCCGGTGCTGCGCGACCTGGAGAAAGACTGGGAGCCCTACGCACTGTCGATGCTGGTGGGCGTGCTCGACGGCAGCGACGCGGCACGGCTCGATCGCATCCTGGTGAAGGAAGCCCGCATCGCCGTCAGTGCCGGCGCGAGCTACGACAGCGTGAATCGCGGGCCCGGCATGTTCTTCATGGATGGCGTCCCGGCGCCGGGCACCTCGGTCGCCGAACTCGAGGCGGCCCTGCGCGCCGCGTTGCGCAAGGTCATCGACGAAGGTGTCAGCGAAGAGGAATTGAAGCGTGTGAAGGCACAGGTGATCGCGAGCCAGGTGTTCCAGCGCGACTCCATGTTCTACCAGGCCATGCAGATGGGCATGCTGAACACCGTCGGGTTGCCCTACGACTCCACGGATCTGCAGCTGCGCAAGCTGCGCGAGGTCACCGCCGATCAGGTGCGCGAAGTGGCGCGCAGATACTTCGTCGACGACAGCCTGACCGTGGCCGTGCTCGATCCGCAATCGGTCGCGCCGCGTGCGGCGGCACCTGCCAACTGACCGGAGCCATGCCATGAAGATGCTACTTCGGTCCTGCACTTTCACCGTTGCCGCGATGATGGCGATCGCATTGCCGGCGCGCGCGACGCTGCCCATCGACACCTGGCAGCTCGACAACGGGGCGCGAGTGTATTTTGTCGAGAACCGCGCGCTCCCGATGATCGACGTGAGCGTCGACTTTCCGGCCGGTTCCGGACGCGACACGAAGGCCACCTCCGGCCTCGCCGGCATGACGCTGGGCGTGATGCGCCTGGGCGCCGGCGGCTTGAGCGAAAGCCAGATTGCCGAGCGTCTCGCCGATGTCGGTGCCCAGCTCGGATCGCGCTTCGACGCCGACCGAGCCGGCTACTCGCTGCGGACGCTATCGAGCGCCACGGAACGTGAGCAGGCTCTCGAGCTGCTCGCTAAGGTGCTGCAGTCCCCGACGTTTCCAGCCGCGGTGCTCGAACGCGAGAAGGCCAGGCAGGTGGCCGGGCTGAGAGAGGCCGCGACCAAGCCCGAATCCATCGCCGAACGCGCTTTCGCCACGGCCCTCTACCGTGAGCACCCCTACGGGCTGCGCAGTTCGGGCGAGGTCGACACGGTCTCCAAGCTCACCGTCGATCAGCTGAAGACCTTCTATGCCGATCACTACTATGCCAATCGGGCGATCGTCGCGATCATCGGGGACCTGTCTCGCGACGAGGCCGATGCCATCGCCCACCGTTTGACCGACAAGCTGCCGCGCGCGAGCAACGGGGTGCCGCCGCTCGCGCCGGTGCTGCCGCTCAAGGCATCGGTGGCGCGCGACATCGAGCATCCGGCGTCGCAGAGTCACATCCTGATGGGTGCGCCGGGCTTGAAGCGCAACGATCCGGACTATTTCCCGCTTTTCGTCGGCAACTACATCCTCGGGGGCGGCGGTTTCGCCTCGCGCCTGGTGGAGGAGGTGCGACAGAAGCGCGGACTCGCCTACAGCTCCTACAGTTTCTTCGCGCCTTATGCGGAACTCGGTCCGTTCCAGATCGGTTTGCAGACCCGCAAGGAGCAGGCCCAGGAAGCACTCGGCGTGGTGCGCGAGACGTTGAAGCGTTACGTGGACGACGGCCCCACCGAGCAGGAGCTCGAAGCCGCGAAGCAGAATCTCGTGGGCGGATTCCCGTTGCGCATCGACAGCAACCGGAAGATCCACGACTATCTCGCGATCATCGGCTTCTACAACCTGCCGCTCGACTACCTGGATCGCTTCGTGGCGAATGTCGAGGCCGTGACCGTGGATCAGGTCCGCGACGCTTTCCGGCGTCGCGTGCACCCGGACCTCATGGTCACCGTGGTGGTGGGCGGGTCGACCAAGGTGCAGTGAGCGCACGGCGCGATGCACGCGGTGCGGATGGTGCGCGCAACCGGGTGCGCATCATCGGCGGCACCCACCGCAGCCGCGTCATCCGTTTTCCCGATCGCGAAGGCCTGCGACCCACGCCCGACCGGGTCCGGGAGACTCTGTTCAACTGGCTCGGTCAGGACCTGACGGGTCTCGCCTGTCTGGACCTGTTCGCCGGCAGCGGCGCCCTGGGGCTGGAGGCCGCGTCGCGGCATGCGTCCAGCGTGGTTCTGGTGGAACGCGACGCCGCCGTGGCCGGGGCCCTGCGCGACAACGCGCGCCAGCTTGCCCTGCCTGCCGCCGAGGTCGTCGCCGGTGATGCGCTAGAATTCCTCCGCTTCGACCGTCGGCGCTTCGACGTGGTGTTCGTCGACCCTCCGTTCGAGGGCGCCGACTACGACGACGTCCTGTCGAAGCTGGTCGATCATCTCGCTGGCGGGGCCCGTGTCTACGTGGAGGCCCCCCGGCCCGTGGAGCCGGGCACGGGATGGTCGGTCCTGCGCCGGCTTGCAGCGGGGCGCGTCCATGCACACCTGATTTCCCAGCGCCATGACGAAGCGACGAGCGGTCTACCCCGGAACGTTTGACCCGATCACCCGCGGCCACGAAGACCTGGTCCGCCGCGCGGCGCTGCTGTTCGACCACGTGGTGGTCGCCATTGCCGCGAGCCGCGTCAAGAATCCGTTCTTCACGCTGGAAGAACGCGTGGCGATGGCGCGGGAGGTGCTGGCACCCTATCCGAACGTCGAGGTGCGAGGTTTTTCCGGATTGCTGATGTCGTTCCTCAAGACGGTGGATTCGCACATCATCCTGCGCGGCCTGCGGGCGGTGTCCGATTTCGAGTACGAATTCCAGATGGCCGGCATGAACCGCAAGCTGTTTCCGGACGTCGAGACGCTTTTTCTCACGCCGGCGGAGCAGTACCAGTTCATCTCGGCCACCATGGTCCGGGAGATCGCCACCCTCGGCGGCGACTGCTCGGCGTTCGTGAATCCGCTCCTGGTCGAGCGGCTCAAGGCCAAAGCGGAGCTCTGAGGTGACTTCCGTCCGAATGGCGTCGCGGCCTTACCCCCCAGAGGGCCAGCCCTCTTGTGAGCCGGGGCCGGCAAGGGCCGAGCCGTAATGGCGCTGCTCATCACCGATGACTGCATCAACTGCGACGTGTGCGAGCCGGAGTGCCCGAACGACGCGATCTCCATGGGCGAGATCGTCTACGTGATCGAGCCGCGCAAGTGCACCGAATGCGTCGGCCATTTCGAACAGCCGCAATGCATGGAAGTATGCCCGGTGGATTGCATCATTCCCGATCCCGACGTGGTCGAGTCGCCGGAGCAGTTGGCCGCCAAGTACCGCGCGCTCACCGAGCCGCAGACCGATCCTGCCTGATCCCGGAGGTCCCATGACGCTGGTCCATCGCTGGAAGGCGCTGCTGGTCGCCGCCGTGCTCGCGGTTACGGTCACCGACGCACTAGCGGAGAAGCGCTACGGGCCAGGTGTGACCGACACCGAGATCCTCATCGGTCAGACCATGCCCTACAGCGGTGCCGGGTCCGCCTACGGCGCCATCGGCAAGGCGCAGCTCGCCTTTTTCGCAGCGGTGAACGCCGCGGGCGGCATCAACGGGCGCAAGGTGAAGCTGCTGAGTCTTGACGACGCGTACCTTCCGCCCAAGACCGTGGAGCACGTGCGGCGCCTGGTGGAGCAGGATCAGGTGCTGCTCATCTTCAGCTCGGTCGGCACAGCGACCAACATGGCCGTGCGAAAGTACCTGAACGCCAAGGGCGTGCCGCACCTGTTCGTAGCAGGGGGCGACAGTGCATGGGGCGACCACGAGCGCTACCCGTGGACCATGGGGTGGATGCCCTCCTACCGGCACGAGGCGTCGCTCTACGCGCAGCACATCCTCAAGACGCGCCCCGATGCGAAGATCGCTCTCTTCAGCTTGAACGACGACTACGGGCGCGATTACGTGGCCGGGTTCAAGGCTGCCCTCGGCGAGAAGGCCCGCACGATGATCGTCGGCGAACAGACCTACGAGGCCACCGATCCCACAGTCGACACGCAGATCGTTTCGCTGAAGGCTTCGGGAGCCGACACGCTGATGAGCGCGATGGCAGGTAAGCATGCGTCGCAGGCGCTGCGCAAGATGGGCGAGCTCGGCTGGAAGCCTGCGCATTACACTGGTATCGCGAGCGCCTCGGTTCGCGGAGTGCTGGAACCGGCGGGCCTCGACAACGCCGTCGGTCTGATATCCGCGTACTACGCGAAGGCGCCCGACACCATCGCCTTCTCCCAGGACGTGGCGATCCGAGCCTACCTCGATTGGGCGAAGAAATACTATGACGGCAACGCCAACGACGGCATTGCTGCACATGGATATCAGGTAGCGCAGGCCATGGAGTACGTGCTCCGAAAATGCGGCGACGATCTGTCGCGCGAGAACATCATGCGGGTCGCCACCAGCATGACCAACGTCGAGTTCCCGATGCTGTACCCCGGCGTGCGCGTGACCACGAGCAAGACGGACTACTACCCGATCGAGGATCTGGTCCTGCTGCGGTTCGACGGCCGCAACTGGCAGCTGGCGCCGCAGCCCAAGTAGCGGTAGGGGACGTTCCCCCGAGGCGGCTAGCCCCCTCGGGGCGGCCCGGCGCGGGCTGAGGTGACGTCCCCCCCCGATGGGCCTGCGGCCCTTCCCCCCGAGGGGGCTAGCCCGCTTGGGGCGGTCCGGCGCGGGCTAGCGCTGGCAGCCGGGGCAGTAGTAGGTCGAGCGCTGTCCTTGCCGGAAGCCCTTCACGATGCCGCCGCAGCGCGGACAGGCCTCACCCGCCCGCTCGTAGACCGCGTGTGCCTGCTGGGCGGCACCGGGGTTGCCGTGCCCGTCGACGTAGTCGCGCAGCGTGCTGCCGCCCGCTTCGATGGCGCGAGCGAGCGTCTCCTTCACGGCGTGCGCGAGCCGCGCACAGCGCTCGAGCGACACGCGCTGGGCCTTGGTGCGCGGATGGATCGCTGCGAGGTGCAGCGCTTCGGAGGCGTAGATGTTCCCGACGCCGGTGACGAGATTGCCATTCATGAGCACCTGCTTGATCGCGGCGCTGCGGCCGCGGGTGACACGATGCAGGTACGCCGCGTCGAACGCGGCGGTCAGCGGCTCGGGTGCGAGTGCCGCCAGCAGCGGATGGGTCGACGGATCGCCTTCGATCCAATGCCAGCTGCCGAAACGCCGCGGATCGTGGAAGCGCAGCACCACGCCGTCGTCGAGCAGCACATCGATGTGATCGTGAGGCCGAGGTGCCGCATCGCGGGCGACGACCCGCAGGCTGCCCGACATGCCGAGGTGCACGATGGCGTGCCCCCGGTCGGTATCGATGAGCAGGTACTTGGCGCGACGCGACGTGGAATGGATGACCGCCCCGGTCATCCGGGCCTCGAGTTCGTGCGGCACGGGCCACCGCAGGCGTCGATCGCGCACGATCACGCGGTCGATCCGCCGCGCGAGCAGTGCAGGCTCGAGCGAACGGCGGGTGGTCTCGACCTCCGGCAGCTCGGGCACGGCTATTTGCCGGCGGTGACCGGTGACAGTAGTCGCGTCGCGGTATCCGCGGGAAAGACGTACTCGAGATTCTCGTCGGTGCGCAGCAGCCGCATTTCGGGTGCGCGAGAAAGCACGATCAGTTCGAGGGTGCGGCCGTTCTGCAACGCAATCCGCACGGTATCGCCCGCTTGCCGGCCCGACGCGACCTGGGTGGCGACGCTCGCGGCCATGCGCCAGCCCTCGGCCCAGCGGATGTAGTCGTCCTGCGAGATCTTCGCGGGGTCGGCAGGCGGTGGCGTGCTCGCCCACTTGCCGTCCTTCAACTCGAGCTTGAATCCCGGCAGCGTGAAGGACGTGGGTATCTCGTCCTCGGCCAGCAGCATGTGACTTGCCAGGCTGTCCGCCTGGGTCGGCATGCTGAACCCGTGCACCGGCGAGACGAGGAAGACCTTGTCGTTCGCGAGCAGGTACTGCTCGTCGGTCACGGGATTCACGCTGCCGAAGGCGAAGGCCTGGTCGTCGATGGTCACGCGGACTGTCGGTTGGTCGAGGTCGAACCGCGCGAGATCCGTGGCGGGGTAGGTGGTCCTTGCAGTGGCGCCGAGCAGGTCGAGCAGGCGCCCGGCTTTGCTCGCATCCACGCGCGCGGGAAACGGCTTGGTCTGCACCCAACGGCCGCCGGCGTCCTTCTCGAGCACGAACTCCGGCAGGCCCTTGCGAGCGATGGCGATGCGCTTGGCATCGGCCGCCGGCTTCTGGGAAACGGCTTGTGCCGGGCCGCCCTTCGGTTCGTCGTCCGGCTTGAGCGCGAACCACAATGCGAGGCCCGCAACGATGAGGGCGAGAACGATGTTGATGAGGAGGGAGCGCTTCATCGGGCGAGGCTCCGACTGAACCACCTGGGGGCTTTCATTGTGCGCCCCGGCTGCGCTGGGCGCTGGCGAGTCCTCTTCGGTACGCTGGGTCGTAGCGTCTCGCCCGGTTTGACGGGATACGCGCCTGTGCGCCCCAGCTGCGCTGGCCGCTGGCGAGTCGCGGCTACGATCTTCGGCGCCACCAGTTCATGCCCCCCGCAAAGAGGAAGAACGCGGGCAGGGCGATCAGGAAGAACAGGGCGATGAAGATCAGCGACGAGCGCGTCAACTGCAGGTCCCCATCGACCAGCGCGCGCGGCTGAACGGTGACGAGGCTGTCGTCGCCGGCCAGCCAGTTCACCAGGTTCATGCCCAGGTCCAGGTTGCCGAGCAGGCCGATCGACATGTTGGAAAGAAAATGGCCGCTGCCGGTCACGATGACGCGCTGATTGCGGCCGTCGACGGTGCGCTCCAATGCGGCGGCCACGGTGATAGGGCCCGGCATGTCGCGGTTCTTGTCGAACGCGACGGAATCGCCGAGCGGCGACGTTTCCAGCCAACCGGTCTGCGCGACTTCCACCAACGGGGTGAAGCGCCAGGTCTTGTTCTCTTCGGCATGCGCGATCCGGCGCGCGAACGGGAACGCCGTGGTCAACGTGAACCCGCGCATGGCCAGGTGCTGACCGTACGCGGAACTGATCGCCAGCGTACCCGGCTGCCGGAGCGCCTGCGCCGCCGGGTCCACTGCGATGCCGGGCGAGAGTTGCAGCCCCAGAAAATCCGCGATGGGCTGCAGTCCGCGCAGCGGTTCCTGGTCGATCAGCCACAGCAGGCTGCCGCCGCGATCGAGGTAGCCGCGAATGCGCGCCACTTCCACCGGCAACAGGTCCACCTGAGGCGCCGCAATGACGAGCAGCGCTGCATTCGCCGGGACGTCCTGGACTTCCGCGAGCCGCAGCGTGTTGGTCCGGATGCCCGCGGCCACCAGGCGTTTGCCCAGGGTGCCCAGGTCATGATTGGCGATGCCGTCGGGTTTGCGCTCGCCGTGCCCGTCGAGGAACATCACGGTGCGCTCCTGGCTGCGCGCGAGGCGCGTCAGCATGCTGGTGAGAGCCTGCTCGTCGAGCGTCGTGAGATGTTCCTTGCGCCCGTCGTACTCGATCACCATTTCGCCCGGCACCTGGACGTTGGCTTCCTTGGCGAGCTTCGGTTGCTCGCGCGGGTCGACGAAGGCGAGCGTGATGTCCGGCTTGACGCGCTGGTAGCGCGCGATGAAGTCCGAGATCTGGCGGCGGATGTCGCCGAGGCTCGGATCTCGGTCCCCGGCGTAGGCCGTGATGCTGACCGGGCCCTTCAGCTGCTGCAGCATCTGCCGGCTGCCTTCGCTCAACGTGTTGCGGCCGTTCTGCGTGAGATCCCATTGCTTGGCGTAGCGTTGTGCGACATGAGCGAGCAGCACGGCCGCCACCACCAGAAGCACGGCGAATACGGCGTTCTGGGCGAAGAGCTGTACCCGCAGGCGGCGGCTCGCGATCATGACGCCAGTCGATCCCGATCGAGGCGCCGCGCGGCGAGCAGTAGGAACAGAGCGATCAGCAGCGCGTAATAGGCGAGATCGCCGGTGTCGAGCACGCCCTTCGCGAAACTCTCGTAGTGCTTCATGAGCGAAAGCAGATGCAGGATGCTGCCCGGATCAGGGGCGCCCATGTTGAGGATCCACAGCACCAGCAGGCTCGCCAGCGTTGCGACCGCAGCGATCACGGGATTGGCCGTAAGCGACGAGATGTACAGTCCGATGGCCGCGAACGCGCCGCCGAGCAGCGTGAGGCCGATCACGTTGGCGGCTAGCAAGCCGAAGTCGATCTTCCCGCCGGCGATCAGCGACAGCGCCATCACCGCCATGAGGGTGACGACGGCGAACAGAAACAGTGTCAGGCCGAGAAACTTGCCGACCACGATCTCGGTCATGGACACCGGTGCGGAGACGAGCAGCGTCAGCGTCTGGTTGCGGCGTTCTTCGGCGATCAGGCGCATGGACAGCAGCGGTACCAGCATGAGCAGCACCACCGCGCCCGACCCGAACATGGGCGCCACGATGAACTCGGTCACGCCGGGTGGATTCGGATACTGGACGAGTTGCGGCTGCAGCGCGATGTAGCGATCCAGGCTCACCAGGAAGATCCACGCGAGGATCACCTGGAGGACGGCGAGCACCACCCACGCGAGCGGCGCGTTGAAGAGCGCGCGCAGTTCCTTGGCGGCGATGGTGAGGATCATGGGGCAGGCGGCTCCGCGGCGTCGGATTGCGTGAGGTGGACGAACACTTCCTCGAGAGTCGTTTCCACCGGCGTCAGTTCGGTGAGCCCCCAATCCTGCTCGACCGAGCGTTTCACCACGGTTTCCGCCGGATTGATGTCGGCTTCGTGGAACAGCCGGAAGCGATCCCCGGACAGCACTTCCACGTTGCGCACGCCCGGCAGCGACTTCAAGTCGTCGACCGCGGGTGGTCGACGCAGTGCGACGGTGAGCGCGTGTCCGCCCCGATACTGCTTCAACGCGGCGATGTTGTCGGTGTAGACCACTTGCCCCTGGTGCAGGATCTGCACGCGGTCGCAGACGGTCTCCACTTCGGGGAGGATGTGGGTCGACAGGATCACGGCGTGGTCGTCGGCGAGTTCGCGGATCAGGGTGCGGATCTCGCGGATCTGGTTCGGATCGAGGCCGACGGTGGGCTCGTCCAGCACCACCAGGTCGGGTTCGTGGACGATTGCCTGTGCGATACCCACGCGCTGCTGGTAGCCCTTCGAGAGCGCGCCGATCCGCCGCGCCGACATGTCGGTCAAGCCGCAACGCCGCTGGGCCTGGGTCACCGTCGACGCGATGCGCGCCTTGGGCACACGATGCAGCCGCGCCGCGAGGCGCAGGAACTCGTCCACGGTGAGATCGCGATACAGCGGCGGTGTCTCGGGGAGGTAGCCGATGCGCGCCTTCGCGCGCGTGGGGTGATCCAGGAGATCGATGCCGCAAATCTGGATCTCGCCCGCCGTCGGCGCGAGATTGCCCGTGATCATCTGCATCGTGGTGGTCTTGCCCGCACCGTTGGGTCCGAGCAGACCGAGCACCTCGCCGCGCGCGAGGGTCAGTGAGACCTCACGTACCGCGTGACGCAACCCGAAATCGCGCGAGAGCGCACGGGCCGACAGGACTGGCGGCGAAACGGGTTCCGGGTCGGGATGCAAAGCGCTGGAAAAACCGGGTGTTGCGAAGGTACCGGGAAGCCCGACGATGAGTTCGGGCAGCGTCGTCAAAGACGGCACGCACGCTGCTTGTAGGCTCTGAGAAATATACCTAAACTGACTTCGAAGGCCAAGAACTCGATCCCCGCCTCTCCCTCTAAACGACCGACCGCGGCACATCGCTTAACGCAAGAGCTGATCCCCGGCGCCGCGCGGCCCTCACACCCTTACGAGCGAACGGCAGCCGCCATGTGGACTCACCGACTCTTCGCAGTTCTCGCCGCCCTGTGCGCCATATCACTGTCGGCGTGCGCGCACGGACCGCAGGCGCGAGTGGCGTCGAATGGCCCGACGCCGACGCTGATCGCAGGCGGACTGGCCCAGGCACCGTCCCTCATCGAGGGCGATGACTCCGACGACGTCGAGATACGCGCCGCCGAAGCCCTCTCGCAGCGCAGTACCGATGGTCGCGCCAATCTCCCGCCGAACGAACTCACGCGCGACCTGCTGTACAAGTTCCTGCTGGCGGAGATCGCCGGCCAACGCGGCAATGTGCGCCTCGCGTCGAAGGCATACATGGAGATCGCACAAGTCACCCGCGATCCGCGCGTCGCGCGGCGCGCCACCGAGATCGCCATGTACGGGCGCTACAACGACGTGGCTCTCGATGCCGCCAGCCTGTGGGTCGAAGTCGAGCCCGACTCCTCCGCCGCGCGCCAGGCGCTCGTGTCGGTGCTGGTCAACAACAACAAGCTGAGCGACGCGAAGCCCTATCTGCAGAAGCTGCTCGCCGCCGACAAGTCGGCGATCGGCCCTTCCTTCCTGCAACTGAACCCGTTGCTCGGCCGGCATCCGGACAAGAACGCGGTCTACCTGCTGATCCGCGATCTCGCGGCACCTTACCCCGAAGTGCCCGAAGCGCACTTTTCCGTGGCGCAGGCGGCGCTGGTCGCCGGCAAGACCGATGCGGCAGGGCAGGCGGCACGCCAGGCGCTCAAGTTGCGACCGGATTGGGAACCGGCGGCCCTGGTCAACGCGCAGGCACTGCAGCGCGAATCGAACGCGAAAGCGCTCGAGTTTCTCCAGGGCTTCCTGGCGGCGAACCCGGGCGCGCGCGACGCGCGGTTGAGCTACGCGCGGATGCTCGTGGCGGAGAAGCGCATCGATCAGGCGCGGCGCGAATTCCAGCGCATCGAACAGGAAGCACCGAACAACGCCGATGTGGCGGTGACCATCGGCCTGCTGTCGCTGCAGATGAACGACTACGACCTGGCGGAAGCGAAGTTCAAGCGCGCGCTCGAGCTCAACTATCGCGACGCCGATGCGCTGCGCTACTACCTCGGCCAGGTGGCTGAAGAGCGCAAGCGCTACGACGAAGCGCTCGGCTGGTACGGCAAGGTCATGGCGGGCGAGCAGGTGGTGCCCGCGGCGGCGCGTTACGCCTTCATCCTCGCCAAGCAGAACAAGGTGGCGGAAGCGCGGACCTATCTGCAGGGCGTCGAAGTGCAGAACCCGCAACAGCGCACCCAGCTCACGCAGGCCGAGGCGCAGGTGCTGCGCGAGGCCAAGGCCTACCAGGAGTCCTTCGACCTGCTCGGCAACGCGCTCGATCAGCAGCCGGATCATCCGGACCTGCTCTACGACTATGCGATGGCGGCCGAACGCCTCGATCGCATCGACGTGCTGGAAGCGAAACTGAAACGCCTCATCCAGTTGAAGCCCGACCATGCGCAGGCCTACAACGCGCTGGGCTACACGCTGGCCGATCGCAACATCCGGCTGAAGGAAGCGCGGGAGTTCATAGAGAAGGCGCTCAAGCTCTCGCCCGACGACCCCTTCATCCTCGACAGCATGGGCTGGGTCGCCTACCGCATGGGCAGCCTCAACGAGGGGCTCGACTACCTGAAGCGAGCCTATTCGCAGCGTCCCGATCCGGAAATCGCCGCGCATCTCGGCGAAGTACTGTGGGTGCAGGGCAAGAAGTCCGAGGCGGAGCAGCTCTGGCGCAGCTCCATGAAGGATCACCCCGGCAACGACGAACTGAAAGCGGTGATGAAGAAGTTCCTCAACTGAGGAACGTCGTTCCAGTGCGCCCGATTCGTACGGCATGGGCCGTGGCCCTTGCGGTAGCGCTGCTGAGTTCCTGCTCGTGGCTCACGCGCCAGGAAGGTGCGGTGACCGGCCGCCCCACTGCCGACCGGTTCGAACTGAATGGCCGCGTGGCCGTGCGTTACGACGGTGATGGCTACAGCGGCAGCCTGCGCTGGCGCCACGCGGACCAGAGCGACCGGCTCGAACTGTACGGCCCCGCCGGCCTGCTCTATGCGCGTCTGTCGCGGGACGCGGCCGGTGCAGCCATGGAGATGTCGGACGGCCGGCGTTTCCAGGAGGCCGATGCCGGTGCGCTGTCGCGAACGGTCCTCGGGTGGGAGCTGCCGTTGCAGCAACTGCGGCACTGGGTGTTCGCGCGGCCGGCACCCGACTCGGCGCCGACCCGGTTCGAGCTGGATTCGGACGGCCGCCCGAAGCTCCTCGAGCAGGATGGGTGGAAGGTGAGCTACCTCGCCTATTCCATGGTGGGGCCGGACGTGCTGCCCGCCCGCATGGACCTGGAGTACGAAGGCCTGAAAGTGCGGCTGATCGTCGCGAGCTGGAACGATCCGTGAGCCGTACCGAGGTCTTTCCGGCACCGGCGAAGCTCAATCTCTTTCTGCACGTCGTCGGCCGCCGGCCGGATGGCTATCACGAGTTGCAGACGGTTTTCCGCTTCATCGACGCCGCGGATCAGCTGGCGATCACGGTTCGGGACGACGGCGCGATCCGGCGCGTGAATGCCGTGGCCGGAGTTCCCGAGGCCGATGACCTGGTCGTGAAGGCTGCCCGGCTCCTGCAACAGGAGACCGGGACGGCGCTGGGCGCCGACATCGCGCTCGACAAGCATCTTCCCTTGGGAGGTGGACTGGGCGGCGGCAGTTCCGACGCCGCGACCACGCTGCTCGCGCTCAATCGCCTGTGGGGCACCGGCCTCAAGCGGGGGCGGTTGCAGGCCCTCGGCCTGAAGCTCGGCGCCGACGTCCCGGTATTCGTCTACGGTCGGAACGCGTTCGGCGAAGGGGTGGGGGAACGCTTGCAGGCCCTTGAATTGCCACCGGAGTGGTACGTCGTCGTGGTTCCGCCGGTGGCGGTTTCGACCCCGGCGGTGTTCGCCCGACCGGAATTGACACGGTCTACCGATCCCATCAGAATAGCGGCCTTTTCAACGGGTTGGCGTCAGTGGCGGAGTGCGTTCGGGGGGCGTAACGACCTCGAACCCGTGGTCCGCCGGATGCATCCGGAAGTCGCGCGAAGTCTTGATTGGCTGGCCGGATTCGGGGATGCGCGCATGACCGGTTCGGGAGCCTGCGTCTTCTGCGGCTTCGAAACCGAGCGTGCGGCGAACGAGGTCTTGGAACGCAAGCCTGCGGACATGGGAGGCTTCGTGGCCCGGGGTCTCGAAGAGCATCCCTTGCGGGCACTCGTCGAGGATTGAACGTTTTCTTGGGGAGTCGCCAAGCTGGTTAAGGCACCGGATTTTGATTCCGGCATGCGAAGGTTCGAATCCTTCCTCCCCAGCCATAACAAAGGATGACCGCAGGCGGTACGGCATCCGGGCACAGCAGCCGCGCATCGAGCGGCTGTGTTTTTTTCGAAGCATCGCGGTAGACGTCCGGAAATCCTCTCAAGGCAGATGTTGCGACTCAGCACCCGCTCCCGCGAAGCACCCATGGGCTACGACAGCCTGATGGTCTTCACCGGCAACGCGAACCCGCGGCTGGCCGCGGACGTCTGCAAGCATCTCAACATCCATCTCGGGCGCGCGACCGTCGGGCGATTCAGCGACGGCGAAGTGATGGTGGAACTGCTCGAGAACGTGCGCGGCAAGGACGTCTTCGTGCTGCAGTCCACCTGTGTGCCGACCAACGACACGCTGATGGAAGTGATGCTGATCGTGGATGCGCTGCGCCGCTCGTCGGCCGGGCGCATCACCGCCGCGATTCCCTACCTCGGCTATTCGCGCCAGGACCGCCGCCCGCGTTCGGCGCGCGTGGCCATCAGCGCGAAGGTGGTCGCGAACATGCTGCAGGCCGCCGGGGTCGACCGACTGCTCACCATGGATCTCCACGCCGACCAGATCCAGGGCTTCTTCGACATTCCCGTGGACAACATCTACGCGGCGCCGATCCTGCTGGGCGACATCTGGAAGAACGGCTACCAGGATCTGGTGGTGGTATCGCC